>NZ_DASUDO010000031.1:0-134563 GCF_036275555.1 Arenimonas sp.
GCAGCATCTGGCGGAACTTCTCGCGCGTCGCATTGTTCTCCTCGCTCGGCTTCGGATCCTCGCCCCAGACGCGCACGGCCTGCGCGCGCGGCAGCAGGGCATCGAGGATGCGCTCCTCGGCGGCATCCTCCGCGCGCGTGCGCACCTTGCGCATCTCCGCCACGCGCGTCTGCTTGACGGCCATCTCCGCCAGGTCGCGGATGATCGCGTCGACGTCCTTGCCGACGTAGCCGACCTCGGTGAAGCGCGTGGCCTCCACCTTCACGAACGGCGCGTTGGCCAGCGTGGCCAGGCGGCGCGCGATCTCGGTCTTGCCGACGCCGGTGGGGCCGATCATCAGGATGTTCTTCGGCATCACCTCGTTGCGCAGCGCATCGTCCAGCTGCATGCGGCGCCAGCGGTTGCGCAGCGCGATGGCGACGGCGCGCTTGGCTTGCTGCTGGCCCACGATGTGGCGGTCGAGTTCCTGGACGATCTCACGGGGGGTCATGGTGGAACTCACGCTCACAGCTCCTCGCTGACGATGTTGCGGTTGGTGTAGATGCAGACGTCACCGGCGATCTTCAGCGCTTCCACCGCGATGGTGTGCGCGTCGAGGTCGGTGTGCGCCATCAGGGCGCGCGCGGCCGACAGGGCGTACATGCCGCCGGAACCGATGGCGACGAGGCCATCCTCGGGCTCGATGACATCGCCCGTGCCGCTGACCACCAGCGAGGTCTCGCGGTCGGCCACCACCAGCAGCGCCTCGAGCTTGCCGAAGCGGCGCTCGGTGCGCCAATCCTTCGCCAGCTCCACGGCGGCCCGGGTCAGCTGGCCGTGCTTCTCCAGCTTCGATTCGAACAACTCGAACAGCGTGAACGCATCGGCCGCGGCACCGGCGAAGCCGGCGAGCACCTGGCCATCGCGGCCGAGGCGGCGCACCTTGCGCGCGTTCGACTTCATGACGGTGTGGCCAAGGGTCACCTGGCCGTCGCCAGCCACCACGACGCGGCCGTTGCGGCGCACGCTGACGATGGTGGTGGCGTGGAAGACGTTGGGGTTCTGACTGGGGTCCATGGGGCCTCCTGGGCGTCCTCCGGTTGTGGGGACGCCCCGCGGCAGGGGCAAGGGGTGACCCTTGGCCTATCCTGCCGCGTTCAGCCGCTGCCGCCGCCCTTCCGCTTCGCGCGCGGGTGCGCGCCGTCGTACACCTTGGCGAGGTGCTGGTAGTCGAGGTGGGTGTAGATCTGGGTGGTGGCGATGTCGGCGTGGCCGAGCAGTTCCTGCACGCCGCGCAGGTCGCCGCTGGATTCGAGCACGTGGCTGGCGAAGCTGTGCCGCAGCAAATGCGGGTGCACGCGCTTGAACAGGCCCTGCTGCATCGCCAGCCTGCGCAGGCGCTGCTGCACCGTGCGCGGGCTGACCGGCCCGCCGCTTCGCCCCGGGAACACGTGCGCCCCGACGCCCGGCGAAGACGCCTCGCGCCAGGCCTGCAGCGCCTCGCGCGCGTGGCTGCCCACCGGCACCACGCGGCTCTTGCCGCCCTTTCCCAGCACCGTCACCAGGCCGTCGGCCAGGTCGAGCGCGCTCCAGCGCAGCCCGCACAGCTCCGACAGCCGCAGGCCCGAGGAATAGAACAGCTCGAGCATCGCGCGGTCGCGCAATCCGTCGGGTCCGTCCACCGGCACTTCCACCAGCCGCGTCATCTCGTCGGCATCGAGCACCTGCGGCAACTTGCGCGCGGACTTGGGCGCGCGCAGCCCCAACGCGGGATTGAGCTCCGAACTCTCGCTGCGGTTCAGATGCCGGTAGAAGCTGCGGACCGCCGACAGCCGCCGCTGCAGGCTCTTGCCCGACAGCCCGCGCCGGTGCGCGCCGGCGACGTAGCTGCGCAGGGCTTCCTGCTTCAGCCGGCGCCAGTCGGTGAGGCCCTGCGCGTCCATCCATGCGGCCAGGTCGCCCAGGTCGCGGCGGTAGGCGTCGAGCGTGTTCGCCGACAGCCGCCGCTCCACCGCGAGGTAGCCCAGGAAAGCCTCGATGCCCGCCTGCAGCGGCGCGTCGGCGCTCACGGCATCAGGCGTGCGCGTAGCGGCCCAGCGCGGTGACGAGCGCTTCCGACATCAGGCGCAGGAACAGCGTGCCCATGCCCGGGAAGAAGCGGTTCGCATCGGCGCTGCCGACGGTAAGCATGCCCACGCCCGGCAGCGGCAGCAGCACGGCCGACGCGGCGCGCGCCTGCTCGGCGCCATACAGCAGGGCCAGCTTGTCCTGGTTGAGGCGGCCGCAGATCGGCTCGTTGCCGGCGATGAAGTCGCGGAACGGCGCCAGCGCTGCGTCCTTCTCGGCGACCACCTGCAGCCAGTCCGCCTCCAGCCCCGCGACCGGCTTGAACAGCACCACCCGCACGATCTCGCCCTGGAAGTCCTCGCCCAGCACCGCCACCATCGCCTTGAGCGTGTCGGCCGCGGAGCCGGCGCGCATCAACGCCAGGCTCAGCTGGTGAGTGCGCACCGTGAGGCGCTCGTTCTCCTGCGCGTTGGCGTAGAGCTCGTTGAGGCGGCGGGTGAGCTCGCGGTTCTTGTCGCGCAGCACGTCGAGCTGGTAGCTGGCCAGCGAGGCGGCGGAACCCTCGTCCTTGGGCACCACCAGCGACAGCGCCAGGTCCGGGAACTGGCCCAGGAACTTCGGGTGGCGGCGCAGGAAGGTCGCCACCTCGTGGGCGCTCAGGCGCTCGTTCTTCTCTTCGATCATCGGGGGCCTCTCGTGCGGCGGGTCGTTCCGGGCGATGCCGGCATTATGGCGTGGCGACGGCGAATTCGCCCTCGAACACGAAGGTGGCGGGGCCGGCCATGGTCACCGGCGCCTCGTCGGCCGGCCAGGTGATGGCGAGGACGCCGCCGGGCAATTCCACCTGCACGGCGCGGTCGACGCGGCCCTGGCGCACCAGCACCGCGACCGCGGCGCAGGCACCGCTGCCGCAGGCCAGGGTTTCGCCCGCGCCGCGCTCGAACACGCGCAGGCGGATGCGGTCGCGCGCCAGCACCTGCGCGAAGCCAACGTTCACGCCTTCGGGAAACTCGGGCCGCGCCTGCAGCGCCGGGCCCAGCCGGTGTACCGGCGCCGCGTCCACGCTGTCCACTTCGATCACCGCATGCGGGTTGCCCATCGAGGCGACGCCGAAGCGCAGCGGGCTGCCTTCGACCAGCAGCTCGTGCACGGCCGCGTCGGCCGCGGCGTGGAAGGGAACCTTCGCGGGCGCGAACACGGGCCGGCCCATGCCCAGCGAATAGCGGCCGTCGGGCAGGCACTCGACGTCGATCACGCCGGCCGGGCTGTCGATGCGGAAGCGCGCGCCGGTGGCCGCGCCGTCGCGCCGCAGCCAGGCGGCGACGCAGCGGGCGCCGTTGCCGCACTGCTGCGCGGGCGAGCCGTCGCCGTTCCAGATGCGGTAGCGGGCGACGCAGTCGAGGGCGTGGCTGTCTTCGATGGTCAGCAGCTGGTCGAAGCCGACGCCGAAGTGGCGGTCCCCCAGCTGGCGCACCAGCGCGGCGGGCGGCGCGGGCTGGCCGCCGCGCAGGTCGATCACGACGAAGTCGTTGCCGGCGCCATGCATCTTCGAGAAATGCAGGGGGCGGGACGCACTCATGCCGCGGGCGTTTCGGCCTTGGCGGGCGGCGCGTCCGCCGGCGGCGGCACCAGGTCGCCCTTGGTGCCGCAGGCGGCGACCAGGGCGAGGCTCAACAGCAGCAGGGCAAGTCGGGGCTTGTTCATGCGCCGAGTATAGTCTGGGCCCAGTCCTTTAGCGTGGGGTGGGCGATGGCGATCTCGACCTGGCTGTGGGTGGCGGCGGCGGTGCTTTTCCTGCTGGGGCTGCTGGCCTGGCGCGGCAAGTCCCGCGGCAAGTCGCGCGGCGGCTCGCGCTGGCTGCTGCGGACCATTGGCACCGTGCTGGTTCTGGTGGCGCTGGCCCTGGCCGGCCTGGGCGGGCTGCTGCGGCAGTACGCCTGGCTGCTCGAGGACGTGCCGGCCGCGACCATCAGCCTGCGCCAGCTCGCACCGCAACGGTACGAGGCGACGCTGGTGCTGGGCGACGAGGCGCCGCGCACGCTCGAACTGCTGGGCGACGAATGGCAGCTCGACGCCCGCGTAGTCCGCTGGACCCTGCCCGGCCAGCTGGCCGGGATGCGCCCGGTCTACCGCTTCGAGCGCCTGTCCGGCCGCTACGGCGACCCGAAGCAGGAGCTCACCGCCGAACGCAGCGTGCACGACCTGCGCGGCGAGTGGGACTTCTGGGAATTCCGCGAACGCTGGCTGGCCGACCTGCCCATCGCCGACGCGCGCTGGGGCAGCGCGGCCTACCTGCCGATGCTCGACGGCGCGACCTACCAGGTCTACGTGAACCCGCGCGGCGGCCTCGTCGCCAAACCCGCCGACCCGGCTACCGAGGCGTTGCTGGACCAGGCGGGGTGGTGAGCAGGTCAAACTCAACCGCAGTAACGCGGATCAAAGCGGAAAGAACGGATAAGTGCGGATAGAGCGACTGGATGGAAAAGCGTTTTTGGCCACGGATGAACACAGATGAACACGGATAGAGCAATGAATGCTTTTTATCAGTGTTCATCTGTGTTCATCCGTGGCAAAAACGCTCTTGGTTCCTGAGGCCACATCAATAGAAAGGGGGCCTCCCGTCGCCGGAAAGCCCCTCCCGATTAAAACCGCTTTATCCGCTTTGATCGGCGTTTATCCGCCTTGATCCGCGTTCAAACCCTTACTGCTGGACCAGGCCCAGCTGGTCGAGCACGAACGCATACTCCTCGGCGCGCTCGCGGTAGCGCTGGAAGCGGCCGGACTTGCCGCCGTGGCCCGCTTCCATGTTGGTGCGGAACAGCAGCGGATTGGCGTCGGTCTTCTTCGCGCGCAGGCGGGCGACCCACTTGGCGGGTTCGAAGTACTGCACCTGCGAATCCCACAGGCCGGTGGTGACCAGCATCGACGGGTAAGCCTTGGCCGCCACCTGGTCGTAGGGCGAGTACGACAGCATGTAGTCGTAGAACACCGGGTCCTTCGGGTTGCCCCACTCGTCGAACTCGTTGGTGGTGAGCGGGATCGACTCGTCCAGCATCGTCGTCACCACGTCCACGAACGGCACGTGCGCCACCATCACCTTGTACTTTTCGGGCGCCATGTTGGCCACCGCGCCCATCAGCAGGCCGCCGGCGCTGCCTCCCATGGCGGCGACGCGGTCGGGCGCGGCATAGCCTTCCTTGACCAGGAAATCGGTGACGTCGATGAAGTCGGTGAAGGTGTTGATCTTGTTGAGCAGCTTGCCGTCCTCGTACCACTGCCGGCCCATTTCCTGGCCGCCGCGGATGTGCGCCACGGCGTACACCGCGCCGCGGTCCACCAGGCTGATCACGTTGGCGTTGAAGCCCGGGTCCGAGCTGCTGCCGTAGGAGCCATACGAGTACTGGTACAGCGCCGCCTGGCCGTTCTTCTCGAAGCCCTTGCGGTAGAGCAGAGACACCGGCACCTTCGTGCCGTCGCGGGCCGTGGCCCACAGGCGCTCGGTGACGTAGTTGGCCTTGTCGAAGCCGCCCAGCACCGGCTGCTCCTTGAGCAGCTTGCGCTCGCCGGTGCGCACGTTCACTTCAAACGTGCTGGCCGGGGTGGTGAGCGAAGTGTAGGTGTAGCGCAGCCAGTCGGTCTCGGGCTCGGCATTGATCGAGACGCCCATCGAGTAGGCGCTCTCCTCGGCCTGCACGAACTCTTCCTTGCCGTCGTCGTGGCGGATGCGCACGCGCTGCAGGCCGCCCGAGCGCTCGCCGATCGCCATGAAGCCCTTGAACAGCGTGACGCCGGAAATCAGCACGTCGGCCGAGTGCGGCACCAACTCCTGCCACTGGCCGCGGTCGCCCCAGGGCTGGCCGTCGGCGAGCGTCATGACGCGGAAGTTGGTGGCATCCCAGTTGGTGTGCACGACCCAGCGGCCGCCGTAATGGTCGGCGTCGTACTCGAAGTCGCGCTGGCGCGGCGCGAACACCTTGAACTCGCCCGGCGCATCGGCCTCGGTGCAGCGCATCTCGGACGAGACGGTGCTGGAGACGCTGATGCACAGGTAGTCGTCGGAGCGCGTGCGGCCGATGCCCATGTAGAAGGTTTCGTCGGTCTCCTCGTACACCAGCTTCGCCTTGGCCACGTCGCCGCCCACCACGTGGGCCTTGACGCGCTTGGTCAGCAGGGTGACCGGATCATTCTCGACGTAGTACAGCGTGCGGCCGTCGTCGCCCCACATCAGGTTGGCGGAGACGCCGGTGATCACGTCGGGCAGCACCTCGCCGGTGGCCAGGTCCTTGATGCGCACGGTGTACTGGCGGCGGCCGTTGGTGTCCTCGGCGTAAGCGACCAGGCGGTCGTCCGGGCTCACCTCGTAGGTGCCGAGCTGGTAGAAGCTCTTGCCGGCGGCCAGCTCGTTCACTTCGAACAGCACCTGCTCGTCCGCGTCCATGCTGCCCTTGCGGCGGGCGTGGATCGGATACTCCTTGCCGGTCTCGAAGCGCGTGTAATACCAGTAGCCGTCCTCGAAGTACGGCACCGAGGAATCATCCTGCTTCACGCGCCCGACGAGCTCGTTGTACAGCGTCTCCTCGAGCGCCTCGAGCGGCTTGAGCACGGTGTCGGTGTACGCATTCTCGGCGTTGAGGTAGGCCAGCATCTCCGGGTTCTCGCGCTTGTCGTCGCGCAGCCAGTAGTACTCGTCGTTGCGGGCCGCGCCGTGCGGGGCCTTCACTTCGTAGGGCTTGGCGGCGGCGACGGGCGCGGGCGGCAGCTCGGCCAGCGCGCTCGGCGAGCGGACGGCCGGCGCGGCGGTGGCGGTGTCGGCGCTCGCCTCCGGCTCGGCCGGCGGCGAGTAGCAGCCGGCCAGGGCGACGGCGAGCAGGCTCGCGGCGAAAGGCAGCAGGCGGGTCGTCATCTCAGTTGTCCTTGAACAGCTTCTGCTTGAGGAAGGTGTAGGCCAGCGCGCTCATGTAGGCCGACTGGGCGTTGTTGGCGGCGCCGCCGTGGCCGCCTTCGATGTTCTCGTAGTAGGTCACGTCGTGGCCCTGCGCTTCCATCAGCGCCATCATCTTGCGGGCGTGGCCCGGGTGCACGCGGTCGTCGCGGGTGGAGGTGGTGAACAGCACCGGCGGGTAGTCCACGTCCTTGCCGACGTTGTGGTACGGCGAGTACTTGCGCAGGAAGGCCCACTCCTCCGGCTTGTCCGGGTCGCCGTACTCGGCCATCCAGGACGCGCCGGCCAGCAGCTTGTGGTAGCGCTGCATGTCGAGCAGCGGCACCTGGCAGACCACGGCGCCGAACAGCTGCGGGTACATCACCGTCATGTTGCCCATCAGCAGGCCGCCGTTGCTGCCGCCCTGCATGCCCAGGCGCGCCGGGCGGGTGACCTTGCGGGCGATCAGGTCCTCGGCCACCGCGGCGAAGTCCTCGTAGGCCTTGTTGCGGTTTTCCTTGAGCGCGGCCTGGTGCCAGCGCGGGCCGTACTCGCCGCCGCCGCGGATGTTGGCGACCACGTACACGCCGCCATCGGCCAGCCAGGCGCGGCCGACGCCGGCCGAGTAGCCCGGGGTCAGCGAGACCTCGAAGCCGCCGTAGCCGTAGAGTAGCGTCGGGTTGTCGCCGTCGAGCTCGAGGTCCTTGCGCGAGACCATGAAGTACGGAACCTTGGTGCCGTCCTTGCTGGTGGCGAAGTGTTGCTTGATCTCGTGCTGGCTGGCGTCGAAGAAGGCCGGCAGCTGCTTGAGCGGCGACGGCGCCTGGCCGACGGTGCCCATCAGCAGCGAGGTCGGCGTCAGGTAGTCGGTGACGGTCATGAAGTAGTCGTTCGACTCATCGGCATCCACCGCGCTGACGCTGACGGTGCCGAAGGCCGGCGCGCCGGCCAGAGGCTCGCGCTTCCAGCCGTTCTCGCCCGGGGTCAGCACGTAGATGCGGTTCTTGACGTCCTCGAGCACGTTGATCAGCACGTGGTCCTTGGTGACGCTGCTGCTGGCCAGCGAAGTGTTGGCGGTCGGCGCGAACAGCACGTCGAAGTCGCGGTCGCCCTTCAGGAAGTCATCGAGGCGGATCGCGAGCAGGCTGCCGGCCGGGTGCTCCTTGCCGGCGACGGTCCAGGGCTGGCGCAGCTCGACGCTGAGCCATTCGCGGAAGGCGCTCTTCTGGGCGCCGTCGGGCAGGTCGAGCTTGGTGAGGCTGCCGTCCTGGCCGCGCAGGTAGAGCTCGTTGGTGTAGAAGGTCAGGCCGCGGTAGACCCAGTCGCGCTCGTAGCCCGGGGTGTCGTCGCGGTAGGCGCCGATCGAGATGTCCTCGTCCTTGCCTTCGAACACGACCTTGGCGTCGGCCATCGGCGTGCCGCGCTTCCACTCCTTGGCGATGCGCGGGTAGCCCGAGCTGGTCATCGAGCCGGGGCCGAAATCGGTGCCGACGTATACGGTGTCGAGGTCGATCCAGCCCATCTGGCCCTTGGCCTCGGGGCGCGAGAAGCCGCCTTCGACGAAGGCCTTGTCGGAGACGTCGAACTCGCGCGTGACGGTGGCATCGGCGCCGCCGCGGGACAGTGCGATCAGGCAGCGGTCGTACTCGGGGCGCAGGCAGTTGGCGCCGCCCCAGACCCAGTTCACGCCTTCGGCCTTGCCGAGGGCGTCGATGTCGAGCAGCACTTCCCACTTCGGCGCGTCCTTGCGGTACTCGGCCAGGGTGGTGCGGCGCCAGACGCCCTGCGGGTTCTGCTTGTCGCGCCAGAAGTTGTAGTAGTAGTCGCCCATCTTGCCGACGTAGGGGATGCGGGCGTCGGAGTCGAGGACTTCGAGCAGGCTGGTGCGCAGCGCTTCGAAGCCGGGGTCGCCGGCGAGCTGCTTCTCGGAGACGGCGTTGCGGGCGCGGACCCAGTCCAGCGCCTCCTTGCCCTCGACGTCTTCGAGCCAGAGGTGGGGGTCGTCGGGCGTGGTGTGCATGGTGGGATTCTGGGCCGCGACGGGCAGCGAAAGGGAGAGCGCGCCGGCGGTGAGCCAGGCGAGGGTGGTCAGGCGCATTGAGTGGTTCCCCGGAAGTGGTGCAGGCCCCGGACGCTACCACGCCCCCTCGTGAACCCGCCGTAGGCCCAAAGTCACGGTCCCCACCCCAAATGAACCAGGTTCATTTGGGGTGGTTTACTTGATGTAGCGCCAGCCGGGGGCGCCGTCTTCGTAATAGGCCGGGAGGGCGGCGAGGCGGCGGTAGCCGGCGGATTGGTAGAGGGCGTTGGCGGTGGGGTTGTCCTGGCGCACCTCGAGCGTCATGGCGGTGCAGCCGGCCCGGACGGCGTCTTTCTCGGCGGCGGCCAGGAGGCGGCGGCCAAGGCCCTGGCCGCGGGCGGCGGGGTCCACGGCGATCGAATACAGGCGGGCGCGGTCGCTGCCGCGGCGCAACAAGACCAGGGCGTAACCCAGCAGCCGGCCGTCCGCTTCGGCGACCCGCCAGCGCGCCCGCGGGCTGGCCAGGTGGTGGCGGAACTGGCGCGCCGACATGCGGTCGCCCGGGAAGGTTTGCTCGAGCGCCAGCAGCGCCGGCAGGTCGGCGGCGCGGGCGGTGCGGAGGCGGAGGGACGGCGGCATCGGGCCAGTCTATCCAAGGTCGGCGGGAAGGCTCACACTCGCGTCACCCCCCGCTGCGCCATCGCCATGAGCCGCCTCGTCATCGTCGTCGAAAAGCCCTCCGACTGGGGCTCTTACTATCCTTCCGACAACGTGGTGGCGGCCGCCGACTACCTGCGGGGCGACGTCGGCGCCGAGGGCGAGCGCACCCAGGTGATCAACCTGTGCCGCAACTACAAGTACATGGGCACCGGTTACTACGTCTCGCTGCTGGCCGAGGCGCGCGGGCACAAGGTGATCCCCAGCGTGCGCACCATCAACGACCTGCGCCGGCGCTCGCTGTACGGCATCGACATCGAGGACCTGAACACGCAGCTCGGCAAGTTCCTGCCCGAGGGCTCGCGCGATGCCAGCGACTTCGGGCTGCTGGTCTACTTCGGCGCCACCAACTACGCGCCGCTGGAGGACCTGGCCCAGCAGGTGTTCGAGACCTTCCCCTGCCCCGTGCTGCGGATCGAGTTCGAGCGCCAGCGGGTGTGGCAGATCGCGGCGATCAAGCCGGCGGGGCTGCACACGCTGTCGGACGACCAGGAAGATGCGTTTGCCAACGCGCTCGATGCCTTCAGCCGCAAGCTGTGGCGCAAGCCGAGGGCACGTCGCAAGTACCGCTACGACCTGGCGATGCTGCAGGACCCGAACGAGGCGATGCCGCCGTCGAACAAGAAGGCGCTCAAGCACTTCATCGAGGCCGGCAAGGAGCTGGACATCGAGGTGGACCCGATCGGCAAGCGCGACTTCACGCGGCTGGCGGAGTACGACGCGCTGTTCATCCGCGAGACCACCGCGATCGACAACCACACCTATCGCTTCGCGCACCGCGCCGACCGCGAGGACATGGTGGTGATGGACGACCCGGTGTCGATCCTTCGCTGCACCAACAAGATCTACCTCCACGACCGGCTGCGCAGCAAGAAGCTGCCGACGCCGCGCACCGAGATCGTGTTCCGCGACGACGCGAAGAAGCTGGCGGCGCTCCCCGACCTGCTGGGGTTGCCGATCGTGCTGAAGATCCCGGACGGGTCGTTCTCGCGCGGCATCCACAAGGTCGAGACGGTCGAGCAGCTGCGGGCCGCCGCCGACCAGCTGTTCCAGCAGACGGCGCTGCTGCTGGCCCAGGAGTACCTGTACACCGAGTTCGACTGGCGCATCGGCGTGCTCGACGGCGAGCCGCTGTACGCCTGCCAGTACTTCATGTCGCGCGGGCACTGGCAGATCTACGACCACGCGCCCAAGGCCGGCGCGGCCAAGGGCACGGTGCGCTCCGGCGGCTTCAAGACACTGCCGATCCGCGAGGCGCCCTCGGAAGTGGTGCGGCTGGCCACGCGCGCCAGCAATGCCATCGGCAACGGGCTGTACGGCGTGGACCTGAAGATGGTGAAGGACCGCACGGTCATCATCGAGGTCAACGACAACCCGAGCATCGACGCCGGCGTGGAGGATGCCTACCTGGGCGAAGACCTGTACCGCCGCATCATGTCGGAGTTCCTGCGGCGGCTGGAGCGAAAGCGCCTCGGCGTGCGCGACTGAGCCGATACCGCGGCACCGCGTTCCGACCCTGCGCATGCGACCGCAAATGAACCTGGTTCATTTGCAGGGGGCGGCGGCGTGGCGTGGCGCGGACGAGGCGCGCACGCCACGCCGTCGCCAGCACGTGGCGATGGAGCGTGAGCAGAGCGGTGGCGGGGGCGGCGAGCAGCCAGAAGGCCAGCGCGCCGGGGACCGCGCCGCGGAACATGGCCAGCACCAGCAGGGCCAGCAGCGCCAGCGCCATCGCCTGCCAGAGCAGGCGGGACAGCCGCGGATCGACGGGTTCGGGGCGGGCGGGGAGGCGGGGCATGCGGGCGGTCTCCGGTGGGCGTGGGGAGAGCGTGCCGGGGCGGTGTCTCACGGGTCGAGATTGGTCCCGGGCGGGATGTTCGGGACTGAAGTCCCTCCTACAGGGGCTCGCTTTGACGCCAGCTTCAGGAAGGGGGGCGCAGCCTCGGGCCACACCCTGGATCGGAGGCACGCCATGCGACGCGCCGCGCTGTACCTGCTCCTGCCCGGCCTGCTGCTGCTCGCCGCCTGCGCCAGCACCGGAGGAAACGCCATGCCCCCGCTCACCACGAACGCCGTCGTCGACCTGGACCGCTACATGGGGCGCTGGTGGGTGATCGCCAACATCCCCTACTTCGCCGAGAACGGAAAGCTGGCCACGGCCGACATCTACGACCGGCGCCCCGACGGCCGCATCGGCAACGTCTACGCCTACCGCAAGGCCTTCGACAAACCCGAGAAGACCATGAACGGCGTCGCCACCGTGGTGCCGGGCACCAACAACGCGCAGTGGAAGATCGCGTTCTTCGGCGGGCTGGTGAAGGCGGATTACCTCATCCTCGAGGTCGCCCCCGACTATTCCTGGGCGCTGATCGGCCACCCCAAGCGCAACCTGGCCTGGATCTTCTCGCGCAACCAGGCCATGGACGACGCCCAGTACCAACAGCTGCGTGCGAAGTTCGCCGCCTACGGCTACGACCCGGCGAAACTGCAGCGCGTGCCGCAGTTCCCCGATCAGCTCGGCCAACCCGGCTTCCAGTGAACCAAATGAACCTGGTTCATTTGGTTTTCTAGAGGCCGGCGGCGTCGAGGGCTTTTTCGGCGGATTCGCGGCCTTTCTCGACGAGTTCGGCGGCGCGCCAGAATTCGTAGAAGGTGGCGGTTTCGCGGGAGATCTGGATCAGCAGGTCGGGCGGGTCCTGGGCCAGCTGCACGCGCGACATGTGGGCCTGCATGGTGTCGAGCGAGCGCGACATCAGGTCCATCACGCCGCGGCTCTTCTCGGGCTTGGGCGCGCCGTTGCCGGGCTTGGCCAGGCCCTCCCAGATCGCGGCCATGCGCTCGCGCAGCGTGGCCGGGCCATCCTCGTCGAGTGACTCGACGCTCTCGTCGATGCCGTGGCCGGCCGCGAGCTCTTCGTGGCGTGGCTCCAGGCCCGGATTGAGCCAGCTCACCGGGCCGTTCACGTCCACGGCGATCACGCGGTCGGCGCGCATGGCGCGGGTGGCCGCGATCGGCACCGGCGACAGCAGCCCGCCGTCCACCAGCTCGCGGCCGTCGAACACATGCGGCGTGAACACCATCGGGATCGCGATCGAAGCGCGGATCGCATCGAACAGCTTGCCGCGCGTCAGCCACACCTCCCGCTGCCGCACCAGGTCGGTGGCGACGGCGACGTAGGGAATCGGCAGCTCCTCGATCAGGTGCTCGCCGACCAGCTCGCGCAATGCGCCGATCACGCGCTCGCCGCGGATCAGGCCCGGGTAGCCGAAGGCGAAATCGAGCAGGCGCAGCACGTCGCCGCGTTCCAGCCCGCGCGCCCACTCGCTGTATTCGTTCAGGCGCCCCGCGGCGTAGATGCCGCCCACCAGCGAACCCATCGAGGACCCGGCGATGCCGGCGATGCGGTAGCCGCGCGCCTCCAGCGCCTGGATCACGCCAACGTGGGCGATGCCGCGGGCGCCGCCGGCGCCCAGCACCAGGGCGACGTTCTTGCCGGGCGCGACCCGCTTGCGCGGCGCCTCAGCGCTCATACGAGGACAGCGCCAGCTGCAGCAGCGTGCGCGCCTGCTGGCGCAGCGCCTCCGGCGCCACCACTTCGGCGTCGGCGCCGTAGCGCAGCACGTCCATCAGCAGTTCCTTGGCGTGGCTGTAGGGCAGCTTCAGCTCGTAGCGGCCGTCGGGCAGGAAGCGGCCCTCCTGCTTCGAGTGCCAGTGCTCGTCGGCCACCCAGCGCGCCGCCTTGGCCGAGAACACGATGGTGGCGATGCCCTTGGGCGTGCCCGAGAAGATGCCGTAGCTCGAGGCGAGGTGCTGGTTCAGCTCGGCGTCCGGCAGGTCGCGGGCGGCGCCGTCGAGCAGCTTGGCGTGCTGGATGCGATCGACCGAGAAGCTGCGCAGCCCCTCGCGGTCGTGGTCCCAGGCGTCGAGGTACCAGTTGTCCTTGTAGTGCGTGAGCCGCTGCGGCGACACCGTGCGGTGGGTGCGTTCGTTGGTCGAGCGCGCCAGGTAGTCGAAGGCCAGCTGCCGGCGCTCCAGCACGCCGCTGGCCACTAGCCGGAACGCGAGCTCGTCGCGGCGCCGCACGCCGCTGGCGATCACGCGCACGCGCTCGACCGGCCAGCGCTTGCCGCCGGCCTGCTGCGCCAGCAGCGACTCGATGCGGCCCTTGAGCGGCGCCAGCGCGCTCGACAGCACGCCCTGCCCGGTGCGGTCGAGCAGCTGGTGCGCGGCCAGCAGCGCGTGCAGCTCGTCGGAGTTCAGCCACAGGCCGGGCAGCTCGAAGCGCTCGGCCTCCTTCTGGTCGTAGCGGATGCTGCCCTCGCCTTCGCTCTCGATCGGCGCGCCCAGCGCGTCGCGCAGGAAGGCGATGTCGCGGTACAGCGTGGCGCGCGAGCAGGCCAGTTCCTCCATCAGCCCCTTGATCGGCACCGGGTAGCGGGCGGTCTTGAGGCTGCGGTGCAGGGCCAGGATGCGCTCGTAGCGGTCCATCGGTTCAGTCCAGGGGGTTCGCGGGTGTGCCTAGAATGGCATTGGCGCATCCCGCCTCCAAGCGAAGGACAGTCCCCCCATGCTCCGCCGCCTCCTCGTTTCACTCGCCCTGCTGCCCCTGCTGCTCGCCCTAGCCCCTGCCGTTGCCCGTGCCGACGACGCCGGGGACGAACTGTTCAAGGCCTGGCAGGCCTTCCTCGCCCTGAAGAGCTTCCGCGCCGAGATCACGGTGCTCGAACCCGGCCGCTCCGTCACCCAGCTCGAATTCCAGGCGCCCGACCGGTATCGCGTCAGCATCCCGAACGGCCCGACCTCGGTCGTGATCGGGGACTCCGGCTACATGGAAATCGGTGGCCGAATCATGAAACTACCGATCGCCACGGAGAGCCTGACTTCGTCGTACCGCGACGAAGCCTTCCTGCGCAGGCTGCAGGAGGGCATGGCGGTCGAGGACCTGGGCGAGGACAGCCTGGACGGCGAGCCGGTGCGCAAGTTCCGCTACGTGCAGGCCGTGGCCCCGCCCTCGGCCATGTCCGGCGCACCGGCGGCGGCCTCGGGTGGCAGCGAAGCCACCACGGTGGCCTGGGTGTCCACGAAGTCCCGGCTGATCCTGCGCCTCGACGTCACCAGCCAGCACGGCGGCCAGCCGATCCACTCGGAAATCCGCTACTCCGATTTCAACTCCAGCGCGATCCGGATCCTGCCGCCGGAGTGAGGCCGCGCCGCGGCCCTCGCCGCGGACGGCCGCGACCGGCACAATGGCCCCATGTCCGATCCCGTGCTCGAACTGCAAACGCCCGTCGGCGACGCGGTCAAACAGACCACGTGCTACATGTGCGCCTGCCGCTGCGGCATCAACGTGCACCTGCGCGACGGAAAAGTGCGCTACATCGAGGGCAACCCCGACCACCCGGTGAACCGCGGCGTGCTCTGCGCCAAGGGCTCGGCCGGCATCATGCAGCACTACTCGCCGGCGCGGCTGGACAAGCCGCTGCTGCGCGTGGGCGAGCGCGGCGAGGGCAAGTTCCGCGAGATCGAATGGGACGAGGCGCTGGCGCTGGCGGCCGGCTGGCTGCGCGAGACCCGCGAGCGCGACCCCGACCGCCTGGCCTTCTTCACCGGCCGCGACCAGTCGCAGGCGCTCACGGGCTGGTGGGCGCAGCAGTACGGCACCATCAACTACGCCGCGCACGGCGGCTTCTGCTCGGTGAACATGGCCGCGGGCGGGCTGTACACGCTGGGCGGCAGCTTCTGGGAGTTCGGCGAGCCGGACTGGGAGCACTCGAAGTACCTGATGCTGTGGGGCGTGGCCGAGGACCACGACTCGAACCCGATCAAGCTGGGCCTGGGCAAGCTCAAGGGCCGCGGCGCCAAGGTGGTGGCGGTCAATCCGGTGCGCACGGGGTATGGCGCGATCGCGGATGAGTGGATCGGGATCCGGCCGGGGACCGACGGGTTGTTTGCGTTCGCGCTGGTCCATGAACTGTTGAAGGCGGACAAGGTCGACCTGGATTACCTGGTGCGCTGCACGAATGCGCATTGGCTGGTCGTTCGCAATCCGGGTGGGGCGGATGACGGGTTGTTCGCGCGGGATGGCGAGGGCAAGGCCTTGTGTTGGGCGCGCGGGAAAAGCCCCCCTCTCCCCAACCCTCTCCCCCAAAGGGAGAGGGAGTCAAAAGCCCCTCTCCCCTCGGGGGAGAGGGGTTGGGGAGAGGGGCGCCCCACCCCCGCCGAATCCACCGGCATCACCCCCGCCATCGTCGGCGAGTTCACCCTCCCCGACGGCCGCCGCGCCGTGCCCGTGTTCCACCTCGTCGCCGAACGCTACCTCGACCCGCAATACGCCCCCGACGCCGTGGCCGAGCGCTGCGGCGTGCCCGCCGCCACCATCCGCCGCATCGCGAAGGAGCTCGCGGCCGCGGCCTTCGACGCGCCCTGCGTGATCGAGCAGCCCTGGACCGACAGCCACGGCGTGCGCCACGAGAGGATGGTCGGCCGCCCGGTGTCCTTCCACGCCATGCGCGGCATCAGCGCGCACAGCAACGGCTTCCACACCTGCCGCGCCCTGCACCTGCTGCAGCTGCTGCTGGGCGCGGTGGATACGCCGGGCAGCTTCCGCTACCAGCCGCCGTTCCCGCGGCCGATCCCGCCGGCGAACCGGCCAGGCAAGGCGCGCCAGCCGAACGGTGCGCTCGACGCGCCCCCGCTGGGCTTCATCCACGGCCCCGAGGACCTGCTGGTGGATGCCCACGGCCAGCCGCGCCGGCTGGACCACGCCTATTCCTGGCGCTACCCGCTGGCCGTGCACGGCATGCTGCACACCGTCATCCGCAATGCCTGGGCGGCCGATCCGAAACCGGTGGACGTGCTGTTCCTGTTCATGGCCAACATGAGCTGGAACTCGGCCATGAACACCGCCGAGACCCAGCAGTGGCTGACCGACAAGGACGCCAGCGGCGAGTACCGCATCCCGAAGATCATCTACTCGGACGCGTATTCCAGCGAGATGGTGGCCTATGCCGACCTGGTGCTGCCCGACACCACCTACCTCGAGCGCTTCGACGCGATCTCGCTGCTCGACCGGCCGATCTCCGACGCCGACCACGCCGCCGATGCCATCCGCCACCCGGTGCTCGACGCGGCGACGCAGCGCGAGGGCCGCGACGTGCGCGGCTTCCAGTCGGTGCTGCTCGACCTCGGCGCGCGCATCGGCCTGCCGGCGCTGCTCAAGGAGGACGGCACGCCGCGCTACGCCGACTACGCCGACTACATCGTCAACCACGAGCGCGCGCCCGGCGTCGGCCTGCTCGCCGGCTGGCGCGGCGACGGCAGCCAGCACGGCAAGGGCCCGCCGAATCCCGACCAGCTCGAGCACTACCGCCGCCACGGCGGCTTCTGGGAAGCGCCGGTGCCGGCCGCGGGCCGCTACTTCAAGATGGCCAACCGCGACTACCTGCAGTGGTCGCAGCAGATGGGCTTCATCGCCAAGGCCGAGCCGGTGGTGCTGCAGCTGTATTCCGAGACGCTGCAGAAGTTCCGGCTCGCGGCGCAGGGCCACGGCCCGGTGCAGCCGCCGCAGGCCGAGCGCGAACGCGTGGCCCGCTACTTCGACCCGCTGCCGACCTGGTACGAACCCTTCGAAGGCGCGCGCCTCGACCTGCAGCACTACCCGCTGAGCGCCGTCACCCAGCGCCCGCCGTTCATGTACCACGCCTGGGGCTCGCAGAACGCGTGGCTGCGGCAGATCACGGCGCGCAACTTCCTGTACCTGCATCCCGACACCGCGGCGCGGCACGGGCTGGTGGACGACGACTGGGTGCACGTGGATTCGCACCACGGCCGCATCACCGTGCAGTGCCGCCTGGCCGGCAACGTGCAGCCCGACACGGTGTGGACGTGGAACGCGATCGGCAAGCGCCGGGGCGCCTGGAAGCTGTCGCCGGATGCGCCGGAATCGCGCAAGGGCTTCCTGCTCAACCACCTGATCTCCGACCAGTTGCCCGGCGGCGACTACGCCAATGCCGACCCGGTGACCGGCCAGGCCGCCTGGTTCGACCTGCGCGTGCGCCTGCACAAGGCCGGCGCGCACGAGGCCAGCCTGCCGCAGTTCCCGCCGCTGGGCGCCGGGCCCGATGACGACCGCCCGCTGCGCTACGGCGCCGGCTTCAGGAGCCCGCGCTGATGGGCTGGGACGCCATCCTCACGCTGTGCGTGATGGCGGGCGCGGTGGCGCTGTTCGTCAGCGAGAAGCTGTCGGTGGACATCGTCGCGATCCTGGCGCTGTCGGCGCTGGTGCTGCTGGGCGTGGTGGGTCCCGACGTGGCGATCTCGGGCTTCGCCAATGAAGCCACCATCACCGTCGCGGCGATGTTCGTGCTCAGCGCCGGGCTGCAGCGGACCGGCGCGCTGCGCTCTCTGGGCCTGCTGTTCGCGCGCATCCGCTGGCCCTGGGCGTTCGGGCTGGCGGTGATGCTCACGATCGCGACGGTGTCGGCGTTCGTCAACAACACGGCCGCCGTCGCGGTGTTCCTGCCGATCGTGCTGGCGGCGACGGCCGCCAAGAACCTGTCGCCGTCGAAATACCTGATCCCGCTCTCGTACGCCGCGCAGATGGGCGGCGTCTGCACGCTCATCGGCACCTCCACCAACCTGCTGGTGAACTCGCTGGCCAAGGACCTGGGCCAGCCCGGCTTCAGCCTGTTCGAGTTCACCGCGCTCGGCGTGGCCTGCACGGTGGCCGGCATCGTCTACCTGATGACGGTGGGTCGCTGGCTGCTGCCCGACCGTGCGGCCACCGAGATCACCGAAACCTACGAGCTGGGCAAGTACATCACCGAACTGCGCGTGATGGACGGTTCGCCGCTGATCGGCCAGTCGGTCGCCCAGAGCAAGCTCGCCGAGAAATTCAGCGTCTACGTGCTCGAACTGATCCGCGGCAAGGAAGAGGTGTGGTCGCCCCGCGCCGAAGTGCTGCAGGTGGGCGACGTGCTGCTGGCGCGCGGCGACTGGAGCCGGCTGAGCGAGCTCAAGGACCAGATGAAGCTGGAGATCGAGCCGGAGTTCAAGCTGCGCGACGAGAAGTTCGCCGGTGACTCGCAGTCGCTGGTCGAGGTGATGGTGGCGCCGAACTCCCGCTTCGCCGGCGAGACCCTGCGCGAGCTGGACTTCCGCTGGCACTACAACGCCACCGTGCTGGCCATCCATCGCCGCGGCGAGGTGCTGCGCGAGAAGATCCGCGAGGTGACGCTGAACGTGGGCGACGTGCTGCTGATCCTGGCGCCGCGCGACGAGCTGCCGTCGCTGCGCCGAAACCCGAACCTGGTGGTCGTGACCGAGCGCGAGGACGAAGCCCACTCGCGCCGGCGCGCGCCGCTGGCACTGCTGATCATGGCCGCGGTCATCGTCTCCTCGGGCCTCGGCCTGATGCCGATCGTCATTTCCGCGCTGATCGGCTGCGTCGCGCTGGTCGTCACCAAGTGCCTGGAGCCGGAGGAGGCCTACGAGGCCATCGACTGGCGGATCATCGTGCTGCTGGCCGGCGTGCTGCCGCTGGGCATCGCGCTGCAGCAGTCCGGCGCCGCCGACATCCTGGCCAGCAACACCATCGGCCGCATGGAGGGCATGAACCCGGTGGTCGTGCTGGCGGTGGTGTACCTGATGGCGCTGGTGCTGAGCGAGCTGATGAGCAACGCCGCGGCCGCGGTGCTGCTGGTGCCGATCGCCGTCTCCGCGGCGATCTCGATGGGCCTGAGCCCGACGCCCTTCCTGGTCGCCGTCACCTTCGCGGCGTCCACCAGCTTCTCGACGCCGGTCGGCTACCAGACCAACACCATGGTCTACAGCATCGGCAACTACCGCTTCACCGACTTCATGAAGGTCGGCATTCCCCTCAACCTGCTGTTCTGGGTCATCGGCATCATCATGATCCCGATGATCTGGCCCTTTACGCCGACGCCATGACGACACTCCCGCCTCCCTCGAAGGTCAAGCTCGGCCTGGTGATCGACCTCGACACCTGCGTCGGTTGCCACGCCTGCGCCGTGTCGTGCAAGGAGTGGAACGCCGGCGGCATCGCCGGGCCGCTCACCGACGAGCAGCCGTACGGCAAGGATCCGAGCGGCGTCTGGTTCAACCGCGTGCATTCCTACGAAGTGGCCGCCACGCCGGCCCAGCCCGCCACCACCCTGCACTTCCCGCGCAGCTGCCTGCACTGCGAGACGCCGGCCTGCGTCACCGTCTGCCCCACCGGCGCCAGCTACAAGCGCGTGGAGGACGGCATCGTGCTGGTGGACGAGGACAAGTGCATCGGCTGCAAACTCTGCAGCTGGGCCTGCCCCTACGGCGCGCGCGAGTACAGCGCGGTCGAAGGGGTCATGAAGAAATGCACGCTGTGCGTGGACCGCATCTACAACGAGACCATCCCCGAGGCCTCGCGCCAGCCGGCCTGCGTGCAGGCCTGCCCGACCAAGGCGCGCCATTTCGGCGACCTGGGCGATCCCGATTCGGCCGTCTCGAAGCTGGTGGTCGAGCGCGGCGGCGTGGCGCTGATGCCGGAGCTTGGCTACGCGCCGGTGAACCGCTACCTGCCGCAGCGCGCGCGCCGCGCCGGCCCGCCCGGCGAGGCGCAGGCCACGCCGGAGGAAACCCTGGACACCACGAAACTCAACCCGCTGCTGCGCTGGCTCGACCGCGCGCTGAGTCGCTGACATGCATCCGGCCTTTTCCGTCATCTTCTTCACCACGCTTTCCGGCGCCGGCTACGGGCTCTGGTTCTGGGCGGCACTCGCGCTATGGGGTTTCCCGCCCGGGAAGGAAGGCCTGGCGGGGCACGGCATCGCGATGTTGCTCGGCTTCGTGCTGGTCACCGCCGGCCTGCTCAGCTCCACCCTGCACCTGGGCAAGCCGCTGCGCGCGTGGCGCGCCTTCAGCCAGTGGCGCAGCAGCTGGCTGTCGCGCGAGGGCGTGCTGGCGCTGGCCTGCTACCTGCCGTTCGTGGCCCTGCTGGTCGGCGCGCTCACCGGCTCGCACGTGCTCAAGACGATGGGGCCGACGCTGCTGCTCCTGCTTGCCCTGCTCTCGCTGGCCACGGTGGCCTGCACGGCGATGATCTACGCCTCGCTGACGCCGATTCCGGCCTGGTCGAACCGGCGGGTCGTGCCGGTCTACCTGCTGTTCGCGCTGCATACCGGCGGCATCCTGCTGGCCTGGCTGCTGGCGGCGTTCAGCGACCTTTGGAACCTGGGCGGACTGGCCATCATTTTCTCGTCGGCGCTGCTGGCGTGGCTCAAGCACGGCTACTGGCGCGCGATCGATGGCGATCCGCTGCCGGCCACGCGCGCCTCGGCGCTGGGGCTGCCGCCCGACCGCGTGGCGTCGGTGTTCGAGCGGCCGCACACCGAGGCCAACTACCTCACGACCGAAATGGGCCATGTGCTGGCGCGCAAGCACGCGCGGCGGCTGCGGGTCATCGCGGTGCTGCTGTTCGCGGTCGTGCCGGCGCTGTGCGCACTGCCGGTCTGGCTGCTGCCGCACGCCAATGCGGCCTGGCCGATGGGCCTCGCCGCGGTCTCGGCGATGTTGGGCGCGGCGGTGGAGCGCTGGCTGTTCTTCGCCCAGGCCCGCCACGTCGTGACGCTGTACTACTAGCCCCAACCGGTAGGAGGGCCTTCAGGCCCGAGGCTTTTTGGCGAAAAGCTTCGGGCCTGAAGGCCCTCCTACAGGTTCAGGGCAGCAGCGCGTCGGCGCCGCGGGCGACGAGCATGTCGGCGACCTGGGTACCCAGCTTGTCCGGTTCGGACATCGGGCCGCTGGCATAGCCGCGGACGGTCTGGCCGGTCTTGGCGTCGCCCACGAGGCCTTCGAGCGACATCCGGTCCTTGTTGAGCGTGGCGAAGGCGGCGATGGGCACGTGGCAGCTGCCGCCCAGCGCGCGGGTCATGGCGCGCTCGGCGCTGACGCAGGCGCGGGTTTCGGCGTGGTCGAGCACGGCCACGAGGTCGCGGACGGCGGCGTCGCCCTGGCGGCACTCGATGACCACGGCGCCCTGCGCGGCGGCCGGGATGAAGCGCGGCGCGGACAGCCGTTCGCGGATGCGCTCGCCCATGCCCAGGCGCTCGAGGCCGGCGCAGGCCAGCACGATGGCGTCGTAGTCGCCGGCGTCGAGCTTGGCCAGGCGCGTGTTGACGTTGCCGCGCAGGTCCACCAGCACCAGGTCGGGGCGGTGCGCGCGCAGCAGCGCCTGGCGGCGCAGCGAAGACGTGCCGACGCGCGCGCCGAAGGGAAGCTCCTCGAAGGCGGCGTACTTCACCGACACGAAGGCATCGAAGGGATCGGCGCGCTCGAGGATGGCCGGCAGCTCGAACGGGCCGTCGAGCTCCATCGGCACGTCCTTGAGCGAATGCACGGCGGCGTCGGCGCGCCCTTCCAGCATCGCCACCTCGAGCTCCTTCAGGAACAGGCCCTTGCCGCCGATCTCGACCAGCGGCTGGTCGATGGCCTGGTCGCCGCGCGTGGTCATCGGCACCAGCACGACCTCGAGCCCGGGATGCACGGCGCGCAGGCGGTCGGCGACGTGGTTGGTTTGCCACAGCGCCAGCGCGCTTTCGCGGGTGGCCAGGCGGATGGTCGGCATCGGGTCTCTCCCCTCAGAGATGCTTGAGCCGCTCGCGCAGCAGCGGCAGGCAGCGCCGGCTGACTTCGAGCGGGGTCTTGGAATTGCGAAGGATGGCGTGCACCTGTCCGTCGGGCGAACGGCGCAGTTCGGCGAACTCGTCGTTGGCGACCAGGCAGTTGCGGTGGATGCGCAGGAAGCGGTCGGCGAACTCGGCCTCGAGCGACTTGAGCGATTCCTCGATCAGGTCCTCGCCGCGGGCGTGGTGCACGACGACGTATTTCTCTTCGGCCTGCAGGTAGTGGATATCCTCGACCGGGATCAGGCGCAGGCTGCCGCGCAGGCGCGCGCTGAGATGGCTGCGGCGGCGCTGGGCGTCGGCCGGCAGCTGGCGCGTGGGTTCGCGCGCGGCCAGCTGGCGGCGGGAGCGCTCGAGCGCTTCCGCCAGGCGTTCGCGGCGCACGGGCTTGACCAGGTAATCCACCGCGGCGGCCTCGAAGGCGGCCAGCGCGTGCTGGTCGAAGGCGGTGCAGAAGACGACGGCGGGCGGCGCCGGCAGGCCGGCCAGGTGGTGCGCGGCCTCGAGCCCGTCCATCACCGGCATGGCGATGTCCATCAGCACGCACTCGGCGCCGAGGGCTTCGGCCATTTCGACTGCCTCGCGGCCGTTGCCGGCCTCGCCCACCACGTCCTGGCCGCCGAGCTCGCGCAGCAGCGCGGCCAGGCGTTGCCGGGCCAGCGGTTCGTCGTCGACGAGCAGGAGCTTCATGCGGGCAGTATGCCCGAGGCCCGCGCCGCGTTCAGCCCGCGAGGAAGCGCTGGTGCATCCAGTCGCCGAGGTCGCGGATCTCCTCGGCGCAGACGCTGTGCGGCATCGGATAGGCGTGCCAGTCGATGGCCATGCCCAGGGATTCCAGCGCCACGCGGCTGCGCTGGCCCAGGGATTCGGGCACCACCGGATCGTGCACGCCGTGGGCCATGAAGACCGGCGTGCCCAGCCCCGCCTTGGTGGCCTCGGCGGCGGTGGTGCTGGCCATCGGCAGGTAGGTGGACAGCGCGACGAGGCCGCCCAGCGCGGCCTCGCGGCGCACGCCCGCGGCCAGCGCGATGGCGCCGCCCTGCGAGAAGCCGGCCAGCAGGATGCGCTCGGGCGGCACGCCGCGCTCGACCTCGCGGGCGATCAGCGCCTCGACCTGGGCGATGGACTCGCGCACGCCCTGCTCGTCGGCGCGCTGGTCGATCTGCAGGTTGCGGATGTCGTACCAGGCGCGCATGCGGGCGCCGTTGTTGATCGTCACCGCGCGCACCGGCGCATGCGGGAACACGAAGCGCAGCGCGGGCCAGCCCGCACGCAGCAGCTCCGGCACGATCGGCGCGAAGTCGTGGCCATCGGCGCCGAGGCCGTGCAGCCAGAGGATGGACCAGCGCGGATCGGGGCCGGTCTGGTGTTCGACGGTTTCGAGCAGGGTCATCGGTGCGCTTCGGGCGGTGGCGGGACGCGCCATTATGCCCAGCGCGCGCGGCCCGGCCTCACTTCACCAGGATCAGCTTGTCGTTGCGGGTGTGGCGCAGGCGGTAGACCTGGCCGGCGTGGCGGATCAGCACTTCGCGGACGCCGCGCAGCAGTTCGCGGCTGTCGAAGGCGAGCGGCAGCTCGCTGGCGAGGGATTCGGCGGTCGGCGCGTGGGCCTGGGCGGGCAAGGGCGGCAGGTTCATGGCGGGCTCCGGGACGGGGTGCGGACTTGATGATAATGGTTCGCATTTGCATGTCAAGCCGGGACGGCCTTGCCAGCCTTCGCCCGCGCGGCCTAGGCTGGCCGCAGTCGCCGCAAGCCCCCGCCGGGCCTGGCGAATCCCCGACTCCGCAGGACGGCCATGGACTTCAACTATTCCCCGCGCGTGCAGGCGATGCTGCGCGACCTGGGCGATTTCTTCGACGCGCATATCTATCCGAACGAAGCCCGCTACCGGGCCGAAGCCGACAGGGCGCGCGCCGCCGGCAACCCCTGGGTGCCGAACCCGGTGATCGAGGAGCTCAAGCCGCTGGCGCGCGAGCGCGGCTTCTGGAACCTGTTCCTGCCCCGCTCCGAACGCGCGCCGGAGGGGCTGTCGAACCTCGAGTACGCGCCGCTGTGCGAGGTAATGGGCCGCGTGCCCTGGGCGCCCGAGGTGTTCAACTGCTCGGCGCCGGACACCGGCAACATGGAAACGCTGGAGCGCTACGGCACCGAAGAACAGAAGGCACGCTGGCTCGACCCGCTGCTCGCAGGCCGCATCCGCTCCGCCTTCCTGATGACCGAGCCGGACGTGGCTTCGTCGGATGCCACCAACATCCAGTGCGCGATCCGCCGCGACGGCGACGACTACGTGATCGACGGGCACAAGTGGTGGTCCTCGGGTGCAGGCGATCCGCGCTGCGAGCTGTTCATCGTGATGGGCAAGACCGACCCGGCCGCCGAGGTGCACCAGCAGCAGTCGATGATCCTGGTGCCGGCGAACGCGCCGGGCATCCGCGTGATCCGGCCGCTCACCGTGTTCGGCTACGACGAGGCGCCGCACGGTCACATGGACATCGCGCTCGAGGGCGTGCGCGTGCCGGCCTCGAACCTGCTGCTCGGCGAAGGCCGCGGCTTCGAGATCGCGCAGGGCCGGCTGGGTCCGGGCCGCATCCACCACTGCATGCGGCTGATCGGGCTGGCCGAGCGCGCGCTGGAGCTGATGTGCCGGCGCGTCCGCACGCGCGTGGCCTTCGGCCGGCCGATCGGCGAGTACTCGGTGTGGCACGAGCGCATCGCCGAGTCGCGCTGCCTGATCGAGCAGGCGCGCCTGCTGACGCTCAAGGCCGCGCAGGCGATGGACATGGTGGGCAACAAGGTCGCCCGCCGCGAGATCGCGATGATCAAGGTGGTCGCGCCGAAGATGGCGCAACAGATCGTGGACTGGGCGATCCAGGCCCACGGCGGCGCCGGCGTCAGCGACGATTTCCCGCTGGCGCAGTTCTACGTGGCCGCGCGCTCGCTGCGGATGGCGGATGGTCCGGACGAAGTGCACAACGCAACGATTGCCAAGCTCGAGCTCAAGCGTTCGGCCCAGGCCGACGGCGGTGAAGGGTCCCGAACAGCCAGTCGCCCAGCGGATAGGTGATGTTGAAGTTGCGGCTGGCCATCAGCCGCGGGTCGTGGTGCGCCTGGTGCAGCCAGCGCAGCCGCCGCACCAGCCCGACGCGCGCCAGCCAGTGGCTCTCCGGCAGGTGGTAGGCGGTGTGCAGCACCTCGTAGTTGAGGTAATACGCGATGCCGGTGGCCACGAACAGCCAGGCCACGTTGGCCGACACGAAGGCCTCGAGCAGGAACCACACCGGCGCCGCGAAGCCGCCGAAGAAGAACACCACCAGCACCGGCGGGAACAGCAGCGCCCGGAAGTCGCGGCGCGATTCGACCGGCATGGCCTCGTGGGTGAAGAAGCGGTGGTGCTGGCCGGCGTGGCGCCTGTAGACCAGGCCGAGACCGGGGAAGGGCCGGTGCATGGGCCAGCGGTGGCCGACGTACTCGACCAGGTTCGCGTAGACCAGCGCGGCCGGCACCACCAGCCACTCCCGCCACGACACGGCCTCAAGCGGCAGCAGGCAAGCCGCCAGCAACAATGGCACCGCGCCGAAGGTGAACAGCGCATGCGCCGTCCCGCGGTAGCGCGCGGGGATTTCCGTCGCCCGGTACTCCGCCCGATACTTCTGCACCGCCGCCGGCAACCCGTCCACCCTGGTGTTCCTGAATTGAGGTCAGGAAACCTTACCACCGGGCTCAGGGCTTGAACTGCAGCTGCCTTCGCGTGGTCACCGCGCGCGGCAGCGGCTCGAAGCGCCAGCGCGAGACCGCCACCAGCGCGGCTTCGTCGAACACGCCTTCCGGCGTGGCGCTGACCACGCGCGGGGACGACACGCTGCCGTCGGGCTGCACCGTGAACTCGAGCGTCACCTGCCCTTCGAGCTTGCGCCGCATCGCCGTGAGCGGATAGCGCGGCGGCGGCGCGCTGATCAGGCGCGGCTCCGCCGGGGCTGGCGCCGCCCCTCGGGTGGGAGGGACTTCAGTCCCGATGCCATTCGCCGAAACCCGGGGAACGGCCGGCGCCGCCGTGGGCGGCGGCACCGCCGCGGCAGACGCCGCCGCAGGGGACGCAGCGGTCGTCGGTGCAGGCGTTGGGCGTACGACCTGCCCGGCCAGCTGGCGCTCGCGTTCTTCCGCGGCCGCCTGCTCCGCGGCCTGCTGCTGGCGCAGCTTGGCGGCCTCGGCCTCGGCGATCAGCCGGCGCGCGGCGCTGGCCTCGGCAGCGGTGATGCTTTCACGCAGGCGCGAGAGCGCGGGAGCACTGGCGTCCGCGCGTTCGATCAGGCCCAGCAATCGCCGCGCCTCGGTGAAGTCCTCGCGGCCAACGGCCTGCTCGCTGCCGATGACGGCGTAGGGCAGAAGCTCCATCAGCGCGGTGGCGACCGCCGGGTCTTCGGGGCGCAGGTCGCGCAGCGCCAGGTAGTACTCGATGGCGTTGTCGCCGGCCGGCGCGTACACCCGCTGGGCGGAGGTCGCCTCGCGCACGGCCTTGCGCAGGCCCGCTTCGTCGGTCGGGGCGGGCGCGGCCGGCGCGGCGGCCTCCGCGGGCGCGTCGGCGCCAGGCGCGTTGGCCGGCCCGGAGCAGGCGGCCAGGAGGATGGCGAGGGAGGACGCCAGCAGGCTGGCGCGCAGGGTGGCGGTCATGACGGGGCTTCCTCGGGATGCAGCCCGGCAGCGTAGCGGGCGTGCATGACCGGAATGCGGCAGAGTGGTGGGCCCACCAGGACTCGAACCTGGAACCAAGGGATTATGAGTCCCGTGCTCTGACCATTGAGCTATAGGCCCCGCGGCCCGGATTGTAACGCGTGACCCGCCCCGCGCCGCGCGCCCGGGGCGACCGGCGGCGCCTGCGCCCGCCCATCCGCGACGAGCGGCAAATCCGTGACCGGCGCCACGTCTCCACGCTCCCGCGCTTCCTGGCGACATGAAATTGATCTACACCAGCGCATACCCCACCCAGGTCCGCGCCCCATGCCCCTGCGCGCTTCATCGATCGCCGCCGAGTCCGGCCAAGCCAGCATCGCGCTGTCCGGCCGGCGGCTGGAACATGCGCTGATCTCGGTCGCGGAACAGGAGCAGGAACGCATCGGCCGCGAGCTGCACGACGGCCTGGGCCAGGAGCTGGCCGGTGCGGCCTTCCTCGCCAAGGCGCTTGCCAGCAAGCTCGGCGGCATCAATGCCGATGCGGCGGCCGACGCGGAGTGGATCAAGGTGATCCTGGGGCGCTGCGTCGAGGACGTGCGCACGCTGTCGCGCCAGCTCAGCCCGACCGAGCTCGAGAAAGGCGACGTGATCTCGACACTCGACCGACTCTGCGCGGACGCCGAGCGGATGTACGGCCTCTCCTGCCAGCTCGCCATCGAGCCCGCCGCACGGGCGTCGAGCGAAAGCGCCAGCGCCGATGCCGCGCGACAGATCTTCCGCATCTGCCAGGAAGCGCTCAACAACGCCACCCGCCACGGCGCCTGCCGCACGGTGCGGGTGACGCTGGCCCTGCGCGGCGCCCACCTGCGCCTCGCGGTCAGCGACGACGGCCGCGGCTTCGCTGTTCCGCCGCGTCGCGCCGAGCCCGGCCCGGGTGGCATCGGCCTGCACAGCATGCGGCTGCGCGCGCGCCATCTCGGCGGCCGCCTCCGGATCGCGCGGCGCAAAGGCTGGACCCACGTCGTCGCCCGGTTCCCGCAAGCCAGCGTGCTCGCCCCCTCGCTCTTCCCGCCCCAGCCCCCGATGGATTCCCCGCCATGAACATCCTCGTCGTCGATGACCACCCGGTCGTGCGCCAAGGCGTGCGCTACCTGCTCACCTCCCAGATCCCGGATGCCCGGGTGCAGGAGGCGGCCGACATCGGCTCGGCCCTGACGGCCGCCAGCGCCTGCCCGCCGGACGTCGCCATCGTCGACTTGTCGCTGGGGCGCGAATCAGGCTTGGACCTGGTGGCGCGGTTCAAGGACGCGGCGATGCCGACCCGCTGCCTGGTGCTGTCGGTCTTCGACGAATCGCTGCATGCCGAGCGCGCGCTTCGCGCCGGTGCGCGCGGTTACGTGATGAAGGAATCCGCGCCCGATCGCCTGGTCGAATCGGTGCTCAGCGTGGCCCGCGGCGACATCGTGGTCAGCCCGCAGGTGCAGACGAAGATGCTGTCGGCGATGGCCGGGCATCGCGCCGAACGCGCCACCGGCGAAGCCTCGCTCAGTCCGCGCGAGGCCGAGGTGCTGCGCCTGATCGGCGAAGGCCTCACGACCCAGCAGATCGCGGCGCGCATGCACCGCAGCGTCAAGACCGTCGAAGCCCATCGCGGCAATCTCCAGCGCAAGCTGGAACTCGGCTGCGCGCTGCAACTTGTGCGCTACGCCACGCTTTGGGTGGCGCGCGAAGGGCGCGCCTAGGGGATTCACCTAGCGGGCCCGGGGCCGCACCGATCGTTGATCGCGTAAACCCCCCGCACCGCTTTCCAGCATCACCCCGATGTGCGCCACCGTGGTCCGGGAGCAGAGTGGGTTCCGTCGAACCCCGGACGCCCCCCATGCAACACACGGCAGCTGCCAGCGGAAAGCTTCGGACCTACGCCCTCGCGGGCCTCGACGGCGACGCCGGCACCGCGCTGCGCTGCATGATGGACGTGCTCCGCGGACGCGTGAGTTCGCAGTGGGTGCAGGCGGACGCCAGCAAGGCCGAAGTCCTGTTCATGGGGGCCGCCGCCGGCGGCGCGATCAGCGTGCCGGCCAGCGTCCGGCAGGTGGTGCACGTCAAGCGCAGCGACGACGACGCCGCCGGCTTCCGGCTGCAGCTCGACTATCCCTTCCGCGTCTTCCAGGTGCTGGGCCTGATGCAGGAGTTGGAGCTGGACGGCCCGGTCGCGGATCCGGCCGCGCCCGCCGCGCCGCCGTTGAGCCATCCCAGCTGGGCGCTGTTCGATGCGCTGCACGCGCTGTCGCTGCAGAGCGGCAGCGGTCGCTGGTGGAAGGTGGACGTCGCCGAGGGCGAATCCATTTGCGTGCGGGACGACCTGCGCGAGTTCGCCGCCAGCCCGGGTGCCATTGCCGCGATCCGTCGCGGCGACGTACCGCAGGCACCGCTGGAACCCTGCGACCCGCCGCCGGCTTCCTTGCCGCGGCAGGACGGCTTCCAGCTGCTTTGGCAGATCGGCCTTAACTCGGGGCGCGGCCAGCTCAGCGCCACGCTTGAATCCGACACGCCGTACCGGCTGCGCCTCTGGCCTGACTTCGGCCGGATCCGACCGGAACGACTGCACCTGCGGATGAGTGCGCTGATGACGGCGGAGGCGCGCACGCGCGATGAACTGGTGGCGCTGGTGGGCCAGGGCGACGAAGCGGGCCGGCTGGCGGTGAACCGCTACCTCAACGCCTGCGCGGCCTCCGGCCTGCTCAAGCCGGAACACCGGCCGGAGCGCGAAACGATTGCCCCGCCCAGGCCCGCGGGCTTCATGACGGGATTGATGTCGAAGCTGCGCGGCAAGCTCGGGCTTGCGGCGACGGACCACTGAGGAGCGGCCATGTACGAAGGCAGGGAAATCAAGATCGTGTTCACCGGCCCGATGGGCGCGGGCAAGACCACGGCCATCGCCGCGCTCAGCGACACCGCGCCGGTCGCGACCGAAGTGCACAACGCCGACCGCGCCAGCGCCGACAAGGACACCACGACGGTGGCGCTCGATTTCGGGCAGATCCAGCTCGACGACGGCCTGGTGGTGCGCCTGTACGGCACGCCCGGCCAGGACCGCTTCAACTTCATGTGGCAGATCTTGGGCACCGGCGCGCTGGGCGTGATCCTCCTGCTCGATGCCTCGCGCGTAACGGCGCTGACCGAGCTGGACACCTACCTGGCCAGCTTCGATGCCCAGGCACGCGAAGGGCGGCTGGTGATCGGCCTGGGCCGCACGGAGGCGCCGGGCAGCCTCAAGCCCGCCGACGTGCTGCGCCGCCTCCGCATCGACCGCCTGGCGCTGCCGGTGTTCAGCGTGGACGTGCGCCAGCGCGATGACGTGCTGCTGCTCATGGAAGCACTCGTGAACCTGATTGAAGTCGCGCCCACCGAGGAAAGCCACCGATGAAAGCCCTGCACCGCCTCGGCAAGACCGCCGTCGAATCGATCCAGCGGCAACTGCGGCAGCTGGGTGAGAACAGCCCAGGCATCCAGCTTGCCGTGCTGACCAGCGCCGACGGCTTCGAAGTGGCGACCTACCAGGCCCACGGCGCGGAGGCCGCGGCCGCGAAGGTCGCCGCCATGACCAGTTCGATCACCGCGCTGGCCGACGCCATCACCCGCGAAACGGGCCTGAGCACCTCGCGCAACCTGATCATCGAGTCCGACACCGGCACCGTGTTGCTGCTGTCGCTGCGCGAGGCGCATCCCCCGCTTTCGCTGGCGGTGGTCGCCAGCAAGCAGGCGATCCTCGGCCACCTGCTGTGGGCCGCCCGCAACGCCGGAACCGCGATCACCCGGATCGCCGAATGACCCGTCCCCGGATCGGCGCCGCACCACGCCGACCCCTCCCTCCCCGGTGCCGTTCCACCCAACTGGAGTTCGAAAATGGCCAACATCAATGATGCACTGAAGAAGCTGCTGGACGTCGATGGCGCGATGTGCGCCGCGGTGGTGGATGCCAACAGCGGCATGCTGCTCGGCTCGGCCGGCAGCGGCGTCGACTTGGAAGTTGCCGCCGCCGGCAATACCGAAGTCGTGCGGGCGAAAGCCAAGACGATGAAGGCGCTCGGCCTCAACGACAAGATCGAGGACATCCTGATCTCGCTGGGCAAGCACTACCACATCATCCGCCTGGTCAGCGCCAAGCCGGGGCTGTTCATCTACTACGTGCTCGACCGCAGCAAGGCCAACCTGGCCATGGCGCGTCGCGCCTGCAGCGACATCGAGGCCGAGGTGATCTGACGGCGCACCGGCAGCAGCGGAACCCTGCTGCCGGGCCCGCCGCACCCGGTTCCGCCCGCGGCCTAGGGGCGGTGATCGGGTGAATGCACCGGCTCGATCACGTGCGCCAGGTCCTCGGGCACCGGCTCGCCCTCGGGCCGGAGCTGGCCTTCCCAGCGTGACACCGCCGCCGTGGCGACGCTGTTGCCGATGACGTTGGTGGCCGAGCGGGCCATGTCGAGGAAGTGGTCGATGCCCAGCAGGAGCAACAGGCCGGCCTCGGGCAGGTTGAACTGCGCCAGCGTGGCCGCGATCACCACCAGCGAGGCACGCGGCACGCCGGCGATGCCCTTGGAGGTGACCATCAGCACCAGCAGCATGGCCAGCTGCTGGCCCAGGGTGAGGTCGATGCCGTAGGCCTGGGCGATGAACATCACCGCGAAGGTGCAGTACATCATCGAGCCATCGAGGTTGAACGAGTAGCCCAGCGGCAGCACGAACGAAGCAACGCGGTTGCTGCAGCCGAATTTCTCCAGCTGCGCCAGCGTCTTGGGGTAGGCGGCCTCGGACGAGGCGGTGGCGAAGGCCAGCAGCGTCGGCTCGCGCACCGCCCGGAACAGCCTCGGCGCGCGCTTGCCCAGCACCGCCAGCGCGGCCAGGAACAGCAGGAACCAGAGGATGGCTATGCCCAGGTAGAACTGGCCCATGAACTTGCCGTACACCGCCAGCACGCCCAGGCCGCTCTTGGCGATGGCCGCCGCCACCGCGGCGAATACGGCGAACGGCGCCGCCCACATCACGATCATCGTGACCTTGAGCATCACGTAGGACAGGCCCTCGAGCGCATCCACCAGCACCTTGCCCTTCTCGCCCACGGCCGAGGCGGCGACGCCGAAGAAGACCGAGAACACCACGATCTGCAGGATCTCGTTGCGGGCCATCGCATCGGCGATGCTGGTCGGCACCAGGCGCGTCACGAACTCGGCGAAGCTCAGGCCGGTGACGGCGATGTCGCTGCGCGCGCTGATGTCGGGCAGCTCGATCCCGAGGTTCACGCCCGGCTGCAGCAGGTTCACCAGCACCAGGCCCAGGCCCAGCGACACCAGCGAGGCACCCATGAACCAGGCCAGCGACTTGATGCCCACGCGCCCCACCGTGCCCAGGTCGCCCATCTTGGCGATGCCCACCGCCAGGGTGGCGAACACCAGCGGGCCGATGATCATCTTGATCAGGCGCAGGAAGGTGGTAGTGACCACGCCGAAGCCCGAAACCCAGGGCGCCGTGTCCGACACGGTGTAGTTGAGGGTGGTGCCGACGACCACGCCGAGCACCAGGCCCGCCAGGATCCACCACGTGAGCTTGTTGTTGCTTGCCATCCCGAGGTCCCCAAACGAAAGGGCCCCGCGGATGCGGGGCCCCCAGATGCTAGCACTAGCCGCGGCTTATTCGAGGTCGAGGAAGGACCGCAGCTGCTCCGACCGGGTCGGGTGGCGCAGCTTGCGCAGGGCCTTGGCCTCGATCTGGCGGATGCGCTCGCGGGTGACGTCGAACTGCTTGCCGACTTCCTCGAGGGTGTGGTCGGTGTTCATGTCGATGCCGAAGCGCATGCGCAGCACCTTGGCCTCGCGCGGCGTGAGGCCGGCGAGCACGTCGCGCACGGTCTCCATCAGGCCGAGGTTGGTGGTGGCCTCGATCGGGGACTCGATGCTGGTGTCCTCGATGAAGTCGCCCAGGTGGCTGTCCTCGTCGTCGCCGATCGGGGTCTCCATCGAGATGGGCTCCTTGGCGATCTTGAGCACCTTGCGGATCTTGTCCTCCGGCATCTCCATCTTCTTCGCCAGCTCTTCCGGGGTCGGTTCGCGGCCCATTTCCTGCAGCATCTGGCGGGAAATGCGGTTGAGCTTGTTGATCGTCTCGATCATGTGCACCGGGATGCGGATGGTGCGCGCCTGGTCGGCGATCGAGCGGGTGATGGCCTGGCGGATCCACCAGGTGGCGTACGTGGAGAACTTGTAGCCGCGGCGGTATTCGAACTTATCCACGGCCTTCATCAGGCCGATGTTGCCCTCCTGGATCAGGTCGAGGAACTGCAGGCCGCGGTTGGTGTACTTCTTGGCGATGGAGATCACGAGGCGCAGGTTGGCCTCGACCATTTCCTTCTTGGCCTTGCGGGCCTTGGCCTCGCCGTAGGCCATCGCGCGGTTGATTTCCTTGATGTCCGGCAGGGTGAGCCACAGCGACTGCTCGATGCCGACCAGCTTCTGCTGCTCGGCCACGATCAGGTCCTTGAACTCACGCATGCCCGACGACCACTTCTGCTTGCGGCGGATGACGTCGTCGGCCCAGTCGAGGTTGACCTCGTTGCCCGGCCAGGCGCGCAGGAAGTCCTTGCGCGGCATCTTGGCGTTGCGGGTGCAGACGTCGAGGATGCGGCGCTCGTGCTCCTTGATCGAGTTCACCACCTCGCGCAGCTTGCGCACGAAGGCGTCCATCAGCGCCAGCGGCAGCTTCAGGCGCAGGAACTCGGCCGCCATCTCCTCGCGGACCTTGATGGTCTTCTTGTCGGCGGCGCCGTACTTGGCGTGGGTCTTCTGGAACTTGGTGTACAGGCCCTTGAGCGTGTCCATCCGGCGGCCGACCTCGGCCGGGTCCGGGCCGGTGTCGACCGCGGCTTCTTCCTCGTCGCCACCGGCGACCTCGGCGTCGTCGTCGTCCTCGGAGATCTCCTCGACCGCGGCGACCGGGATCACTTCCTCCGGCTCCTCGATGTCGAGGAAGCCGACCACGACTTCGTTCAGGCGCTTCTTGCCCTCGAGGTGCTGGTCGTAGTCCTCGAGCAGCAGCTGGATCGACCACGGGAAGCTGGCCAGCGAGGCGTGGACCTGGTTCAGGCCTTCCTCGATGCGCTTGGCGATGGCGATCTCGCCCTCGCGGGTCAGCAGCTCGACCGAGCCCATCTCGCGCATGTACATGCGCACGGGGTCGGTGGTGCGGCCACCCTCGCTGTCGAGCGCGGTGAGCGCGGCGGCGGCTTCTTCGGCGGCGGTGTCGTCGGAATCGCGCTGCGAGGAGGAATCGGACAGCAGCAGGGTCTCGGCATCGGGCGCGACTTCGTGCACCTCGATGCCCATGCCGTTGATCATGCCGATGATGTCTTCGAGCTGCTCGGCATCGACGATGTCGTCGGGCAGGTGGTCGTTGACCTCGGCATAGGTCAGATAACCCTGCTCGAGGCCCTTGCTGATCAGCTGCTTGATTTCGGACTGCTGAGCCGGACGATCGTTGGCCATGAAAACTGTCCCGAGACTGGGAAAATGGAACCGCGCAGTATACAGGTGCCGCCGCCCCGTGGATAACCTGTTGATTAAATTGGGGAAAGAGGGAGGCCCCGGAGGGGCTCAGGACTGCAGTCGGAAGGTCACCGGGCCGTCATTGACCAGGCTGACGACCATGTGGGCGCCAAAGCGCCCGGTTTCAACCCGCGGGTGCCGGTCCCGGCAAGCGGCGACCAGGCGATCGAACCCGGCCCGGGCCGCCTCGGGCGTGGCGGCGGTGCTGAAGCCGGGGCGCATGCCGCTCGAGGTGTCGGCGGCGAGGGTGAACTGGCTGACCAGCAGCAGCCCGCCGCCGGTGTCGGCCAGCGAGCGGTTCATGCGCCCGGCGGCGTCGGCGAACACGCGGTAGCCCAGCAGGCGATCGACCATGCGCCCGATGCGGGCCTCGTCGTCCCCCGGCTCGACCGCGACCAGCGCGAGCAGGCCCGGGCCGATGGCACCGACGAGTTCGTCGTCGACGCGGACGCTGGCTTCGGTGACGCGCTGGATGAGGGCGATCATGGCGCGAGTGTAAGGGCGCGGGCGCCGGCGGGCATCCCTTACACTCGGCGCATGCCCCCGATCCCGTTCGCCAGCCGCCTGCTTTACGCCGCCGCGTGGTGCGTGGGGCGGCTGCCGCTGGGCCTGCAGCAGCGGCTGGGCGACGGGCTCGGCCGGTTCGCGCACTGGCGCGACACCCGCGAGGCGCGCGTCGCGCGCCGGAACCTCGGCCTGGTCGCCGCGGCGCCGGATGACGTGGCGCGCGAGCAGGCCGTGGCCGGCATCCTGCGCGCCACCGGCCGCAACGCCTTCGAAACGCTGCGCATCTGGACCCGGCCACGCGCCGACAACCTCGCGCTGGTGGCGGCCGTGTCCGGCGAGGCGCACCTGGCCGCCGCGCTGGCCGCGGGCCGCGGCGTGATCCTGGCCGCGCCGCACTACGGCAACCTCGAGCTGGTGATCGAGGCGATGGCGGCGCGCGGGCCGTTCACCCTGGTGTACCGCGTGCCGGACAGCCGCATTGGCGACGGCTTCCTGCGCCTGGCCCGCGGCGGCGAGAACATCACCCTGGTGCCGGCCGAAGGCAACGCGATGCGCCCGCTGTGGAAGGCGCTCAAGGCCGGGGGCGTGGTCGGCATCACGCCCGACCAGCAGCCCAAGCTGGGCGCGGGCGAGTTCGCGCCCTTCTTCGGCAAGCCGGCGCTGACGCTGAGCCTGGTGCCGCGGCTGGCCGAGCGCAGCGGGGCGGCGGTGCTGTTTGCCTACGCCGAGCGGCGCGGGGATGGCCGCTTCGAGCTGCACCTCGAGCCTGCCGACCCCGCGATCGGCGGCGCCGACATCGCCGCCGCCACCGCCGCGATGAATGCCGGCGTGGAAGCCATCGCCCGGCGTGACTTCAGGCAATACCAGTGGACCTACAAACGCTTCACGCTGCGGCCACCCGGCTCCAGCGAAATCGACCCCTACGGCCCAGAATGCAGGTGACGCCTTGAACGAAACGCCCCTTCCCCCCGCCTGGACCGCGCCGGACGACTGGCAGGCGCTGCCGCCCGCCGCCGCCAAGGTCTCGGCCATCGTCGGCGCACTGGTCGGGCTGCCGTTCCTGGTCGGCGCGGGCATCCTGGGCACGGCCTTCGACGGGCTGCCGGCGCGGCTGGTGCTGGGCGCGGCGCTGGTCATCGCGACGGCCGCCGCGGGCGCCCTGCTCGGCCGCGCCCGCGCGCGCCGCACGCACTGGAAGCTCGACGCCCGCGGCCTGCAGGTGCGGCGCGGCCTGGTCTGGAAGCACGAGCTGCTGGTGCCGCGTTCGCGCGTGCAGCACCTCGACATCGAGCGCGGCCCGATCGAGCGCCGCTTCGGCCTGGCCACGCTGGTGGTGCACACCGCCGGCACCCGGCTGCACGCGCTGCGCCAGCACGGCCTGCTCGACGCCGACGCGCTGGCCCTGCGCGACGCCCTGCTGCCGGAGGCGGAGCGCGATGACGACTCCCTCTGAGGGCGTGGTCGCGGGCGGCGACGAACGCCGGCTGCATCCCTGGTCCTGGCTGTTCGTCCTGATCCAGCAGCTCAAGAGCTTCGCGCTGCCGCTGCTGGTGCTGCTGTTCACCGGGCGCGGCAACAGTTGGGAGCTGTGGGGCCTGGTGGGCGCCGGCGTGCTGGTGCTGGTGTCGCTGGGGCAGTACTTCACCTACCGGTTCCGGGTCGACGACGAAGGCATCGTCATCCGCAAGGGCCTGCTGCAGAAGAGCCTGCGCCACATCCCGTTCCAGCGCATCCACAACGTGGCCCTGCACCAGACCCTGCTGCACCGCCTGTTCAAGGTCGCCGAAGTACGGCTCGAGTCCGCCGGCGGCATGCAGGCCGAAGGCGAGATGCGCGTGCTGTCGCTGGCCGATGCCCATGCGCTGGAGCGGCTGGTGCGCAGCCACGGCCGCGAGGCGCGGCGCGAGGCGGCGCCCGGCGCGGCGCCCGCCGAACAGGAGGGCCGCACCCTGCTCGAGCTGCCCACCAGCGAGGTCGTTCGCCTGGGCCTGATCTCCAACCGCGGCATGCTGCTGGTCGCCGCGGGGTTCGGCATCGCGGCGCAGACCGCGGGCGAGCAGGTGGGCGACGCCATCGAATACGTCGCCGACCACGCCGCCGGCTGGTCCAAGGCCTATGAACTCGGCGTGGCGGGCAGCGTGGTCGCGGCGGTGGCGATGCTGGTGTTCGCGCTGGTGGCGCTGCGGCTGCTGTCGGTGCTGCTGGCGCTGCTGCAGTACCACGGCTTCGTGCTCACCGAGAACGGCCGCCGCCTCAGCGCGCAGCGCGGCCTGCTCACGCGCCTGCGCGCCAGCATGCCCCGCTCGCGCATCCAGGCCTGGAGCCTGCGCGAAAGCCTCACCCATCGCTGGCTGGGCCGGCAGGGCCTGCGCGTGGACAGCGCCTCGATCGAAACCGCCAACGACCAGCGCTCGCTGCGCGACCTGGCGCCGGTGGCGACGCCGGAAGCGATGGCCGACCTGATCCGCCACCTGCTGCCCGGCCACGCCTGGCCGATGTCGCAGTGGCGGCCGCTGCATCCGAAGGCCTGGCGCCGGCAGTTCGCGATCCCGGCGCTGTTCGCGCTCGCGGTGGCGGGCGTGCTGACCTTCCTCAACGGGCCGTGGGGCCTGGCCGCGCTGGCGCTGCTGCCGGTGTTCGCGCTGCGCGCGGTGGTGTGGGCGCGCTACGCCGGCTACAGCCTCGAAGGCGGGCTGGTGGCGGTGCGCGAAGGCTGGCTGGACAAGCGCTGGCGCTTCGCCGAGGTGCGCAAGCTGCAGTCGCTGACGCTGTCGCGCTCGCCCTTCGACCGCCGCCACGGCATGGCCAGCCTGCTGATGGACACGGTGGGCGCCAGCCCGTTCGAACCGCCGCTGCGGGTGCGCTACCTGCCCGAGGCCGAAGCGCGCGCGCTGCGCGACCAGCTGGCCGCGGCGATGGAGGCCGCCGCTACTCCCGCCAGAACGCCGGCGTAAGCAGCACCAGCAGCGAGAACACTTCGAGGCGACCGAGGATCATGCCGAGGGTGCCGAGCCAGATGGCGGCGTCATTGACGGACGCGAAGCTGTAGGCGACCGCGCCCAGGCCCGGGCCCGAGTTGGCCATCGTCGCCACCACGGCGCCGTACGAGGTCTCGAGGTCGAGGCCGGTGGCGCTCATGCCGACCACCAGCATGATGAAGCACAGCATCCAGATCGCTATGAAACCGCTCACCGACAGCACCACGCTCTCGGACACGCGGCGGCCGCCCATCTTCACCAGGAACTGCGCCTTCGGGTGCACCAGCTGCTTGATCTCGCGATAGCCCTGGCGCACCACCATCACCACGCGCGCCACCTTCAGGCCACCCACGGTGGAGCCGGCGCAGCCGCCGATGACGCCGATGGTCACGACCAGGAAGGGCGCGGGGCCCGTCCACTGGTCGAAACCGGTGACCACGAAACCGGTGGTGGTGATGTTGGAGACGACCTGGAAGGTCGCGATCCGGAACGCATCCGCCATGCCCGCGTAATCGCCGCCCAACCAGAGCGTGGCCGCGACGATCAGGCTGGCGCCGAGGACGATGCGGAGGAAGGAGCGCAGCTCCGAATCGGTGCCGTACACGCCCATGGACGCCCGCCGCCACGCGATGTAATGCAGGCCGAAGTTGATGCCGCCCAGCATCATGAAGAGGATCGCGATCCACTCCAGCACCGGGCTGTTCCAGGTGCCGAAGCCGGCGTCGTAGGTGGAGAAGCCGCCGGTGGACACGGTGGACATGGCGTGGCCGATGGCGTCGAACAGGCTCATGCCGCCGACCCAGAACGAGGCGGCGCACATCACCGTCAGGCCGAAATAGACCGCCCACAGCGCCTTGGCCGTCTCGGCGATGCGCGGGGTGAGCTTGGTGTCCTTGGTGGGGCCGGTGCTCTCGGCGCGGAACAGCTGGGTGCCGCCGATCTTGAGCATGGGCAGGATGGCCACCGCCAGGATCACGATGCCCATGCCGCCCAGGAACTGCAGCAGCTGCCGGTAGAAGAGGACGCTGCGCGGCAGGTCGTCGAGCCCGTTGATCACCGTCGCGCCCGTGGTGGTCAGGCCCGACGTGGCCTCGAAGATCGCGTCGGTATAGCTCAGGTTCGGCGGCCCGTGCACGAAGGGCAAGGCCGACACCAGGCTGGCGAACACCCAGGTCATGGTGACGATCAGGAAGCCGTCGCGCAGGCGCATGTCGTAGTTCACGTTGCGCACCGGCACCCACAGGCCGATGCCGATCAGCAGGCTGACCAGGAAGCTGCCGAAGAACACCTGCGGCGTGCCCTGCTCGCCCCAGGCCAGCGCCAACAGCGCCGGCGGCAGCTTGGTCATCGACGACAGCACGATGATCACGCCGAGGATGCGCTGGATGGCGCGGAAACGCTGGCTCATCACAGCCAGGTCGCCCCGGTCTGGAACAGCGCGCTGACCTGGGCGATTTCGCGCTTGTCCATCACGAACAGGATGACGTGGTCGCCGGGCTCGATCACCACGTCGTGGTGGGCGATCAGCAGCTTGTCGCCGCGCACCAGGCCGCCGATGGTGGTGGCCGGCGGCAGCTCTAGTTCATCCAGGCCGCGGCCGATCACCTGCGAGGTGCGGCGATCGCCGCGCACCACCGCCTCGATCGCCTCGGCGGCGCCGCGGCGCAGCGAGTACACGCGCGCCGGCGCGCCCTCGCGGATGTGCGCCAGCAGCGCGCCCAGCGTCACCAGCTGCGGGCTGACCGCGATGTCGATGCTGCCGCCTTCCACCAGCTCGGCATAGGACGGCCGGTTGATCAGCGAGATCACGCGCGGGCAGCCCATGCGCTTGGCCAGCATCGCCGAGAGGATGTTGGCCTCGTCGTCGTTGGTCATCGCGCAGTAGACGTCGGTCTGGTCGATGTTTTCCTCGCGCAGCAGGTCCTCGTCGGCGCAGTCGCCGACCAGCACGATCGAATTCAGCAGGTCCTCGGCGATGCCGCGGGCGCGCTCCTTCGAACGCTCGAGTACCTTCACCGAATAGCGCGACTCCAGGCTGCGGGCGAGGTTGCGGCCGATGTTGCCGCCGCCGGCGATCAGCAGGCGCCGGGCCGGGCGCGGGTCGACCTTCCGCAGCTCGCTCATCACGGTGAGGATGTTCTTGCGGTCGGCGAGGAAGAACACCTCGTCGTCCACCTCGATCACCGTGTTGCCCTCGGGCTTGACCGGCTTGCCCTTGCGGAAGATCGCCGCCACGCGGGCGTCGACGCCGGTGGGCAGGTGCTCGCGCAGCTCGCGGATCTCGTGGCCGACCAGGGCGCCGCCCGGTACGGCGCGAACCGCCACCAGCTGGGCGCGGCCATCGGCGAAATCGAGTACCTGCAGCGCGCCCGGGAATTCGATCAGCCGCTCGACGTGGCGGCAGACCAGCTGCTCGGGGCTGATCGCCGCGCTCACGGCCGAGTGCTCGGGGTCCGCCAGCGCGGCGACTTCCAGGTACTGCGCCTCGCGCAGGCGGGCGACGCGGGTGGGCGTGCGGAACTGGTGCTGGGCGACCTGGCAGGCGATCAGGTTCACTTCGTCGCTGGAGGTCACCGCGACCAGCAGCTCGGCTTCGTCGGCGCCGGCCTGGGCCAGCACGTTGGGCAGCGAGGCGTGGCCAACGACGGTGCGGATGTCGAGCTTTTCGGCCAGTTCGCGCAGGCGGGCGTGGTCGGTGTCGACGACGGTGATGTCGTTGTTCTCGGACGCGAGCGCCGAAGCCACCGAACTGCCGACCTGCCCGGCACCGAGGATGAGGATCTTCATTGAAGCCTGGGCCTTGTCGTCGAGGGGTGCCGCCGCCGCGCCCGGGTCGCCCCGGGTGCGCATAGTGTACGCGCGGCCGGCGTCAGGGGCAGCCGGCCAGCGCCCCGGCGCGCAGCAGCCACCAGTCGCGCCGGTTGGCGGCGCCCAGCGGCTCGGCCTGGACCGCGTCGTCGAACGCCACGCACGCCAGGACCCCGGTGCGCTGGACCAGCAGCCGCCGCTCGCCCGGCGCCTCGCGGACCCAGGCCGTGGCGCGCTCCAACTGCACCGGCACCGGCTGCCGGAAACCGAATTCCGCCACCGGGCCCACCGCCTGCAGCAGCTGCTGTTCCTTCCAGTCCACCAGGCCGATGGCGACGTCGTCGCCCGCGCGCTCGCGTGCGGTCGCCATCAGGCGCCTGGCCGAATTCTCATCGTCCAGCAGCGGGTGCACGACCAGGCCGTAGCCGCTCCAAAGCAAGCCCAGCATCAGCGCGCAAGCCGCCAGCGCGTGGCGCACGCGCCCCAGCGCCGCGGCCAGCAGGCCCGCACCCCCGACGCCGGCGAGCATCCACCACAGCCAGCGCGCCTCGTCGCCCAGCCCGCGTTCCAGCACCAATTTCCGCTCGAAACCGGGCTCGCCGGACAGGGCCATGGCGCCGGCGACCAGCAGCAGGGTGGAGAAGAAAAGCACGAAGCCCAGCACCGCGCGCCGGAAACCCGCGCGCGCCGAAATCGCGTCGAGGAAGGGCGCCGCCGCCAGCGCCAGCGCCGGCAGCGCCGGCAGGATGTACATGTCGCGCTTGCCGCCGCTGGCGCTGAAGAACAGCAGCACCAGCGCCACCCAGGCCAGCGGCAGCCACACGCGCGCATCGCGTGCCCGCCAGGCCGCGCGCCACGGCGCCACGAGCCACGGATAAGCCAGCGAGAACGGCAGCCAGAACAGCAGCACCACCTGGCCGAAGTACCAGAACGGCTCGTTGTGGTGCCAGGGATCGATGTAACGCTCCGCGGTCTGCTTGAGCAGGATGTTGCGCAGGTAGGCTTCGTGCTCCGGGTTGCCGCTGGCGAAAGCCACGGCCAGCACCGGGCCCAGCCACAGCACCACCGGCGCCAGGAACGCGGGCAACAGCAGCGCCCAGCGTGCGCCATCGTGGGTGCCGCGCGGCGCGAGTCCCTGCCAGCCCGCACGCACCATCAGCGCATACGGCAGCAGCACCAGCAGCGGCAGGAACCCCACGCCCTTGCTGATCACGCCCAGCCCCGCCGCGAATCCGCCCAGCGACAGCCAGCGCCAATCGGGCCCCAGCAGCAGGTGCCGCAGGATCCCGTACAGCGACAGCGTGGTGAAGAACACCAGGGTCGGATCGATCTGCGCGCGCTTGGCCTGGTAGAGGAACTGGAAGCACACCAGCACCGCCGTCGCCGCCCACAGCCCCGCGCGCGGCGACCACAGGCGCGCGGCGAGGTCGCGCACCAGCGCCAGCGTGCCCAGGCCGGCCAGCAGCGAGGGCAGCAGGAAACTCCAGCGCCAGCTGCCGATCAGGCCGTAAGCCAGGGACAGCAGCCAGAAATAAAGCGGCGGCTTGTCCGGATACAGCTCGGCGCCGCGATGCGGGAACAGGAAGTCGCCGCTCTCGACCATCTGCTTCGCCACCAGCACGAAGCGCGGCTCGTCGGCCGGCCACGGATCGCGCAGGCCGAAACCGACCGCCAGCACCCAGAAGGCCAGCAGGAAGAACAGCCAGGTGTCGCGACGATCGACGGCGGACGGGGTCATGGTGGAAAACGTTAGCAGGCGGCTTGGCGGCGTGTCCTGACGATCGTCAAACCGGCGCGCTCGGCGTCAGGCCTTCCGCTGCAACAGCGCGTAGAAGAAGCCGTCCATGCCGTCCTCGCCGGGCAGGCGCTGGCGGCCCGCGCCGCTGGGGCGGCCGAAGCGCGCGTCGAGCGGCACCGCGGAGGCATCGGCGTGCGCCGCCAGGAAGCGGTCGACCTGGCGTTCGTTCTCCTCGCGCAGCACCGAGCAGGTGGCGTAGAGCAGGCGGCCACCGGGACGCAGCAGCGGCCAAAGCGCCTCCAGCAGGCGCGCCTGCTGGGCCACCAGCGCCGGGATGTCGTCCGCGCGCCGATGCCACTTGATGTCGGGCTGGCGGCGGATGATGCCGGTGGCGGAACAGGGCGCATCGAGCAGGATGGCATCGAAGGGGCGGCCATCCCACCAGGCGTCGACCGCGGCGGCGTCAGCCACCTTCACCTGCACGCGGTCGTAGTCGAGGCCCTGGCGCGCCAGCGTCTCGGTGACGCGCGCGAGCCGGCGCGATTCGATATCCAGCGCGAGCAGCTCGCCGTGGCCGCCGAACAGGCGCTCGGCGATCTGCGCAGTCTTGCCGCCGGGCGCGGCGCAGGCGTCGAGCACGCGCTCGTCCGGGCCGGGCGCCAGCGCGTGCACGGCCAGCTGCGCGGCGCCGTCCTGCACGCCCAGCGCGCCGGTGTGCCAGAACGGCAGCCGTTCGACCGGGATCGGGTCGTCCACGCGCGCGGCGTCGGGCAGCGCCTCCACCGTGGCGGCGGCAAGGCCGTCTTCGCGCAGGGAGCGCATCAGGCGGTCGATGCCCAGCTGGCCCGGGTTGACCCGCAGCCACAGCGGCGCCGGGCGGTTGTTAGCCTCCAGCACCGCCGCGACCTCGTCGGGCCAGTCCCGGTACAGCGCGGCGACCAGCCAGTCCGGGTGGCTGCTGCGGATGGCCAGGTCCTTGCTCTCCGGCAGCGGCTCGCGGCTGGCGCGGCGAAGCAGCGCATTCACCAGGCCGACCAGCGGCGGCCGGCCGAGTTCGCGGGTGGCTTCGGCGGTGGCGCCGACGGCGGCGTGCGCCGGCAGGCCGAGGGCATCGAGCTGCGCGAGGCCGGCCAGCAGCAGGCAGTGCACGGGGAAATCGCGTGCGGCCAGCGGCTTGGCCAGCCACTGCGACAAGGCGTGGTCGTAGCGGCGGCGGTGGCGCAGCGCGCCGAAGCAGATCGCCTCGAGCAGGGCGCGGTCGCGCGGATCCTGCACGGCTGGCAGCGCCTGGCCCAGCATCGCCTTGAGCGAGCGTCCTTCGCCCAGCACCGCCGCCAGCACGCGGGCGGCGCGGGCGCGCAAGGCGGCGCCGGCGGGTGAATTCATGCGCCGCGCAGGGCCGGGCGGGCGTTGAGGTAATCGGCGGCGGCCATCGGGCGGCCGCCTTCGCGCTGCACCTGCTGCAGGCGCAGCGCGCCTTCACCGCAGGCGATGTCGATGCCGTCGCGGCCCGCGGCCAGCACCGTGCCGGGCGGGCGTCCGTGCGCGTTTTCGAGGGCGGCGGCGGCGTGGATGCGCACGCGTTCGCCGGCCAGCTCCGCCTCGGCCACGGGCCAGGGGTTGAAGGCGCGGACGCGATTGGCCAGTTCGCGCGCCGGCCGCGACCAGTCGAGGCGGGCCTCGGCCTTGTCGAGCTTGTGCGCGTAGGTGACGCCTTCCGCCGGCTGCGGCTGCGCCAGCGGACGCATGCCCGCGCGCAGCAGCTTCAGGCCATCCTCCAGCACCTCGGCGCCGAGCAGGGACAGTCGATCGTGCAGGCTGCCGCCGGTATCCTCCGCGGTGATCGGCGTGGACAGCGACAGCAGCACGGGGCCGGTATCGAGGCCCTTCTCCATCTGCATCAGGCAGACGCCGGTCCCGGCGTCACCGGCCTCCAGCGCGCGCTGGATCGGCGCGGCGCCGCGCCAGCGCGGCAGCAGCGAGGCGTGCACGTTCCAGCAGCCCATGCGTGGGATGTCGAGCACGGACTGCGGCAGGATCAGGCCGTAGGCCACGACCACCATCAGGTCGGGCTTGAGTTCGCGCAGCTGCTCGCGCGCCGCGGCGGACTTGAAGTTCTCGGGCTGGAACACCGGCAGTCCGCGTGCCAGGGCTTCGATCTTGACCGGCGACGCGGCGGGCTGGCGGCCGCGCCCGGCGGGACGATCGGGCTGGGTGTAGACCGCCACCACTTCGCCGCGGGCGGCGGCCGCGCGCAGGCAGGGCACCGCGAAGCCGGGCGTGCCGGCGAAGACGATGCGCAGGGCCACTCAGGCGGCGCCGGCGCGCTGCTGCTTGGCGAGCTTCTTGCGGACCTGCTCGCGCTTGAGCGGCGAGAGGTAATCGACGAAGACCTTGCCGGCCAGGTGGTCCATCTCGTGCTGGATGCAGACCGCCAGCAGGCCGTCGGCATCGAGCTCGAACGGCTTGCCGTCGCGGTCCAGCGCGCGCACGCGGATGCGGTCGGCGCGCGAGACGTCGGCGTAGATGCCGGGCACCGACAGGCACCCTTCCTGGTAGACCTGGCTGCCCTCGGTTTCGAGGATCTCCGGGTTGATGAAGACCATTGGCCTGCTTTTGTCCTCGCTTACGTCCAATACGAGCAGGCGCAGGTGGACATCGACCTGGGTCGCGGCCAGGCCGATGCCCGGCGCGTCATACATGGTCTCGAACATGTCGGCGATCAGGCCCTTGAGGGCGTCGTCGACCTGCCCGACCGGCTTGGCGACGGTCCGCAGGCGCGGATCGGGGAATTCCAGGATGGGGAGCTTGGCCATGGACGGTGAGATGGGGAGGACGGAACCGGACCTCAAGGGACCGGGCCGTCAGTATAGCCCGGGTGGGCTTGCATTCAGGGACGGGATTTGGGCTATAGTCGCCCAACCTGTCCGGGGAAAATCAGGTGGATAGCCGCCATGCTTAAACGGCTTCTTGCAGTTACTGCTGCCATGTTGCTCACCATCGCCACTGCCGCTGTCGCGGCGGAGCTTGCCGGCGATCATCCGACTACCTACACGGTCAAGAAGGGCGACACCCTTTGGGACATTGCCGGTCGCTTCCTCAAGAAGCCCTGGCTCTGGCCCGAGATCTGGCAGGCCAACCCGCAGGTCAAGAACCCGCACCTCATCTATCCGGGGGACGTGCTCAGCCTGGTCTACATCGACGGCAAGCCCGTCGTGCAGGCCGAAGGCCCGCAGATCGGCGAGGCGGTCAACACGATCCCGCTGTCCGACATCGAGCCCTTCCTGAAGCAGTTCACCGTGCTGGACGACATCGAGTCGCTGCCCCACGTGGTCGGCCTCGAGGAAGACCGGATGCGCGCGGCGGCCGGCCAGCTGGTCTATGTCCGCGGCCTCGACGGTGCCCAGCCGGGCCAGCTGGTGGACATCGTCCGCCCGGTCAACCTCTTCGGCGGCGGCAAGGGCCGGCGCATCCCGGGCTTCACCCCGCTGAATGACCGCGGCGACCGCATGCACGGCCACTGGACGACCCCGATGGGCTTCGGCGAAGCCACCGGCGAAATCCTGGGCCACGAACTGCAGCTGCACGCCAGCGGCGAAGTGACCCGCGTCCAGGGCGAGGTGGCCGTGGTGCTGCTGCGCGACGAGGGCCGCGAGATCCGCGTCGGTGACCGCGTCCTGCCGCCGGAATCGCAGCCCTACGACCTGCAGTTCATGCCGCGGGCCCCGGACAGCATCCCGGAGAACGGCCGCATCCTGGCCGTGGCCGATGGCATGGGCGCCGGTCCGCGCTACGTGGTCGCGCTGTCGGTCGGTGCCCGCGAGGGCATCCGCAACGGCCACACCTTCTCCGTCTGGAGTGAGGGTGCGGTGCGTCCGGACCGGATCGCCAACCGCAATGCCTTCATGGCCAACCGCGACAAGGTCGAGATGCCGGATGATTTCCTCGGCCACCTGATGGTGTTCCGCACCTTCGACAAGGTCAGCTACGCGCTGGTGATGAACGGCATCCGCCCGATTTCGCAGGGCGACGTGCTCAAGCACCCGGACGCGGTCGAATAAGACATCGCGTCAGGCAGTGTTCCTACATCGCGGCGCCCTCGGGCGCCGCGATGCTTTTGGGGCCTTGGAAAACGACCGCGCCCTCCTGATCCTCGCCCGCGCCGGCCTGCCGGCCGCGACCCTGCGCGCCCTGCTCGAGGCCCGCCCCGCGCCGGCGGCCGCACTCGACGCGGCGCGCCACGGGGCCGGCCTGGGACTCGCGCCCGAAATGCGCATGGCCTTGCAACAGCCCGATCCCGCCGCACTCGCCGCCGACCTGGCCTGGCGGTCCGCGCCGGGTCACCGGCTGCTGGGCTGGCAGGATCCGGATTACCCGGCACTGCTTCGCCGTGCGCCCAACCCGCCGCCGCTGCTGTTCGTGGCGGGCGACGCGGGGCTGCTCTGGCACCCGCAGGTGGCGATCGTCGGCAGCCGCCATCCCAGCGCGGGCGGACGCGAACGCGCGCACCGGTTCGCCGAGGCCTTCGCCCGCGCCGGCTGGACTGTCACCAGCGGGCTGGCCGAGGGCATCGACGGGGCCGCGCATGCCGGCGCCCTCGCCGCCGGGCGCACCGTCGCCGTGGTCGGTACCGGGGCGGACCGCTGCTATCCCGCCTCGCATGCCGGCCTGATGGCGCGCATCGTGGCCACGGGCGCGGTGGCAACCGAGCACCCGCCCGGCACCGGGGCGCTGGCTTCCCACTTCCCCAGCCGCAACCGGATCATCGCCGGCCTCAGCCTGGGCACCGTGGTCATCGAAGCCGCGATGCGCTCGGGCGCGCTGATCAGCGCGCGGCTGGCCGCCGAGGCCGGCCGCGAGGTCTTCGCCCTGCCCGGTTCGGTGGACAACCCCACCGCCCGCGGCTGCCACCGGTTGATCCGGGACGGCGCGGCCCTGGTCGAGTCGCCGGAGGAGGTGGTCGAGGCCCTGGCACCGGTCGCCCAGGCCTTGGCCGATGCGCTGCGCGGGCGCCTGGAAACCGCCCCGCCCCCCCCGGCCGACCGGTCAGCCCGCGGACAGCCGCCGACCGGGGAAGACCACAACCGGCTGTGGTCGGCGCTGGGCCACGACCCCACCGGCATGGATTCCCTGGCCGAGCGGACAGGATTGACGGTGGCCGCCCTGTCCTCCATGCTGCTTCTCATGGAGTTGGAAGGGCGAGTGGTCGCCGACAACGGTCGCTACGCCCGCCGTCCCTGACCTTCCCAACGCGCCCCCGCGGCGCAGGCTGAGGGTAATGAAAGAGACCATCCTGGATGTGCTGCTGTACCTGTTCGAACACTACTTCTACGACGACCCCGACGCCGTCCGGGACCGTGACTCGCTCCAGAATGGCCTGATCCAGGCCGGCTTCAGCCCCGCGGAAATCAACAAAGCCTTCGACTGGCTCGATGAACTCGCCCGCCAGCGCCCGGCGTCGTCCGTCGCCCGCCTCGACACCCCGGTCCGCGTCTACGCCGAGCCCGAGCTCGACCGCCTGGACATCGAGTGCCGCGGCTTCCTGATGTTCCTCGAGCAGACCGGCGTGATCGACGCCGACCAGCGTGAGCTGGTGCTCGACCGCGTCATGGCGCTCGACCAGGACGAAGTGGACGTGGACGACCTGAAGTGGGTCGTGCTGATGGTGCTGTTCAACCAGCCGGGCTCGGAAGCGGCCTACGCCTGGATGGAAAGCCAGATGTTCGAGGACGAACCCGAACCGGTGCACTAGCCCGGCCGGAACGACACGGCGCCCGGCCCCGGCCGGGCGTTTTCATTGGGGAAAACCGCCCGGCGCGGCGTGGGGAAAACGATGGATACCTGGTACTACGTGGACAAGGCCCGGAACCGCCAGGGCCCGGTGGATGCCGCGGCCGTGGCGGCGGCCTTCCAGGCCGGCCAGCTGACCGACGACAGCCTGGTCTGGCGCGAGGGCCTGGCCCAGTGGGCGCCGCTGCGGCAGTTCCGCGACGAGCTGGGCATGGGCCCGCCGATGGCGCCGGCCGCCGTCGCGCCCGTCGCGGCGGTCGCCGCCTCGCCCGCCGGCGAGGACAAGAAAAAGAACGGCTGCCTGCTCGCCGCCCTGGTGATCGGCGGCGGCGGCCTGGTCCTGGTCTTCATCCTGGCCATCCTCGCGGCGATCGCCCTGCCGGCCTACCAGGACTACATCATCCGCTCCAAGCTGACCCGGGCCCTGGCCGAAGGACGCGGCCTGGTGGTCGCGGTGGAGGATTACTTCCAGAGCCAGGGCCGCTGCCCGACGGACTTCAACGACCTGGGCCTGTCCGAGCCCACCCTGGACGGCCAGCTGTCGGTGCAGTTGGTCTCGCTGGGCGAAGGTCGGTGCGTGATCGAACTCGCCCTGGGCAGCCTGCATGCCAGCGACGCCCTGGCCGGCCGCAGCCTCTACCTGACGCGCGACGACGACGGCCGCTACGCCTGCTCCAGCGACCTCGACCAAGCCAAATACCTGCCGTCCACCTGCTACTGACCCGGGCCGGGGCCTGCCCCCGGGCCCCGGCCCGCGCCCTCCCGCCCGCCGGCCCGGCTTGACAGTGCCCGCCGGGCTGGTGCCTTAATGAAAAAGAAGACCCCCGGCCCGCGACCCCCGCGGGCCGTGCCATCTGGGCGCCCCGAAGCGCGCCCCAGCGGAGCAACCCCCCGGCCATGGCCAAGAATCTCCTCATCGTCGAGTCGCCCGCCAAGGCCAAGACGATCAACAAGTACCTGGGCAAGGACTTCCACGTCCTGGCCTCGTACGGCCACGTCCGCGACCTGGTGCCCAAGGAGGGCGCGGTCGACCCGGAGCATGGCTTCGCGATGCGCTACGAGCTGATCGAAAAGAACGAGAAGCACGTCGAGGCCATCGCCAAGGCCGCCAAGGTCGCCGAAGCCGTCTACCTGGCGACCGACCCGGACCGCGAGGGGGAGGCGATCAGCTGGCACATCTCCGAGATCCTCAAGGAGCGCGGCCTGCTCAAGGGCAAGGCCCTGCACCGGGTGGTGTTCACCGAGATCACGCCCAAGGCGATCAAGGCGGCGGTCGAGCACCCGCGCCAGGTCGCGGGCGACCTGGTGGACGCCCAGCAGGCGCGCCGCGCCCTGGACTACCTGGTCGGCTTCAACCTCTCGCCCGTGCTCTGGCGCAAGGTGCAGCGCGGCCTGTCCGCCGGCCGCGTGCAGTCGCCGGCGCTGCGCATGATCGTCGAGCGCGAGGAGGAGATCGAAGCCTTCGTGCCGCGCGAGTACTGGTCGGTCGAGGCCGAGCTCAACCACCCGCAGCAGGCCTTCACGGCGCGGCTGGTGAAGCTGGACGGGCAGAAGTTCGAGCAGTTCACGATCACCGAATCCAAGGCCGCCGAAGCCGCGCGCGCGCGCCTGGTGAAGGCCGCCGGCGACGCCCTGCGCGTCACCGACGTGGTGAGCAAGGAGCGCAAGCGCCGTCCGTCACCGCCGTTCATCACCTCCACCCTGCAGCAGGAGGCCGCGCGCAAGCTCGGCTTCACCACTTCGCGCACCATGCGCGTGGCGCAGAAGCTCTACGAGGGCGTGGCGATCGGCGAGGAAGGCTCGGTCGGCCTCATCAGCTACATGCGTACCGACTCGGTGAACCTGTCGGTGGACGCGGTGGTCGAGATCCGCGACGTGATCGCCCGCGACTTCGGCACCCAGGCGGTGCCGGACAAGCCCAACGAGTACAAGTCCAAGTCCAAGAACGCCCAGGAAGCGCACGAGGCGATCCGCCCCACTTCCGCCCTGCGCACGCCGGCGTCGATCGCGAAGTACCTCGACGACGACGCCCGCCGCCTGTACGAACTGATCTGGAAGCGCACCGTCGCCTCGCAGATGGTGCCGGCGACGATGAACACCGTCTCGGTCGAACTGGCGGCCGGCAGCGAGCACAGCTTCCGCGCCAGCGGCACCACCGTCATCGACCCGGGCTTCCTGGCCGTGTACGAGGAAGGCAAGGACGCCAAGTCGGCCGAGGACGACGACGAGGGCCGCAAGCTGCCGCCCATGAAGACGGGCCAGACCGTGCCGCTGGGCAGCATCCATACCGACCAGCACTTCACCGAGCCGCCGCCGCGCTTCTCGGAAGCCTCGCTGGTGAAGACGCTCGAGGAATACGGCATCGGCCGTCCGTCCACCTATGCCAGCATCATCCAGGTGCTGCAGAACCGCGAGTACGTGTACCTGGACAACCGCCGCTTCCGTCCCAGCGACGTCGGCCGCGCGGTGGCCAATTTCCTCACCGGCCACTTCACGCAGTACGTGGACTACGACTTCACCGCCAAGCTCGAGGACGAGCTCGACTCGGTGGCGGCGGGCGAGGCGGCCTGGGTGCCGCTGCTCGAGCGCTTCTGGAAGCCGTTCAAGGCCACGATCGACGAGAAGAGCGAGTCGGTCGACCGCTCCGAGGCCACCGGATCGCGCGTGCTCGGCACCGACCCGAAGTCCGGCAAGCCGGTGTCGGTACGCCTGGGCCGCTACGGGCCGTTCGCGCAGATCGGCACCGCCGAGGACGAAGACAAACCCAAGTTCGCCTCGCTGCGCCCCGGCACCAGCATGCACACCATCACGCTGGAGGAGGCGCTGCCGCTGTTCAACCTGCCGCGTGCGCTGGGCCAGTTCGAGGGGAAGGACGTCACGGTCGCCATTGGCCGATTCGGTCCCTTCGCCAAGTGGGGCGACACCTACGCCTCGCTCGGCAAGGAAGACGACCCGTACACGATCAGCTTCGAGCAGGCGGTGGAACGCGTGCAGGCGAAGATCGAGATGATCGCCAACCGCACCATCAAGGTCTTCCCGGGCACCGACATCCAGGTGTTGAACGGCCGCTATGGCCCGTACATCACCGATGGCGAGAAGAACGGCAAGATCCCGAAGGACCGCGACCCCGCCAGCCTCACGCAGGAGGAATGCGTGGCGCTGCTGGCCGAGGGCAAGCCGGTGCGCAAGGGCGGCCGCTTCGGCAAGAAGGTCGCGGCCAAGAAGGCCCCGGCGAAGAAAGCCGTGAAGAAGGAAGCCACCGAGGCCGCGCCGAAGAAGGCGCCGGCCAAGAAGGCCGCCAAGAAAGCCGCGAAAAAGGCCACCAAGAAAGCGACCAAGACCGCGGCCAAGAAGCCCGCCGCCAAGAAAGCGGTGAAGAAGGCGACGAAGGCGGCCTGATCGCCTGCGCGCGCGGCCCGGCTATTCGCCGGGCTGCGCGAGCCGCTCGATGCCGCGGCGCTTCTTTTCCTCGGCGACCTTGCGGCGCACGTCGGCCAGCAGCGCCGGCGCGTCGAACACCAGCCCGCCCTTGATCGTGTAGCGCACGCCGCCGACGCGGCGCAGGCGGCCGTCTTCGCCCAGGCGCAGGTGGCCGTTGCCGTAGAGCACCTTCAGGTTGGCCAGCGGGTTTTCCGGCAGCACCACCAGGTCGGCGAGCTTGCCGGGCTCGACCGTGCCGAGCCGATCGTCGGCCTTCAGCACTTGCGCGCCCGACAGCGTGGCGGCGCGGATCACCTCCAGCGGATGGAAGCCGGCCTCGCGCAGCATCTCCAGCTCCTCGATGGTGCCGAAGCCGTAGGTCTTGTAGATGTAGCCGGAATCGCTGCCCACGGTGACGCGGCCGCCGCGGTTCTTGTAGTCGTTCACGAAGGCCATCCAGCGCCGGTAGTTGTCGCGCCAGGCCACCTCCTCCTCGCTGCCCCAGTCGAAGAAGAAGCTGCCGTGGTTGCCTCGGTTGGGCGTGAAGAAATCCCACAGCGCCGGGTGCGTGTAGTCCTCGTGCCAGTCGGCGCGGCGCGCGCGCATCAGGTCGCGGCTGGCGGCGTAGATGTTGAAGGTCGGGTCGAGCGTGAAGTCGAGCGCGAGCAGCTCCTTCATCACCGCCTCGTAGCGTTCGCTGCCCTTTTCGCTGGCCTGCGCCCAGAGCTTGCCGGCCTCGCCGAAGCGGTCCTGCTCGTCGAGGTAGTTGTAGCCGGCCGGGTACTGCTGCACGGTCTGGCCGTCGAACAGCGCTTCGGGCAAGCCGTACCAGTGCTCCATCGTGGTGAGGCCCCAGCGCGCCGTGGTCAGCACGTTCACGCGCGCGACGTCGAGCTGGGCGTGGTGGCAGGCGCTGCCCATGCCCTGCTTCTTCAATTCGTCGAACACCGCCTCGAGGATGTCCGGGCGGAAGCCGAAGCACTTCATGCCGAGCGCACCGCGCGCCTTCATGTCGCGCACCCACTGGCGGCCCTGTTCGGGCGTGGTGATGGGCATCTCGCGGCCCTGCCCGAAGAAGGCGTAGGGAAACAGGCGCGGCGCGGTGATGGCGTGGCGCTCGCTGCGCTTCTGCTCGGACACGCACCAGTCGATGCCGTTGCCGCAGCCCGGGTCGCGCACCGAGGTGATGCCATGGCCGAGCCAGAGCTTGTAGACGTACTCGGCGTCCACGCCCTGCTCTTCGCCGCCGATGTGGCCGTGCAGGTCGACGATACCCGGCATCACGAACTGGCCGGCGAGGTCGATCTCGCGGCCGCCGGCCTTGAGCACGGGCCGGCCCTTGGGGTCGATCGGCGTGTTGGCGCTGCCGACGATGCGCACTTCGCGGATGCGGTCGCCCTCGATGACGATGTCCACCGGGCCGTAGGCCGGCGCGCCGGTGCCGGTGATCACGGTGGCGCCGCGCAGGATCAGCTGCGGATACGGGCCTTCGCCCTCGGTGCGGTCGGGTGCGGCGGGGATGGCGGAGAAAACAGGCGGCGCGGCGAGCAGGGCGAGGATGAACAGCAGGCGCGTCATGGCGTGTCCCGGGCTGGCGGTGGCGGGGGCGCGGAGGGAGAATCCCGGCATGCGCCCTTGGGTTGTCGCCAGCTTAGCGAGTTTGCTCGCCCTCGTCGGCCCGGCTGCGGGCCAGGACCTGACGGTCTACCGCTGCCAGGACGCCAAGGGCCGCGTCACCCTGCAGGACGAGCCCTGCCCGGCCGGCCAGCAGCAGTCAGAGCGCAGCATGGTGCGGCCGCGCGAGCCCGCCCCGGCACCCGCCGCCGCGCCGTCGCCGCAGGCGCCGCCGGTCGAAGCCACGCCGCCGCCGGAAGACCTGGGCTACGGCCTGCCCTTCCCGCCGCCGCCGATCTTCCAATGCACCGACTTCGACGGCAGCGCGCGCTTCAGCGAGAACTACGACCCGAACACGCGCTGCGTGCCGCTGCCGGTGCTGGGCTACGACGTGCGCGGCTCGAGCGCCGCGGCCGGCACATGCCGCTGGGTCACCGAATCCTGCGTGCGACTCTCGGACGACGCGGCCTGCGACCAGTTCAAGGCCAAGCTCAAGCAGGCGCGCTCCGACGCGCTGCACGCCTTCAGCGACACCGCCGCCTACCGCAAGTCCGAAGTCCAGCGCCTCGACGCCATCGTCTCCGAATCCTGCCGCTGAAACCTGTAGGACCGAAGAAAAGGGGTCAGAGTAATTATTTGTTTGAAACAAATAATTACTCTGACCCCTTTTCTTGTCAGAAGCCGTAGCGGAGGAAGCCACCGTCGACGGCGATGCACTCGCCGGTGATGTAGCTGGCGGCGGGCAGGCACAGGAAGGCGACCGCGGCGGCCACTTCCTCGGGTTCGCCGACGCGGCCCAATGGCGTGCGGTCGATCACTTCGTCAAGGTAGTCGGGATTGGCCAGCTTGGCCGACGTGCGCCGGGTGCGGATGTACCAGGGCGCGACCGCATTCACGCGCACGCCGTCCTCCGCCCACTCGCAGGCCAGGTTCTTCGTCAGCTGGTGCAGCGCGGCCTTGCTCATGCCGTAGGGCGCACCGGTGCGCACGTGGGTGAGGCCCGAGACCGAGCCGACATTCACGATCGACGACACCGCGTGCTGGCTTAGCAGCGGGAAGGCGAAACGGCTGAGCTCGAAGGCCGAGAACAGGTTGGTCTCGAAGATCTGCCGCCACTCCTCGTCGCCGTAATCCATCGCCGCGCGGCTGGTGTTGGTGCCGGCGTTGTTGACCAGCAGCTGCAGGCCCTCGCCCAGGTCCTCGACCCAGTCGAAGATCTCGCGCCGCTGCTCGGCGTCGGACACGTCGGCCGGGAAGGCACGCACGCGGGCTTCCGGGAACTCATCCTCGAGCTCGGTGCGCGTGGCCTCCAGCGCGGCCTCGTCGCGCGCCACCAGCAGCAGGTCGGCGCCCAGGCCCAGCAGTTCGGCGGCGATGGCGCGGCCGATGCCGGCGCTGGCGCCGGTCACCAGCGCCACCTGTCCATCCAGTCGCCAGCGGTTGATCGTCATCGGATGCTCCCTGCGGCCCGGGGTTAGGATACCGGCCAACGCCCCACGGAGCATGCCGATGCGCCTCGTCCTGATCCTGGCCAGCCTGGTGCTGGCCACCGCCTGCGACGCCCCCAAGCCCGACCCGACGCCCGACACGGTGCCCGAGCCGCAGGCCGCCAACACCGAACTGCGCGACGCGATGCAGGCGCCGCTGGACAAGGCCCGCGAGGTCGAGGACACCCAGGCCAAGGACGAGGCCGAGCGCCAGCGCGCACTCGAGGAAGCCGGCGGCTGAAACGACGACGCCCGGGCAAGCCCGGGCGTCGTGGGTTCCACGGCGGCCGCGCCTCAGTAGGCGCAGAGGCAGTGCGCCACGGCGCGGAACGGCGAGCGGCCCTTGCCGTCCAGCCAGGCCAGCTCGCGCTCGGCGGTGGCCAGGGTCTCGCGGTCGATCATGAGCGGGGTCGGCGCCAGCACGCGCAGCAGGCCCTCGGTGCGCGAGCTCTTGCCCAGGTTCACCACGAACTGTTCGAACGGCGTCAGCGGCTTCTCGATGTAGCTCACCACGTAGTCGTCGCCCAGCTCGCCGAGTTTCGCGGCGGCGTCGAGCGCGGCCTGGAAACCGCCCAGCTCGTCCACCAGCCCGCGGTCCTTGGCCTGCGCGCCGCTCCAGACGCGGCCGCGCGCATGCACGTCGATCTCGGCCGGGGTGCCATCGCGCGCTTCGGCCACCTTGCCGATGAACTCGGCGTAGCCGCGGTCGATCACCGACTGGATCAGCAGGCCCACGTTCGGATCCAGCGGGCGGGTCGGGTCGAAGGCGCCGGCCAGCGGCGTGGTGCCGACGCCGTCGGTGCTGACGCCGATCTTCTCGAGCACGCGCGGCACCGTCATCCACAGGCCGAAGATGCCGATCGAGCCGGTGATGGTGGATTCGTCGGCGTAGATCCTGTCGGCGTTCATCGAGATCCAGTAGCCGCCGGACGCGGCCACGTTCGCCATCGAGACGACCACCGGCTTGCCCGCTGCCTTCACCAGCTCCACCTCGCGGCGGATCTGCTCGGACGGGAACACGCCGCCGCCGGGCGAATCCACCCGCAGCAGCACGGCCTTGACGCTCTCGTCCTCGCGCGCCGCGCGCAGCAGCGCCGCGGTCGATTCGCCGCCCACCGTGCCCGGCGGCTGCTCGCCATAGGTGATCTCGCCCTGCGCCACCACCACGGCGACCTTCGGGCGCTCGTCGGGCCCCAGGTGCGGGCGGTCCACGTGCATCAGGTAACCGGCGAGGTCGATCTGGCGGAAGGTCTGGTTCTCCTCGTCCAGCGCGCCGCGCTCGACCAGCATCTGCTCGAACTCATGGCCGGTGCGCAGCCCGTCCACCAGCTTCTCGTCCAGCGCCAGCTGGCCCAGGTTGCCCTGCGCGGCCTGCACGCGGGCCGGCAGCTCGTTGATCATCGCGTTGAGCGCGTCGACCTCGAGCTTGCGCGCCTGCGCGATGTCGGCGACGAAGCGCTGCCAGACGTCGTTCATCCAGTACAGGTCGGCCTCGCGCGCTTCCGGCGAAGCGGCGTCTAGCACGTAAGGCTCGGCGGCGGACTTGTATTCGCCGACCTTGAACAGGTGCACGTCCACGCCGAGCTTCTCCTGCAGGCCCTGGCGGTAGTACATGCGATAGCGGCCGAAGCCCTCGAGCAGCACGCCTCCCTGCGGGTCCATGTAGACCTCGTCGGCCTGCGCCGCAAGGTAGTACTGGCGCTGCTCGAGGTCGGTGCCATAGGCCACGACCTGCTTGCCCGAGGCGCGGAACTCGCGCAGCGCCGTCGCCAGGTCGCGCAGCGCGGCGAAGCCCGAGGTGGAGAAGCCGTCGGTCAGCAGCACGATGCGGTCGATGTGCTTGTCCTCGCGCGCGGCCTCGATCGCCCGCAGCAGGTCGCGCAGCTGGATCTCGGGCTGGGCCTGGCCGGTCGCGCGGTTGATCACGCGGTCCACCGGCGCCGAACTGAACTGCTCGACCAGGCGGCCATCGAGGTCCAGCACCAGCGCGGTGTCCTCCTGGATCGGCTGCACGCCGGGGCTGGCGGCGATCGCCAGCAGGAAGATGAAGGCGAACAAGAGGAACAGCAGGAAGAAGATGTTGAACACCAGCTGCTGGAAGAAGGTGAGGACGCTCCAGACCCCCCGGAAGAAACCCAGGATCGGCCCGCGCTTGGCTTCGGACATTGCGGTACTCCACTTAACTTCGGGCCAGCATACCCAGCCGGGGTGAAGACCGCATGCGCCTTACGTCACCCGGACCGGCGCCAGGGGGCGGCGGGCCAGCCGCCAGAAGCGCCAGCCCAGCAGGACCGCCGCGACGCTCAGGCCCAGGATCAGTCCGGTCCAGAGCCCGGGCGCGCCCTGGCCCTTCGCCAGGCCGAACCAGTAGCCCAGCGGCAGCCCCACGCCCCAGTAGGCCAGCACCGTGATGAACATCGGGACGCGGGTGTCCTTGAGCCCGCGCAGCGCGCCGGCCGACATCGCCTGCAGCCCGTCCGGGTACTGGAACACCGCGGCATAGGCCATCAGCAGCCCCGCCAGCGCGATCACCGCCGGATCCTGCGTGAAGAAACCGGCGAGCCACACGCCCGCGAACACCAGCACCAGCGCCGACAGCGTTTGCGCCAGCATCGCCAGCGTGTAGCCGGCCGCCGCCGACCAGCGCACCGCCGAGGGGTCACCGGCGCCGACCGCATGGCCGACCCGCACCGTGGTCGCCATCGCCACGCCCAGCGGCACCATGAAGCACAGGCTGGCCATCAGGATCGCGACCTGGTGCGCCGCGATCTGGGTCGTGCCCAGCTTGCCGATCAGCAGGGCGGTGGCGACGAACAGGCTGCCCTCCATGAAGACGGACACCCCCATCGGCAGCCCGAGCCTGAGCAGGTCGCGGATCGGCGCCCAGCGCGGCGGGTCGAAGCGGGCGAACAGCCCGAGGTCGGCGAAGCGCCGCGAGCGGAAGAGATAGCTGCCCAGCCCGATGCACTGGCAGCAGAGCGTGATCGCCACCGCGTAGCCCAGGCCCGCCGCACCCAGCTGCAGGCCGAACATCAGGGCCCAGCCCAGCGGCGCCAGCAGCACCAGGCCGGCGATGCCGAAGACCATGGTCGGCAGCGTCCAGGCCACGCCTTCGCTGAGGTTGCGCAGGCAGAAGTAAAGCGCCAGCGCGGGGGCGCCCCAGCTGATCGCGCGCAGGAAGGCCACGGCTTCGGGCCGCGCCTCGGCGGTGATGCCCATGGGTTCGAGCGCGAGCGCGCCGGCGCGCACCACGAAGAACAGGCCGAAGCCCAGGGCCAGCGCCAGCCACACCGCCTGCCGGAACAGGGGCCCGATCTCGGCCCGGCGCCCGGCGCCGTTGAGTTGGGACACCGTGGGTGGCACCGCCATCAGCACGCCGATGCTGACCAGGATCACCACCGACCACACCGCGCTGCCGACGCCCACCGCGGCCAGCGTGACCGGCCCGTGGCGGCCCGCCAGCCAGGTGTCGATGATGTTCATCGCCATCGAGGAGACCTGCCCCAGCACCAGCGGCAGGGCCAGCACGAAGCTGACGCGCATCTCGCGCAGCAGGCGCGCGGCGCGGGTTTCGGAGTGACTCATGGGGCGGTGCCGGAAGGCGGAGGACCGCTATATTAGCGGCTGCCGCCCCGGAGCCTTCCATGACCACGGAAACCACCCCGTCCCCCGACGCCGCCCCGGTGCGCCGTTGCCAGAATTGCGGCGAGGCCCTGCTGGGCGAGCACTGCTATGCCTGCGGCCAGCCGACGAAGGGGCTGGTGCGGCACTTCAGCTCGATCATCGGCGACTTCATGGACTCGGTGTTCGAGCTTGATTCGCGCATCCTGCGCACCCTCGGCCCGCTGCTGTTCCGGCCCGGCTACCTCAGCGACGAGTATTTCGCGGGGCGCCGCGTGCGCTACGTCAGCCCGGTGCGGCTGTTCGTGTTCCTGAGCCTGTTCGCGTTCTTCGCCGCGCAGCTGAGCTTCCAGATCGACAACACCCCGCGCGACGCCGCCGAAGTCCGGCTGGGCGAGGACGGCGGCGTGGTCAACGAAGGCTTCGGCGAGCGGATGCTCGCGGCCAGGACCGTGGCCGAGGTCGAGAAGATCCGCGACGAGGCGCTGGCGGAGGTGCGCGGTGCGCGCGAAGAATCCAAGCGCGTGCCGGGCGTCTCGATCGGGCTGGACATCGCCGAGAAGGCCGTGGCGAACGAGGCCGAACGCCGCATCGAGGAGATCCGGGAGAGCGAGCGCACCGGCCAGCCGCTGCCGGTCACGCGCGAGGACACCGGCACCATCAGCTTCAACGGCACGCCCTGGGACCGGGAGAAGAACCCGCTCGCCATCGGCTGGCTCGGCGAATCGGGCAACGCCCGGCTCAACGCCTACGTCGATCGGGCGCAGGGCAACATCAAGCGCATCCAGGACGACCCGAACCTGCTCAAGGACGCCTTCCTGTCGACGGTGCCGACCACGCTGTTCGTGCTGCTGCCGCTGTTCGCGGCGCTGCTGAAGGTGGCGTACGCGTTCAAGCACCGGCTGTACATGGAGCACCTGATCGTGGCGCTGCACAGCCACAGCTTCCTGTGCGCGGGGCTACTGCTGGTGCTGCTGCTCGATGCGATGGCGGGCTGGGCCAGCGGCCTGGGCTGGCTGCCGGCCAGCATCCGCACCGCCGAGGTGGCGCTGGTGTGCTGGATGCCGGTCTACCTGCTGCTGATGCAGAAGCGCATCTACCGCCAGGGCTGGCTCATGACCCTGCTCAAGTACACGCTGCTGGGCACTTGCTACCTGGTGCTGCTGAGCTTCGGCGCCACCGCGAGCCTGCTGGCCAGCCTGGTCAACCTGTAGGCCGGCTCAGCGGCCGAGGCGCTCGCGCACCAGCGCCTCGCGGGCTTCCGGGGGGGCGGCCACCAGCGCGCGGCGCAGCTCCTCGCGTTCGCCGGCCGGCAGGCGCCGCGCCAGGATCGCGAGGTCGGCGCGCGTGGCCGGCGTCAGTTCCCGCAGCAGCGCCCGCAGGGCGGCGCGCTCGCCTTCCGGCACGAACGCAAACAGCGGCCGCAGCTCGGCGAAGCCGCCGCCGACCTCGGGGCCCAGCCACCAGTCCTGGCGCTGGTCCGACGGCAATTGTTCGAAGGCGGCGCGCAGGGCCTGCTGCTGTTCGGGCGGCAGTGCGGCGAAGCGGGCGGCGGCGGCGCGCAGTTGCGCACGCTCCGCATCGGACAGGGCCAGCCAGGCCGCGAACGGTCCGCGGCGGCGCGCCTTCTCGGCCGGCGGCAGCGCGTCCCATTCGCGGACGCGCTGGCGCAGGGCTTCGCGCGAGGGCGCGTCGAGCGCCGCCCAGTGCGCGGCGTTCGCACGCAGCCGCGCGCGGGTGTCGGCATCGAGCGCCGGCCAGGCCGAGGCCAGCGGCGCCAACAGCTGGCGCTCTTCCAGCGGCAGCGACGGGAAGGCCGCCAGCGGGGCGACGACCAAGGCCAGCAGCAGGCCCAGCCCGCGGGCGCTTCGGTCAGGGCGTATCGTCGGCCTCCGCGTCGGGGGTGGATTCTTCGGCGGCGCCGAGGGCGGCGTCGGCTTCGCCCGAGGCCAGCCAGCTGAGCAGGGCCAGGTCGGTCGCCAGCGCTTCGTCCTCGGGCGCCGCGATCTGGGCAAAGTCCGGATGGGTGACCAGGTCGGCGTCGCTGCCGGCCGGCATCGGCGCGGGCGCGGGCTCGACCGGCAGCGCCTGGACGCCGCCCGGCGCCAGCGCGGGCGCCTGCGGCCAGAAGGTGGCGCCGAACGCCAGCGCCAGCAGCGCGAGCGCGGCCCAGGCCAGGCGCCGGGGCCAGGGCGACGACGGCGGAGCGGCAACCGGCGCCGGTTCCGGCGCGTCGCGCAGGACGCGGGCGCGCAGCTCGGCCAGCGCTTCGGCGCGCTCCGGCGGCAGCGTCTTGACCTGCCGGTGCAGGCGCTCGCGCAGCGCGCCCAGCACGGCGTAGCTGACACCCGCGTCGCCCAGCTGCTGCAGCGCACGCTGCAAGGCGAAGCGATAGGTGGGCTCGCTGACGCCCAGCACCTGGGCCGCGTGCGCGAAATCGAGGCCGGCGACGATCCGCAGCAGCAGGGCGGCGCGCGGCCCGGAGCTGAGCGCGCCCAGCTCGGGGATGTCGCTCTGGCCCTCGGCCAGCTCGGCCTGGGCCACCAGCAGGGCCCAGAAGGCCGCCGGCCAGGCCGAGAGCGGGCTGTGGGCGGAAACCTCGCGGAACGCCCGCATGGCGCGCCCCAGGGCGGCCTGGGCCACCTCGTCGCGGCCGCACTGGACCTGCACGAACACGAACGCCCGGCGCTCGATGCCGCGCAGGAAGGCGGACAGGGCGGACGAGACGGGGGCGGGGGAGGCGGGGGTCGGGGCAGCGGAAGGCACGCCGCATTCTATCGAACCCGTCACAGTCCGGGCCGGTTGACAGGGGCGAAAACCCTGCTCCGCCAAGCCCGGCGCGGCTTCCGGCGTGAAACGTTGTGCACAGCGCCAAGCGGGGTGGCCATCGGCGCCCCGAGGCCGCCGTGAAGGCCGTGATGACCGATTTGTGATTGCCGTAACTTGTTGATTGGAAAGCACTATGACGGCTTGGTTAAAAAATCGCCAACCCGGCCCAAGCGCCCTTGGCGTGGGGGGTGCGCAAGCTTCCTCCAAGCCTCTTCCACAGAGTTATCCACATGCGGTGTGGATAAGGAAGATTCGGTTTGATGAACAGTAGCTTAGGGCCGTTTTCTGATGTCGCGGACAGCAATAGTGCGCAAGTGGCGCAAGCGGTCTTCCTACAGGGCCTCAGGCTAGACTGAGGACATGCCGTCCACCCCCGACACCGTGCTGCGCATCGCCCTGCCGGTCCCGCTGCCGCGCGCGTTCGACTACCGGCCGCCGGCCGGGATGGCGGCGGACGCCGGCTGGATCGGCTGCCGGGTCCGGGTGCCGTTCGGACGCGGGGACGGCGAACAGGTGGGCGTGGTGGTCGGGGTCGGGCCCGCCGAGGGCGGCGGAGACAGCCTCAAGCCGGTGCTGGAGCGGCTGGACGCGTCGCCGCTGCTGGGCGGGGAACTGTTCGAGAGCCTGCGCTGGCTGGCGGGCTACTACCACGCGCCGCTGGGCGAGGTGCTGGCCACGGCCCTGCCCGGTCCGATCCGCGCCGGCCAGCCGCTGCCGGAAACCGCCCGGCACGGCTGGACGCTGACGCCCGCCGGGCGGGCCGCCGCGGCCGCGCCGGGGCGGGACGGGAAGCCGCGCCGGCTGCTGCTGCAGCTCGCCGGGCGGCCGTTGGGCGAAGACCTGCTGGACCAGCAGCCCGGGGATTGGCGCGGCGCCGCCCGCGCGCTCGCAGAACGCGGCCTGGCCGAGCGCCTCGTGCTGTCTGGCCGGCCCGAACCCGCCGCGGCCGCGCCGGGCCCGCCGCTGATGCCGGCCCAGGCCCAGGCGCTGGCGGCCCTGCGCGAGGGCGAAGGCTTCCGCCCTTGCCTGCTCGAGGGCGTCACCGGCAGCGGCAAGACCGAGGTCTACCTGCAGGCGATCGCCGACTGCCTGGCCGCCGGCCGGCAGGCGCTGGTGCTGGTGCCGGAGATCGGGCTGACGCCGCAGGCGCTGGCGCGCTTCCGCAGCCGGCTGGGCGTGCCGGTGCTGGCCTACCACTCCGGCCTGGCCGACGGCGAACGTGCGCGCGCCTGGACCGCGATGCTGCGCGGCGAGGCGCGGGTGCTGGTGGGCACGCGCTCGGCGGTGTTTTGCCCGCTGCCCGAGGCCGGCCTGATCGTGGTGGACGAAGAGCACGACGGTTCCTACAAGCAGCAGGACGGCATCCGCTACCACGCCCGCGACCTGGCGCTGGTGCGGGCCAGCAAGCTCGGCGTGCCGGTGCTGCTGGGCAGCGCCACGCCCTCGCTGGAAACCCTGCACAACGCCCTCTCCGGCCGCTACCGGCACTTGCGGCTGGGCGAGCGCGCCGGCGGTGCGCGCCCGCCGTCGGTGCGCGTGGTCGACATCCGCAAGCGTCCGCTGCGCAACGGGCTGTCGGAAGACCTGCTGGACGCGGTGGGCCGCTGCCTGGCGCGCGGCGAGCAGGCGCTGGTGTTCAAGAACCGCCGCGGCTACGCGCCGGTGCTGATCTGCCACGACTGCGGCTGGAGCGCGCACTGCAAGCGCTGCGATGCGGCGATGACGGTGCACGCCGGCGGCCGCCGCCTCGTCTGCCACCACTGCGGCGCGCGCGCGACCCCGCCCAACGCCTGCCCCGACTGCGCCAGCCTGGCGCTGCAGCCGCAGGGCGCCGGCACCGAGCGCATCGAGGAGGCGCTGGCCGAACGCTTCCCCGACGCGCTGATGATCCGCGTCGACCGCGAGACCACCCGCCGCCGCGACGCCATCGAGAAACACCTGGCCGAGTTCGGCGACCGCTCGGGCATCCTGGTCGGCACCCAGATGCTGGCGAAGGGCCATGACCTGCCGCGGCTGACGCTGGTGGCGGTGGTGGGCGTGGACGAAGGCCTGTTCAGCGCCGACTTCCGCGCCGGCGAGAAACTCGCGCAGCTGCTGATCCAGGTCGCCGGCCGCGCCGGTCGCGCCCAGCTGCCGGGTGAAGTGCTGCTGCAAACGCACCACCCGGAGCATCCGCTGCTCAACACCCTGCTTGCCGGCGGCTATCCCGCCGTCGCCGCGCTGCAGCTGGCCGAGCGCGAGGTGGCGCAGTTCCCGCCGTACGCGCACCTGGCGCTGCTGCGCGCCGAAGCGCCGACCGAGGGCGAGATGCAGGGCTTCCTGCGCGAGGCCCGCGACGCCTTCGTGGCGCGCGAGGGCGTGCAGCTCAACGGCCCGATGCCGGCGCCGATGGCGCGCCGCGCCGGCAAGGCGCGCGGCCAGATCCTGCTCGACGCGACCCAGCGCGCGCCCCTGCATGCCGCCCTGCACGACTGGCTGCCGCGCCTGCAGGCGTTGAAGTCGGCCCGCAAGGTGCGCTGGTCGCTCGACGTCGATCCCACCGACCTCTACTGACGGCAATCCACCATGGCCCCGAACGACACCCGCCCCGCCGACACCGCGACGCCGCACGTGGTCGTGCTCGGCGGCGGCTTCGGCGGCCTCTGGGCCACGCGCGCGCTGGCCCGCGCGCCCGTGCGCATCACCCTGGTGGACCGCACCAACCACCACCTGTTCCAGCCGCTGCTCTACCAGGTGGCCACGGCCGGGCTGTCGGCGCCCGACATCGCCGCGCCGCTGCGGCACATCCTGCGCAAGCAGGCCAATGCCACCGTGCGCATGGACGAGGCGCTCGGCATCGACCTCGCCGCACGGCGCGTCCGCCTGGCGGGGGGCGAGCTCGACTACGACTACCTGCTGGTCGCCACCGGCGCCACCCACGCCTATTTCGGCCGCGACGACTGGGCGCCGCATGCGCCGGGCCTCAAGACGCTGGAAGACGCGCTGGCGATCCGGGCACGCGTGCTGTCCGCGTTCGAGGCGGCCGAGCGCGAGGATGATCCGGCGCGGCGCGAGGCCTGGCTCAGCTTCGTGGTGATCGGCGGCGGCCCGACCGGCGTCGAGCTGGCGGGCACGCTGGCCGAGATTGCGCGCCACACGCTGCCGCGCGAGTTCCGCCGCGCCGACGTGCGGCGCGCGCGCGTGCATCTGGTCGAGGCGGGGCCGCGCGTGCTCGCATCGATGCCTGAAACCCTTTCGGAAGCCACGCGCCGCCAGCTGTCCGCGCTGGGCGTGGACGTGCACACCGGCGCGCCGGTCACGGCCATCGACGCGGCCGGCGTGGACGTCGGCGGCGCGCGGATCACCGCGCGCACCGTGCTGTGGGCCGCCGGCGTCGCCGCCTCGCCGCTCGGCCGCCAGCTCGGGCTGCAGACCGATCGCGCCGGGCGCGTGCCCGTGGCGCCGGACCTGTCGCTGCCGGCGCATCCGGAAGTGTTCGTCGTCGGCGACCTGGCCAGCGTCGCCAGCGGCGGCCGCCCCGTTCCCGGCGTCGCACCGGCCGCCAAGCAGATGGGCGCGCACGCGGCCGCCGTCCTCCGCGACCGCCTGCGCGGCGCGCCCGGTCGTCCCTTCGAATACCGCGACTACGGCAACCTGGCCACCATCGGCCGGATGGCCGCGGTGGTGCACTTCGGTCGGCTGAAACTTTCCGGGCTGCTGGCCTGGTGGTTCTGGCTGGTCGCCCACCTGTTCTTCCTGATCGGCTTCCGCAACCGGATCATCGTGCTGGTGAACTGGGCCTGGTCGTATTGGACCTACCAGCGCCACGCCCGCATCATCGCCACGAAAACGGGGCCAGGTTCGGAACCCGACCCCGGCTGACGGACTCAGCGGCGGAGCGGTTGCCGGAGCAGGGCGTGCACGCGCAGGCCCGGCTTGCGCTGGCTGATCACGAGGCGGCCGCCGAGCGCCAGCACGCGGTCCTGCAAGCCGGTCATGCCGTTGCCCGGGCGGAGCTGCGCCACGCGGCCCTGGCCGTTGTCGCGGATGTCGAGGAACAGGCACAGCTGGCCACCGCGCGCGCTGACCCGCAGCCGCAGCGTGCAGCGCGTGGCGCGGGCGTGGCGCACGACGTTCGTGATGGCCTCCTGCGCGACGCGGAAGGCCGCGACCCGGTAGACCGGATTCAGGCGCGCCAGCAGCCGGGCATCGCCCTCCAGCCGGGTCTCAAACACCAGGCCCGCGTCTTCGGCGAGGCGGCGCAAGCTGCCGCGGTCGATCGCACCGAACAGGCCCAGCTCGTCGAGCGCCGCCGGGCGCAGCGAATCAAGCACGCGTCCGATGTTCTGCTGCATCAGCCGCGTGATCTCCAGCAGGCGATCGACCACGCCCTCGCGGCCGGCGGCGGCCAGGTCCGGCGCCGACAGCTTCAGGTGGGTCTGCAGCGCGGCCAGGTTCTGGCCGAACTCGTCGTGCAGTTCGCCGGCCAGGCGCTGGCGCTCGCGCTCCTCGACCTTGAGGTTGCGCAAGGCCGCTTCGTGCAGCTCTTCGGCCAGGCGCAACTGGTGGCGCTTGGCCTGCGCCAGCTCCCCGGCCTGCTGGCGCAGCCCGTCGACCGTGGCGCCGAACATCAGCGCCATCGCGCCGGCGATCGCGATGAACAGCTGCAGCCACACTGGCCACTGCGCGGCGAAGCCGAGGTGGTCCTCGAGGGCGATCAACGTACTGGCCGACCACAGCGACAGCGTCGCGCCGCGCCAGCCGTGCCGCATCGAGAACACCACCACCGCCACCAGCACCAGCATCCGCAGCAGTTCGGCCAGCGCGTTGGAGTCACGCGCCAGTGCCACCAGCACCAGCAGGCCGATGAAGAACGGCGCCAGCATCATCGCCTCGCCCAGGATCCGGCGCGAGCCCGCGCGATGGCGCGGCTCCACGCACCACGCCCCCAAGGGCACCACCAGCAGCACGCCGATGAAGTGGCCCAGCAGGTTCTTGACGAAGAAGAAGGCCAGCAGCGAAACGTCGGTGCCCAGGCGCTTCGTGTCCACCAGCAGCGCCAGCCGCAGGTCGCTGACGCTGCCCTCGTTGAGCACGTAGAGCAGGTCCTTGCCCGCCAGCAGCGCCGCCGCGACCAGCCCCGCGACCAGGAAGCGTTCGATGCCCGCCACGCTGGCCAGCGCCAGCGGCCGCACGTCGGCGCGGAACAGCAGCGCGACGCCGGCGATGGCGAGGAAGGGTTCGGCGAAATTGCCAAGCAGGAACGACGTGGCGTCGTGCCAGTAGTCGAGGAAGCCGCCCTCGACGCCGTTGCGCCAGCCCACCAGCACGCCGTTGAGGCAGCGCACCAGGATGGTCGCAATGATGATGGCGGGCCACTTGCGGCGCGGCAGCAGCCAGAGCGCGAGGAACAGCAGGCCCGTCGCCACGTGCCAGTGCAGGAACCCCAGCACCAGCAGCACCCAATAACCGAGGCCAAAGGCCAGCACCGCGACCCAGGCAGGCCAGGACGCGGTTCCGGGGGCGGGAGGGGAAGGCGCCGCGTACATCCGCGGATTGTCCGTACGCAATCGGGGCCCAGACAAGGACTCCCGTCACACTAAGAAAAAATCTCACCCCCGGGTTCGGGCGCGACCCGGAACTGTCAAACTCCGCGCCATGATCCGCGTCCTCCTCATCGACGACCATGCCATCGTCCGCGAGGGCTTCAAGCGATTGATCGAGAGTTCCCCCGGATTCCTGGTAGTGGCCGAAGCCCGCAACGCCGACGAGGCGCTGTCCGCGCTCGAGCGCGTGGCGGCCGACATCGCCGTGGTCGACATCAGCCTGGGCGACGGCGCCAGCAGCGGCCTGGACCTGATTGCCCTGCTGCGCGACCTGATGCACGGCCTGCGCTGCGTGGTGCTGAGCATGCACGACGATTCCGGCCTGGTCCTGCGCGCGCTCGAACAGGGCGCGCGCGGCTACTTCACCAAGGCGGTGGCCGCCGACGAGCTGCTCGACGGCCTGCGCCGCATCGCCGCCGGCGAGGTGGTGCTGAGCTCGGACCTGGCGCCGCCGGTGTCCAACCCGGCGCCACTGCTGACCCCGCGCGAGCGCGCCACCCTGCGCGGGCTGCTGTCGGACCGGCCGCCGAAGGCCATCGCCTACGACCTGGGCATCAGCGACAAGACGCTGTACCGGCACCGCGCCAACCTCATGGAGAAGCTCGGCGCCCGCAACGCCACCGAGCTGGCGCGCATCGCCCGCGAGCGCGGCCTGCTGGCCGACCTCGGCTGAGCCCGGAAACGAAGACGGCCCCTCGCGGGGCCGTCCTTCATCGCGTTGCGGCGAGGATCAGGCCGCGAACAGCGCCCGCATCTTCTTGAGCGCGTTGGCCTCGACCTGGCGGATGCGCTCGGCGCTGACGCCGTACTCGTCGGCCAGCTCCTGCAGCGTCGCCTTGGGCTCGCCCAGGAAGCGGCGCTTGAGGATGTCGCGCGAACGCTGGTCGAGGCCGGCCAGGCCCTCGCGCAGCAGTTCGAGCTGGTCGTCCTCGTGGCTCTCGCGCTCGTAGGCCATCGCCGGGTCGTCGCTGGTGTCGCGCAGGTAGGCGACCGGCGACGGCGGGGCGTTCTCGTTGTCTTCGTCCGGCGCGTCGAAGCCGACGTCGCGGCCGCTCAGGCGCGACTCCATTTCCAGCACTTCGCGCTTGGAAACGTTGAGGTCCTTGGCCACGGCGGTGACTTCGGCGTCGTTCATCCAGCCCAGGCGCTTCTTGCTCTTGCGCAGGTTGAAGAACAGCTTGCGCTGCGCCTTGGTGGTGGCGACCTTGACGATGCGCCAGTTGCGCAGGATGAACTCGTGCATCTCGGCGCGCACCCAGTGCACGGCGAACGACACCAGGCGCACGCCCTGGTCGGGGTCGAAGCGCTTGACGGCCTTCATCAGGCCGATGTTGCCTTCCTGGATCAGGTCGCCCATGCCCAGGCCGTAGCCCTGGTAGCCGCGGGCCACGTGCACGACGAAGCGCAGGTGCGAGACGACCAGGGCCTTGGCGGCGTCGAGGTCTTCCTCGTCGCGGAAGCGGCGCGCGAGGTCCTGCTCCTCCTCGACGGTGAGCACGGGGACGCGGTTGACCGCGGCGATGTACGCATCCAGCGAACCGAGCGCACTCGGGATCGGCAGGTTGTTCGCGATCAGGGCGGTGGTGGTCATGCGTTCCTCTTTCATGGGCCGGAGTTTAGCACTCGGCCTGTTGGAGTGCTGAATAGGCCAAAAGTTCCCTGTCCGTCCCATGAATGGAACAGCCAATCCCCTGGCGACCTGCCTGTTCTGGGGGCCGTGCCGCGGGGTTCAAGGGGGTCGGGCCAGCCCGGGCCGGCGAACCCACCCACCGGCCATCGCCCGGGGTCGGCGCCCGGCGCCAGGGCTCAGGAGTTCGCGAGCCAGGCCTCGACCTCGGCCCGGGGCGGCAGCGCCCAGTCGATCGGGGCCAGGCCGGCGCCCTGCAGCCAGCGGTTGGCCTTGCCGAAGTGGCCGCAGCCCAGGAACCCGCGGTGCGCCGACAGCGGCGAGGGGTGCGGGGCCCGCAGCATGCAGTGCCGGCGCGGGTCCACCAGCTTGCCCTTGGCCTGGGCGTAGCTGCCCCAGAGCATGAACACCAGGCCCTCGCGCTCCCGGTCCAGGGCCTGGACGATGGCGTCGGTGAAGCCCTCCCAGCCCTTTCCCTGGTGCGAGCCGGGCTTGCCCTCCTCCACGGTCAGCACCGCGTTGAGCAGCAGCACGCCCTGCCGGGCCCAGCTGGCCAGGCAGCCGTGGTCGGCCGGGGGGATGCCGAGGTCGGCCTTCATTTCCTTGTAGATGTTCTGCAGCGAGGGCGGCACCGGCACCCCGGGCAGCACCGAGAAGCACAGGCCGTGGGCCTGGCCGGCGCCGTGGTAGGGGTCCTGGCCCAGGATGACGACCTTGACCTGGTCGAAGGGCGTGGCGTCGAGCGCGGAGAAGATGCGCGGGCCGGCCGGGAAGATGGCCTTGCCTCGCGCCTTTTCCTGACGCAGGAAGGCGCCGAGTTCGCGCATGTCGGGGCGCTGGAGGTAGTCGCCGACGCGCGCCTTCCAGGACGGCCCCAGCCGGATCCGGTCCTCGTCGGACACGGACTACTTCTTGGCGAGCTTGGCGCGCAGCATGCGCCCGACCCGCAGCTGGAACAGCAGCTTGGTCACCAGCAGGCGTTCTTCGATGGGCTTCTGCACCAGGTCGTTGGCGCCCTCGCGCAGCAGGTCGCTCTGGTTGGCCGGGTTGGCGTCGCCCGTCATCACCAGCACGGGCAGCATGCCCTTGGCGTAGCCGAATTCGTGCCGGATGGAATGAAGCAGGTCCTTGCCGGTCAGCTCGCCCTTCAGGTAGACGTCGGTGAGCACCACGTCCGGTCCGGGGATCTTGCCCTGGGCCTTGGCGGTCTCGAGGTGGGCGATCGCATCCTCGACGCCGGTGGCGTGGGTGACGGTGAGGCCGTGCTTCTCGAGCATGCGGCGGGTGGCCATGGCCACGACGCGGCTGTCCTCGACGTAAAGCACTTCGCCGCCGGCCTCGGATTCGGGCGCGACGTAGCCCTTGATGAAGGCGGCCAGCGCGTTGAAGCCCAGCGCCTTGTCGAAGTAATCGGTGACGTCGTCGCTGATCGAGCGGCTCTCGAGGCGCTCCTGCACGTCGCCCGAGACCACGATGATGGGGATGTAAGCCTGCGGCGTGTGCTCGCGCAGGTAGCGGGCCAGGTCCAGTCCGTCCATGTCCGGCAGGCGCAGGGCGGTGGTGACCAGGTTCACGGCGCCGGCCTGCAGGGCGGCCTTGGCCTCCTCGCCGGTTTCGCAGCCGACGAACTCCATGTCCGGCAGCTGCTGGCGCAGCACGCCCTCGATCATCTTGCGCACGACCTTGGAGACGTCCACGACCATGATGCGCGGCGAAGCGGTGTCGAAGCTGCGGAAACTCGGGTTGCTCATATCAGACGTCCACCGGACGGGTCCGACGTAGATGATGCCCGGTTGCGAGCCATGCGCCCAGCCACCCCATCAGGGCCGAGCCGGCCAGCAGCGCCAGGCTGCCGCGCCAGCCGGGGCCGGCGAGGTCGAACTGGCTGCCGTAGCTGGCCACCAGGGCCGACAGCCGGCCCTGCAGCAGCAGCCCCGCGACCACCAGCAGCCCGCCCGCCAGCAGGCCCGCGGCCAGGCCGTACCACGCGCCCAGGTACAGGAAGGGCCGGCGCACGAAGGCGTCGGTGGCGCCGAGATGCTGCAGGACGGCGATTTCCTCGCTGCGCGCGCCGATGTCGAGCCGGACCGTATTGCCCACCACCAGCAGCACGCCCAGCCCGAGCAGCACGGCCACGACCTGGACCAGTCGCTCGCCGAAGGCCAGCCAAGCCGACAGGCGCTGGCGCCAGGCGGCGTCGTGCTGGACCACTTCGGCCTGCGGCAGCTCGCGCAGGTCGGCGGCCAGGGCGTCGCCGTCGTCGCGCGGCTGCACCACCAGCACGGTGGGCAGCGGGTTCTCGTCCAGCACCTCGAGCGCGCCCGCGAGGTCGCTCATGGCGCGGAATTCAGCCAGGCCCTCTTCGGGCGTACGCACGATGACCGCGGCGACGTCCGGACGGGCACCGATGCCGGTGGCGAGGTCGCGGGCCTGGGCGACGGTGACCTCGGCCTTGAGGAAGACGCCGATCTCGCGCGATTCGGACACGCTGCCGGAAAAACGTTCGATGTTGCCCAAGGCCAGGCCCAGGCCCAGCGGCAGCGCGATCGCAATTGCCATGACGCCGACCGTCAGGCCGGTGGCGAAGGGGCGCTTGAGCAGGCGGCCGAGGCTCGAGACCAGCGAATACAGGTGCTGCTCGCGCCAGGCGCGCAGGCGGCTGCCGAGGCCGCCCGGCTTCACGCGTTCGGCGGCGACGGGCTTGGCGGCGGGTTTGGTGGCCTTGGTGTTCACGCCGCCAGGTCCTCGGGCGAGATGTCGTCGGCGAGCTTGCCGTGGTCGAGCACCAGCACGCGGCGGCGCATGCGCTTGACCAGGGCCAGGTCGTGGCTGGCGACCATGACGGTGGTGCCCAGCGCGGGCAGCGAGGCGAACAGCTGCATGATCTCGGCCGCCAGCTGCGGGTCGAGGTTGCCGGTGGGCTCATCGGCCACCAGCAGCTGCGGCTGCGCGACGATGGCGCGGGCGATGCCGACGCGCTGTTGCTCGCCGGTGGAAAGCTGCAGCGGCAACGAGCGCTCGCGATCGCCCAGGCCGACCTTGTCGAGCACCGCGCGCACGCGCTTGCCGACCTCGGCGCCAGGCGTGCCGGCGATCAGCAGCGGCAGCGCGACGTTGTCGAACACGCTGCGGTCGGTGAGCAGGCGATGGTCCTGGAACACCACGCCGACCTGGCGCCGGTGCAGCGGCACCTTGCCGCCGCGGACCTTGGCCAGGTTGCGCTCGTTCACCAGCACGGTGCCGCGGCTCGGGCGCTCGGACAGATGCACGAGGCGCAGCAGGGTGGACTTGCCGGCGCCCGAATGGCCGGTGACGAACAGCATTTCGCCCTCTTCCACCGAGAAGCTGACCTCGCTGAGCGCGGGCGCGCTGCCGGGGTAGGCCTTGGAAACGTTGTCGAAACGGAGCAGGGCCATGGCGATCGGGGGCGTCGACGGTGCGGTCAATCTAGCAGACATGAAAATGTGGGAGGGACTTCAGTCCCGATGCTTTTCGCGGAAAGCATCGGGACTGAAGTCCCTCCCACAGAGGGCGCGGCTTAGTGGCCGGTGGGCGGGGTGCGCTTCACCAGCGACTTGAGGCCCGCCTTGATGCGGCCGAGCAGCGAGGGCTTCTCGCCCGCCGGGGCCTTCGCGGGCGCGGCCTCGGGCTTGCGCTCTCCGCGCGGCTTGCCGCCTTCGACGGCGGCGGCATCGCCCACCGGGCGACCGCCGCGACGACGGCGACGCTTGCGCGCCGGCGCATTCGGATCGGCCTGCATCGGCGAGGAAGGCGCCGGGCGCTGGGCCGGACGCTCGACGGCTTCCACCGCGGCTTCCGCCGGCGGCGCCGGCTTGCGCTCGCGCTGGGCACCGGGGCGCGGGCCACTGCGCTCGCGCGAACCGCCGCCCGGACGGCCGCCGTCGCGACCCCCGCTGCGGCCGCCGCGGCCGCGCTTCTCGTCCTCGGCGGCCTTGGCCTCGCGGACTTCGCGGAAGATCGCGGTGACGCTCTCGGCCTCGCCGTCGTCCTCGCCCTCGACCTGGGGTCGCGGTGCGCGCGGCTTGGCGATCAGCAGCTCGGGCTCGACCGCGGCCACCGGCAGCTTCTGCTCGATGTAGGCCTCGATGTCGGGCAGCGACATCGCGTAGCGCTCGCAGGCGAAGCTGATCGCGTCGCCCTCGGCGCCCAGGCGCGCGGTGCGGCCGATGCGGTGCACGTAGTCCTCGGCGTCGAACGGCAGGTCGTAGTTGTAGACGTGCGAGACGCCGTCGATGTGCAGGCCGCGGGCGGCCACGTCGGTGGCGACCAGCAGGTCGAGCTGGCCCTTCTGGAAGCGCGCCAGCAGCGTTTCGCGCTTCTTCTGCGGCACGTCGCCCGACAGCACGCCGACGCGGAAGCCGGCGCGCTCGAGCGCCTTGGCCACGCGCTCCACCCACACCTTGGTGTTCACGAACACCATCGTGCGGTGGCCTTCGCTGCGGGTCAGCAGGCCGATCAGCAGCGGGATCTTCTCTTCATCCGCCGGGAAATAGACCAGCTGGCGGACCTTGGCGGCGGTGATGAACTCGGTCTCGACGACGAGCTTCTCGGGCTCGTTCATGTGCTCGTAGGCCAGCTCCAGCACGCGATGGCTGAGGGTGGCGGAGAACAGCAGGGTCTGGCGCTCGGTGCGGATGGGCATGCGGCGCAGCAGGAAACGGATGTCCTTGATGAAGCCGAGATCGAACATGCGGTCGGCCTCGTCGAGCACGCAGACCTCGCAGGCGTGCAGCGAGACGACCTTGTGCTGCTTGACGTAGTCGATCAGGCGGCCCGGGGTGGCGATGATCACGTCCACGCCCTGCTGCAGCAGCTCGCGCTGCTTGTCGTAATCCACGCCGCCATAAACCAGGGCGAAGCGCAGGCCGAGGTCGGAGCCGAACTTCACGGCGTCCTTGTGGATCTGGATGGCCAGCTCGCGGGTGGGCGCGAGGATGAGCGCGCGCGGATCCTCGGGCTTGCGGTCGGCCAGGGCCGGGCGGGTCAGCAGGCGGTTGATCAGGGCGACCAGGAAGGCCAGGGTCTTGCCGGTGCCGGTCTGGGCCTGGCCGGCGACGTCGCGGCCGTTGAGCGCCAGCGGCAGGGTCAGGGCCTGGATCGGGGTGCAGCGGGTGAAGCCCGCGGATTCGAGGCCGGCCTGCAGGGCCGGATGCAGCTCGAAGCTGGAAAAAACGATGTCAGTCAGCGGTTTATCGGACATGGGACTCTCTTGGGGCGCGTCTCTGCGCTTGCGCGGCCTGTCCGGGAATCGCAAACTCGTGGCGTCCGGGGGTGCCGCTGTCGGTTGTTTATCGGCGAAAGCGCCCCAGTTTAACCCAACGATGGCGGCAACCGGCCGCATCCCCCAAGAAAATCAGGAGTTTGAGGCATGAGCGACCAGGTCCTACACGTGGGCGACAGCGACTTCGAGGCCCAGGTGCTCAAGTCCGACACCCCGGTACTGGTGGATTTCTGGGCCGAGTGGTGCGGCCCCTGCAAGATGATCGGCCCTATGGTCGACGAGCTGGCCGGCACCTATGCCGGCAAGGTCAAGGTGGTGAAGATCAACATCGACCACAACCCGCAGACCCCGCGCCAGTACGCCGTCCGCGGCATCCCGACCCTGATGATGTTCAAGGACGGCAAGGTGCACTCGACCCAGGTCGGCGCGGTCGGCAAGTCGCAGCTCGCGCAGTTCATGGACAAGGCGCTCTGAGCGCCGCGCCCCGGCCCCGGCCGGGGCTTCCTGCCCCATGCGGGTTGTCGCCGCGGGGCAGCCGGTGGTAGCGTAACGACGTCGAGGCGCCCCGGGCGCCCACTCTCTTCTGCAAGAACCCCTCCCTCCCCCACGCTCGCGTTCGCGAGGTGAATCCTGTGTCCGATAACGAAAACGAATCCGGCGTAAGCGCCGAGAAGCGCCCGCGCAAGCCGCGCAGCGCCCCCAGCCAGAACCCCGCGGAAACCACGAACGCCCCGGCTCCCGAGCGCGCCCCCGCGCCGGCGTCCGGCGGCGGCGACGCCCCGTCCGGCGGCGGCCACGAGGGCGGCCAGCCGCGCTCCGGCGGCGGCCAGGAAGGCGGCGGCCAGCCCCAGGGCGGCAGCCACGGCGGCGGCCCGCAGAATGAAGGCGGTGGCCAGGGCGGCGAAGGCGGCCAGGGGGGCGAAGGCGGCTTCCGCGAAGGCCGGCGCAACCGCCGCGACCGCTTCCGCGACAAGCGCGACCGCTTCCGCGACCGTCCGCGCGACGGCGGCGGCGGCGATGACGAGGCCGGCAACGGCGGTGGCGGCAACGGCGGCGGCGAGCGCAATGATCGCCCGATGCCGCAGCTGCCGCCGGACTTCCCGGTCTACAGCCTCAACGACCTCAAGCGCATGCCGGCGCACAAGCTGCTGGAAATCGCCGACAAGCTGAACCTGCATGAGGGCGTCGCCCGCATGCGCAAGCAGGACGTCAACTTCGCCCTGCTCAAGGTGCTCACCCGCCACCCCGCCGGCGTCGCCGGCGACGGCGTGCTCGAGATCCTGCCCGACGGCTACGGCTTCCTGCGCAGCGACGACGCCAGCTACCTGGCCGGCCCGGACGACGTCTACATCTCGCCCAGCCAGATCCGCCGCTTCAACCTGCGCACCGGCGACCACATCGCCGGCCGCATCCGCAGCCCGAAGGACGGCGAGCGCTACGTCGCGCTCAACATCGTCGACACCATCAACGGCGAACCGCCGGAGGCGTCGAAGGGCAAGGTGCTGTTCGAGAACCTGACGCCGCTGTTCCCGCGCGAGCGCTTCAAGCTCGAGCGCGGCAACGGTTCGTCGGAAGACATCACCGGCCGCGTGATGGACCTGATGTCGCCGATCGGCAAGGGCCAGCGCGCCCTGATCGTCTCGCCGCCCAAGGCCGGCAAGACCATGCTGATGCAGAACGTCGCCCAGGCCATCCTGCACAACCACCCGGAAGTGCACCTGATCGTGCTGCTGATCGACGAGCGCCCGGAAGAAGTGACGGAAATGCAGCGCAGCGTGCGCGGCGAAGTGATCTCGTCCACCTTCGACGAGCCGGCCGCGCGCCACGTGCAGGTCGCCGAGATGGTGATCGAGCGCGCCAAGCGCCTGGTCGAGCACAAGAAGGACGTGGTGATCATGCTCGACTCGATCACCCGCCTGGCCCGCGCCTACAACACCGTGGTGCCCAGCTCCGGCAAGGTGCTCACCGGCGGCGTCGACGCCAACGCGCTGCACCGTCCGAAGCGCTTCTTCGGCGCGGCCCGCAACGTCGAGGAAGGCGGCTCGCTGACCATCATCGCCACCGCGCTGGTCGAGACCGGCTCGAAGATGGACGAGGTGATCTACGAAGAGTTCAAGGGCACGGGCAACAGCGAAGTGCACCTGGACCGCCGCATCGCCGAGAAGCGCGTCTACCCGGCCATCAACATCAACCGCTCCGGCACCCGCCGCGAAGAGCTGCTGATCGAGCCGGACATGCTGCAGAAGATCTGGATCCTGCGGAAGCTGCTGCACCCGATGGACGAGCTGGCCGCGATGGAGTTCCTGCTCGAGAAGATGAAGAACACCAAGTCGAACGACGAGTTCTTCTCCTCGATGAAGCGCTGAGGCACCCGGCAGGAAAAGAAAAAGCCCCGCGGAAGCGGGGCTTTTTCGTGGCCTGCGCCGGCTCAGCCGCCGATCGGCGTCTGCAGCTTCCAGCGCTCCGAGTTCGCGACGCCGCCGTCGCCCAGCTCGGCGGCCTCGTCCTTGGCGCGCTCCTCCGCCACCCAGGCCGGCGCCTGCACGGGCGCCATCCGCGTGCGGACCCAGCGCCCCTGGAAACCCGGCGGCGTGTAAAGAACCGGAACCACGGCCCGGCCGCCCTTGACGTCGGGGATGACCCAGCCGGCCGCGGCCTGCTCGGAGGCCTCGCGGAAGGCCTCGACGTGGCGCTCGACCTGGTTGGTCTCCACCTCACCCCCCAGCAATAGCAGCTCTTCCACGGCGGAGCGGATCACCCGGCCCTCGTCGTCGGTCTGCACGAACAGCTTCACGCGGGCGCCGACGCCATGGTCCGCCGGCCGGCGCGGATAGCGCGGCGGCTTGACCCGCCGGGCCGCGACGTCCGCCGCGCCCTGGTCGGTGGCGTCGATGAAGGTCACCTCCTTGAAGCCGATGCGCACGCCCTGCTCGCCCGGCTGGCGCACGACGAACAGGGCGAGGTTGACGTAGGCATAGGCCTTGACCGGCTTGCCTTCGTGCAGGATCGGCTCGAAGCGCCAGCCCATCATCTGCTGCTCGAAGCTCTTCATGACCCCCTCGCCCAGCTGCTGGTGGTCAAGCTTCACTTCGACGACGCGGCCCTCGGCGTCGATCGCCAGATCGCCATGGGTGCTGGCGGTGAACACCTCCTGCAGATCGCTGGCGGACGCCGACGGGGAGGCCAGCGCGCCGACCAGGACGGCGAGGGGGACAAGCAGCTTCATCATGGATTCGATTCCGGGGGGACGAGGCCGGAGTTAAGCATCGGTCGACGGGCGGGACAAGGCGAGGCGTCCGCGCCATGTCGCGTCGTCACGCCGCTGACGCATAATCGGGCCATGCACGGCACCGGCTACCTCGGCATCATCCTCGTCTTCCTGATCGCGGCGGTGGTCGCGGTGCCTCTGTTCCGGCGCCTGGGGCTGGGCGCGATCCTCGGCTACCTCGCCGCCGGCGTGGCGATCGGCCCCGAAGGCCTGGCGGTGGTGCCCGACCCCGAGGACGTGCTGGCCGCGTCCGAATTCGGCGTAGTCATGCTGCTCTTCATCATCGGCCTCGAGCTGAGCCCGCCGCGCCTGTGGGTGATGCGCCGGCAGGTGTTCGGCACGGGCGGCCTGCAGGTGCTGGTGTCGGCGGCGGCGATCGGCCTGGTCGCCGCGACCTTCCTGGGCGGCTGGAAGGCACCGGTGGTCGTGGGCCTGGGCCTGGCGCTGTCCTCCACCGCGGTCGGGCTGCAGCTGCTGGCCGAGCGCAAGGAGCTGACCGCCGCGCACGGCCGCGTCGCCTTCGCGATCCTCCTGTTCCAGGACCTGGTGGCGATCCCGCTGCTGGCGGCGATCCCGCTGATGGGCGAGGCCAAGGCGCTCGAGCAGTCGGCGCCGCCGCTGGCGTCGGTGCTCAACGCGGTGGTGGTGATCGCCGCGGTGATCGTCGGTGGCCGGCTGCTGCTCCGGCACCTGCTGCGCGTCGTGGCCCGCGCCAACTCGGTGGAGGTATTCACCGCCACCGCACTGCTGGTGGTGGTCGGCAACGCCTGGCTGATGCAGTGGGTCGGGCTGTCGATGGGCCTGGGCGCCTTCCTGGCCGGCGTGCTGCTGGCGGACTCGGAGTACCGGCACGAGCTCGAGTCGCACATCGAGCCGTTCAAGGGCCTGTTCCTTGGGCTGTTCTTCATGGCGGTCGGCATGAGCATCGACCTGGGCGTGGTGGCGCGCGAGCCGGCGGTCATCCTGGGCGGCGTGGTGGCGCTGCTGGCGTTGAAGACCTTGCTGCTCATGGCGATCGGCCGCTGGTCGGGCGGGCTGGCGCCGCGCGAGGCGCTGCGGTTGGGCGCGGTGCTGGCGATGGGCGGCGAGTTCGGCTTCGTGGTGTTCGCCGAGGCGCTCAAGGCCGGCCTGATCGATGCCGCGATCCGCGACAAGCTGTTCGTGGTGATCGGCCTGTCGATGGCGGCCACGCCGCTGGCGCTGATGGCGGTGTCGCGCTGGCTGCAGACGCATCCCGAGCCCAAGCCCCAGCGGGCGCACGACACCATCGACGACGAACACCCGCGGGTGATCATCGCCGGCTTCGGCCGCATGGGGCAGATCGTCGGCCGCATGCTGCGCGCGCAGAAGATCCCGTTCACCGCGCTGGAGACCAGCGCCGAGCAGGTGGATTTCCTGCGCCGCTTCGGCAACAAGATCTACTTCGGCGACCCGGCGCGGCCCGAGCTGCTGCGGGCGGCGCGCGCCGACCTGGCCGAGGTGTTCGTGCTCACCACCGACGACCCCGACGCCAACGTACGCACGGCGCGGCTGGTGAAGCGCATGTTCCCGCACCTGAAGGTGTACGCCCGCGCCCGCAACCGCCAGCACGCCTTCAAGCTGATGGACATGGACGTGCAGGTGACGCGCGAGACCTTCCACTCCAGCCTGGTCATGGGCCGCCGCGTGATGGAGGCGCTGGGCGTGCCGGCCGAAGAAGCGGCGCGCAACACCGAGAAGTTCCGCGAGCACGACGAAGCCCTGCTCCGCCAGCAGCACCTGGTCTACGACGACGAGGCCGCGCTGGTGGCCTCGGCGCGCGAGGCGCAGCGCGAGCTGGAGACCCTGTTCGAGGCCGATATCGGGCCGGTGGAGGATGATGGGGATGCGGGGCGGTGACGGCTGAGTAGCAGGAGTTAGTGGATAGAAGTTAGGAGTTAGGGAGAGCGGCGCTTTCCGAGCTGGCCGTCCCCACTAACTCCTAACTCCTATCAACTAACTCCTGCTCCAACTGTTCCGGCTTCAACTGTTCCGGCTTCACCGCGGATCCCGCAGGAACCTCGCCAACGACGGCGTGCCGCTGCGGGCCGGCTCGAACTCCGCCGCCACGTCCACGAAGCCGCGCAGCACCGCAATGTCGTGCGGCGTGCGGCCCAATCCGTCGCGCGCCTGGCGGTTGCCGCCCTCGCGCAGCAGGCGCTGCACCACCCGCGGCAGGCCGTGCAGGGCGGCCAGGTGCAGCGGGGTGAAGCCACGCTGGTCCTGCGCCTCGAGGCTGACGTCCTCGGCCAGCAGGCGCTCCAGCGCCGCCAGCAGCACTTCTTCGTCGCAGGCGGCGCCGGGCTCGGCGCGGGCGCCGAGCAGCATCAGCAGCGGCGTCTGCCCCAGGTCACTGGCCTCGTCGGGCGCCGCGTCGGCCAGCAGCAGGATGTCCATCAGCGCCAGCACGCGCTGGCGATCGCGCGACGAGAAGGCGTGCAGCGCCGCGCAATGCAGCGGGCTCAGGCCCTGGGCGTCGCGCGCCCGCGGGTTGGCGGCGTGCGCGAGCAGGCGCGATACGAGTTCGGGCTGGCCCAGCGCGGCCGCCAGCATCAGCGGCGTCACGTCGCCGGGCAGGGCGAGGTCGGGCGCGGCGCCGGCGCGCAGCAGCTGGTCCACTACGCCGACATGGCGCATCGAGATCGCGGCCGACAGCGGCGTGGCGCCGGTGCGCGCCGACAGCGCGGTGTCGGCGCCGCGCTCAAGCAGCAGGGCCACCACCACGTCGTGCCCGCCGCCGGCGGCGCGCAGCAGCGCGGTGCAGCCCTGGGTATCGGTGCCGTCCACCGGCAGGCCGAGCTCGAGCAGGCGCAGCACCGCCTCGGCATCGCCGGCCATCGCGGCGGCCGGCAGGTCGGCGGCCTGCAGCGCGCGGCCGGGCAGCTGCCACTGGCGCCACTCCAGCCAGTGCGAGAGTTCACGGCGATCGGCCGCGAGCGCCAGGCCCAGCGGCGTCTGGCCGTCGGGTGCGGACAGCGCGGGCGAGGCGCCGTGGCGGATCAACACGCGCAGCGCGCTCTCGCGGCCCAGCGTGGCGGCGACGTGCAGCGCGGTGTGGCCGCGGCCGTCGCGGGCGTTCGGATCCACGCCGGCGGCCAGCAGGGCTTCCGCGAGGCGCAGCCAGCCGAGCTGGATCGCCAGGCCCAGCGGCGGATCCGCGGGCGCGCCGCCAAACGCGTCGGCGCCGCGCTCGAGCAAGGCCAGCGCGAACTGTTCGTGGCCGCGCGTGGTGTGCTCGCCGCTCTGGCAGGCCTGCAGCCACAGCGACAAACCGCCGCGGCCGCCGACCGGCTGCGCCACTTCCAGCAGGCGCTGCAGCGCCGGCAGCGCGTGGCCGCCGCGGCCCAGCAGGTGGAACAGCACGCTCTGCTCGCCGTCGATGGCGAAGTCGGCGCGGGCGCCATGGCGCAGCAACCAGTCGAAACCGACCGCATCGCCTTCGCCGGAGAACTCGAGCAGCAGCGAAGCCATGCCCGCCGCATCCGGACCGGCGCCGAGCCGCAGCATGGCCTCGGCGGATTCGCGCCGGCCGGACTGCAGGGCCTCGCGCAGCAGTTCGCGCGGCGTCTTCTCGAAGTGGCCCTCGGACAGGCCCTCGGCCACGCTGGCCGGCAGCGGATAGGAGGGGTCGAGCACCGCCACCAGCGGCCAGCGGCCGGCGCCGAGCGCGTGCTCGAGCGCGCGGCGGCCGTCGGCGTCGCGCTGTTCGGGATTCACGCCGAGCGCGATCAGGTGGCGCAGGAACTCCGGCGTCGCGCCGGCCTCGGTGGCCAGCACCAGCGCATTCCGGCCGTGGCCGTCGACCGCCGACACGTCCGGACGCGCCTGCGCCAGCCGCGCCAGCACGGCGGCGTGGTGGCCACGGGCGGCTTCGAGCAGCGGCGTGATGCCGTCGGCGTCGTGCGCGTTGCGGTCGGCGCCGGCGTCGAGCAGTTCGCCCACGATCTCGGCGTTGCCGGCGGCGCAGGCCAGCAGCAGCGCAGTGCGCTGGCGGGCGCCACGCGCGTCCACCCTCGCCTTGTGACGCAGCAGCAGCTGCACGCCGGCGGTGTCGTCGTCGCCGACCACGGCCGCCAGCAGCGCCGGCTGGCCGTCCTTGGGCTCGGGCTTGGCGCCGCGTTCGATCAGGAAGCGCGCGAGGCGCCAGTTGCCGGCCGCGCAGGCGATGCCCAGCGGGCTGAAGCCTTCGGCGTTGAGCGCCTCGAGGGTGGCGCCGGCGTCGAGCAGCAGGGCCGCCACGGCGGCGTCGGTGCTGCGCGCGGCGTGGTGCAGCGGCGTGTTGCCATCGGCGTCGGCGCGGCGCGCGTCGGCGCCGTTGGCGAGCAGGGTCATCACCGCCTCGGGACGCCCGTGCCAACTGTCGCGGGTGGCGGCCAGCAGCGGCGTCAGGCCGGCGTGCTCGTCGTTGAGGTCGACGCCCCGCGCGATCAGTTCGCGCAGCAGGCGCAGGTCGCCCAGCAACGCGGCCAGCATCGGCAGCGTGCGCTGGTCGCGGTCGTCGGGATCGGGCTCGGCGCCGGGGTCGACGCCGGACGCGAGCAGGGACAGCGCGGCCTCGATGCGACCGGCGCGGGCCGCGGCATAGAGTTCCGCTTCCGGAGACAGGCCACCGTCGCCCAGGGCCAGCGGCGGCGCGTCCTCTTCGTCGTCATCGCCGTAGATCGGCAGGCTGGCCAGCGAAGGCGGCGCCGGCGGCGCGCCGAAGCGCTGCACCAGGACATGCGCGGCCACGGCGACCGCCAGCAGGCCGCCGGCCGCCAGCCAGCGGTGCGGCGCCGGCACGAGGCCCGGCCAGGCCAGCAGCAGCGAACCCGCCAGCACGACGAACACGGAGAGCGCGACCACGAAGCCGCGCCCCGCCTCCTCCGGCCCGCCGGAACCCACGGCCGCAGCCAGTGGCGGCAGGCGGCCCGATTCACGCTCAGCCAGGCCGAAGGCCGGCCAGGCCCGCCACAGGCAAAGCAGCGCCGCGCCTGCCATGCCGCTCAGCGCCAGCGCCGAGGTCAGCGAGCCGGTATCGCGCAGCGCGGCCAGCGGCCAGGCGGTGGCCAGGGCCATCAGGCCCAGGCCCAGGAGCCAGACCAGGGCGAGGCCGAGGGCTTCGCGCAGGCCGGCGGCATCGAAACCCGGGGTCGGCCGCAGGCTACGCAGGCTGGCCAGGCCCAGCGCCAAGGCAGGCTGGGCGAGCCAGGCGCCAAGCAGGCCGGCCGGATGCGGCCAGGCCACGGCCAGGGTCAGGCCGGCGCCCAACAGCAGCCAGGCCCAGGCCAGCGCGACGCGGCGGGGTTCAGCCATCGACCAGGGGGTCCAACACGGTCGGCGGGAACTGCAGGTGGAAGCCATGTGCCGCGAGGTTGGCGCGCACCACGGCCGGGTCGGCCTGGGCCAGCTTGCGCTCGGGCGTCAGGGCCACTTCCAGCACGAAGACCAGTTCGCCCAGCGGCGCGCGCACGGGTTCCGGCACGAGCGCGAAGTCGTCCCGCTTGCGCAGGTAGACGTAGGTGTCGGGCTTCCGGAGGGACTTGTAGACGTAGGCTTGCATGGTGCCGCCGCAGGGTTCGGGCGATTGTCGCCGCAAACGCCACGGGGGAAAAGCAGCACGGGCCGCCCACACACCGGCTTTGCTAGGCTTGCGGGCCGTCATCGCCCACTGGGAGCCGCCATGCGCCACCGCCACCTCGCCCTCGCCCTGCTCGCGGCCTGCGCCGCGCCGGCCCTGGCGAACGACACCCCGCTGACCCTCGACCAAGCCATGGCGCACCCGGACTGGATCGGCCCGCCGGTGGAACAGGCCTGGTGGTCGCTCGACGGCCAGCGCGCGCTGTACACGCTCAAGCGCGAGGGATCGCCGGTGCGCGACACCTGGACGCTGCCGGTGGCCGGCGGCACGCCGGTGCGCGTCGAAGGCGCCGCGCTGGCGGACGTGGACGCCGCCCAGGTCGACTTCGATGCCAGCGGCCGGCGCGCGGTGTTCGTGCGCAACGGCGACGTGTTCCTGCGCGAGGTGGGCGGCGCGCTGCAGCAGCTCACCCGCAGCGCCGAAACCGAGGCGAATGCGCGCTTCGCCGCCAATGGCCGCGACGTGGTGTGGAGCGTGGGCAACGACTGGTTCCGCTGGTCGCCCGAGGCGCGCCTGGCCCAGCCGGCCGCCCTGCCGCGCGCCGAAAAGGACCCGGCCGCCGCGCCCGAAGCCGACGCCCTGCGCGACCACCAGCTGCGCCTGAGCAGCACGCTGGCGCGCGAGAAGGCGCAGCGCGAGGCCCTTCGCGACCATGCCGAAGCGCTGCGCGCCGCCGACCCGACCCGCGCCGCCGCGCCGGCCTACCTCGGCGACAAGCTGCAAATCAGCGCGAGCTCGATGTCGCCCGACGGCCGCTGGCTGCTGGTGGTCACCGAAGCCAAGGGCGCCGAGGCCGGCCGCACCGGAAAAATGCCGAAGTACGTGACCGAATCGGGCTACGAGGAAGCCGAGGACGTGCGCGTGCGCGTCGGCCGCAACGCGCCCTTCGCGCAGCAGCTCAAGCTGGTGGACCTGCGCGACAACCGCGTGCGCGACCTGCCGTTCGCGCCCCTGCCGGGCATCGCCACCGACCCGCTGGCCGACCTGCGCCGCGCCGCCAAGCTCGAACCGCTCAAGGGCGAGCGCGCGGTGCGCATCGGCGGCATCCAGTGGTCGGACGATGGCCGCGGCGTCGCCGTGATGGCCCGCGCAGTGGACAACAAGGACCGGTGGATCGCCACCGTCGACTTCGACGCGGGCGCACTGCAGCCGCTGCACCGCCTCACCGACACGGCCTGGATCAACTGGAACTTCAACGAGTTCGGTTGGCTGCCGGACAACAAGACGCTGTGGTTCCTGTCGGAGGAAAGCGGCTGGTCGCACCTGTACACGGCCACGCCGGGCGGCCGCGCCAAGGCGCTGACCCGCGGCAAGTGGGAGGCGTCGTCGCCGCAGTGGACGCTGGACGGCGCGACCGCGTACTTCGTCTGCAACCGCGCGCGCCCGGGTGACTACGAGGTCTGCGCGGTGTCGCGCGACGGCGGCGACGTGCGCGAGGTGACGGCGCTCGACGGCGTCGAGGACTTCTCGCTCTCGCCGGACGGCCGCCAGCTGCTGCTGCGCTGGTCGGCCCACCACACGCCGCCGCAGCTGGCGCTGCAGCCGGTCGCCGGCGGCGAGGCGCGCAAGCTCACCGACACGCGCAGCGAAGACTTCAAGTCGCGCACCTGGCTCGCGCCGCAGACCGTGGAAGTGCCGTCCACGCACGGCGCCGGCACGGTCTGGGCCAAGCTCTACCGCCCGGCGACGCTGGAGGCCGGCCGCAAGTACCCGATCGTGATGTTCGTGCACGGCGCCGGCTACCTGCAGAACGTCAGCGACCGCTACCCGAACTATTTCCGCGAGCAGATGTTCCACCAGCTGCTGGTCGAGCGTGGCTTCATCGTGCTCGACATGGACTTCCGCGCCTCCGAGGGCTACGGCCGCGACTGGCGCACGGCGATCTACCGCCAGATGGGCCACCCGGAGCTCGAGGACTACGTGGACGGCGTGAAGTACATGGTGGCGCAGCACCAGGGCGACGCCGCCAACGTCGGCATCTACGGCGGCAGCTACGGCGGCTTCATGAGCTTCATGGCGCTGTTCCGCGAGCCCGGCATCTTCAAGGCCGGTGCCGCGCTGCGCCCGGTCACCGACTGGACCAGCTACAACCACGAGTACACCTCGAACATCCTCAACACGCCCGAGCTGGACCCGGAGGCCTTCCGCAAGTCCTCGCCGATCGAGTACGTGGAAAACCTGCGCGGCCACCTGCTGATCAGCCACGGCATGATCGACGACAACGTCTTCTACCAGGACTCGATCCGCCTGGCGCAGCGCCTGATCGAACTCAAGAAGCACGACTGGGAGCTGGCCAGCTACCCGCTGGAGCGCCACGGCTACCAGCACCCGGAAAGCTGGTACGACCAGTACCGCCGCATCCTGGAACTCTTCGACGAAAACCTGAAGTAAGGGCGTTTTTGCCACGGATGAACACTGATAAACACGGATAGAAGCGAGCAAACCATTTGCTCAAGGAAAGCCGGGGACGCCTTGCCGTCCCCGGCTTTTTCTTTATCTGTGTTTATCAGTGTTCATCCGTGGCAAAAAAACAGCTTCAAGTTGCCGCGAAGACGCCTTCGAGTTCGACGTCGAGTTCGCGGCGGCAGACGTCGCCGCGGAGGTAGCTGATGCGGTCGGCCGGGATGCCCGTGGTGGCCATCACCGCGCGCGCCGCGTCGAGGTCGGCGGCGTGGCGCAGGTAGATGCGCAGCGCCTCGCAGCCCGCGGGTTGGAAGCGGTGCCCGGTCTTTCCAGCGGCCTGGGCCATCAGCGCGTCGAGGTTGCGCAGGCTTTCGCGCAGCTGCTCGGCACAGTCGCCGAGGTGCAGCGAGACGTGGCCGACGATGCTGGCCGTGCCGGACGCGAGCAGGCGCGGGGTGGCAGTGTCGGCGTCGAGAATCGCGCCGCGCGAGAAACCCGGGGACACCGGGCCGTGTTCGCGCGGGTACTGCCAGGCCGGCGTTTGCCGCGGATTCTCCAGCGCAATGGCCGGCGCGCGCGAGCACAGCGCCACCACCTTCAGCTGGCCGGGCGCGCCGACGGTGCCGATCGCGGTCGCGGCCGGCGGCGGGTCGTTGAACATGCCGTCCACGGCGCGGGCGCGGCCGACGCAGAAGCGGCGGTAGCGCTCCTCGTCGCCTTCGCCCTGGTTGATGGCGGCGAAGTAATTCCAGATCCGCAGCAGGTAGGGATGCGCGGACGGGCGCACCGCGACCAGCAGGCGTTCGTAAGCCAGGGCGGCGGCGGCCTCGATGTCGCCCGCCGCTTCGTCCAGCGCCAGCGCCACCAGCGCGTAATGCTCGCCGTGGGCCCAGGCGGCGCCGGCGGTCTCGGCCGACTCGGTGATGGCGCCGGCCAGCCAGGCCTCATCGGCGGGACCCGCCAGCGGCGGGCACTCGATGGCCAGCGGCGAGGCCACGCCGGACTGGAAGCGGAAGGGGATCAGGGCCTCGTCGCGCCGTTCGGGAACGATCCGGAGCCGCGCGGGAATGGGGTCGGGGGAGTTCATTGCTGGGCGCGATTATAGCCGCCGGCCGGGGCGGCTATCATGGCGGCCTGCTTGCCACGGGTGCCCCATGACCGACTTCCACGCCGTGCAGGACTACCTGCGCACGCTCCAGGACCGCATCTGCGCCGGCCTCGAAGCCATCGACGGCGGCCGCTTCGCCGAGGACGCCTGGACCCGCGAAGGTAGCGGCGGCCCGTCCCCGGGCGGCGGTCCCTCCCGGCATCCTGCCTCGCGGGACACTGGCCCGTCCCTGGGCGGCGGTGGCCGCAGCCGGGTGCTGAAGGAAGGCGCGGTGTTCGAACAGGCCGGCGTCGGCTTTTCCGATGTCTCGGGCGCCACCCTGCCCGCTTCCGCGACCGCACACCGGCCCGAACTCGCCGGCGCGCCCTGGCGCGCGGTCGGCGTGTCGCTGGTGATCCACCCGCGCAACCCCTACGTGCCGACCTCGCACGCGAACGTGCGCTTCTTCGAGGCCCGCCCCGAAGGCCGCGATCCGATCTGGTGGTTCGGCGGCGGCTTCGACCTCACGCCCTTCTATCCCTTCGATGAAGACGTGCGTCATTGGCACCAGGTCGCGCACGCAACCTGCGCTCCGTTCGGCCCCACCCGCTACGCCGAGCACAAGGCCTGGTGCGACAAGTACTTCTTCCTCAAGCACCGCGACGAAGCACGCGGCGTCGGCGGCCTGTTCTACGACGACCTGCATGCCGACGGCTTCGAGCGCAGCTTCGCCTACACCCGCGCGGTCGGCGACGCGTTCCTCGACGCCTACCTGCCCATCGTCGAACGCCGCAAGGACACGCCGCACGGCGAGCGCGAGCGCGAATTCCAGCTCTATCGCCGCGGCCGCTACGTGGAGTTCAACCTGGTCTGGGACCGCGGCACGCTGTTCGGCCTGCAGAGCGGCGGCCGCACCGAATCGATCCTGATGAGCCTGCCGCCGCGCGTGCGCTTCGAATACGCCTACACCCCGGAACCCGGCAGCCCCGAAGCCCGCCTCGCCGACTACCTCAAACCCCGCGACTGGCTGGGCGCGGGCAAATAAAAACCCCGCGGGCCAGGGGAAGCCCGCGGGGTCAGGGGTGGGAACCTGAGGCTGGGGAGAGCCCGGTTCCCGGTGGATCCACTCAGGGGAGGGAGTGATCCTGCGCCGGACCTTGCATCCGACGCGCCTAGTAGACCCCCCGGACCATGAGAAGTTCGTGAACAGCTTGGCATCTCCCGAAATAAATTCAGGAGGGATTCATGCCCCGGGCAAGCGCCTGATAAACAAGGCGAAATCCGTCACAGTTCAGTGCGCTTCTTCCCAGTTCGAACCGCTGCCCACGTCCACCACCAGGGCCACCCGGAGCTCGGCCGCGGCTACCATGCGCCGGCGCACCTCCTCGACCAGGGTGTCCACGAAGCCGGCGTCGACCTCGAACACCAGTTCGTCGTGCACCTGCATCATCATCGTGGCCCGGCCGCCCTGCCCGTCCAGCCAGTCCTGCACCGAGACCATGGCGCGCTTGATGATGTCGGCGGCGGTGCCCTGCATCGGGGCGTTGATGGCGGCGCGCTCGGCGCCGGCGCGCTGGGCCTGGTTGCGCGAGTGGATCTCGTTGAGCTGCAGGCGGCGGCCGAATACCGTCTCGACGTAGCCCTGCTCGCGCGCCTGCTGGCGCACGCGCTCCATGTAGTCGCGCACGCCCGGGTACTTGCCGAAGTACAGCGCGATGTAGTCCTGCGCGTCGCCGCGGCCGATGCCCAGCTGCTTGGCCAGGCCGAAGGCGCTCATGCCGTACATCAGGCCGAAGTTGATCGCCTTGGCGGCGCGGCGCTGGTCGCCGCTGACCTGGTCCAGCGGCACGTCGAAGACTTCCGACGCGGTGGCGCGATGCACGTCCAGCCCGCCCTCGAACGCCCGCACCAGGCCGGGGTCGCCGGAGAGGTGGGCCATGATGCGCAGCTCGATCTGCGAGTAGTCGCAGGCGACGATGCGGCGGCCTTCCGGCGCGATGAAGGCGGTGCGGATGCGGCGGCCGTCCTCGGTGCGGATCGGGATGTTCTGCAGGTTCGGGTCGTTCGAACTCAGGCGGCCGGTGGCGGCGCCGGCCTGGTGGTAGCTGGTGTGCACGCGGCCGGTGTCGGGGTTGACCATGTCCGGCAGCTTGTCGGTGTAGGTGTTGCGCAGCTTGGCCAGGCCGCGGTACTCGAGCACCAGTCGCGGCAGCTCGTGTTGGTCGGCGATGGCCTCCAGCGCTTCCTCGTTGGTGGACGGCGCGCCGGTGGGGGTCTTCACCAGCGCCGGCAGCTTGAGCTCCTCGAACAGCAGCTGGCCCAGCTGCTTGGGCGAATCGAGGTTGAAGGCGCGGCCGGCGAGCTCGTGCGCGCGCTGCTGCGCGGCCATCATCCGCTGCGACAGGTCGGCGCTCTGGCGGCGCAGCTCGGCCACGTCGATCAGCACGCCGGTGGCCTCCATGCGCGTGAGCACCGGCACCAGCGGCATTTCGATGTCGCGGTAGACGACCTGCAGCGTCGGCTCGGCCGCCAGCTTCGCCGACAGCACGCGGTGCAGGCGCAGGGTGACGTCGGCGTCCTCGGCGGCGTACTTCGTGGCGTCGTCCAGCGCCACCTGCGAGAACAGGATCTGCTTGGCGCCCTTGCCGGCCACCTGTTCGTACTTGATGGTGGTGTAGCCGAGGTATTTCTGCGCCAGCGTGTCCATGTCGTGGCGCTGCCCGCCGGCGTTGTACACGAAGCTCTCGAGCATCGTGTCCTCGGCGTAGCCGCGCACGTCCACGCCGTGGCGACGAAGCACGTGCAGGTCGTACTTGCCGTGCTGGCCGAGCTTGGGCTTGCCGGCGTCCTCGAGCACCGGTCTCAGGGCTTCCAGCACCGCGTCGCGATCGAGCTGGGCCGGGGCGCCGGGATAATCGTGGCCGACCGGGATGTAGCAGGCCTGGCCCGGCTCGACGCAGAAGCTCAGGCCGACCAGGTTGGCGCGCATCGGATCGAGCGAATCGGTTTCGGTGTCGAAGGACACGAGGTCGGCGGCCTGCAGCCGGGCGACCCAGGCCTGCAGCGACGCGGCATCGAGCACGCATTCGTACTCGCCCGGCGCGGACAGCGCGGCATCGGGCGCCTCCTCGGCGACGGCGGCGGGCGCGGCGGGGCGCGCTCCCCGCGCGGGCGGGGCCGAACCGCCGTCGAGCTCGCGCAGGGCGCTGCCGAATCCGCAGCGGGTGTAGAGCTCGCGCAAGGCATCCACGTCGCGCGGGCGAAGCGTCAGGTCGGAAGGCGCCTGGTCCAGGGCCACGTCGGTCTTGATGGTGACCAGCTGCCGGTTCAGCGGCAGGCGGCCGAGCGCGGCGCGCAGGTTCTCGCCGATCTTGCCGCCGATCTTGTCGGCGCTGGCGATCACGGCCTCGAGGGTGCCGTACTCGCCCAGCCATTTGGCGGCGGTCTTGGGGCCGCACTTGTCGACGCCGGGCACGTTGTCCACGGTGTCGCCCATCAGGGCCAGCAGGTCGATGACCTGGTCGGGGCGCACGCCGAACTTCTCCATCACGCCGGCGTCGTCGAGCACGCTGCCGGTCATGGTGTTGGTGAGGGTGATGCCGGGCCGCACCAGCTGCGCGAAATCCTTGTCGCTGGTGGAGATGGTGACCGGGATGCCGGCGGCGTGGGCCTGCAGCGCCAGCGTACCGATCACGTCGTCGGCCTCCACGCCGGGCACGCACAGCAGCGGGAAGCCCAGCGCCTGCACGATCTGCTTCATCGGCTCGACCTGGGCGCGCAGGTCTTCCGGCATCGGCGGGCGGTTGGCCTTGTACTGCGGGTACATCTCGTCGCGGAAGGTCGGGCCGGAAGCATCGAGCACGAAGGCGGTGTAGTCCGGGTTCTCCTTCAGCGTGGCGCGCAGCATGTTGACGATGCCGTACAGGGCGCCGGTGGGCGTGCCGTCGGGCGCGGTGAGCGGCGGCAGCGCGTGGAAGGCCCGGAACAGGTAGGACGAGCCATCGATCAGGACGAGGCGGGACATGGCGGGGCCTTTCTGGACGAGGCCCCGATTTTAAGCCCCGCGGGCCTTGAGCGCCCGCGCCGCATTTGCCATCCTCGAAGGCCCGCGCGAGGACACCCCCATGGCCATCCTGCTTCCCCTGCTGCTGGCCCTCTCGGCCCAGGCCGAACCGGCCCGCGACGAAGCCCCGATCCCGGAGAAGGTGCAGGCCGCCGCGCCCGCCGACGACGAGGTGCCCGAAGTCGCGATCCGGGTCGAGCCCAACGGCGACCGGGTCGAGGAGTACCGCCAGAACGGCGTGCTGTACATGGTCAAGGTCACGCCCGAGCGCGGCCCGCCGTATTACCTGATGGATACCGACGGCAACGGCCGCTTCAACCGCGACGAGCGCGATCCGCGCATCCAGCCCGTGCACTGGGTCATCTACGAATGGGATTGAGCCGGGTGGCGCCGCTGCTGCGCGCCGTGGATGCCGTCAACGAAGCCGCCGGCCGCCTGGCCGGCGTGCTGGCGGCCGTGCTGGTGGCGCTGGTGTTCGGGCTGGTGCTGGCGCGTTACGCCTTCAACGCCGGCTCGGTGGCGGCGCAGGAGGCGGTGCTGTGGCTTCACGCGTCGCTGTTCCTGCTGGGCCTGGGCTACACGCTGCGGCACGACGGGCACGTGCGGGTGGATGTCTTTTCGCAGCGCTGGTCGGCGAAGGCGCAGGCACGGGTGACCCTGGCGGCGACGCTGGCGCTGCTGTTGCCCTTCTGCGTGTTCATGCTGGCGATGAGCTGGGACTACGTGGCCGCCAGCTGGTCGGCGCGCGAGGGTTCGCGTGATCCGGGCGGCCTGCCCGGCTGGTACCTGCTCAAGGCGCTGCTGCCGGTGTCGGCGGCGCTGCTGTTCCTGCAGGGCGTGGCGCTGGCGCTGCGCTCGCTGCCCGCGGCCTTCGCGCGCGAGGCCCGATGAGCCTGCACGACCAGCAGATCCTGATGCTCGTGCTGCTGCTGCTCGGCCTGTTCATCGGCCTGGCCAGCGGCTTCCCGGTGGCCTTCGTGCTCGGCGGCGTGGCATTGCTGGCGGCGGGCGCGGGCATGCTGGCCGGCAGCTTCGATCCCAGCTTCCTCGAGGCCTTCCCCAACCGCGTATTCGGGGTGATGACCAACGAGACGCTGGTGGCGGTGCCGCTGTTCGTGTTCATGGGCGTGATGCTGGAGAAATCGCGCATCGCCGAATCGCTGCTGGAGGCCGTGGCCTCGCTGTTCGGCCAGGTGCGCGGCGGCCTGGTGGTGGCGGTGCTGCTGGTCGGCGCGCTGCTGGCGGCGTCCACCGGCATCGTTGGCGCCACCGTGGTGGCGATGGGCCTGATCTCGCTGCCGACCATGCTGCGCAACGGCTACTGCCCGCGGCTGGCCAGCGGTGCGATCTGCGCCTCGGGCACGCTGGGCCAGATCATCCCGCCCTCGATCGTGCTGGTGCTGCTGGGCGACCAGCTGGGCAACGCCTACCAGCAGGCGCAACTCAAGCAGGGCGTCTTCGCGCCCGAGACGATTTCGGTCGGCGATCTCTTCGCCGGTGCGCTGGTGCCGGGGCTGGGCTTGGTCGGCCTGTACCTGGCCTACGCGCTGTGGGTGGCCTGGCGGCAGCCGGCACGCGCGCCTGCGGTGGCGTCGCTGGCGCCGCGCGGCAAGCTGGCGCTGGCCAAGGCGATCGTGCCGGCGCTGTCGCTGATCCTGCTGGTGCTGGGCTCGATCCTGGGCGGTTTCGCCACGGCCACCGAGGCGGCGGCCGTCGGCGCCGTCGGCGCAACGCTGTTCGCGGCGCTGCACGGGCAGCTCGGCTGGGCGCGCCTGCGCGAAGTGTCGGCGCAGACGGTGAAGGTCACCGCGATGGTGTTCGCGATCCTGCTGGGCGCGGCGCTGTTCTCGCTGGTGTTCCGCGGCTACGGCGGCGACGAGCTGGTGCACGAGGCGCTGACCGCGCTGCCCGGCGGCAAGTGGGGCGCGGTGGTGGCGGTGATGCTGCTGATGTTCCTGCTCGGCTTCGTGCTCGATTTCATCGAGATCGTGTTCGTGGTGGTGCCGATCGTCGGGCCGGTGCTGCTGGCGCTGGGCGTGGACCCGGTATGGCTGGGCGTGATGATGGCCATCAACCTGCAGACGTCCTTCCTCACCCCGCCGTTCGGCTTCGCGCTGTTCTACCTGCGCGGCGTGGCGCCGCCGGAACTGGCCACCGGCGACATCTATCGCGGCGTGGTGCCCTTCATCGGGCTGCAGCTGCTGATGCTGGCGCTGGTGGCGCTGTTCCCGTCGTTGGCGACGGCGCTGCCGGACTGGCTGTACGGCTGATCCGGCCGCGTCGGCGGCTACTCCGCGGTGGTGGGATCGATGATGGTCGCCACCTCGGACACGCGGTTGGCCGGGAAGCCGCCGCGCGCCGCGTGTTCGCGCACCATCGCCTCGTCGGGCGCGATGTAGATGCAGTAGACCTTGTCGCCGGTGACGTAGCTCTGCAGCCACTGGATGCGGGGGCCGAGTTCGCCCAGCACGGCGCAGGACGTCTGGGAGATTCCCTTGAGCTGCTCGGCGCTGAGCTGGCCCGCGCCGGGGATGTCGCGTTCGATCACGTACTTGGGCATGTCGTTCTCCGGGTTCTGGGTACCACAGAGAGGGAGAACGGCGCGCACCGCCCCGGGCGGCCGGGTCCCGGTCAGCCGGCGCCGGGTCGGGGCGGCAGGCGCTCGAAGTGGCGCCACAGCGCCTGCAGCTCCTCGTCGGTCATGGCGCCGTAAATGCGCCAGGGCATGAAGCCGTGCAGCTCGCGGCCGTCGGGGCGCTTGCCCTCGCGGATCACCCGGATGAAGTCGGCCTCGGTCCAGCCGGCCAGACCGTTCTCGTGCAGGGTCAGGTTGCTCGCCGCGGGCAGCTCCGGCGGCGTGCCCGGCACGCGCTGGCCGGCCCAGTCGGCGCCGTGGCAGCCGGTGCAGACCTGGGCCAGGTAGGCCCCGTATTCCGCGGTGGGGCCGGCCGGGGGCGCGCCGCGGGAGCGCGGGGCGTGGTCGATGTGCTCGGCGGGCGCGAGGTCGAACTGGCCGAACAGGTGCAGCACGCGGGCCATCGGCCCGATCACGGTTTCGCCGGGCGCGTGGTCCGAGGGCGGCAGCGACTGCAGGTGGCGCACCAGCGCGGCGGTGTCGGCGTCGGACAGATCCTTGAAGTCTCCCGACGGCATGAAGCGCAGCGGCCGACCGTCCGGACCCACGCCGTGGCGGATCGCCGCCGCGAGCTGGTTGGCGTCGTAGCGCCCGGCGATCGCCGAGGGCGTGAGGTTGGAGCCGACGATGCGCGCCACCGGCATCGCATCGAACACGAACTTGCCGCGGGCATCGGCGCCGTGGCAGTCGACGCAACCCAGCACGGCGTAAAGATGCGCGCCACGCTCGGCTTCGGCGGCGTCCCCCGCGAACACGAGCGAGGGATCCTTCACCGGGTGGACGGTCGCCAACGCGCGCTCCGAGTGCCACCACGCCACGGCGCCGAGGGCACCGATCGCCACCACGAAAACACCGGCCAGCCAGGCCAACCGCTTCAACCATTTGCCCATGACGCCATCATCCAATTCCGGGGATGGCCATCAATACGACGTTTCCGCGACGAAGCGGCCCCGCGGCGTTCAGCCGCGATTTCGGCTGGCGGCGCGGACCGTGACCTCCGGCAGGGTCAGCCGCGGGTGGCAAAGTAGGCCTCTTCCGACACCGCGTGCCAGGCCTTGGCCTGGGCGCGGAAGGCCTGCATCGAGTCGAGTGCGCGGCGCGCCATGGGATCGGCCGCGGCGGCTTCCTCGAGCACCTTGTCGGAAGTGCGGCGCAACGCCAGCAGCACGTCGTCGGGCAGCTGGCGCAGTTCGACGCCGTGTTCGCGCACCAGCACGTCCAGCGCCTGCTGGTTGCGCGCGGTGTACTCGGCCAGCATCGCGTCGTTCACCGCGCGGCAGCACAGCGCGACGATCTCGCGCAGGTCGGGCGGCAGCGTGTCGTACGCGGCCTGGTTGACCATGCATTCCAGCGTCGGGCCCGGCTCCTGCCAGCCCGGGTAATAGCAATACTTCGCGGCGCGGTGCAGGCCGAACGCGAGGTCGTTGTAAGGCCCCACCCACTCCGCCGCGTCGATCGCGCCCGACTGCAGCGAGCTGAAGATCTCGGCGCCCGGCAGGTTCACCGGCGTCGCGCCGGCGCGCGCCATCACTTCGCCGCCAAGGCCGGGGATGCGCATCTTCAGGCCCTGCAGGTCGGCCAGGGAGGCGATCGGCTTGCGGAACCAGCCCGCCATCTGCACGCCGGTGTTGCCCGCCGGGAACGGCACCAGTCCGAAGGGCGCGTACAGCTCGCGCCACAGTTCGAGGCCGCCGCCCTGGTAGAGCCAGCCGTTCATTTCCTGGGCATTGAGGCCGAAGGGCACGGCGCAGAAGAACGGCGCCGCCGCGGCCTTGCCCTTCCAGTAATAGCTGGCGGAATGCCCCATCTCGGCGGTGCCGCGGCTGACCGCGTCGAACACTTCGAAGGCCGGCACCAGCTCGCCGGCGCCGTAGACCTTCACCGTGAGCCGGCCGCCGCTGGCGGCGGTAATCATTTCGGCCAGGCGCGCGGCGCCGGTGCCCAGGCCCGGGAAATTCGTGGGCCAGGACGTGACCATTTTCCAGACGAACTTCTCGGTGGACGCCGCGCCGGCCTCGCCAGTCGGCTTCGCACCACAGGCCGCCAGTCCGGTCGCCACCGCGGCCACGCCGGCACCGCGCAGGAGTTCACGTCGCTTCATGGTTCCCATCCCTTTCCCGACAATCCGCCAAGTATGCGTCGTACACCGGGCTGCGGCGAGGGGGTGGGGCTTTGGGGACTGGTGGGGCGGAAAGCGGTTTTGGACGCGGATTTACGCGGATAAACGCGGATAAAGCAAGAGCACTTGGCGTTGGATTTCCGCGCAGCGCAGCATCTCGCCGGGGCCCATTCCAGCCTTTGCTTTATCCGCGTTTATCCGCGTAAATCCGCGTCAAAAACGCCCTTCGGCCCCAATCCCAGACAGCGCACGTCAGGCGGGGGTGAGGTTGGCGTAGCCGAGCACGAGCCACTTGGCGCCGCCGCGCTCGAAGTTGACCTGCACGCGGGCATGCGGGCCGCTGCCTTCGGCGTCCATCACCGTGCCTTCGCCGAAGCTGGGGTGGGTGACGCGCTGGCCCAAGCGCAGTCCGGAACCGGTGCCCGACTCCAGCGCCGCGCTGCGCGGCGGACCGTAAGACGGGCGGCTGACGGTGACCTTGGGCCGGACCTCGGCGATGAGCGCCGGCGGGATTTCCCGCAGGAAGCGCGAGGGCGTGCCGTACATCTCCATGCCGTGCAGGCGCCGCGACTCGGCGTAGGTCAGCACGAGCTTCTGGCGCGCGCGGGTCAGGCCGACGTAGGCCAGGCGGCGCTCTTCCTCCAGCCGCCCGCTTTCCTCGATGGATTTTCCGCTCGGGAACAGGCCTTCCTCCATGCCGACCAGGAACACCTGCGGGAACTCCAGGCCCTTCGCGCTGTGCAGCGTCATCAGCTGCACGCCGTCCTCGCCGGCCTCGGCCTGGCCCTCGCCCGCCTCGAGCGAGGCATAGCTGAGGAAGGCGACCAGCTCGCTCATCTCGGCGCTGGCTTCGTCGTCGCGGCGCTCGAAGCGGCTGGCCACCGACACCAGTTCGTCCAGGTTCTCGGTGCGCGAATCGAGCTGGCCTTTCGATTCCTGCGCGTAGTGCATGCGCAGACCCGAGGTGGCGATGACGTGGTCGAACACTTCATGCAGCGGCTGCTCGGCGGTGTCGGCCTGCAGCGCGTCGACCAGGTCGGCGAACGCGCGCAGGGCGTTGCGCGCGCGGCCCGGCAGCGCGCCGCCTTCCGACAGCGCCACGGCGGCCTGCCACAGCGGCACGGCCTGCTCGCGCGCGTGGCGGCGCACCTCGTCCAGCGTCTTGCCGCCGATGCCGCGCGGCGGCGTGTTGACCGCGCGCTCGAAGGCGGCGTCGTCGCTGCGGTTCGCCATCAGGCGCAGGTAGGCCAGCGCGTCCTTGATTTCCATGCGCTCGAAGAAGCGCTGGCCGCCGTACACGCGATACGGCAGGCCGGCCTGCACCAGCTGCTCTTCGATCGCGCGCGACTGGGCATTCGAGCGGTACAGCACGGCGTTTTCGCCGGCGCTGCCGCCGTCGCGGATCCAGGCCTGGATGCGTTCGACCACGAAGCGGGCCTCGTCCACTTCGTTGTAGGCGGCGAACAGGTCGATCGGCTCGCCCTCGCCGTCTGCCGTCCAGAGCTGCTTGCCGAGGCGGTCGGGGTTGTGGGTGATCACCGCGTTGGCGGCCGCCAGGATGTTGCCGGTGGAGCGGTAGTTCTGCTCGAGCTTGAGCGTGCGTGCACCCGGGTAGTCGCGCAGGAAGCGCTGCACGTTCTCGACCTTGGCGCCGCGCCAGCCGTAGATGGCCTGGTCGTCGTCGCCGACCACGAACACCTCGCCGGTGTCGCCGGCCAGCACGCGCACGAAGGCGTACTGGATCGAGTTCGTGTCCTGGAACTCGTCCACCAGCAGGTGGCGGAAGCGCTGCTGGTAGTGGTGCAGCAGCGCCGGGTGCTCGAGCCAGAGCTCATGCGCACGCAGCAGCAGCTCGGCGAAATCCACCAGGCCCGCGCGCTGGCAGCGGGCCTCGTAGGCCTCGTAAACCTTGAGCATGGTCTGGCCGTAGAAATCGCCGCCGGCCGGCTGGATGTGCTTCGGGCGCCGGCCCTCGTCCTTCTGCGCGTTGATCCACCACGCCATCTGGCGCGGCGGGAAGCGGCCCTCGTCGAGCTCGAGGTCGGCGCTGATGCGCTTGAGCAGGCGGACCTGGTCGTCCTGGTCGAGCACCTGGAAGGACTCGGGCAGCCCGGCCTCCTGCCAGTGCAGGCGCAGCAGGCGGTGCGCGAGGCCGTGGAAGGTGCCGATCCACATGCCGCGGGCACCATGGCGCAGCAGCGCCTCGACCCGGCCGCGCATTTCGGCGGCGGCCTTGTTGGTGAAGGTGACGGCGAGGATGCCGTGCGCCGGCACGCCCACGACCTCATTCAACCAGCCGATGCGGTGGGTGAGCACGCGGGTCTTGCCCGAGCCGGCGCCGGCCAGCACCAGGGCGTGGCCTGGCGGCGCGGAGACCACTTCGCGCTGGGCCGGGTTCAGTTCATCGAGCAGGTGGGAGACATCCATGGCGCCATTCTACCGGCGCCAGGGGATTCGCTGTGGGAGGGACTTCAGTCCCGATGCTTTTCGGCGAAAGGCATCGGGACTGAAGTCCCTCCCACAAGGTGGCCGTCAGTGCTTCTTGCTGACCGACACCGACTGCGCCATCAGCTTGTCGGTCCAGGCGATACCGATCGCCGAGAGGATGAAGATGGTGTGGATGATGGTCTGCCACATCACGCCGGCCTCGGTGAACTTGGAACCCGGGGCCCCCAGGTCGCCGATGGCGATGAAGGTCTTGAGCAGATGGATCGAGGAGATGCCGATGATGGCCATCGCCAGCTTCACCTTGAGCACCGAGGCGTTCACGTGGCTCAGCCACTCCGGCTGGTCCGGGTGGCCCTGCAGGTTCAGGCGGGACACGAAGGTCTCGTAGCCACCGACGATCACCATCACCAGCAGGTTGGAGATCATCACCACGTCGATCAGGCCCAGCACCAGCAGCATGATCAGCTGCTCGGTGAGCGTGTTCGCGTCCACCACCAGGTGGGTGAGTTCCTTGAGGAACAGGAACACGTAGACGCACTGGGCCACGATCAGGCCCAGGTAAAGCGGCAGCTGAAGCCAGCGCGACGCGAAGATGAGCTTGGAAAGCGGCCCGAGCTTCGGCGCCGCGCTGGAGTCAGTGTTGTTCATGGGAGGTCCGGTTACTTCTTGCTGGCCACGCCGACCACGACCGCCACGGCGCCGGCGCCGAGCAGGATCCAGCCGAGGTTGAGAGGCGGGGACTTGGTGTCGGTCTTGCTGATCTCGATCGGGCCGATGTCGGCGACCTTCTCGGTGGTCTGGAACTTGAACACGCCGCCGGCGATCAGGCCGCCGATGACGAGCAGGATGACGCCGATGACGATGGCGGGCATGCGCATGGTTCTACTCCAGGTGGGCCCGGGGACCGGGCACGCGAAGGGTAGAGGCAACGCGGGGCGCTGCCAAGCGCCGCCGCCGGGCGTCGTTCAGTCCAGCGATACCCCCGGCAGGGCCAGCACGTAATCGGCGCCCATCAGGGCCGAGGGCGTGTAATAGCCGCCCTTCGGCGCCGGGCCCTCCAGCAGCCGGGCGACGATGCCCAGCGCCGCGGTGACCGTGATCTCGTAGCCATTGGGCGTGCGCATCCGGCGCTTCACCTCCCGGCCTGAAGCGTCGCGCGCCTCGCCCCAGACCACGCAGCCGGTCTTGCCGCGGGTGGCGTCGGACGGGCCGCGCACGCGCTTCTCCACCTGCCTCTTGAGCAGCGACTGCACCGGGCCCAGGCCCAGCAGCGGCCCGAACAGGCGCAGGCGGCGCAGCTTCTTCGCCGTGTCGGGCGGTACGCCCATGTAGACCTCGACGTTGCCGATGCCGGTGGAGACGTAGGCGGTGTAGACATCGCCCCAGGGAATGGTCATGGCGAAGCGCTGCTCGCCGTCGCGCTCGAAGGTGCGCGTCTTCCAGGCCAGGGGAACCCGCGTCATCTTGCCGTCGATGCGCGCGCGGCCACCCTTGCCCAGGCCTTCGACGCTGGTCTTGGCGGTGCCGGGGCTGGGGCCGCCGCCGGCCTCGAAGGCCAGCACCAACGAATCGGCCGTCGGCAGCTCGCGCTTGAGCTGGGCCGCCAGGCAGTCGGTGGGCACCACGTCGAAGCCCGAGCCCGGCAACACCACGATGCCCTTGTCGCGGGCGCGGGCGTCCTGCGCGTGGCAGTGCGCGAACACGTCGATTTCGCCGGTGATGTCGAGGTAGTGTGCCCCGGACGCCAGGCAGGCCTCGAGCATCGGCGCGCAGGTGGCCGAGAACGGACCGGCGCAGTGCAGCACCAGGCCGATGCCGTTGAGCCCGCTGCGCAAGGCCTGCGGATCGTCGAGCGCGAAGGCGCGCACGGGCAATCCGTGCGCCTTTGCCAGCGGCTCCAGCGAGGCCGCGCTGCGGCCGGCGAGCACCGGGCGCAGGCCACGCTTCACCGCCTCTTCGACCATCATGCGGCCGGTGTAGCCGTTGGCGCCGTAGATCATCCACTCCATGTCAGTGCCCCGCCGCGCGCGACTTGACCATCTTCAGCAGCTGGCGGAAGTAGGTTTCCGGCAGCCAGCGCTTCAGGCGCCAGCGCATCGGTTCGCGCTTGGTCGGGAGCACCAGGAACTCGCCGCGCTCGAGCGCCGCGAACACGTGGTCGGCCACGGAGTCGAGCGTGTCGGGCGAGGTGTCCATCATCTTCGCAGCGAAATCCTTGAGCTTGGGATTGCCCTGCCAGCTCTCGAGCAGGTTGGTGCGGAAGAAGGCCGGGCACAGCACGCTGACCCGGATGCCCTTGTCGTGCACTTCGGCGCGCAGCTGCTCGGACAAAGCCACCACCGCGGCCTTGGACACGCCGTAGCTCATGATGCTGGGCGCGCCGGCCAGGCCGGCGAAGCTGGCGGTGTTGACCACGTGGCCGCGGCCGGCGGCGATCATGCCGGGCAGGAACAGGCGGCAGCCGCGCACCACGCTGAGCACGTTGACGTCGAGGACGGTGCGCCACTCGGCCATCGTGGTCTCGACCATGGCGCCGCCGGTGGCCATGCCCGCGTTGTTCACCAACACGTCCAGGCCGCCCCACTCGCGGGCCACGGTCTCGTGCACCTGCTCCATGGCCTCGTCGCTGGCGACGTTGGCGGCCATGGTGAGGTGGCCACTGCCGGGCAGCGCGGCGCGGGTGAGCTCGGCGCGCGCGGCGTCGATATCCACGCAGGCGACGCGATCGCCGGCCCTGGCATAACGCATCGCCAGCGCCTGCCCAAGCCCGCTGCCCGCCCCCGTGATCAGTACCCGCCGCTGCGCCATGGATCGTTCCCCCGGTGTGTGCCAGGCCTCGACGGGGCCTGTGCTAGATTCCGGAGCATACCAAGCCGTACGTAATTCACACGCCCACGTGGAGCCCTCCGTGCCTGATCCCTTGTTCGACCTCTCCGGCAAGACCGCCCTCGTCAGCGGTGCGTCCCGCGGCATCGGCGAAGCCATCGCCCACCTGCTGGCGGCGCACGGCGCCCACGTCATCTGCACCAGCCGCAAGCTCGAGGGCTGCGAGGCGGTGGCCAGCCAGATCCGCGCGGCCGGCGGCTCGGCCGAGGCGCACGCGGTGCACGTCGGCGACCCGGCCGCGATCGAAGGCCTGTTCGAAAAGCTCGACGCCGACGGCCGGGCCGTGGACGTGCTGGTGAACAACGCCGCCGCCAACCCCTACTTCGGCCCGGCGATCGACATGACGCTGGATGCCTACGAGAAGACGGTCGAAGTGAACCTGCGCGGCTACTTCTGGACCACCGTGCAGGCGGCGCGCCGCATGAAGGGCCGCGGCGGCAGCATCATCAACATCGCCTCGGTGAACGCCGAGCGCGCCGCGCCCGGGCAACTCGTCTATTCGATGACCAAGGCCGGCATCGTCAACATGACCGAAGGCTTCGCGAAGGAGCTGGCGCCGCTGGGCGTGCGCGTGAACGCGGTGCTGCCGGGCCTGACCGACACCAAGTTCGCTTCGGCGCTCACCGGCAACCCCAAGATCATGGCGATGATGCTGCAGCTGATCCCGCTGGCACGCATGGCGCAGCCGGGGGAGATCGCGCCGGCGGTGCTGTTCCTTTCTTCACCGGCGTCTTCGTACCTTACCGGCGTGTCGCTGCCGGTGGACGGCGGCTACCTGGCCTGACCCTTCCTAACCCCGGAGCCACCCATGCACCGCACCGCCCTGATTCCCGCCGCGCTGGCGGCCCTGCTGCTGGCGACGCCGGCGGCCGCGCAAGATTTCTCGAAGATCGAAATCGAAACGACTAAGGTGGCCGAGGGCGTGTACGCGCTCAAGGGCGCCGGCGGCAACCTCGGCCTGGTGGTGGGCGCCGACCGCGCCTTCCTGATCGACGACCAGTACGCGCCGATGGTGCCGAAGATCCGCGCCGCCGTCGCGGCGATCACCGACAAGCCGGTGAGCTTCGTCCTGAATACGCACTGGCACGGCGACCATACCGGCGGCAACGAAGCCTTCGCCGAAGCGGGCACGCTGGTGGTGGCGCACGACAACGTGCGCACGCGGCTGTCGTCCGACCAGGTGATGGCGGCCTTTGATCGCACCGTGCCGGCCGCGCCGAAGGGCGCGCTGCCGGTGATCACGTTCAACGACCAGGTCACCTTCCACGTCGGCGGCCACACGGTGCGCACCATCCACATCCCCAGCGCGCACACCGACGGCGACGCGATCGTGCACCTGCCGGAGACCAACGTCATCCACACCGGCGACCTGGTGTTCTACGGGCTGTACCCGGTGGTGGACTACAGCAACGGCGGCAGCCTCAAGGGCATGGCCGACGCCACCGCCAAGCTGATGGAGATGTCGAACGAAGACACCCGCTTCATCCCGGGCCACGGCCCGGCGGTGATCACGCGCCGGCAGCTGGCCGAGTACCTGCAGATGCTGCGCGTGGTGCATGCGCGCCTGGAAACGCTGATCGGCGAGGGCAAGACGCTGGAGGAAGTGCTCGCCGCCAAGCCGACCGCCGAGTTCGACGCGCAGTGGGGCCAGGGCTTCCTGCCGCCCGACCGCTGGGTGCGCATCAACTACCAGGGCATGGCCCCGGCCGGGGACGCGAAGTAATGAAGAGCCTGCTGCTGGCCACCCTGATGACCCTGACCGCCGCCGCCACCGCGCAAGAGACGCTGAGCCTCGAGGCCATCACCGGCGGCGCGCCGCTGTCGGGCCCCAGCCTGATGAAGCCGGCGATCTCGCCGGACGGTTCGCGCGTGACCTTCCTGCAGGGCAAGGACACCGACCGCTTCCAGCTCGACCTGTGGGAGTACGCCATCGCCGACGGCGAGCGCCGCCTGCTGGTGGATTCGGCGGTGGTGCTGCCGGGCGACGAAGTGCTTTCGGACGAAGAGAAGGCGCGGCGCGAGCGCCAGCGCATCGCCGCCTTCCGCGGCATCGTCGAGTACCAGTGGGCGCCGGACGGCAAGGCGCTGCTGTTCCCGCTGGGCGGCGAACTGTACCTGTACGACCTGGGCGAAGGCGTGGCCGATCCGGTGCGCAAGCTCACCTCGGGCACGGGCTTCGCCACCGACCCGAAGGTGTCGCCGCGCGGCGGCTACGTCAGCTTCGTGCGCGACCGCAATCTGTGGGTGATCGACCTGGCCACCGGCCGCGAGCGCGCCCTCACCACCGACGGCAGCGAGGTGATCGGCAATGGCGTCGCCGAGTTCGTGGCCGACGAGGAAATGGGCCGGCACACCGGCTACTGGTGGGCTCCGGATGATTCGGCCATCGCCTTCGCGCGCATCGACGCGTCGCCGGTGCCGATCCAGAAGCGGCCCGAGGTGTACGCCGACCGCACCGAGATCGTCGAGCAGCGCTATCCGGCCGCGGGCGACCCGAACGTGCGCATCAGCCTGCACGTGGCCTCGCTGCGCGATGGCCGCGTCACCGACGTCGACCTGGGCAAGGAAGCCGACATCTACCTGGCGCGCGTGAACTGGCGCGGCGCCGACCGCGTCACCTTCCAGCGCCAGTCGCGCGACCAGCGGCGCCTGGACCTGGTGGAGGCCACGCTGGCGACGGGCAGCCAGCGCGTGCTGCTCACCGAGACCAGCGAGACCTGGGTGCCGCTGCACGACGGCCTGCGCTTCCTGGCCGATGGGCGCTTCCTGTGGCTGTCCGAGCGCAGCGGTTTCGAGCACCTGTACCTGCACGACGCCGACGGCAAGCCGCTGCGCGCGCTGACCTCCGGCGAGTGGACGGTGGACGCGCTGCTGGGCGTGGACGAGGCCGCGGGCTTCGCCTACGTCTCCGGCACGCGCGATTCGCCGCTGGAGAACCACGTGTACGCGGTGCCGCTGGCCGGCGGCGAGCCGCGTCGCCTGACCCGCGAGGCCGGCATGCATCAGGCCGTGTTCAGCGCGAACGCCGCCGTGTTCGTGGACCTCTGGTCCAACCCGGAGACGCCGCCGCAGACCGAACTACTGCGCGCCGATGGCACGAAGCTGGCGACCCTGGTGGCCAACGACCTCGCCGACCCGGCGCATCCCTACGCGCCCTACCGGGCGGCGCACCGCCCGGTCGAGTTCGGCCAGCTGGAGGCGGCCAGCGGCGAGACCCTGCACTACAGCCTGATCAAGCCCGCCGGCTTCGATCCGGCGAAGAAGTATCCGGTGGTCGTGTACGTCTACGGCGGCCCCGCGGCGCAGACGGTGACGCGCGCCTGGCCCGGGCGCGCCGATGCGCTGTTCAACCAGTACCTGGCGCAGAACGGCTACGTCGTTTTCTCGCTCGACAACCGCGGCACGCCGCGGCGCGGCGCGAAGTTCGGCGGCGCGCTGTACGGCAAGCAGGGCACGGTGGAGGTCGAGGACCAGAAGCTGGGCGTCGACTTCCTGCGCCGCCAGCCCTGGGTGGACGGCGCGCGCATCGGCGTGCACGGCTGGTCGAACGGCGGCTACATGACCCTGATGCTGCTCGCCCAGGCCAGCGACCACTACGCCTGCGGCATCGCCGGCGCGCCGGTGACCGACTGGGCGCTGTACGACACCCACTACACCGAGCGCTACATGGACCACCCGGCGGCGAACCCCGAGGGCTATCGCGTCGCCTCGGTGTTCACCCACCTCGACGGACTGCGCTCGAAGCTGCTGCTGGTGCACGGCATGGCCGACGACAACGTGCTGTTCACCAACTCGACCAAGCTGATGTCGGAGCTGCAGAAGCGCGGCACCCCGTTCGAGCTGATGACCTACCCCGGCGCCAAGCACGGCCTCACGGGCGCCGACGCCCTGCACCGCTACCGCCTGTCCGAGGCCTTCCTCGCCCGCTGCCTGAAGTAGCCGACCGCTGTGGGAGGGACTTCAGTCCCGATGCCTTTCGCCCAAGAGCATCGGGACTGAAGTCCCTCCTACAAGGGGGGGGTCAGCGGGCCAGCTGGACGAGGGCCGGGGCGTGGTCGCTGGGGCGCTCCCAGGTGCGCGGCTCTTTGTCGATGCTGGCGCCGACGCAGCGCTCGCGCAGGGCGTCGCTGACCAGGCACAGGTCGATGCGCAGGCCCAGGTTGCGGCGGAAGCCGGCGGCGCGGTAATCCCACCAGCTGAAGACACCGCCCTCGTCGTTGTGCAGGCGGTAGCTGTCGTGCAGGCCCAGGGCCAGCAGCCGGCGCAGCGCGGCGCGCTCGGCGGTAGAGGTGAGGATGCTGGCGTCGTTCCAGACCGCCGGGTCGTGCACGTCGCGGTCGTCGGGGGCGATGTTGAAATCGCCCAACACCACCATCCGCGGGTGCGCCTTCAGCTCGTCGGCCAGCCAGCCGTGCACGGCGTCGAGCCAGCGCAGCTTGTAGTCGTACTTGTCGGTGCCGACGTCCTGGCCGTTCACCACGTACAGGTTGACGATGCGCAGCCCGCCCACCGTGGCGGCGATCACGCGCCTTTGCTCGTCCTCGAAACCCGGGATGCCGACCTGAACGTCCGTCGCCGGCTCGCGCGAGACGATGGCGACGCCGTTGTAGGTCTTCTGGCCCGCGAACACGCTGCGGTAGCCCAGCGCCGCCAGCGCGTCGTCGGGGAAGCGCGCATCCTCGAGCTTGGTTTCCTGCAGCGCGACGATGTCGGGCGCGCGCAGCTTCAGCCATTCCTCCAGGTGCGGGAGGCGGACGTTGAGGGAATTGACGTTCCAGCTGGCGATCGTGGTCGTGTCCATGCGCGAATGCTAACGGTTCGCGCTGGCGAGGGCGACCGCTTGACCGGCATCAAGGCAGGCGCACCCGTCCGGCGTAATGTGATGCTCAGGAAACCGACCGGAGCCTTCCGATGGACCCCGCCCGCCGCTACGCCCCGTCCCGACGCGCCCTGCACTGGCTGATGTTCCTCGGCATCGTGCTGGCCTTCGTCTTCATCGAGGGCCGCGAATGGTTCGAGCGCGGCACGCCCGCCCGCATGGCGATGGTGCAGGCCCATTTCTGGGTCGGCATCGCCCTGCTGGCGCTGATGCTGCCCCGGCTGCGGCTGGCGTTCTCGCGGCCGGCGCCCGCGGTCCGGCCGCCGCTGCCGGCCTGGCAGGCGCTGCCGGCCAAGGCGGTGCACCTGCTGCTGTACGCGATGCTCATCGTGCAGCCCCTGCTCGGGCTGGGCACCGCCTGGACCGACGGAAAGGCGATCCTGGTTCCCTTCACGCAGATCGCCCTGCCCGCGCTGCTGGCGCCCGATGCCGCGCTGGCGGGCCAGCTGGAAGAGCTGCACGAGTGGGTCGGCACGGCGTTCTACTACGTCGTCGGGCTGCATGTGGCGGCGGCGCTTTACCACCACTTCGTCCGCCGCGACGACACCCTGCGCCGCATGGCCTGAGCGTTGCCTTCGCGGCGTGGCTCGGCCAGAGTGGCGGCTCGCTTCCCGCCACGCAGGCCGCGCATGCCCCCGGTAGATCTCCGCAGCGACACCGTCACCCGCCCCACCGACGCGATGCGCGAGGCCGGCCTGCGCGCGCCGGTTGGCGACGACGTGATGGGCGACGACCCCAGCGTGAATGCGCTGCAGGAACGCCTCGCCGGCGAGCTCGGCTTCGCCGCCGGCCTGTTCGTGCCCAGCGGCACCCAGAGCAACCTGCTGGCGCTGATGGCGCACTGCGAGCGCGGCGACGAATACCTGGTGGGCATGGATGCGCACACCTACAAGTACGAGGGCGGCGGCGCCGCGGTGCTGGGTTCGATCCAGCCGCAGCCGATCGTCAACGCGCCCGACGGCACGCTGCCGCTCGACGCCGTGGCCGCGGCGATCAAACCCGCGGGCGACCCGCACTTCGCGCGCACGCGCCTGCTGGCGCTGGAGAACACCTGGCACGGCCGCGTGCTGCCCCTGCCCTACCTCGCGCAGGCCCGCGAACTGGCGAAGGCGAACGGCCTGGCCTACCACCTCGACGGCGCGCGTCTGTTCAATGCCGCGGTGGCCGGCGGCGTCAGCGCGGCGCACATCGCCTCGCACTTCGATTCCGTGTCGGTATGCCTGTCGAAGGGGCTCGGCGCACCGGTGGGCTCGGTGCTGCTCGGCCCGCACGCGCTGATCGACAAGGCGCGGCGCTGGCGCAAGGTGCTCGGCGGCGGCTGGCGCCAGGCCGGCCAGCTGGCGGCGATGGCGCAGCATGCGCTGGACCACCACGTCGCGCGCCTGGCCGACGACCACCGCCGCGCGACGCAGCTGGCCGAAGCGCTGGCCGCGCTGCCCGGCGTGCAGGTGGAGCCGCCGCAGACCAACCTCGTCTTCATCACCGTGCCCGACGGCCAGCAGGCGGCGCTGGCCGCCAGGCTTCGCGACGACGGCGTGCTCATTTCGGCCGGGCGCGGGCCGCGCATCCGCCTGGTCACGCACCTGGACGTGGATGACGCCGGGCTCGCGCGCGCCATCGCCGCGTTCCGCGCGTTCTTCCGGTGATGCCGCGCACGGGCTTGGGCATAATCGGGCCATGAGCCTTCCCGACTGCCACCTCGACCTCGGCTGCGGCACGCAGCCGCGCAATCCCTATGGCCGCGGCACGCTGTACGGCCTGGACATCCGCGCCCCCGAGGGCCCGGTGGACTACGAACACCGCGTCGCAAACCTGGTGCTGCAGCCGATTCCGTTCGCCGACAGCAGCTTGGGCTCGGTCTCGGCCTTCGACTACCTCGAGCACGTGCCGCGCCTTTTCCCTGATGGCCATGGCGGCACCTGCTTTCCCTTCGTGCGGCTGATGGACGAGATCTGGCGCGTGCTGGCGCCGGGCGGCCGGCTGTACGCGCTCACGCCTGCCTACCCGCACCCGGAAGCGTTCGTCGACCCGACCCACGTCAACATCATCACCGACGAGACCCATGCCTACTTCTGCGGCGAGTCGCCGCTGGGCAGGATGTACGGGTTCCAGGGCAAGTTCCGCGCCCTGCGCGTGGTCCGCACCGAACGCGCCAGCGCCTACAGCGCCCTCGCCCACTCCCCGCAGAACCACGGCCCCGCCAAGCGCTTCGCCCGCGCCGTGCGCCGCTGGATCCGCTTCCTGCGAGGCAAGCGCGCCCAACTCTCCCCCGCTTGGCTCCTCTGGGAACTCGAAGCCATCAAGCCCTGACGCTTTCCTCTGTGGGAGGGACTTCAGTCCCGATGCTTTCCGGCGAAAGGCATCGGGACTGAAGTCCCTCCCACAGGGGGCGGCGTCAGGTGTTGGGCCGCTGGGCGGCCTTGGGTTCGGTGACTTCGTGCCCGGGCTCGGCGCGGCCGGCCATTTCGGCGCCGGCGTCGGGCGGGAGGCGGAACATCACCCAGGCCGAGAGCGCCGAGATCGTGCCCACGGTCAGGAAGGCCCAACCGAAGTTGCTGGCCGCGGCGTAGTCCTGGCCGGTGAACAGGCCCGCGACCTGCAGCGCGTAGCCGCCGATCGCCACGCCCAGCGCCAGCGACAGCTGCTGCATCATGCCCGACAGGCTGCTGGCCTGGCCCATGCGCGCCGGGTCCACCTCGGCGTAGCTGATGGCGTTGAGGCTGGTGAACTGCAGCGAGCGGAAGCAGCCCGACACCAGCAGCACCGCCATGATCACCCAGTGCGCGGTGTCGGCGCGGAAGAGGCCAAATCCCGCCAGCATCGCCGACGCCAGCAGCGCGTTCACCCACAGCACGCGCCGGAAGCCGAAGCGCTTGAGCACGCTGGCCGCGATCGTCTTCATGAACATCGCACCCACCGCCGACACGAACGTGAGCAGGCCCGAGGCCAGCGGCGTGAGCCCGAAGCCGAGCTGCAGCATCAGCGGCAGCAGGAAGGGCGTGGCGCCGATGCCGATGCGGAACAGCATGCCGCCCATCACGCCGGCGCGGAACGTGGGCAGCTTCAGCAGGCGCAGGTCGATCAGCGGATGCGGATGCCGCAGCGCATGCCACACGTAGCCCGCCATGCCGCCGAGGCCGAGCAGCAGGCAGCCCACCGCGACCGGCGTCGACACCATGTGCCGCCCGAGGCTGGAGAACCCGAACAGCGCCAGCGCTAGGCCGAGGCCGGACAGCGCGAAACCCGCCCAGTCCAGCGGCTTCACCGGCTCGCGCAGGTCGGGCACGAAGCGCCAGGCCAGGAACAACCCGAGCAGGCCCATCGGGATATTGATCAGGAAGATCCAGCGCCAGTCGCTGTAGGTGGAAATGAAGCCGCCCAGCGGCGGGCCGAGGATCGGCGCCACCAGCGCGGGAATCGTCAGCCAGCTCAGCGCCTGCACCAGCTCGCTCTTGGGCACCGTGCGCAGCAGCACCAGCCGCCCCACCGGCACCATCAGCGCGCCGCCCATGCCCTGCACGAAGCGCGCCGCCACCATCTGCTCCAGCGTGCCGCTGGCGGCGCAGGCCAGCGACCCGAGCAGGAACACGGCAATGGCCGCCATGAACGTGCCGCGCGCCCCGAACCGATCCGCCACCCAGCCGCTGACGGGAATGAACACCGCCAGCGCCAGCAGGTAGGCCGTGAGCGCGAGCTTGAGCGCGATCGGCTCGGTGCCGAGGTCCTCGGCGATCACCGGCAACGACGTCGCGATCGCCGTCGAGTCCATGTTCTCGATGAACAGCGCACACGCCACGATCATCGCCAAGCGACGACCGGGGTTCATGGGCATGCTCGTCGTTCGATCATGGGGACGGATTCAGGCTGGCAGGGGTGGAGAAGCTTCTGACGCGGATTTACGCGGATGAACGCGGATAAAGAAAAAGCAAAATAAGTTGGCTTTCGCGGGCACGCACCTGCCGGCAGGGAGCCACCCTGCCTTTGCTTCATCCGCGTTCATCCGCGCAAATCCGCGTCCGCCCCCTGCCCTTCACCCCGTCACGCCGCGAGGCCGTAGGAGCGGAGCAGGGCGTCGGGTTGGGGTTCGCGGCCGCGGAAGGCGACGAAGCTTTCCAGCGCCGGGCGCGAGCCGCCGACCGCGAGGATCTCGCGGCGGTAGCGGGCGCCGGTGTCGGCGTCGAAGACGCCGGCTTCCTCGAAGGCCGCGAAGGCATCGGCACTCAGCACTTCGGCCCACAGGTAGCTGTAGTAGCCGGCCGCGTAGCCGCCCGAGAAGATGTGGGTGAAGGCATGCGGGCCGCGGTGCCAGGCCGGCGGCGGCAGCACGGCGACTTCGTCGCGCACTTCGTTGAGCAGGTCGAGCGCGCGCGCACCGCGGGCCGGGTCGAACTCCAGGTGCAGGCGGAAGTCGAACAGCGCGAACTCCAGCTGCCGCACCAGGAACAGCCCGGCATGGAAGTGGCGCGCCTGCAGCATCTTCGCGTACAGGTCGTCCGGCAGCCGCTCGCCGGTCTGCCAGTGGCGCGCGAACATATCGAGCGCCTCGCGCTGCCACGCGAAGTTCTCCATGAACTGGCTCGGCAGTTCCACCGCATCCCACTCGACGCCGCTGATGCCGCCGATGCTGGGCCAGTCCACCTCGGTGAGCAGGTGGTGGATGCCGTGGCCGAACTCGTGGAAGAGCGTGATCACGTCGTCGTGGGTCAGCAGCGCAGGCTTGCCCTCGCCCGCCGGTCGCTCCTGCGCATCCTGCGCTCGCGACACTTGGCCATCCCTGGCCGGCGGCGCGAAATTACAGGTGAGATAGGCCACCGGCTTGAACAGCGACTCGCCGTCGTCCATGCGCGAGCGGCACACGTCCATCCAGGCGCCGCCGCGCTTGCCAGCGCGGGCGTAGTGGTCGAGGTAGACGCCGGCGCGCACGGTGCCGTCGTGGTCCACCACGTCGAAGTAGTGCACGTCCGGATGCCAGGCATCCACGCCGTGGCGCTCGACCAGCTTCACGCCGAACACGCGCTCCGCCACGGTGAACAGCCCCTGCATCACCGCCGGCAGCGGGAAATAGGGCTTGAGGTCTTCTTCGCTGAAGTTGAAACGGCGCTCGCGCAGCTTTTCCGCGGAGTACGCGACGTCCCAGGGCTGCAGGTCGGCGATGCCGAGCTCGGCGGCGGCGAAGGCGCGCAGCTCGTCGAGCTCGCGCGCCGCGACCGGCCGGGCCTTGGCCGCCAGTTCGCGCAGGAAGCCGAGCACGCGCTCCGGCGTGCCGGCCATCTTGTCGGCCAGCGACAGGTGCGCGCTGGAGTCGAAGCCCAACAGCGCCGCGGCCTCATGGCGCAGCGCCATGATCTGCTCGATGCGCGCGCTGTTGTCGCGGGTGCCGGCCTGCGGGCCCTGGTCGGAAGCGCGGGTGTTGTAGGCGGTGTAGAGCTGCTCGCGCAGCGCGCGGTCGTCGGCGAAGGTGAGGATGGCCTGCACCACCGGGCCCTTCAGCGTGGCCACGTGGCCGTCGACGCCCTTGTCCTTCGCCATCGTGCGCAGCATGTCGCGCGCGGATTCCGGCAGGCCGGCGAGCTCTGCCTCCGCCACCGGCCGCGTCCACGCGTCGGTGGCATCGAGTACCGCTTCCTCGAACTCGGTCTCGAGCTTGCTCAGCCGGGTCTGGATGTCCTTGAAGCGCGAGCGCGCGGGCTCCTCCAGCGCCACGCCCGACAGGCGGAAGCCGCGCAGGCTGTCCTCGACCACCGTGCGGCGGGCGCGATCCATCGCGTCAAAGCCCGGTGCCTCGCGCACGGCTTTCACCGCTTCGTACAGATCGCGGTTCTGGCCAAGCTCGGTGCCGTGCTCGGTGAGTTTTTCCAGCGCAGCCGAATACGCAGCGCGCAGCTCGGGCGAATCCTTGACGCCATGCAGGTGCGACACCGGCGCGAAGCAGCGGCCGAGGCGCTCTTCCCAACGTTCCAGCGGCGCCATCAGGCGGGCGAAGTCGCGCGCCTGCGGGTCGGCGACCAGGCGCGCCACTTCGGCGCGGAAGCCGGCGAGCACCTCGTCGATGGCCGGGTTCACGTGGTCCGGCGTGATGGCGGAGAAGGCGGGGAGTTCGCCGGCGGCGAGGAGGGGGTTTTCAGTGTTCATGCGTTTCCAGATGGCGTTGCGGACCGCGGATTCCAAGCCTCAGGCGGCGGGCGTGACGGTGACATCGAGGTTGAAGCTGCCCAGCGGCGAGGAGTCGGGCTGCCAGGCGCGGCCGTAGAAAAGGTAGAGGAAGGCGCGGCCGGGCGCGGCCGCGCGGAAGCAGTAGCGGGCCAGGCTGCCGGTGCCGACCGGCGGCGCGGGCTCGCCGGCCTTCACCAGCGGCTCGCGCACGAGGCCCTCGCAGGGCACGGAATCGAGCACGGCGCCGAAGGCGTCGCGGCGCTGCCACTCGCTGCCGGTGCTGTAGTTGGCGTCCAGCTCCACGCGCAGCACGGCGCCGACCGGCAGCGTCATCGCGCGGCCGCTGTCGGCGGCGACCAGGCGCAGGGGCGAAGCGGCGGTTCCCGCAGCCACGGGAACAACGGCGTCTTTGGTCCCGGGGTTCGCGTGGGAGCCACCGGCGGACGCGGCCGTGCTGTCGGCCAGTGACGCGCCAAACGGTGCGGGCGGGCTCGCCGCCGAGATCGCGGCCGCCACGATCGCCGCCAGCGAGCCGCCCAGACGCGTGGATCGTGCGTTCATCGCGTGAACAGCTTCACGACGAAATCGGCCAGCTTGCCGAACGGCGGGTCGAATACCGACATGCCGTTGAGGCGGGACTGGTACAGCACCGGCATGGATTTGCTGAAGGCCAGGAAGCCCGCGTGGCCGTGATACTCGCCCATGCCGCTGGGCCCGACGCCGCCGACCGGCAGCGAGTGCTGGCCGAACTGGATCAGGCAGTCGTTCACGCAGACGCCGCCCGCGACCACGGCATCGAGCGTGCGCTGCAGCCGCGCCCGGTCGCGGTCGAAGGGATAGAAGGCCAGCGGGCGGTCGCGTCCGTTGATGTAGGCGATGGCGGCGTCGTGGTCGTCGTAGGACTTCACCGGCAGCAGCGGGCCGAAGATTTCCTCCTGCATCACCTTGGCCTCGTCCGGCGGGTCGAGCAGCACGGTGGGCGGGATCACCTCGACGCCGGGCGGCGGCGGCTCGCTGTCCGGGCGGTACTGGATCACCGATACGCCGCGTTCGCGGGCGTCGTCGATCCAGTCGCGCAGGCGGTCGGCCTGGCGGTGGTTCACCACCGCGGTGTAGTCGGGGTTGGCGGCCAGCGTCGGGTAGCGGCGGCGCACGCTGGCCAGGTAGGCGCGCACGAACTCGTCGCGCTGGGCGCGCGGCACCAGCACGTAGTCGGGCGCGACGCAGGTCTGGCCGGCGTTGAAGGACTTGCCCGCGGCGATGCGGTCGGCGGCCTGCTCGACCGGGTAGCCGGGCGCCACCAGCGCGGGCGACTTGCCGCCGAGTTCGAGCGTGAGCGGCGTCAGGTGGTCGGCCGCCGCGGCCATGACGGCGCGGCCCACCGTGGTCGAGCCGGTGAACACCAGGTGGTCGAAGGGCAGCCGGGTGAACGCGGCGCCGACCGCGGCATCGCCCTGCACCACCGCCACGCGTTCGGACGGGAAGGCCTCGGCCAGCAGCCGGGCCAGCAGGGCCGAGGTGCGCGGGGTGTGCTCGGACGGTTTCACCAGCACGTGGTTGCCGGCGGCGATGGCGTCGGCCAGTGGGATCAGGGCCAGCTGGATCGGGTAGTTCCAGGGCGCGACGATGCCGACCACGCCCAGCGGCATGCGGCGGATCTCGCCGCGGGCGGGCAGGAAGGCCAGGTTCAGGCCGCGGCGCTCGGGCCGCATCCAGCCGCGCAGCTTGCGGCGCAGGTATTTGATTTCGTCCAGCGTCACCATCACGTCCGCGGCCAGCGTCTCGTGCCGGGAGCGGCGGCCGAAGTCAGCCGAGACCGTCTTCACCAGCTCGTCCCGGTGCGAGCGGATGACCTCGCCCAGCCGGGCCAGGTCGTCCATGCGCTGCCGATAGGTGGGCGGCTGGCGGCGGTGGGCGGCGCGGACCTGCTCGAGCAGGGGCCGCAGGTCGTGGTCGGGGTGCGCGGGGGTGTCCATGGGCCCAGTTTATGCCCTTCACGGCGGGGCGGCGCGAAGGGATGGTTAGAATGCCGGCATGCACATCCGACCCTTCCGGGGCATCGCCCCCACCCTCGGCGCCCGCGCCTACGTCGACCCCGCCGCCTGCGTCATCGGCGACGTCCACCTGGGCGAGGACAGCTCGATCTGGCCCGGCTGCGTGGTGCGCGGCGACGTCAACCACATCCGCATCGGCGCCCGCACCAACATCCAGGACGGCACCATCGTCCACGTCACCCATGAAGGCCCCTACACCCGGCCGGGCGGCTGGCCGACCCTGATCGGCGACGACGTCACCATCGGCCACGGCGCCATCATCCACGCCTGCACCATCGGCAACGCGGTGCTGATCGGCATGGGCGCCACGGTGCTCGACGGCGCGGTGGTCGAACAGCATGGCTTCGTCGGCGCCGGCGCCGTGGTGCCGCCCGGCAAGACCGTGCGCAGCGGCGAACTCTGGCTCGGCAACCCCGCCAAGCCCGTGCGCCAGCTCAGCGACAAGGAAATCGAGCAGCTCTACTACAGCGCCAAGCACTACGTCCGCCTGAAGGACGAATACCTCTGACCCCCTTGGCCCACCCCGGGAGACCCTCATGACCGCGACGCGCCCGAAGATTTCCCCGTGGTTCCTGGCGATGGCGCTTGCCGCCGCGCCCGCGCTCGCCGCCACCGGCCCCGCCGGCAGCGTCCCGCCGCCCGCCACGTCATCCGCCGAGGTCGCGGACGACGGGTCCCGCTCGAACAAGTGGCGGCTGGAGTTCAGCGGCGCCGCCGAATCCGCGGGTGAGATCGTGATCGCGGTGACGGACGCGCGCGGCGCCGATTACCAGGTCCGCGTGGCGATCGAGCGCAATGACGGCGAGAACCGCGTGTCGTCCAAGGTGCAGCGCGCGCTCGACCGCGCCCTGCCCTGGGGTTGGCGCGTGGAGCGGGATGACGGCGAAGACCTGCTCGTGAAGCGGCGGCTGTACCACCCCCGTTTCCGCATGGCGCTGGTGAGCAACACGGTCAAGGACGTGCGGATCAACTTCGACCGCGAGTAAGCGCGCCTAGTCGCGGCGGAAACCCGAGCGCCGCTGCCAGCGCCCGCCGGTGTAGTCGGTGGTCAACGGCGATCCCGTGTTCACCCAGTAGCTCTCGCGGTTGAACATCGCCTCGGGCCGGTAGTCCGGCAGCTGGCTGGCCAGCGGCAGCGCACGGCCGGGGCGCTTGTGCGTGGCCTCGAGCAGGTAGGTGCGGGCGCCGTCGAGCACCACCACCCAGGCGTGGCCTTCCTCCTTCATCCGGCCCAGCACCACGCGCGCGTCCAGGCCCAGGCCGATCAGCCAGTCGGCCAGCGCGATGGCGTGGTCCTCGCAGTCGCCCTCCGGGTAGAAGAAGGCCTCGCGGGAGGTCTGCCAGATCTCAGGCATGCCCGGGTACTGGTCGTGGTCGTAGGCGTACTGCTTGCGCTGCGCGAGCGACACCAGCGGCACCCAGGCATCCACGCCTTCGAACGGCACGTAGCCGACCAGGTACGCGTTGACGAAGTGATGGCGGCGGTCCAGCCCCGGCGCCACCGTGGTGACGGTTTCATCGCCGAAGGTCCAGCCAAAGGACATCCAGGTTTCCGCGTGCCCCGCCTCGCGCAGGGCCTCGGCCACCTGGCCTTCGTGCACGCGATAGCCATTGGCCAGCTCGATGGCGCGGGTTTCCGGCGGCGCGGCGAAGTCCTGGCCCGGCGTGGCGGGGCCGATGAACTCCGGCACCGCGTCCGGCGACGGCGACACACGACCCGCGGGCGAACCCTCGCAGGCCCGCAGCGACATCATCGCCAGGCCGATCAGCAGCAGCCACAGCCAAGACGAATTCTCGCCGCCGCGGATCATCCGCGCAGGCCGAACACCGTCACGATGGCCACGAACAGCAGGATGGTGGACGCGAAGATCGCGACCGCCAGGTTGCCCTTCTGCAGCTCCTGCTCGATGTCGATGTGCTTGAGCAGCTTGCGGTCGATGAACTGGAGGCCCAGCACCGCCACCACCAGCGCGATCAGCGTCTGGATGATGTTCAGGCCGAGGTTGAAGAACGTGGCGATCAGGAAATCGGTGGTCATGTCGTCAGTCGGCGGTGTGGAGGGCGTCGGCGTGGGCGCGGAGGTCGGCGTAGACCTCGTCGGTCTCGGGGCGCTGGCCGTGCCAGATCGCGAAGCTTTCGGCGGCCTGTTCGACCAGCATGCCGAGGCCGTCGATGCGCGGCTCGCAGCCGGCGGCCTGGGCCCAGGCCAGGAACGGGATGGCCGCTTCGCCGTAGCTCAGGTCCACCGCCAGCGCGCGCGCCTCGGCCAGGCGGAAGGGCAGCTTGAACTCGGCGTCGGTGCGGCCGGCCGACGTGGCGTTGACGATCATGTCGTAGTTGCCGAGGTTGGGCAGGTCGGCGAGGTAGCGCGTGTGCACGCGGTCCGGCTCGCCGAGCGCGTCGGCCAGCGCGTCGGCTTTCTCCGGCGTGCGGTTGACGATCCACAGCTCCTGGATGCCGGCATCGAGCAGGGCCGGGGCCACGCCGCGGGCGGCGCCGCCGGCGCCGAGCAGCAGCACGCGGCGCGCGCGCAGGTCGAGGCCGTGGCGGCCGGTGAGGTCACGCACCAGGCCTTCGCCGTCGGTGTTGTCGCCGTGCCACTGCAGGCCCACGCGCTTGAGCGTGTTGACCGCGCCGGCGCGGCGGGCGCGCGCGCTGAGCTGGCTGCACAGGGCGGCCGCGCGCTCCTTGTGCGGCAGGGTGACGTTGGCGCCGCGCCCGCCCACGGTGGCGAAGGCACTGACGGCGCTGGAGAAATCGGCGGGGCTGGCGTCGATGGCGACGTACTCCATCGCGATGCCCATCTGCTTCGCGAACGCGGCGTGGATGCGCGGCGACAGCGAATGCGCGACGGGATGTCCGAAGACGGCGTAATGCGCGGTCATGTCATTCCTCCTTGAGCCAGCGCGCCGCGTCGAGCGCGAAATAAGTCAGCACGCCGTCGGCGCCGGCGCGCTTGATCGACACCAGCGCCTCCAGCGCGCAGGCGCGCTCGTCCAGCCAGCCGTTCTGCGCCGCGGCCTTGAGCATCGCGTACTCGCCGCTGACCTGGTAGACGAAGGTGGGCGCGCCGTAGTGGTCCTTCACCCGCCGCACGATGTCGAGGTAGGGCAGGCCCGGCTTGATCATCACCATGTCGGCGCCTTCCTCGAGGTCGAGGCCGACTTCCCGCAGGGCTTCGTCGGAATTGGCCGGGTCCATCTGGTAGGTGTACTTGTTGCCCTTGCCGAGCGCGCCGGCACTGCCGACCGCATCGCGGAACGGGCCGTAGAAGCTCGAAGCGTACTTGGCCGAGTAAGCCAGGATGCGGGTGTTTAGGTGGCCGTTTTCTTCCAGCGCCTCGCGGATGGCGCCGATGCGGCCATCCATCATGTCGCTGGGCGCCACCACGTCGGCGCCGGCGTCGGCGTGCGACAGCGCCTGCAGCACCAGCGCCTCCACGGTCTCGTCGTTGACGACGTAGCCGCTGTCGTCCACCAGGCCGTCCTGGCCGTGCGTGGTGTACGGATCCAGCGCCACGTCGGTGATCACGCCGAGCCCGGGGAAACGCTGCTTGAGCGCGCGGATGGCGCGCTGGGCCAGGCCGTTCTCGTCCCAGGCGGCCGCGGCGTCGAGCGACTTGGCCTCGGGCGCGGTGACCGGGAACAGCACGATTGCCGGGATCTTCAGCGCCACGGCCTGCTCGGCCGTGCGCAGCAGCTCATCGATGGACAGGCGCTCGACGCCGGGCATCGAGGCGACCGCGGCGCGGCCCTGCAGTTCGTGGATGAAGACCGGCAGGATCAGGTCGTCGGCGGCGAGGCGGTGTTCGCGCATCAGGCGCCGGGAGAAATCGTCGCGGCGCATGCGCCGGGGGCGGGTGTACGGGAAGGCCATGGCGGGTCGTTCGGCAGCGCGGTTCGCGTGCCCCGATGATACGCCGCCCGCCGGAAAAAGACGGGGGCCGGACAGGCCGGCCCCCGTATGCGCTCCGTGCTGCCCGGGCGCCGGCGCAAGGCCGGCCCCGGTCCGGCTCAGCGCTGGCGCGCGGCGCAGCTGGCGATGCGGCCCTTGCTGCTTCCCTCGATCAGGCCGGCGACGACCAGGCTGTCGGCATAGGCCGTGATGCAGTCCTGGTACTCGCCCTTGCTGCCCGCGAAGGCCGAGCAGACCAGGGAGCGCGCCTCGATGCTGGCGCCCACCGCGATGCCCGACGAATCCACCACCGGCACGCCGGTGTCGCAGGTGCCCAGCGTGGCGTTGCCGGCCGAGGTGCGCCAGCCGGTGTCGCGGAACAGCGCCGGCGTCAGGTCCACGTCGAGGTCGCCGCGCAGGGTGCCGGTGATCGACGGCTCCATCAGCGCGTTCGGGCTCAGCGCGGTGTCGAAGTGCGAGAACGTCGAGCCGGGCGCCAGCGCCGCGGGCGTGTTCAGGCGCACGCGGCCGAGGTCGTCGGCGCCCACCCGGCGCACCGGGTCGGCCACCGCCAGCACCTGCGGGCCCGGGGCCAGCGCGCGGATCTGGTTGCCGGCGTCCAGGCTGATGCCGAGCACCGGCACCGTCACCGCCGCGTTGACGCCGCCCGGCTCGATCACGCCGGCGACATTGTTGGCCACCAGCACGCCGGTGGCGCCCGCCGCCTGCGCGTTGAGCACCTTGACGTCGAAGGTGCAGCCGCCGCGATCCACCAGCGCGATCCGGCCGGCGATGTCGGCCCCGTTCACCAGCGGCGTGCAGGCATCGCCCCCGGCGTCCACGCCGTCATTGGCCAGCGCCACCACGCCCGCGAATTCCGGGCCGGTGACCGCGGGACCCAGCGAGGAGCGCCCGGCCGGCAGCGGCCCGGCGATACCGGACACGGTGATGGCCAACTGCGCATCGAGGTAATCCGGCGCCACCGCCGACACGTCCGGGCCGGTCCACACCGTGCCGCCCGCGTTGCGCACCGAGAATGCGCGCTCGGCCGCGGTCATGTCCGGGAAGGCCTTGCCGACGATGTTGTTGAACGCATTGGCCAGGTACACGTCCGGGAAGCCCGGCGAGCCGGCCGGGTTCGCCGGCGACGGCGCCGCGAAGCCGAACAGGTTGCCGGTGGTGACGTTGAGGAAGCTTTGGAACCCGATGCCGTGGCCGATCTCGTGCATCACCACGTTGAGGAAGTTCACCGCGCCGGCCGGCGTCTGGCCGTCGAGGCCGTAGTACCAGTCGGCGCCGCCCAGGCAGGCCGGGTCGCCGCTGATGCGGCTGTTGAACTGTGAGTTGATGTCGAGCGCGCCCGGGTTGAGGTCGACGCCGACGATCGACTCGGTGAGCGCGACGTTGTGCCAGGTGCCCGGCCGCGTGGCGCCCGGGAAGTCGCGGAACACGGAGGTGGTGCCGGCCGAGCCGAGCACCGCGCTGGTGGCGGTGCAGGCCTGCGGGATGAAGCGGGCGCCGACCCGGATGGGCACGTCCGACTGCATGATCGCGCCCCACATCTTCGCGGCGTAGGCGTAGGCGACCTGGCGCTGTTCGCCGAGGGTGGTGCCCGGGTTGCCGCCCTGCGGCGCGCGCGGGGACGGGTCGTCGAGGCCGGCGCCGGTGCCGGCATCCAGGTTCACCACCACGATTTCGGCGGCAAATGCGGGCGCCACGGACAGCGCGGCCGCCAGGGCGAGGACGAGCGAGGACTTAGTCATGGTCGTGGCCCTCCGCCTGCGCGCCGGCATGGGTGACGACGAGCCGGCCGTCGGCATCGCGGGTCACCACCAGCTGGCTGTCGAGGCTTTCGGGCACCTGCATGGACACGGTGCCGTCGGCGTGGCGGACCTGGGTCTGCAGGGCTTCGCTTTCCGTCGCGGGGCGAACGAGGGCGGCCACGCCGGGCGCCGTCTTGCCGCGCGCTTCGACGGCGAGGCGGGCGGCGTCGCGCTCGAGCTCGCGGTCCTCGGCGGCGGTGGTGGCGCGCAAGCGACCGGTTTCGCGGTCGATGGCGGTCTTGCTGCCGGGGGCGGGGGCGTCATCGGCGGCGACGGCGGGCAGGGCAAACGAGCAGGCCAGCGCGACGCCAAGCGCGGCGGGCCGGAGGATGGGCATCTTCATGGTGGGCTCCAGAACAGGCGAAGGAAGGCAGGACGGAACGCCAGGTGGAATCGGGCGGCGACGGCGGGGGCCGGCGCCGCGCCCGGCGGGCGCCTGCAGCGGGTCGGGGAACACACCGACGCGGCAAGTCGCCACTTCGCATTGCTCCCCGTCCCGAGCCTACGGGGGCGGGATCATGGCGGCATGAAGGCGATGTCATCGCCAGGCGAAGGCGGGGATGGCTATATTTTGCCCATCAGCAGCAGGACGACGATGATGATGACCACCAGGCCCAGGCCGCCGGTGGGACCGTAGCCCCAGTTCTTGCTGTGGGACCAACTGGGCAGCACGCCGATCAGCAGAAGGATGAGGATGACGAGGAGGATCGTGCCGATGCTCATGGGGGACTCCGGTTTCAGGGGGGGACCGCCGGAGCGTGGGTCGCACCGGCGTCACGGCAGCATGGGCGCGGTGGGCCGCAGGCTCCGTGCGGCATCGCACACAGCCGCGGGCGGGCGATGCCGGTGATGGCGGCCGGGCCCGCGCGCGCCCGCGCGCCGCGGCAAGTCCGCGCCTGCCTCTGGGTGCTCGGGCTGCTGGCGATGGCTTGCTGGCTCGCCCTGCTGCTGCCCGGCCACGACCCGCACCAGCCCGACTGGAACGCGCTGTCGTCGCCGCCCTCGCTGGCGAGCGGCCACTGGTTCGGCACCGATGCGATCGGCCGCGACATCCTGGCGCGCACGCTGGCCGGCGGCCGGCTGTCGCTGACCGTGGGCGCGCTGGCGACGGTGATGGCGCTGGCGATCGGCCTGGCCTACGGCGCCATCGCCGGTTACGCCGGCGGCCGGGTCGAGCGCGCGATGGTGCGCGTGCTGGACCTGCTGTCGGCCCTGCCCTTCCTGCTGATCGTAATCCTGCTGCTGGCGCTGTTCGGGCGCTCGCTGTGGTTGCTGCTGGCGGCGATCGGCGGTTACGTCTGGATCGACCTCGCCCGCGTGGTGCGGGCCGAGGCCGCGCGCCTGCGCGAAGCGCCTTTCGTGCTCGCGGCGCGCGCGGCCGGCGCGCGCTTCGACCAGGTGCTGCGCTGGCACCTGCTGCCCAATCTGATGCCGCTGGCGCTGGTGTACCTGGGCCTGATCCTGCCGCAGGCGATCCTGGTCGAGAGTTTCCTCGGCTTCCTCGGCCTGGGCGTGGATGAGCCCGCGGCCAGCTGGGGCAGCCTGCTGCACGAAGGCAGCCAGGAGCTCGACACCGCGCCGTGGTCGCTGCTGTTCCCGGCCGGCTTCCTGGTGGCCACGCTGGCCAGCTTCCAGTTCCTCGGGGACGGGCTGCGCGACTGGCTGGATGTGCGCGGGGCGTCGGCATGAGCACGACCTGGTCGCCGCGCGATCCCGGGGACGCGGCATGAGCGCGCTGCTCTCACTGCGCGGCCTCGAGGTGTCGACCGGCGCGCGCCGCCTGCTCGGCCCGCTGGATCTGGAGCTAACCGAGGGCGAGTGCCTCGGCCTGGTCGGCGAAAGCGGCAGCGGCAAGAGTCTCACGGTGATGGCGCTGCTGGGCCTGCTGCCGCCGGGGCTCGCGGCGCGCGGCATGCTGCATTGGCAAGGCCAGGCCATCGCGCTGGGCGGCCGCGACCACGCCGCGCTGCGCGGCCGCGCGATCGCCTGGATGCCGCAGGACCCGCAGGCCAGCCTGCATCCGCTGCGGCGCGTCGGCGCGCCGCTGGTGGAAAGCCTGCGCGTGCTGCGTGGCCTCGACGGCCCGGCGGCGCGGCGCGAAGCGCTCGCCCTGTTCGAACGCCTGCAGCTGCCAACCCCGGGCGACCTGTTCGATCGCTACCCGCACCAGCTTTCCGGCGGCCAGCGCCAGCGCGTGCTGCTGGCCCTGGCCCTGGCCGGCCAGCCGAAGCTGCTGCTGGCCGATGAACCCACTTCGGCCCTCGACCCGCGCCTGGCGAAGGAATCGCTGGACCTGATCGACGGCCTGCGGCGCGAGCTGGGACTCGCCGTGCTGCTGGTCAGCCATGACCTGCCGCTGGTGGCGGCCCATGCCCAGCGCGTCGCCATCCTGCGCCGCGGGGAATGCGTGGAGGCCGGCGATGCCGCGCAGGTGTTCGCGAACCCCACGCAGGCCTACACCCGCGAACTGCTGGCCGCCGACCGCCTGCCCGCGCCGGAACCCTCGCCGCCGGGCGCGCGCCTGCTCGAGGTGGACGCACTGACCGTGCACTACCCGCGCGCCCCGGCCCCGTCCCTGGTCGAGGCCAGCCTGTCGCTGCACCGCGGCGAGTGCCTGGCCCTGGTCGGCGAGAGCGGCAGCGGCAAGAGCACCCTCGGCCGCGCGCTGCTGCGGCTGATGCGCGGCGGCACCCGCGGCCGCATCCTGCTCGATGGCGAGGACCTGCTGCAGGCCGGCCGCGGCCGACTGCGCGCCCTGCGCCGGCGCATTGGCGTCGTGTTCCAGGACCCGTATGCCTCGCTCGACCCGCGCATGCGCCTCGGCGACATCGTGGCCGAACCGCTGCGCATCCACGGCCTGGGCGAACGCACCGGGCACCCCGCCCGCGTCGCCGCACTGCTGGCGGCCGTCGGCCTGGACCCGGCCCTGGCGGACCGCTGGCCGCACCAGCTGTCGGGCGGCCAGCGCCAGCGCGTCGCCATTGCCCGGGCCCTGGCCACCGACCCGGACCTGCTGGTCTGCGACGAGGCCGTGTCGGCCCTCGACGCCCACCATCGCGCCGGGGTGCTGGCCCTGCTGGGCCGGCTCAAGCGCGAGCGCGGCCTGGCCCTGCTGTTCATCACCCACGATTTCAGCGCGGCGCGCGCCCTGGCCGAACGGACCGCGGTGATCGCCGGCGGCCGCCTGCAGGCCTGCGGGGACACGGCGGCGGTCCTTGGGGGCGGCGTGAAGATCGGCTGATACACTCGGGCCAGTCCCCCGGGGAGGGGGTGGAACCCGGATGCCGCACACGCCCCTAGCGCCCAACTTCGCCCCCGCCGCCAACCCGGCGGCGACGCGCAGCGACGACACCGCCGCCCTGGCCGCCGAGGTCCAGCGCCTGCGGGTGGACGTCGAGCGCCTGGGCAAGGCCGAGCGGCTGCAGCGCGCCCTGTTCGCCATTTCCGACCTGGCCAGCTCGGACGAGGACACCGCCACCGTGCTGCGCGGCCTGCACGAGATCGTCGGGCGGCTGATGTACGCCGAGAACTTCTACATCGTCCGGTACTCGCCCGAGACCGAGTCGATGCGCTTCATCTACTTCGCCGACAGCCTCGACCCGGTCTGCCCGGACCCGAAGGAGGAGTTCACGGCGGAAAAGATGGCCAACAGCCTGACCCTGGCCCTGATCCGCCGCGGCAAGCCGGTGATGGGCCCGTCCGACGAGGTGCGGCGCGAGCTCGCCGTGTCCCGCGACGAGACCCTGGGCCCGGACAGCGAGGACTGGCTGGGCGTACCGATGGTGGACGAAGGCGTGGTGCGCGGCGCGGTGGTGGTGCAGAGCTACGACCCCGACTCGCGCTACACCGAGGACGACCGCGCGCTGCTGGGCTACGTCGCCCAGCACATCCTCACCGCCCTGGCCCGGCGCGAGGCGCAGGAGGAGCTCGAGCGCCGCGTCGACGAGCGCACCCGCGAGCTGCGCGAGCAGGTCACCGAGCGCGAGCGCAGCGAGAAGCTGCAGGCCGCGCTGTTCCGCATCGCCGAGCAGGCCGGGCGCAGCGAGAGCATCGAGGTGTTCTATGCCGAGGTGCACGGCATCGTCAGCGACCTGCTCGATGCCCGCAACTTCTTCATCGCCCTGCTCACCGACGACCGCCAGGAGCTTGACTTCCCCTACTCGGTGGACGAACGCGACCAGAAGCGCCCGCGCCGGCGCCTGGCCCGCGGCCTCACCGAGTACGTGCTGAACACGGGCGCGCCGCTGCTGGCCGACCGCCACCAGGTGCGCGAGCTGGTGGCCCGGGGCGAAGTGATGTCCTTCGGCACGCCCTCGGTGTGCTGGCTGGGCGTGCCGCTGCACCTGGACGGCAAGGCCGCCGGCGTGATCGCGGTGCAGAGCTACACGCCCGATTACCTGTACACCCGGCGCGACCAGGAGCTGCTGAGCTTCGTGTCCTTCCACATCGCGCAGGCGCTCGACCGCCGGCGCGCGAACGAATCCCTGCGCCTGGCGTACGCCGAACTGGAGCAGCGCGTGGCCTCGCGCACCAGCGAGCTGGCCGACGCCAACCGCGAGCTGCTCGACCAGATCTCGGTGCGCGAGCGCATGGAGCTCAAGCTCAAGCACGAGGCCCTGCACGACACGCTCACCGGCCTGCCCAACCGCAGCCACCTGCTGGGCCGCATGGGCCAGGCGCTGTCGCGTTACCGGGCCGATGCGCGCCAGCTGTTCGCGGTGCTGTTCCTCGACCTCGACCGCTTCAAGGTGGTCAACGATTCGGTCGGCCACCTGGTCGGCGACGAGCTGCTGAAGGAGGCCGCGCGCCGCATCGGCGGCTGCGTGCGCGACCCCGACATGGTGGCGCGCCTGGGCGGCGACGAGTTCGCGATCGTGCTCGACTTCATCCACACCGCCGAGGATGCGGTGGCGGTGGCCGAGCGCGTGATCGCGGCGCTGGCCGAGCCAATGCGCATCGCCGGCAAGGAGCTCTACACCTCGGCCAGCATCGGCATCGCGCTGGTGGACGGCCGCTACCGCCGCCCGGAAGAGCTGCTGCGCGACGCCGACGTGGCGATGTACCGCGCCAAGGCCACGGGCCGCCAGCGCTACGCCATCTTTGACGAACACCTGCACGAGGCGGCGCTCAAGCTGCTCGAGCTCGAGGGCGACCTGCGCCGCGCGCTGCAGCGCCAGGAGTTCGAGCCCTATTACCAGCCGATCATGAACCTGGCCGACGGCGGCCTGGTCGGCTTCGAGGCGCTGATGCGCTGGCACCACCCGGCGCGCGGCCTGAGCGCGCCCGGCGAGTTCATCGCCATCGCCGAGGAAACGGGCAGCCTGGAATACATGGACTGGCAGATCTACGACCTGGTCTGCCGCGACACCAAGCGCCTGTCCGCGCGCAACGCCTACACCACGCTCAACGTCTCGCCGCGCCACCTGCGCGCGCCCGACTTCGACCAGCGCCTGCTGGAGCTGATGTCGCGCCACGGGGTGAAGCCGGGCCGCCTGCGGCTGGAAGTCACCGAGGGTGCGCTGCTCGAGCAGCCCGAGGAAGTGAACGCCTGCCTGGGCCGCCTGCGCGAAGCCGGCGTGCTCACGCTGCTCGATGACTTCGGCACCGGCTATTCCTCGCTCAGCTACCTGCACCGCTTCCCGCTGCACGGGCTGAAGATCGACCGCAGCTTCGTGGCCGAGCTGCGCAGCGGCGAGAGCGGCGGCAGCACCGCGATCGTGCGCGCCATCCGCCTGCTGGCCGATTCGCTGGGGCTGGAAGTGATCGCCGAAGGCATCGAGACCGAGCAGCAGCGCTACCAGCTGCGCCTGTTGGGCCTGAGCCTGGGCCAGGGCTACTTCTTCGCCAAGCCGGCCTCGGCCAGCGACATCCTCGCGCGCTTCGGCCTGGACGCGGGCTAGCCGGACAGCATCCCTTCGGCCCGCAGCCAGGCGATGGTGTCGGCCAGCAGCGCGGGCAATGGGGTGCTGCGGTAGCCCAGCTCGCGCTCGGCCTTGCCGGAATCCACCTTCAGGTGGTGGCAGGTGAAGGCCACCGCGGCGGGCGTGAGGTCGGGCCGCTTGCGCGTGATCCGCGAACCCAGGTCCATCGTGCGGGCCAGGCCGCGCAGCAGCCAGGCCGGCATCGGCTTCGAAGGCGCGGGCTTGCCCAGCTGGCGGCCGATTTCGGTGACCAGCGCCTGGAAGCTCGCGTGCTCGCCGCCCACCAGCCAGGTTTCGTCGCGCGCCGGCTGGCGCCAGGCCCGCACCTGCGCCCGTGCGATCTCGCGCACGTCGGCAAAGGCGCCCGAGCCCGGCGGCGCGCCCGGCAGCTTGCCGGCGTCCACCAGGCGGATCAGGTTCGACCAGTTGTTGCGGTCGCCCGGCCCGAGGATGTGCGAGGGCTGGAACACCAGGAAAGGCAGGCCCGATTCGCGCACCAGGCGCTCGGCGGCGTACTTGGTGCGCTCGTAGTTGATCCAGGATTCGGCGCCGCGCTGGATCACGTCCTCGCGCAGGGTCTCGTGCACGAGGTGCGAGTAGGCCGACACGCTGGAGGTGTGCACGACCGTGGTGACGCCCGCCGCGCGCGCGGCCGCGAGCAGGCGCGCGGTGCCGCCGACGTTGGTCTCGGTCTGCGCGGCATCGCCGGGACCCCAATTGTTGGTGTCGGCGGCGGCGTGGAAGACCGCGGAGACGCCCTCCATCGCGGCGGCCAGCGATGCGGCATCGGCCAGCTCGCCGCGCACCGGCGTGGCGCCGGTCGCGGCCACCGCGGCATCGCCGCCGGCGCTGCGCGACAGCCCGCGCGCCTTAGCGCCATCGGCGACCAGCTCGCGCAGCAGGTGCTGGCCAAGGAAGCCGGTGGCGCCGGTGACCAGGACGGTAGGCATGGGGGTTCTCGGCAAGGGGGCCGGCGAATGGTTACGCGCCGCCCCGCCCTTGGCAAATCCGGCTTGCGACGCGGGCCGCGGTTTGCGGCATCCGCCTATCTATACTGGCCGCATGCCCGCCCACGCCACGCCGCCCGACCACCTGCTGCAGCGGCTCCCCGACGTCGTCCTGCAAACCGATGCCCAGTGGGCCATCACGTTCTTGAACCGGGCCTGGCAATCCGTCACCGGGCACCCGGTGGAGGGATCGCTCGGCCAGTCCCTGCTCGATTTCGTGCATCCCGACGACCGGGGCACGCTGCGCTCGGGCATGCCGGTGTTCCGCCTGCGGTTCGCCGGCGGCGAGTACCGCTGGGTGCGCCTGCAGCTGCAGGCCGACGTGGATGCACAGGAGCGCGTGCTCAGCCGGCAAGGCCTGCTGATCGAGATCACCGAGGTCACCGAACAGGTGCTGGTGGAAGTGCGGCAGCGCTTCCTGCGCCTGCTCGAGACCATCGACGGCGTGGTCTGGGAAGCCGAGCGCGGTGTGGGCAACACCTTCCTCAGCCCGCAGGTGGAGCGGCTGTTCGGCTACACGGTGGAAGAGTGGCGTGCCGACCCGGGGTTCTGGCGCGCGCACGTGCACCCGGAGGATTTCGAGGCGGCACACGCGATCGATGAGGCGGCCTACAACGCCACCCACAGCTATGCGTACGAGATGAACTACCGGCTGATCGCCAAGAGCGGCAAGGTCGTCTGGGTGCGCGACCTGTGCCGCGCCATCGTCGAACCGGGCCGACCGAACCGCATGATCGGCCTGATGATCGACATCAGCCAGCAGAAGCAGACCGAGCTCGAACTGGTGCAATCCGACGCGCGCTACGCGCTGGCCACCCGCGGCTCCAACGACGGCATCTGGGACTGGAACCTGCGCACCGACGAGTTCCATGCGTCCCGGCGCTTCCACGACATCCTCGGCCTGGACGGCGGCGAGCACCACCACGACGGCGGCTGGGGCTTCCTCGAACCGCGGGTCGACCCGGACGACCGCGAGCGGGTCAAGGCGGCGTTCCGACGGCACCTGCAGGGCGACAGCCCGAACTTCTCGGTCGACTTCCGTGCGCTGCATGCGTCCGGGCGACTGGTGTGGGTCAACTGGCGCGGCGTCGCAAGGTTCGAGCAGGGCGTGCCGGTGCGGATGGCCGGTTCGCTGAGCGACCTGGCCGAACGCGGCAGCTCCTACGATTTCCTGACCAACCTGCCGGGGCGGCCGCTGTTCCGCGACCGCCTGGAGCACGCCATCGCGGTGCAGCAGGGCGCGGCGTCCCGCGAGGACCGGCTGGAGCGCCAGGGCGATGCGACGACGTTCGCGGTGCTGCTGCTCGACCTCGACCGGTTCAAGGCGGTCAACGACACCTTCGGCCACCACGCCGGCGACCAGCTGCTGCAGCAGGTGGCGCGGCGGCTGGAGGCCAGCGTGCGCCCCGCCGACCTGGTGGCGCGCATGAGCGGCGACGAGTTCAACGTGCTGCTCGAATCGGTGGACGAGCCGACGGCCACCGCCCGCGTCGGGCAGATCGCCGCGGCGCTGTCGGCGCCCTACCAGCTCGACGGACGCACGGTGGACGTCGGCGCCAGCATCGGCGTGGTCGTCAGCCAGCCCGGCCTTTCGACCACCGACGACTACCTGCGGGCGGCGGATGCCGCGATGTACCGCGCGAAGAGCCAGCGGCTCGGCGTGTGCCTGTTCAAGGCGGATCGCTGAGGGCCGCGCCCGGCGGGACGAAGGCCGCGGCCCGACCCTCGGCGCGACCGTGCTGGTCGAAGTGCTGGCGCGGATCGGTGCCGGCGCGCAGCACGTCCGGGTGCATCAGCAAGTAATGGATCGGATCGAAGGCGCCGGCGGTGCGCGCGAGGCCGGCGGCGTGCGCCAGCAGCCCGCGTTGCAGCGCGGCGTCCTCGGTGCAGGCGCGGACGTGGTCGCGCAGCGCGCGCAGCGCGACCTCCACTTCGGGCGCGCCGAACCGCTCCGGCGCGGCCTGCGCGGCCGCCGCCGCAGGCGCCGCGTCGTCCGGCGCGAAAAGGATCGCCTTCACTTCGTCCATCACCGGCCCCGGCAGGGCATCGAGCTGGCGCGCGAAATCGGCGGCGAAACGCGCGAACGCCTCCGCGCGGTCGGCCGGGAACCGGGCGCCGCGGCGCGCCGGCCACTCCCGCGCGAAGGCCTCGCTGACCGCGCGACCCAGGGTCTCGTCGGCGAACACGGCATTGATCGCGCGCAGCACGCCGAGCTCCTCGACGGCGAGGCTGCGGTTGGCAACGGTGTCGGGCACCTGCGCGGCCAGCGCCTCGTCCTCGCCGACGAGGCCGAGGAAGTGGCGCAGCAGGTCGGCGTGCCGGTAGCGGAAAACGGTGGTGTCGACGCCGAACCGGTCGAGGTTGCGGAAGTACCAGAGGAAATCGCGCGCGTGTCCCCGAAGCCAATCGGCGTCGAAGTCCGCGGCCAGCGCGTGCGCCTTCACCAGCTGCAGGTAGACCGAGTAGCTCCACGGTTTGAACGGCCGCACCGCGACCAGCAGCTTCACCGACCGGGCCTGCACGAGCAGCACCTCGCGCAGCCGCGAGAACTTCTCCACGTCGGCGTAGCAGAGGTCTTCGCTGGAAATCAGCAGACTCGGCGCCCGGCCGACGTTCGCATCCACCAGCTCGCCAACGAGGGCCTGCAGGCGCCCGGTGGGCGTCGGCGCCGGGTTGGTGAAGATCAGCTCCCGCGCCAGCGCCGTGCCGTTGCCAGCGCCTGCCGCGGGATCCGGGCACGGGTAGGCCACGCGCGCCAGCAAGCCGGCCTGCGACAAGCTGCGCAGGCCTTCCTGGATCGCGCTGGTGCCCGTCTTGGGCAGGCCGGCGTGGACGAAGATCGTGTCGAGCAAACCGGGCACCGGTCGCGGGGAAGGGGAGGTGGCGGGAAGGATAAGGGATGCGCCCGGCGGCCCACGTGGGTGGGCCGCCGGCAACCCCGCCCTGGCCGTATTGTGAAACCAGTCACGTTTCGAAGGTTATGCTTGAGCAACACTCCCTAACCCCCCGATCCCGTTGGCAATCATGAGCCCGCTGCTGCCGCTCCCCCTGCCCCTGGCCTCCCTGGCCTGGCTCACCGGCTTCCGGCGGGTGCCCGACAACTGCGTGGTCACGGTGCATCGCTTCGGGCGCTTCGTGCGGGCGCTGGGGGCGGGCTGGCGCTGGACGGTGCCGGGCCTGGACCAGCTGGGCCAGCCGGTCTGCCTGATCGGCCACCACCTCGACATCCCCGCCGAAGAAGGCGCGCACGCCGAGCTGTACTACCAGATCCTGGACCCGGCCCGGGCTGGCGCCGATCTCGACCGCGTGGACGCCCTGGTCAGTGACCAGGCCCGCGACGTGCTGGCCACCTTGCCCACGCCTGCCGTCGAGCAGTTCAAGGCCGAGATCAACCGCCGTATCGGCGGCCTGGGCCTGCGCGTGATCCGCGCGGCCCTGCACGCGGCCTGAGGCCGCCTCAGCGACCCGGCACGCGGCAGCAGATGCTGCCGCCGAACACCTGCTGGGTGGCCGCGGTCGTGTTCTGCCAGGCGCAGAATGTCGCCAGGCCCGAGGTGTTGCTGTTGACGCCGCTGCCCCGGCTGTAAACGCCCGACGCGTTCGTGTAGCAGTAGGGCATGACTTCGCTGTAGCCGTCCGGGCACACCGGATTATTGATGAAGGTGGCGGCGCCGGCAGAGATGTTGAACGTGCTGATGGGGGTTTCCGTGCACTGCAGGTCGGTGGCCTGCGGCGGCGAGAAATACCCGACGATGTCGACGACGTAGTCGGACTGCGCGAAGGTGTAGATCACGAAGTCGTTGATCCCGAGCGGATTGGGCACGCCGACCACGACCGAGTTGTTGACGATCGCGCCCGGGGCGTAGTTCACGCTGGCCGCGAGCGGCCGGGTCTCGCCGGATTTGTAGACGGTCGCGAATCCCGCGGCCGAGGGAAGCACGGCGGTGACGTTCAGCACGATCGCACTGGCGCCGACCGCGGCGACGTTGCAGTTCGTGGCGCTGCCGCCCTGGAAGGTGAAGTTCGCGCCGGCGTTGACGGCCACCCCGAGGAACGACCGGCTGCTGTCGGCGTTGATCCTGCCGCCGGCAACGCGGGTATCGACGATGCGGCAGGGGGTCACCGCGGTGAACACCAGGTCCCCGGCGGTCGAACCCAGCGCCTGCGTGCCAATGGCCGCGGCCTCCTGGCCGGAAAGGTCGGCCGGCGCCATCGCATAGCGGTCGACCACGTCCCCGTCGGACAGGCGGTGGCCCGTGCCGGTGAGTTCGGCCACGGCGCCTTCGAAGGTTTCGCGGGCCATGGCGTTGCGCAGGTTCATCGGGTCCGCGGCGATGAAGGTGGGCACCATGCGGCCAGCCCATTCCGCGACCGGCACGTCGTACATCCGCTGGACGTAACCACCCCACTTGAGCACGAACTGCCTGGCGAGTTCGCCGCGCTCGGCGGGCTTGAGCTCGGCCGCGGCCGTGCCGGCGCGCTGGCCACCTTGCGGCGCATCGGCGGCGAAGGCCGGTGCCAGCGCGAGCGCGCAGGCCATGGCGGCGGCCAGCGGCAGCCTCGCAACCCGGGAGACGCGCAGGGAATGGGACGTGGACGGCATGGCGCGTGCTCCTCGATCGCGGTGGATACCTGCGATCTGGACACGCAGGACCGCCGGGAACGCGGCCAGCGCCATGGGCGCAAGGCGCAACCGGGTCCACGAAGGAACGGGGCCAGGGTCCCGCGGCTCGGCCTTCTTGGGCGACAATGGCGCCATGAATCCGCTATCGCACCTCCTGCCGGAACTCAAGTCGGGCCTGGTCGCGCTGGGCCTGCCGCCGCAGCCGCTGGCCGGGCGCCTGCTCGATTACCTGGCGCTGCTCGAGCGCTGGAACGGCACCTACAACCTCACCGCCATCCGCGACCCGCGCGAGATGCTGTCCAAGCACTTGCTCGATTCGCTGTCGATGTGGAAGCACGTGCAGCCGGGCAAGCTGGCCGACCTCGGCACCGGCCCCGGCCTGCCCGGCATCCCGCTGGCGCTGGCGGTGCCGGGCCTGCAGGTCACCCTGGTCGAGAGCATCAGCAAGAAGTGCCGGTTCCTGCGCGAGGCGGTGCGCCAGCTCGGCCTGGACAACGTGCGGGTGCTCGATGCGCGCGCCGAGGCCGTAGACGAACCCGGTGCCTACGACCAGATCACCGCCCGCGCGATGGACACGCTGGCCGGCATCCTCGCGGTCGGCGACCACCTGCTGTCCCCGGGCGGCCGGCTGCTGGCGATGAAGGGCCAATACCCCGAGGCCGAACTGGCCGCGCTGCCGCCCGGCTGGCGGCTCGAGTCGGTGCAGCCCCTGGCCGTTCCCGGCCTCGAAGGCGACCGGCACCTGGTCACGATCACCCGCGACCCCCCGCAGGCGGCATAATCCCCCGCTCGGGCCGACGCCCAGCGGACGCCCGATCCGCGCCACCAACCCCCCGGTCACCGCGACCGGCGCCAGGAGACTGCATGGGCCGCATCATCGCCATCGCCAACCAGAAGGGCGGCGTGGGCAAGACCACCACCGCCGTGAACCTGGCCGCCGCGCTCGCCGCGGTGCCGCGCAAGGTGCTGCTGGTGGACATGGACCCGCAGGGCAACGCCACCATGGCCTCGGGCGTGGACAAGCGCGAGCTGGAGAACTCCAGCTGCGAGGTGCTGCTGGGCGAATGCCCGGCCAGCGCCGCCATCGTCACCACCCCGGAAAACTACGACCTGCTGCCCGGCAACATCGACCTGACCGCCGCCGAGATCCGGCTGATGGACGAGTCGGCCCGCGAGCAGCGGCTCAAGACCGCGCTGGCCGCCGTGCGCGACCAGTACGACTACATCATCGTCGACTGCCCGCCCTCGCTGTCCCTGCTCACCCTCAACGCCCTGGCCGCGGCCGACGGCGTGATCGTGCCGATGCAGTGCGAGTACTTCGCGCTCGAGGGCCTGAGCTCGCTGGTGGACACCATCAACGCGCTCAAGGCCAAGCTCAACCCGGCGCTGGAGATCGAAGGCATCGTGCGGACCATGTTCGACGTGCGCAACAACCTCGCCAACGCGGTCTCGGGCGAGCTCACCAAGCATTTCGGCGACAAGGTCTTCCGCTCGATCATCCCGCGCAACGTGCGCCTGGCCGAGGCGCCCAGCCACGGCCAGAGCATCGTCGGCTATGACCGCGCCTCGCGCGGCGGCATCGCCTACCTGGGGCTGGCCGGCGAGATCGTGCGGCGCGAGAAGAAGCTGTTGAAGGAGTCGGCATGAGCACCAAGAAGCGCGGCCTCGGCCGCGGCCTGGAGGCCCTGCTGGGCACGGGCAACAAGGGCGCGGCCCCCGCGGCCGAAACCGCGGCGGCCAGCGGCGAGGGCCTGCGCAGCCTGCCGATCAACCACCTGCAGCCCGGCAAGTACCAGCCGCGTACCGGCATGGACCCGGCCAAGCTCACCGAGCTGGCCGAATCGATCAAGGCCCAGGGCCTGATCCAGCCGATCGTGGTGCGCGAGATCGGCACCGGCAAGGACGGTTCGCCGCGCTACGAGATCATCGCCGGCGAACGCCGCTGGCGCGCCGCCACCCAGGCCGGCCTGGCCGACGTGCCGGTGGTGCTGCGCGAGGTCGACGACCGCGCCGTGATCGCGATGGCGCTGATCGAGAACATCCAGCGCGAAGACCTCAACCCGCTCGAGGAAGCGCAGGCCCTGAGCCGCCTGATCGACGAGTTCAGCCTCACCCACCAGCAGGCCGCCGAGGCCGTGGGCCGCTCGCGCGCCGCGGTGTCGAACCTGCTGCGCCTGCTCGAACTGCCCGACGGCATCCGCGAGCTGCTGGAAACCAAGCAGCTGGAGATGGGCCACGCCCGCGCCCTGCTCACCCTGGCCCCGCAGGCCGCGCTGGCGCTGGCGAAGGAAGCCGTGGCCGAGGGCTGGTCGGTGCGCGAGGTCGAGCGCCGCGCGCAGCTGCTGGGCAAGGGCCAGATTCCCGCGAAGAAGCCGGCCAAGCCCAACGGCAAGAAGATCGACGCCGACATCGCCGCGCTCGAGCGCGAGCTGTCCGAGAAGCTCAGCGCCAAGGTGGCCGTGCAGCATGGCCGCGGCGGCCGCGGCAAGCTGGTGATCAGCTACCACGGGCTCGATACGCTCGACGGCATCCTCGAGCGCCTGCGCGGCGGCCAGTAAGTCCGCGCCGGGCTTACATAAGGGAAACTTAATGTAAGTCCGGTGATAATGGCGGCACTTTTCCCGCGGGCCCCGCGCCCAGAGTCGCCACCGTGCCCCAACCCCGTCTTTCGGTCGTCATTCCCGCGTTCAACGAAGCCGGCAACCTGCCCGGCCTCGTGGACGAAGTGATCGCCGCCCTGCGCGGCCACGTCGATTTCGAACTGATCGTGGTCGACGACCACAGCACCGACGACACCCTGGCCGTGCTGCAGGCCGCCAAGGCCCGCCACCCCGAGCTGCGCGTCCTCAGCCACGCCACCCAGAGCGGCCAGAGCACCGGCCTGCGCACCGGCATCCGCGCCGCCCGCGCGCCCTGGATCGCCACCCTGGACGGCGACGGCCAGAACGACCCGGCCGACCTGCCCAAGCTGCTGGCCGCCCGCGACGCCGGCCCCGCCGACGTCAAGCTTTACGCCGGCTGGCGCACGAACCGTCAGGACACCGGCAGCAAGAAGTGGGCCTCGAAGTGGGCCAACGGCATCCGCTCGCGCCTGCTGCGCGACGCCACGCCCGACACCGGCTGCGGCACCAAGCTGTTCGAGCGCGAGGCCTTCCTCGAGCTGCCCTGGTTCGACCACATGCACCGCTACCTGCCCGCGCTGATGCAGCGCGCCGGCTGGCGCACGGTCAGCGTGCCGGTGAACCACCGCCCGCGCGGCGCCGGGCAGTCCAAGTACACCAACCTCGGCCGCGCCCTGGTCGGCATCCGCGACCTGATCGGCGTGGCCTGGCTGATCAAGCGCAACCGCCTCACCGACGTGCGGGAGCTGGCATGAGCGTGATGGACCAGGAAATCCTGTGGCTGGGCTGGAGCGGCCTGCACGTCACCCCCTGGAAGCTGGTGGGCTACACCGGCGCCCTGATGTTCGGGGGCCGCTGGGTGGTGCAGTTCATCGCCTCCCGCCGGGCCGGCAAGCCGGTGATCCCCCGGGTGTTCTGGTACATGAGCCTGGTCGGGGCCCTGATGACCCTCAGCTACTTCCTTTTCTCGGCCAAGCAGGACTCGGTCGGCGTGCTCCAGAACCTCTTCCCCACCTTCACGGCCGCCTACAGCCTCTGGCTCGACATCCAGCACCGCGGCTGGCGCCGCGACCGCGCCAGCCATTGAACCCGCGGCCCCTGTGGGAGGGACTTCAGTCCCGATGCTTTCCGGCGAAAGGCATCGGGACTGAA
>NZ_DASUDO010000032.1:0-68220 GCF_036275555.1 Arenimonas sp.
CGCTTCCGCGGCGCCGCCGGTACCTCCGACTTGGGAGCCCAACGGAAGGCCCGCAGCCGCGCGCTCCGATGCTTGCGCGTGCGGGGTCCACGACCAAGGCACGGCATTTTTCTCGCTGATCCGGTGGGCTGACCCGTGCGAGGCAAGTGGTCGCTGACGGCCCATCGCGCGCGTCCCTACGGACGCGAGGTGGGGCGTCCTGGCCAGCGTGGAAGGTGGCCAGCGCGGGAGACCTATCCGCCCGGCGGCGGGTGTGGGTGCAAGGCGAAGCGCCCCGGTCCATGCTTTTCCGATGGGCGCACCGACAATCCGCTGCGCGCCCACGGCGTCTGGGCGCACGAGCCGTCAAGCCGTCTAGCGCTTGAGCACTTGAGCGCTTGAGCGTTCGGGCCCCTAGCTCTTCTCCAGAACCATCCAGTGCCATCGCCGTCGCGACGGAGCGGTCGGAAAAGCATGGCCCACCACAAAGGCCAATGCCCCTCACCCGCCGCCGGGCGGATAGGTCTCCCGCGCTGGCCACCTTCCGGGCTCGCGCCGGCGCAACACCTCGCGTCCGTAGGGACGCGCGCGATAGGCGTCAGCGGAGTTCAGGGCGCGAACGGGTTAGCCAAACCGGATCAGCAGGAAAAATGCCCAGCCTTGGTCCGGATCGATACGCGCAAGCATCGGAGCGCGCGGCCACGGGCCCTCCGTCCACCAAACCCGATGACACGCACCGGGGACGCCGCGGAAGCGCAGGTCGCTTCCTCCGACATAAAGGCTTCACGGAGGAGGAAGCGACCTGCGCTTCCGCGGTGGCCCCGGCGCCATATCCCGCAGTACCGCAAGGACCGCAGACCTAGGATAATCGCGGCCTGCCCTTGCCCTTCGTTGCCTGCCCATGCCCGCGCCTGCCCTCGTCACCACCGCCCTGCCCTATGCCAACGGGCACCTGCACCTCGGCCACCTGGTCGGGTACGTGCAGGCGGATATCTGGGTGCGGGCCCGGCGCATGGCCGGCGGCACCACCCACTTCGTCTGCGCCGACGACGCGCACGGCACCCCGATCATGCTGGCGGCCGAGAAGGCCGGCACCAGCCCCGAGGACTTCATCCGCGGCATGCAGGCCAGCCACGAGGCCGATTTCGCGGCCTTCGGCGTCGCCTTCGACCACTACCACTCGACCCACTCGGACGAGAACCGCGCGCTCGCCAGCCTGATCTACACCCGCCTGCGCGACGGCACCCATGGCGCCAAGGCCATCGCCCGCCGCTCGATCCAGCAGCTGTTCGACCCCGAGCGGCAGATGTTCCTGCCCGACCGCTACATCAAGGGCGAGTGCCCGAACTGCGGCGCCGCCGACCAGTACGGCGACAACTGCGAGGTCTGCGGCAAGGCCTATTCGCCGACCGAGCTGAAGAACCCGCGGTCGGTGGTCTCGGGCGCGGTGCCCGAGCTGCGTGACTCCGAACATTACTTCTTCGAGCTGGGCAAGTTCGAGGGCTTCCTGCGCGAGTGGCTGGCCGGCGACGTGGCGCACCCGTCGGTGAAGGCCAAGCTGGGCGAATGGCTCGAGGGCGGCCTGCGCGACTGGGACATCAGCCGCGACGCGCCCTACTTCGGCTTCCCGATCCCGGACGCGCCGGGCAAGTTCTTCTACGTCTGGCTGGATGCGCCGATCGGCTACCTGGCCAGCTTCAAGGCCTTTTGCGACCGCGGCGGCGCCGACTTCGCCGCCTTCACCGAGGCCAGCCGCAACGCCGCGGGCGAGACCGAGATGCACCACTTCCTCGGCAAGGACATCATCAATTTCCACGGCCTGTTCTGGCCGGCGATGCTGCACGGCGCGGGGCTGCGCACGCCGACGGCGCTGCACGTCAACGGCTACCTCACCGTCAATGGCGCCAAGATGAGCAAGTCGCGCGGCACCTTCGTGCAGGCGCGCACCTACCTCGACAGCGGCCTGAACCCCGAGCACCTGCGCTACTACTTCGCGGTCAAGACCGGCGCCGGCGTGGTCGACCTCGACCTGAACCTCGACGATTTCGTCGCGCGCGTGAACGCCGACCTGGTCGGCAAGTTCGTCAACATCGCCAGCCGCTGTGCCGGGTTCATCTCCAAGCGCTTCGACGGCCAACTGGCGGACGAACTGCCCGATCCGGCGATGTACGCGCGCTTCGTCGCCGGCGTGCGCGACGTCGCCGCCAGCTACGCCCGCGACGAATTCGGCCAGGCCATGCGCCAGGTGATGGCGCTGGCCGACGAGGCCAACCGCTACATCGACGAGCGCAAGCCCTGGGTGATCGCCAAGCAGGAAGGCGCCGACGCCGAGCTGCAGGCGGTCTGCACGCAGGGCCTGAACCTGTTCCGCCTGCTGGCCGCCGCGCTCAAGCCGGTGCTGCCGGCCACGGTGGCCCGCGCCGAGGCCTTCCTGCGCGCGCCCGTCGCGCACTGGGACGACGTCGCCGCGCCGCTCACCGCCCACGCCATCGCCCCGTTCGAAGCCCTGATGACCCGCATCGACCCGAAGCAGATCGAAGCCATGACCGAAGCCAGCAAGGAAGACCTCAAGCCCGCCGCCGTTCCGGCCGCCGCCCCTGTGGGCGGGACTGTAGGAGGGCCTTCAGGCCCGAAGCCTTCCGCGAAAAGCTTCGGGGCTGAAGCCCCTCCTACAGAGGGCAAGGCCAGCGCCACGATAGGCATCGAGGATTTCGCCAAGCTCGACCTGCGCATCGGCAAGGTGCTCGAGTGCGGCTTCGTGGACGGCTCCGACAAGCTGCTGCGCTTCCTGCTCGACGCCGGCGAACTTGGCCAGCGCCAGATCTTCTCGGGCATCCGCGGCAGCTATGCCGAGCCGGAGAAGCTGGTCGGGCGCTCGGTGGTGTTCATCGCCAACCTCGCGCCGCGCAAGATGCGCTTCGGCCTGAGCGAGGGCATGATCCTCTCCGCCGGCTTCGACGGCGGCGCGCTGGCCCTGCTCGACGCCGACGCCGGCGCCCTGCCCGGCATGCCGGTCCGGTAAGCGCGCCGTGGAAGACATCGCCCTGCTGCTGGTCGGCGCGGTCTTCGTCAACAACTTCGTGCTGGTGAAGTTCCTCGGCCTGTGCCCGTTCATGGGCGTGTCGCGGCGCATGGACGCCGCCTACGGCATGGCCCTGGCCACCGGCTTCGTGCTCACCCTGTCGTCCGCGCTGGCCTGGGTCGTGCACCACTGGATCCTGCTGCCGCTGGGGCTGGAGTACCTGCGCACGCTCGGCTTCATCCTGGTGATCGCGGCGGTGGTGCAGTTCACCGAGATCGTGATGAACCGGCAGAGCCCGCGGCTCTACCGCGTGCTGGGCATCTACCTGCCGCTGATCACCACCAACTGCGCCGTGCTCGGCGTGGCGCTGCTGAACGTGCAGGCGCGGCACGACCTGCTCGAATCGGTGCTGTACGGCTTCGGCGCCTCGCTGGGCTTCGGCGGGGTGCTGGTGCTGTTCTCCGCCATGCGTGAGCGGCTCGAGGCCGCCGACGTACCGGCCTCATGGCGCGGCGCGCCGATCGCGCTGGCCACGGCCGGCCTGATGTCGCTGGCCTTCATGGGCTTCGCCGGCCTGGTGCCGGCCTGAGATGACGGCGACCTGGCTGCTGGTGGTCGCGCTGGCCGCCCTGCTGGGCGCGGCGCTGGGCTGGGCCGCGGTGCGGTTCCGGGTGCAGGCCGATCCGATGGTCGAGCGCATCGACCGCCTCCTGCCGCAGACCCAGTGCGGCCAGTGCGGTTTCCCGGGCTGCAAGCCCTATGCGCGCGCGATCGCGGCGGGCGAGGCCGACATCAACCAATGCCCGCCGGGCGGCGAGGCCGGCGTGCGCGCGCTGGCCGAGCTGCTGGGCCGCGAGCCCAAGCCGCTCAACCCCGGGAACGGCGTCGAGAAGCCGGCGGTCGTCGCCGTGGTCATCGAGGCCGACTGCATCGGCTGCACCAAGTGCATCCAGGCCTGCCCGGTGGATGCGATCGTGGGCGCGCCCAAGCGCATGCACACGGTGATCGCCGACCTGTGCACCGGCTGCGAGCTGTGCCTGCCGCCCTGCCCCGTGGATTGCATCGCGTTGGTGCCGCCGGCGCCGCGGCCCGGCGCGGTGCGCTGGCCGCGGCCCGCCTGAGCGGGTTCGGTCAGAGCCGCTCGACCGTGTAGCCGGCCTCGCGCAGCAGGTGCACCAGGCCGTCCTCGCCGAGCAGGTGCATCGCGCCGACCACCACCAGGGTTTCGTCGCGGTCCTGCTGGTCGAGCATGGCGCGCACCTTCGGCAGCCAGGCGCGGTTGCGGGCCACGTTCAGGCGCTCGTAGAGGTCGGGGTACTCGGCCTTCATCTCGGCGCCGGTCATCGCATACAGCGCCTCGCCGTCGCCGGCGCGCCAGAGCGCGTGCATCCGGTTGATCTCCTGCTCCATCGCGGCGACCTCGCCCAGCGCGTCCTGCAGCTGCTGCAGCTGCTCGCCCGGGCTCATGCCGTCGAACATGGCGAACTGCTGGTCGGCGGTTTCCAGCGCCCCCACCTGCTTGCCAGCGGCCTGGGCGCGCTCGGCGAAATGCTTGTCCAGGCCCAGCGAGGAATCCAGGCCCGCGATCTGCATCTCGGTGATGCCGATCACCAGCCCCACGAACCAGGTGTCGAAGCCCTGGAAGTTCTGCAGCGCGATGCCGCGCTTGCCGGCGTAATCCACCAGCTGCGCCCAGGTCTCGCCCGGCAGCGCCGCCTGCAGGGTCTTGCCGTCGGCGCGCTGGGCCACCACCGCCATCTTCTGGCCGAGCGCCGGATCGTTCATTTCGGCGGGCGAGAGCTCGAACACCACCTTCTCGGCGTCATCCAGCGCGGCATAGGTGTCCGGCGACAGCGGGTAGTCGCCGGCCTTGAGCAGGTGGAAGGAGCCGAGCAGGTAAATGGCGTTGTCGGCATCGCTGACCTTCCAGAGCAGGGGCTTGGGCGGTTCGGCGAATGCGCTGCCGGCGACGGTGGCCAGCAGCAGGGTGGCGAGGAAGCGGATCGACATGGGTCGGGGGTCTCTTGGCGGGGGGACTATTCGGGAAACGGCAGCGGCTTCTTCTCGCCCGCCTCGACCCGCAGGTCGAGCCGGTTTTCCGGCAGCGGCATCGGGCAGGTCGAGTAAGGCGTGAACGCGCACGGCGGATTGTAGGCCTTGTTGAAGTCGAGCACGGTGGTGCCATCGGCGCCGACCGGGTCGGCGTAGACCATGCGCGAGGCGGAGTAGGTCTCGTGGCCACTGGTGCGGTCGGCGAAGGTGAAGAACAGCCGGCCGTCGCCCTCGTCCACCGCCTCCATGCGGAAGGTCTTGCCGTCGGCCTCGAAGCTCAGCGTGCCCGGGTTCGGCATCGGCTCGACCATGCCCAGCATGTTGACGATCTCGACGGTCTTGCCGGGCGGGTGCGCCTCGAAGCGCGCCACGAAGCGCATGCCGGGATTGATGTCGAAGTACTCGATGCCCGGGAAGCGCGTGCGCGTCGGCGCGAAGGCGTTGCGCACCCGCAGCGCATACCGGTCGGCGCGCTTGATCAGCACGAAGCTGGCGTCGCCCTTGTTAAACGACACCACCGTGGGCGGGCCGTCGGCGTCCGACGCCATCGGCACCAGCGCCTCGGGCTCGGGTGCGACGCCGTCCACCATCACTTCGGTCTCCACGCCCGGGTGCAGCTTCAGCGTCGCGCTGCCGTCGCGGGCCAGGGTCAGCATGCCCACCTGCGCCGGACCCACCGCCAGCCGGGTGCCGTTGTCCTGCGCCGAACCAACGTAGGTCGAGCCGGGCGTGAGCCAGTGCAGGCCCACCAGCGACAGCCAGCCGTCGGGGCGCTTGAGCGCGGCCAGCCGCTGGTCGCGCCAGGCCAGGATCTCGCCCTCGTAGGCCAGCTTCGCCGCGCGCGCGGCCCGCTCGGCGTTCTGCGACTGCGCGGCCTCGTCGGCGCCGCCGCAGCCGGCCATCGCGGCCAGGGCCGTGACCCACAGCAGGTGTCGGAATTTCATCAGCGCCCCCTCAGGAACAAGCGATCGAGTTCGGATTTGCTCAGCTGCACCCAGGTGGGGCGGCCGTGGTTGCACTGTCCGCTGCGCTCCGTGGATTCCATGTCACGCAGCAGGGCATTCATTTCCGGGAGCGTCAGGCGCCGGTTGGCGCGCACCGAGGTGTGGCAGGCCAGGGTGGAGAGCAGTTCGTTGCGGGCTTCCTCCAGCTTGCGGCTGCTGCCGTGCTCGCGCAGGTCCGACAGCACGTCCAGCACCAGGGCCTTGGGGTCGAGGTCGGCCAGCAGGGTCGGCACGCTGCGCACGCTCAGCGCCTGCGGGCCGGAGCGGCGGATCTCGAAGCCGTAGCCGGCCAGGGTGTCGGCGTGCTGCTCGGCGATGTCGGCCTCGCGCTCGGACACCGCCAGCGGCAGCGGCACCAGCAGTGGCTGCGAACGGATGCCCTCGCCGTCGCGCGCGGCCTTGAGCCGCTCGTAGGTGATGCGCTCGTGCGCGGCATGCATGTCCACCAGCACCAGGCCCTGCTCGTTCTCAGCCAGCACGAACACACCGTGCAGCTGGGCCAGCGCATAGCCCAACGGCGGCGCCTCGGCTTCGTTGGCGGCGGGCATCGGCGCCGCCGCGCCGACGGCACCGCTCGCGCCGCCGTAGAGCGCCGCGTAGCCCGCCAGCGTGTCGCGCACCGGCAACCCCAGCCCGCCCTGCGCCGGCGCCGTCCAGCCGCCGCCAGCGCCGCCCGCGGGCATGGCCACCGCCTCGTGGCCGGTGGCGGCCAGGCCCGCGCGCGTGGAGGCCAGCGCCTCGTGCAGCGTGCGGTAGATGAACTCGTGCACCAGCCGCTGCTCGCGGAAGCGCACCTCGTGCTTGGCCGGGTGCACGTTCACGTCGACCTGGCGCGGATCGCACTCCAGGAACAACACGAAGGCCGGGTAGCGCCCATGGAACAGCACGTCGGCATACGCCTGGCGAACCGCATGCGCCACGGTGCGGTCGCGCACGGCGCGGCCGTTGACGTAGAAGTACTGCTGGTCGGCGCTGGAGCGCGCCGCGGTCGGCAGCCCGACCCAGCCCCAGAGCCTCAGCCCGGCGCCGGCGTGTTCGACCTGCAGGCACTGCGACGTGAACTCCTCGCCCAGCGCCTCGGCCACGCGACGCACGTGGTCGCCCGCGTCGCGCGCGGGCTTGTAGTGCCGCGTGAGCCGGCCGTTGTGGCTGATGCGCAGCTCCACCCGCGGCCGCGCCAGCGCCAGCGAGCGCAGCCATTCCTCGATGTGGCCCAGCTCGGTGCGCTCGGCGCGCAGGAACTTGCGCCGCGCCGGCACGTTGAAGAACAGGTCGCGCACTTCCACCGTGGTGCCGGCCGGATGCGGGTGCGGCTGCGGCGGCGCGAACTTGCCGCCGTCCACTTCCAGCCGCAGGCCGTGCTCCTGCTGCGCCGTGCGCGAGCTGATCGCGAAGCGGCTGACCGAGGCGATGGAGGGCAGCGCCTCGCCGCGGAAGCCCAGCGTGGCCACTTCCTCGAGGTCGTCGAGCGAGCTGATCTTGCTGGTGGCGTGGCGCGAGATCGCCAGCGGCAGTTCGCCGGCGGGGATGCCGCCGCCGTCGTCGCGGATGCGGATCAGGCGGATGCCGCCCTCTTCCAGGTCGATGTCGACGCGGGTGGCGCCGGCATCGAGCGCGTTCTCCACCAGTTCCTTGACCACGGAGGCCGGGCGTTCGACCACCTCGCCGGCGGCGATCTGGTTGACGAGGGTGTCGGGGAGCTGCTGGATCGGCACGGCGGGCCTCGGGGGAACGAGGCCCGATGATACCAGCGGCGGGCCGATTACTCGGGCGCGGAGGCCAGGGTCGGCGAGACCGGGATGGTCAGGCGCTCGCCGATGCGGACGGTGTCGCCGTTGAGCTTGTTGGCGGCGCGGATGCTGCTCATGGGCACGCCGTGGCGGGCCGCGATCAGGCTCAGGGTTTCGCCGCGGCTGACCACGTGCTGCCGGCTGCCGCCGAACTGGCCCTGGCGGGCCGCGTACCAGGTGCCCGGGGGCGCCTGGTCGGAGAAGTAGGCGCGCAGGCCCCCGTGGATGGCCTCGACCATGCGCTTGCGGTAGCCCGGATCGCTGAGCTTGGCCTCTTCGCCCGGGTTCGAGATGAAGCCGGTCTCGACCAGCATCGAGGGCACGTCGGGCGAACGCAGCACCACGAAGTTGGCGCGCTCGATCTGCGGCTTGTGGGTCTTGCCGAACTGCTTGAGCGAGGCGAGCACCTGCGTGGCGACGTCGTCGGAGACGCGCATGGTGGCGTTCTGCGAAAGATCCAGCAGCACCGCGGCCAGGTTCTTGTCGCGGGCATCGAGCTCGACGCCGCCGACGAGGTCCGCCGCGTTCTCCTGGTCGGCCAGCCAGCGCGCGGCCTCGGAAGACGCGCCGCGAAGCGACAGCACGTACACCGACGCGCCGCTGGCGGCCTTGTTGTGCGCGGCGTCGGCATGGATGGAGATGAAGAGGTCGGCCTGCGCCTCGCGCGCGATCATGTAGCGCTGCTCGAGCGGGATGAACACGTCGCGGTCGCGCACCAGGAAGGCGCGCATGCCCGGGTCGGCGTCGATCTTCGCCGCGAGTTCGCGCGCGATCGCGAGCGTGATGTCCTTTTCGTACTTGCGGGTCGGGCCGATGGCGCCGGGATCCTTGCCGCCGTGGCCGGCGTCGATCGCGATCACGAGCTTGCGGTCGCCGGTGCCGATCACGTCCTGCAGCGTGCGCGCGGGCGCGGGCTTGCCGGCGACGGTCTCGCCTTCGTCGCGCAGGTCGAGCACCAAACGCGAACCGCTGCCGATGTGTTCGATGCGGCTGCGCGGCTTCACCGCGCGCGCGAGGTCGAGCACCACGCGCAGGTCGCCTTCGGCCGGCTTGCCGGTGCGCACGCCGGCGACGACGCCGTTCGGCGCGGGCGCCTTGTAGGCGGCGCCGAGCGACGTGCCCGACAGATCGAGCACCAGGCGATCAGGATTCGAAAGCGTGAAAACCTTGTAGTCCACCGCGCCGGTGAGGTCGATCACGGCGTGGGTGCCGGCGTCGTCCTGCACCACTTTCATGGCATCGAGCCGGGCCGCGTGCGCGTCGAACGCGGACAGGCCCAGGAGGGCCGGGAGCAGCAGGGCGAAGGCGGGAAGGCGGCGCATGGGCGGGATTCAAGCACCGTCCGCAGCGAAAAGCAAGAAAATCCTTTTTAAATCCGGGGCCTGCCGAACCTTCCTAGGATTCGGGTCAGAAGAGGCCCGGAGAGGCCGTCAGGACGCGACCCTGGCCAGCCAGGCCTCGCCGGCCGGGCTGCCCGGCGCGAGCCGGATCCGCCGCCCGGCGCCCTCGACCGACAGCCGGAGCCGCAGGTCCGGGGCCGGCAGGCCGCCCTGCCCCCGCTCGGGCCACTCCACCAGCCACAGGCCCGCCTCGGCGGAGAGCTCGTCCAGGCCGAGGAAATCCAGCTCGGACGCGGCCGCCAGCCGATAAAGATCGAGGTGGGCGGCCTCGCCGCCCGGCACCGGGTAGCGCTCGACCAGGGTGTAGGTCGGGCTGCGGATGGCGCCGGCCACGCCCAGCGCCCGCAGCAGGGCGCGGGCCAGCGTGGACTTGCCGGCGCCGAGGTCGCCCTCGAGGTAGACCACCGCCCGCGGCGGGCGGGTCTGCGCCAGGGCGGCACCGAGTGCCTCCGTGGCTTCGGCATCCGGCAGGAACAGGTCGCGGCTCATCCGGGGTTTGCCATCCGGCGCAGGTGGGGGAACAGGTCGGAGGGCAGCAGGCCGCGCTCGCCGCCGACCCGGGCCGCGGCGTCGCCGGCCGCCGAGTGCAGCAACGCGCCCGCGACCGCCGCCTGGAACAGCGGCAGGCCCTGCGCCACCAGTGCGCCGATCACGCCAGAAAGCACATCGCCCATGCCGCCGGTCGCCATGCCCGGATTGCCGGCCCCGATCACGGCCGGGATTTCGCCCGGCGCCGCGACGATCGTGCCGGCGCCCTTGAGCACCACCGTGCATTGGAAAGCCTGCGCCAGCGCCTCCGCGGCGGCGAAGCGATCCGCCTGCACCGCGGCCTTGTCGCGCGCCAGCAAACGCGCGGCTTCGCCCGGATGCGGCGTGAGGATGGCCTGCGGCACCGCCACCGGATGGTTGGCCAGCAGGTTCAGCGCGTCGGCATCGAGCACCAGCGGCTTGCCCGAGCCCAGCGCCTCCGCGAACAGCGCCCGGCCCCAGTCGCCCTGCCCCAGCCCGGGGCCCACGGCCAGCACCGTGGCGCGTTCGACCAGGGGCCGCAGCGCCGCCGCGTCCTCCACCGCATGGGTCATTGCCTCCGGGCGCGCCGCCACCAGCGCGGCCACGCCCGAACGCCGCGTCGCCACGCTCGCGAGGCCCACGCCGGTGCGCAGCGCGCCCTCGGCGCACAGCCGCACCGCGCCGCCCATGCCCTCCTCGCCGCCGACGCACAGCACGTGGCCGTGCTCCCCCTTGTGGGCGTTGGCGTGGCGCGGCGCCAGCCAGCGCGCCAGGCCCTCGGGGCGGCACAGCCACGCGGCCGGCGTGAAATCATCGAAGGCGCCGATCTTCAGGTCGAGCCGGTCGAGCAGCACCTCGCCGTCGAAATCGCGGGCCATGCCCGTGTACAGGCCGCGCTTGGCGGCGATGAAGCAGAGCGTGGCGCTGGCGTGCACCGCGGTGCCGGCGGCGTGCCCGGTGTCGGCGTCCAGGCCAGAGGGCACGTCCAGCGACAGCACCGGCACGCGCGCGGCGTTGATGCGTTCGATCATCGACTGCGCGGCCTCCGAGGGCGGGCGCGTCAGCCCGATGCCGTACAGCGCATCCACCCAGGCCTCGCAGTCGGGCAGCATGCCGTCGAAGGGGGCAACCGTGCCGCCGGCCGCGCGCCAATCCGCCAGCGCCTGGCGGGCCTGCGCGGTGCGCGGCGTGGCGCCGGGCGGCGTCACCACGCTGACCTTCAGCCCGGCCGCGCGCGCGAGCCGCGCCACCACGTAGCCGTCGCCGCCGTTGTTGCCCGGGCCGCAGGCGACGCCCAGATGGCGCACCTGGGGCCATCGCTGCTGCAGCACGCGCCAGGCGGCCGCGCCGGCGCGCGCCATCAGCTCGTAGGGCGGCACGCCGAACGCGCCGGAGGCCAGTTCGTCCATGGCCCGCACCTGCGATGTCCGGTAAAGCGGCAGCTGTTCGCTCATGCGGGGATTCTATACTTGCCGGGATGCCCGACCTCGCCGCCCTCGCCGAACGGATCAAGACCTGGAGCCGGGAGCTGGGCTTCCAGCAGCTGGGCGTGGCCGGCATCGCCCTGGGCGAGGACGCGGCCCACTTGCGCCGGTGGCTCGACGAAGGCCTGCACGGCCGGATGGAGTACATGGCCCGCCACGGCGACCTGCGCGCCCGGCCGGACGAGCTGGTGCCCGGCACGCTGCGGGTGCTGTCGGTGCGCATGGACTACGGCACCGGCGACGACGCCGCGGCCTGGGACACCCTGGCCGAGGGCGAACGCGCCTACGTCGCGCGCTACGCGCTGGGGCGCGATTACCACAAGGTGATGCGCAACCGGCTGCAGAAACTGGCCGACCGCATCGCCGCCGAGATCGGACCGTTCGGCTACCGCGCCTTCGTCGACTCCGCGCCCGTGCTCGAGCGCGCGCTGGCGCGCGACGCGGGCCTGGGCTGGATCGGCAAGCACACCTGCCTGATCAACCGCGACGCCGGCAGCTGGTTCTTCCTCGGCGAGATCCTCACCGATCTGCCGCTGCCGGTGGATGCGCCGGCCAGCGCGCACTGCGGCACCTGCACGCGCTGCATCACCGTCTGCCCGACCGGCGCGATCGTCGCGCCCTACCGCGTGGATGCGCGCCGCTGCATCAGCTACCTCACGATCGAGCTGAAGGAATCGATCCCGGAGGAGCTGCGGCCGCTGATGGGCAACCGCATCTTTGGCTGCGACGACTGCCAGCTGGCCTGCCCCTGGAACAAGTTCGCGGTGAAGCACGCGCAGCCGGATTTCCAGCCGCGCCACGGGCTGGACGCCGCAGGGCTGGCGGAACTCTTTGGCTGGGACGAAGCCACCTTCCTGCAGCGCACCGAAGGCTCGGCGATCCGCCGCACCGGCCACGCCGGCTGGCTGCGCAACATCGCGGTGGCGCTGGGCAATGCCCCGACCACGCCGGCCGTGCTCGCGGCGCTGGCCTCGCGCCGCGAGGACCCCGACCCGATGGTGCGCGAACACGTGGCCTGGGCGCTGTCGCGGCACCCGAAGGCCTGAGCCCTCAGCGCCGCGCGCGGATCTCGGCCAGCAGCGCGCGGGTGACCGGGTCGCCGGCCGGCATCGTGGCGTCCGACAGCGCCGGCAGCAGTTCGCCGGCAATGCGCTTGCCCAGCTCGACGCCCCACTGGTCGAAGGCGTTGATGCCCCAGAGCACCGACTGCACGTACACGCTATGCTCGTACAGCGCGAGCAGCGCACCCAGCGAATGCGGGTTGAGCTCGTCGAGCAGCAGCAGGGTGGAGGGCCGGCCGCCGGGATAGCCCTTGTGCGCGTCGTCCGACGGCCAGCCGTTGCCCAGCGCCTCGGCCTGCGCCAGCAGGTTCGCCAGCAGCACGTCGTGGTGGTGGCCGTGCGCGTGCGCCGGGCGCACCACGCCGAGGAAGTCCGCGGGCACCGTCTCGGTGCCCTGGTGCAAGGCCTGGAAGAAACTGTGCTGGGCATTGGTGCCGGCGCCGCCCCAGAGCACGGGCACGGTGTCGGCCAGCACCGGGCTGCCGTCGTGGCGCACCGACTTGCCCAGGCTCTCCATCACCAGCTGCTGCAGGAAGGCCGGCAGCAGGGCCAGGCGCTGGTCGTAGGGCAGCACCGCGGCGCTGGCCAGGCCGAGGCCGTTGCGGTTCCAGATGCCGACCAAGGCGTGCCAGGCGGCGAGGTTGCGTTCGGTCGGCGCGGTGAGCACGTGCTCGTCGACGAGGGCCGCGCCCGCCAGCAGCTGGGCGAAACGCTCGCGGCCGATCGCCAGCTGCACCGAGAAACCGACCGCCGACCACAGCGAGTAACGGCCGCCGACCCAGTCCCACATCGGCAGCACCCGTGCCGCAGGGATGCCGAACGCCTCGGCGCATTCGATGTTGGCGCTGACCGCGAACAGGCGTTCGGCGCCGCCCATCCAATCGCGCAGCAAGGTGCCGTTGAGCAGGGTTTCCTGGGTGCCGAAGCTTTTCGAGACCAGGATGCCGGCGGTGCGGGCCGGGTCCAGGCCGCGCAGCAGGTGCTGGGCATCGCTGCCGTCGACGTTGGTGAGGAAGTGGACGCGGAAGCGCCCGGCGTGGAAGTCGCGCAGCGCGTCCACGGCCAGGCGCGGCCCGAGGTCGGAGCCGCCGATCCCGACGCTGACGATGTCGGTGACGTCGCTGGCTTCGAGCATCGCGTGCAGCGCGTCCATCCGGGCTTGCGCCGCCAGCGCCAGCGCCCTCGCCTCGCGCGCGGCCGCGGACTGGCCCAGCCCGCCGCGCAAGGCGGTGTGCAGCGCCGCGCGGCGCTCGGAGGTGTTGACCATCTCCCCGTCGAACAGCGCCCTCAGCGCCGTCGGCAGGTCGGCGGCCCGCGCCATCGCAAACAGCGTGTCGCGTGCCTCCGCATCCAGCCGCTGGCGCGCGAAGCTGGCGTAAAGCGGCCCGACGCGCAGCGCGAACTCACTCGCGCGCGCGGCGTCGACCGGCAACGGGGCCCGGGCCAGGCGTTCGGCCTGGGCCCGCAGTGCCTGCCAGTGCGATTGGTCCAGCCCCACGCCCTCACTCACCGTCGAACTCCAGGTTGTCGATCAGCCGCGTGCGGCCGAGGCGCGCGGCGACCAGGGCGACCAGGCCTTTTTCATCCGGTGACTTGGCGCGGGTGAGGTCGCCGCGGCGCACTTCGGCGTAGTCCACGGTGAAGCCGGCCGCTTCGAGCCGCGCCACCGCCTCGTCCTCGATGCCCGCCACGGGCAGGCCCTGGCGCGCCGCGTCGCGCATGAAGCGCAAGGTCTGGTAGATGCGCGTCGCGGCCGGACGTTCGTCGCCCTGCAGGTACTGGTTGCGCGAACTCATGGCCAGGCCGTCGGCCTCGCGCAGCGTCGGCGCCGGGATGATCTCCACCGGGAAGCTCATCTCGCGGGTCATGTAGCGGATCACCTGCAGCTGCTGGTAATCCTTGCGCCCGAACACGGCCAGGTCGGGCTGCACCATGTTGAACAGCCGCGCCACCACCTGCGCCACGCCGTTGAAGTGGCCCGGGCGGTGCGCACCGCACAGGATGTCGGTGATGCCGGGCACGTGCATCTGCACGCAGCCCATGGTGCCGAACGGGTACATCTGCTCCACCGGCGGCAGGAACAGCGCGTCGCAGCCGGTTTCGGCCAGGCCCTTGATGTCGCTGTCGGGCGTGCGCGGGTAGCGCGCGTAGTCCTCGTTCGGGCCGAACTGGGTCGGGTTGACGAAGATGCTGGCGACGACGCGGTCGGCGTGCCGGCGCGCCAGTGCCACCAGGGCGTGGTGGCCGGCGTGCAGGTTGCCCATGGTCGGGACGAAGCCGATGCTGGCGCCTTCGCGGCGCCACTGGCGGACCTGGGCGCGCAGCGCGGCCAGCGTGGAGTGGGTCTGCATCCGTTTCAGTATCCGTGTTCGGGGGCGGGGAAGCTGCCGTCGCGCACGGCGGCCGCATAGGCCTGGAAAGCGCCCAGCACGGAGCCGCCTTCGGCCAGGAAATCCTTGACGAAACGCGGCCGGCGGTGGCCGCTGTTCATGCCCAGCAGGTCGTGCAGCACCAGGATCTGGCCGTCGCAGGCCGGGCCGGCGCCGATGCCGATGGTGGGGATGGCGACCGCGGCGGTGATCTCGGCCGCCAGCGACGAAGGCACGCACTCGAGCACCAGCAGGTCGGCGCCGGCCTCGGCCACGGCGCGGGCGTCGGCCAGCAGCTTCTTCGCGGCCGCGGCCTCCTTGCCCTGCACCTTGTAGCCGCCCAGCCGCAGCACCGACTGCGGCGTCAGCCCGAGGTGCGCGCACACCGGGATCTCGCGCTCGGCCAGGAAGCGGATGACCTCGAGCTTCGGGCCCGCGCCCTCGAGCTTCACCATCTGCGCGCCGGCCTGCAGGCAGCGGGTGGAGGCATCTAGCGCGCGCTCCGGCGTGGCGTCGGACTGGAACGGCAGGTCGGCGACCAGGAAGGCACCGGACAGGCCGCGCGCCACGCAGGCGACGTGGTAGGCGATGTCGTCCACCGTGACCGGCAGCGTGCTGTCGCGGCCCTGGCAGACCATGCCCAGCGAATCGCCCACCAGCACCAGGTCGATGCCGGCGGCGTCGATGCTGCGGGCGAAGCTGGCGTCGTAAGCCGTGATCGACACGATCCGCCGGCCCTCGGCCTTCATCTTGCGCAGCGCGGGCACCGTCAGGCGGACGCGCGCCGGGGCGTTGGGGTCGTTCGCATACATGGCGTTGGCCCGGGGGGAAGGACCCCTAAGGTATCGCTTCGATACCCGAAACATCCACCGCGGCGAGCAGCGAGGCGACGTCGCCGCGGCCCGGGATGACCAGCGCCGGGGCGATCTCGGCCAGCGGCACCAGCACGAAGGCGCGCTCGTGCAGGTGCGGGTGCGGCAGCGTGAGGCCGGGCTCGTCGATCACTTCGTCGCCATACGCCAGCAGGTCGAGGTCGATCGCGCGCGGGCCCCAGCGGTCGGCCTCGCTGCGCACGCGGCCGAAGCGCGCTTCGATCGCCAGCAGGGACTCGAGCAGCACCTTGGCGGGCATGCGCGTGCGCAGCTCGACCACGGCATTGAGGAACGCCGGCTGGTCCGTCTTGCCCCAGGCCGGCGTGCGGTAGAACGCGGACTGGCGCTGGATGGTGGTCTGGGGCAGCGCATCCACCGCCCAGAGCGCCTCGACCAGCGTGGTTTCGACGTCGCCCTGGTTGCCGCCCAGGCCGACGAAGGCGCGGACCGGGTCGTCCGGCCTCACTCGCCGCCACCCTCGCCCCCGCCCGGCTTGCGCCGGCGCCGGCGGCGCTTCTTCGGGCCGGGCGCGGCGCCCTCGCCTTCGGGGCTGGCGTCCTCGGGGTCGCGCTCGCGGCGCGGCGACTTCGGGTCCAGGCGTTCGGCCAACTGCTCGGGCGCCTGGGCCTGGGCCTCGCGCCAGAAGGCGACGTCGGCCGCCAGTTCGGGGGCGGCGCCGGCGCGCAGCTCGAGGAAGTCGAAGGCGGCGCGGAAGCGCGGGTGCGACAGCAGCCGGAACACGCGCTTGCGCACGCGCTGGGCAAAGCGCGGCTGCAGCAGCCAGATCTCCTGCATCGGCTGCGAGAACCGGCGCGGCAGCGCGATCCGCTGGGCCTGGTGCAGGGTGACGCGATCGGCGGCGCGCTGCTGGGCCACCAGCGGGTCGATGCCGGCCTTCTGCATCACCGCCAGCTCGCGGCAGTACGCCGGCCACAGCAGGGCGGCGAACAGGAAGGCCGGCGTCACCGGCTTGTCCTGGGCGACGCGCTCGTCGGTGCTGCGCAGCGCCTGCAGCACCATCGCGCGCAGGGCGCCGCTGCGGTTGGTCTCTAGCGCGACCGCGGTCTCGGGGAACAGCGCCGGCAGCAGGCCGTGGTTCTCGAGCAGCATGAAGCTGGCCTCGGCGTGGCCGGCCAGGAACATCTTCAGGCACTCGTCGAACAGGCGCGCCGGCGGCGCCGCCGACAGCAGCGGCGCCAGTTCGGGGATCGGCGCGGCGGCATCGGGCGCGATCGCGAAGCCGAGCTTCGCGGCCAGGCGCGCGGCGCGCAGCATGCGCACAGGGTCCTCGCGGTAGCGCTCCACCGGGTCGCCGATCAGGCGCAGCACGCGGTCCTGGCAGTCCTGGTAGCCGCCGCAGTAGTCGCGCACCGAGAAATCCTCGATGGCGTAATAGAGTGCGTTCGCGGTGAAGTCGCGGCGGACCGCGTCGTCCTCGATCGTGCCGTAGACGTTGTCGCGCAGCAGGCGGCCCCCGTCCTCGGTCTCGCGGTCGCCGCTGCCGTCGTCGGTGTTGGCGCGGAACGTGGCCACCTCGATGATCTCGCGGCCGAACACCACGTGCGCAAGCCGGAAGCGCCGGCCGATCAGGCGGCAGTTGCGGAACAGCGAGCGCACCTGCTCCGGGGTGGCGTCGGTGGCGACGTCGAAGTCCTTCGGGTGGCCGCCGACGAGCAGGTCTCGGACGGCGCCGCCGACCAGGTAGCCCTGGAAGCCGCCTTCGCGCAGCTTGTAGAGCACGCGCAGCGCGTTGGGACTGATGTCCTTGCGGGAGATGCCGTGTTCGGCGCGCGGCACGATCAGGGGCGTGAGGGGAGTGGCGATGCGCTTGTCCATTCGGGTCGGGGCGGCGCGGGGTCCTTGCGCGGCGTCTTCGGGCCCGGGCGGGAAGCGGCTTCCCGGCACCGGTAAAGCCCGGTATACTAGCGCCCGCTGCACCGCTTCGCCATCCGCGCTCCCTTCGTCTAGTGGCCTAGGACACGGCCCTCTCAAGGCTGGAACAGGGGTTCGAGTCCCCTAGGGAGCGCCACTCTTCAGAAGGCCCGGCCATGCCGGGCCTTCGCTTTTTGCGGGCCCGCTGCCCCGCCGCGCTGGGCGTCGCCGGCTGCTGCCGCTAGAATCAGCGGCGTTCGCACTTCCCACGAGTCCCGGCCATGCCCTTTGTCGTCATCGAGAACTGCATCAAGTGCAAGTACACCGACTGCGTCGAGGTGTGCCCGGTCGACTGCTTCCACGAGGGCCCGAACTTCCTGGTCATCGACCCCGAAGAGTGCATCGACTGCACGCTGTGCGAGCCCGAGTGCCCGGCCAAGGCGATCTACCCGGAAGACGACGTGCCCGCCGGCCAAGAGGGCTTCATCGCCCTCAACGCCGAGCTGTCCAAGCAGTGGCCGGTGATCACCACCCGCCAGGATCCCCTGCCCGACGCCGCCGAATGGGACGGCAAGCCCGGCAAACTCCCCCTCCTCGAGCGCTGAGCAACAAAAAAAGGGGTCAGAGTGATTATTCGTTTTAAACGAATAATCACTCTGACCCCTTTTTTTCCGGCGTTACTCGGCGAGCTTGTCGCGCAGGAGGGCCAGCAGCTCGGCGGGGGCGCCGGTGGTGACGGGCTGGCCGTCGGCGCCCAGGGCCACGACGCGGGAGCCGGCGGTGGTCGGTTCCGCGCGCAGCAGCACGGTCACGCCGCGGTAGGTCGCCTCGTGGCTGTTGAGCAGCTTGGCGCTGTCGCCCACGCGTACGCCGGCGATGCCCGGCAGCGCCGCGCCCACGCGGCGCCAGGCTTCGTCGGCCGGATCGGCCAGGGTCAATTCGGCGATCCCGGCCACGCCCGAGGCCGGCGGCAGTTCCTCGCCGACGGTGGCGCCACCGCCGAGGTTGCTGGGCGGCAGGTCGCTGCTGACCAGCGGGCCGTTGGCCGCAGCGGGCACCACGATCGCCGCGCCGGCCGGAGGCGTGTCCAGGCCCGCGGGGACGACCAGGGGCTTGCCCTCCCCGCTCTTCTGGTACTCGACGTCCATCCCCAGCTTGCTGCGGGTCCAGGCGCAGCCGGCCTGGGACACCAGGGCCACGGCGAGGGCGCCGCACAGCAGCGGGCGAAGGGAAGGCTTGGACACGGTCATGCGGGATCTCCTGGAGGGCGCTGCGGGCGGACCGCGGCAGGCGCCAATGGTAAGCGGTTCAGGCCAGTTCCTGCTCGACCTGGCGACACAGCGCGGCCATCTGGTCGGCCAGGGCGGCGTGCGGCGCGGACAGGGGCAGCAGCGGCAGGCGCAGGCCATGGCCGATGCCCTGCCGGGCCAGCAGCGCCTTGACCGGGATCGGGTTGGACTCGATGCCCGTGAAGTCGTAGACCGGCTGCAGGCGTGCATCCAGCGACCGCGCCGCTTCCGGATCGCCGGAAGACGCCAGCGCACAGAGCCGCGCGAAGGCCCGCGGGAGCACGTTCGATGCGACCGAGATGACGCCGTCCGCGCCGCCGAGCATGGCGCGCACGAAGGTCGGATCGTCGCCGCTGAGCAGGGCGAAGTCGGCGCCGGCCAGCGGATAGAGCGCGTTCCAGCGCGCCTCGTCGCCGCGCGCTTCCTTCAGGCCGATGATGCCGGGGTGGCGGCACAGCTGCGCGACGGTTTCCGGCAGCAGGTCGCAGCCGGTGCGTCCCGGCACGTTGTAGAGCACCACCGGCAGGCCGCCCTGGGCCGCCACCGCCTGGTAATGGGCGACGAGGCCGGCCTGGGTCGGGCGCACGTACGGCGGCGTGACCACCAGCGCCGCGTCGGCGCCGCCGTCGCGCGCCAGGCGGGTCTGGGCGATGGTCTTGGCGGTGTTGGACTGGCCCGTGCCGGCCAGCACCTTCATCCGGCCGCCGACGCGGGCCACCGCGGTGCGCAGCAGGGTCATGAATTCGTCGTCGGTGAGCGCGGCCGCCTCGCCGGTGGAACCGGCGACGACGATGCCGTGGCTGCCGCCGGCCAGCTGGGCGTCCAGCAGGCGGGCCCAGGCGTCGAGGTCGAGGTCGCCGGCCGCCGTGAACGGGGTGGCCAACGCGGTGATGCTGCCGGAAAGGTGCAAAGGAGAGGCCTTGCGTGGACGTGGCCCGATGTTACTTGCGGCTTCAAAGCGGCGGCAAGTATGCTGGCCGGGACACTTACGCGCGGGTTCATCCGCGCCGCCACGGAACACCGCATTGACCGACCCCGCCGCACGCCCCGCTGCCAACGAGAACCACCTGCTGATCAGCGCCTACACCACGCATCCGCAGTCCCCCCTGTTGGCCGTCACCCGGCGCATTTCCGACAGCGGCTGCAACATGGTCGATGCGCGGCTCTCCACCGTGGGTCGCGACGTCTCGGTCACCGCCCTGGCCGTGGGCTCCTGGGACGCCGTCGCCAAGCTCGAGGCCATGCTCACCCGGCTCGAGCGCGAGGAAGGCTACAAGCTGGTCTGGTACCGCACCGGCCCCAAGGCCCTGCAGTCGAACCTGCTGCCCTACATCGTGGAAGTGGTGGCGGCCGACAAGCCCGGCATCCTGTTCCAGCTGGCTGATTTCTTCGACCGCCAGGGCATCACCATCGAGAGCCTGCACAGCTCGCGCTACCGGGCGATGCAGACCGGCGCCGACATGTTCTCGGCCCAGGTCACCATCGGCATCCCTTCGAACATGCACATCGCCGCCCTGCGCGACGATTTCCTCGAGTTCTGCGACCACCTGAACCTCGACGCCATCATGGATCCGATGAAGTTCTGAGGACACGAATGATCGACACCGGCGACCGCATCAGCGACCTCCCGATCTCCCTGGGCAAGGGCGGCAGCGCCAACCTCGCCGACTACCGCGGCCAGTGGCTGGTGCTTTACTTCTATCCGAAGGACAACACCCCGGGCTGCACCACCGAGGGCATCGACTTCAACGCCCTCTACCCGAAGTTCCGCAAGCTCAAGGCCGAGGTCCTGGGGCTGTCGCGCGACTCGGTGAAGTCGCACCAGAACTTCTGCACCAAGCATGGCTTCGCCTTCGACCTGATCTCCGACGCCGACGAGGCCGTGTGCCGCGCCTTCGGTGTCATCAAGGAGAAGAACATGTATGGCAAGAAGGTGCTTGGGATCGAGCGCAGCACCTTCCTGATCGATCCCGACGGCCGCGTCGTCGAAAGCTGGCGCGGCGTCAAGGTGCCCGGCCATGCCGAGGCCGTGCTGGAAGCCCTGAAGAAGGCCGCCAAAGCCAAGTGAGCCACCCCCGAGCAAACCCGCCCCGCCGTCTCGCCCCGCGAGCCACGGCGGTGCGTCGCCGTGCACATGGAGGTGCAACTGTGTCCCTTCCCTACATGAGAAAACCATGACGAGAAGCAAGCGGATCTACGTACTGGACACCAACGTGCTGATGCACGACCCGACCGCGCTGTTCAAGTTCGAGGAGCATGACGTCTTCATCCCGATGATGGTCCTGGAGGAGCTCGACAACGGCAAGAAAGGCCACAGCGAGGCCAGCCGCAACGCCCGCCAGGTCAGCCGCTTCCTCAACGAGATCATCGAGGCGCACGGCAACGGCAACAACATCGACGACGGCGTGCGCCTGGTGCAGCCCAAGGGCCTGCAGTTGCGCGCCAACGAGAGCGTCGGCCGGCTGCTGTTCCAGCTCAAGCCGGTGGAAGTGGGCAAGCGTTTCGGCACCGTGCTGCCCGACAACCAGATCCTGGGCTCGATCCTGCAGCTGATCGAGGACCACCCGGGCGTGCCCGTGGTGCTGGTGTCCAAGGACATCAACCTGCGCATCAAGGCCTCGATCTGCGGCGTCAAGGCCGAGGACTACGAGAACGACCGCGCGATCGACGACTTCAACCTGCTCTTCACCGGCGCCACCGAACTGGCCGCCGATTTCTGGGACCAGCACGAAGGCAGCTTGCGCAGCTGGACCGAGAAAGGCCGCACCTTCTACGAAGTGCGCCGCCGCGACGACGACGGCTGGTACCCGAACCAGTTCCTGTACATGCCCGGCGCCGAGGAAGTGGAGATGAAGGTCGCGCGCCTCGACGACGAGCGCGCCGTGCTGCAGATCGTCGACGACTTCCGCGCGCCGCAGCACCAGGTGTGGGGCATCAACGCCCGCAACCGGGAGCAGAACTTCGCCTTCAACGCGCTGATGGACCCGGAGATCGACTTCGTCACCCTGCTCGGCACCGCCGGCACCGGCAAGACGCTGCTGGCCCTGGCCGCCGGTCTGACCCAGACGATGGACATCCAGCGCTACCGCGAGATCATCATGACCCGCGCCACGGTCAGCGTGGGCGAGGACATCGGCTTCCTGCCCGGCACCGAGGAAGAGAAGATGACGCCGTGGATGGGCGCGCTGACCGACAACCTCGAAGTGCTCACCCACACCGAGGACCACGGCAGCTGGGGCCGCGGCGCCACCAATGAATTGCTCGCCAGCCGCATCAAGATCCGCTCGATGAACTTCATGCGCGGCCGCACCTTCCTCAACCGCTGGGTGATCGTCGACGAGGCGCAGAACCTCACGCCCAAGCAGATGAAGACCCTGATCACGCGCGCCGGCCCGGGCACGAAGATCATCTGCATGGGCAACGTCGAGCAGATCGACACGCCCTACCTCACCGAGACCACCTCGGGCCTGACCTACGCGGTGGACCGGTTCAAGAACTGGGCGCACAGCGCGCACATCACGCTGCGTCGCGGCGAGCGGTCGCGCCTGGCCGACTACGCCTCGGAAGTGCTGTGAGGCCATGACCGAGCGGCTGGCGACCTGGGTCTGGGTCGGGGCGTCCGCCCTGGCCCTGGTCGCCGGCATGGTGAACGTGGTGGGTTACCTCGGCTTCGAACACCAGGCCATCACCCACCTCACCGGCACCACCACCCTGCTCGGCGCCGCGCTTGCCGGCGGCGACGGCCACGCCGCGTGGCAGCTGGCGGCGATGCTGCTGGCCTTCGTCGGCGGCGCGATGCTCAGCGGGCTGCTGGTGCAGGACAGCGTGCTGCGGCTGGGCCGCCGCTACGGCGTGGCGCTCGCGATCGAGGCGGTGCTGCTGGCGTTGGCGGTGCCGCTTTTCAGTCGCGGCAGCTTCGCCGGCCCGCTGCTGGCCGCGGTGGCGATCGGCCTGCAGAACGCGATGGCCACCACCTACAGCGGCGCCATCATCCGTACCTCGCACGTCAGCGGCATGTTCACCGACCTCGGCATCACCCTCGGCCACGCCCTGCGCGGACTCCCCGTCGCCCGCCGCCGCCTGTGGCTCTGCCTGGTCATCATCACCAGCTTCCTGGCCGGCGGCGTTCTCGGCGCCGTCGCCTTCGCATCCCTCGACTACCGCGCCCTCTACCTTCCGGCTGCAGTGACGGGCACCACCGGCCTGACCTACGCCGTGTGGAAGCACCGGACCCTGCGCCCGGGGCGCGGCGACGCCTGACGCCCCGGACGAGGATGCCGGGGCCGCCCCACCCAAGGCGGTGGAGCGGCGCCGGCCCCGCTGGGTTCAGCGACCCGGTATCCGGCAGCAGGTGGCGCTGACCTGATAGCTGATGACGCTCAGCAAGGATCCCACCAGGTCGCACCGCCAGCCGACCGGGGCGCCACCGGAGAGCAGGGGCTGCGAGTTGCTGATCCCGATGCCCAGCGGTCCGCCGCAGCCGCCGCCGGTCGCGCTATAGCCCACCGGGCAATTCACGCTCCGCGCCTGCAGGCCACCCAGCAGGTCCAGGTTGCCCGCCTGCTGGGCCACCGTGCAGTCGAGCGCGGTCGCTTCGGGTTCGGCGAAGTAGCCGGTCACGTCGATGACGACGTCTGATTCGCCGAAGCTGAAGACATTGAAGCCGCTCGCGCAAGCCGGACGGCACAGGCGGACATGCGACTCATCCGACGAGATCAGGCCCTGCGTGTAGTTCAACGACGACGCCAGTGGCTGCGTTTCGCCAAACGGAAACGCCGTAAGGAAGCCGTCCACGGCCGGCCGCACCGAGGTGAGCTTGACCGTGATGGCCGAAGCGTTCTCCGGAAGGTCGCAGTCGCCCATCCCGCCGCCCTGCGCACTGAAGTCGGTGGTGGTGTAGGCCGCGAAGGACCGTGTCGACGACGCGGCGATCGGACCGCCGACGACCCGGGTGTCGGCGATCCGGCAGGGCGTGACCGGGGTGTAGACCAGGTCGACGCCGGGCTGCCCCAAGGCCGCGGGGCGACTGCCGCCATCGGCGGCTCCGCCCGCGGCGCCGCCAAGCAGGGCCGCATTCATCTGCTCGAAGGTGGCCGCGCTGGCGGCGAGCTCGAGGTTGCCCATGTCGGCGCTGGCGAGCGTGGACTGCATGCGCTCCGCCCAGCCTGCCGCGTCCGCACCGTAGCGTGCGACCACGACGGGTTGCCATCGCGCCAAGAGTTCGCGAGCCAGCTCGGCCCGCATGGACGCCGGCGCCAGGCCATCCACCGTCGAGGCCGCGTGAACGCCGCCGAAGGGCAACAAGACCGCCAACAGTAGGCTGGCGACGCGCAGTTTGCTGTGCATGGGAATCTCCTCATTCGGATGCGACCCCGGGGGGCGTGTGGCGAGACGGGACCTGTCTCGCCGCGGAACGGGGCCGGCGTTCCGCAATGCAAGCGGACTACGATCCGGGCGCACCGGGCAATGGGAGGTTTCGCTGTCCGGCCTCCGCATCGGCACCGGGACCGGTCGGGAACCGCGGGCGAGAAGATTTCAGCGCGCAGCGGTTAGCCATTGACTACCAATCACGAACGGTTGTGCTACCTAGTTAGCGGAAGCATTCCTCCCCGGCCACGGACCCAGGAGCAAACATGCCCAGCACCGCCGAAAGAATCAGGCGCGCCCGATCCCTCGCAGGGCTATCCCAAGTGGCGTTGGCCGAAGCGGTCGGCGTCAGGCGCAGTGCGGTGGCGCAGTGGGAGCGCCGGGATGGCTGCCTGCCCTCGATGCAGCACCTGATCGCCATCGCCGGCACCACGGGCGTGCGGCTGGAGTGGCTGGGCACCGGCGAGGGCGACTGGAGGAAGGAGACGGGCGACTGGACCGAAGCCGTGCGAAGGGAGGACTTCGCCCAGGACGACATCGAAGCGGATTGCCTGGCCGCGATCCGCCGCATGCCGACACCGGTGCGGAAACAAATGCTTGGCGTGCTCAAGCTGGTGGCCAACAACTTCTGAGTCGGCACCGCACCGGATAAGCTTACGTGCTCCAACCCGCGTCAATCCGCGTTTTTCCGCGCCTGAAGAAGAACCCCGAAGAGCCGAGATGCCCCAACTACGCCCGATCTCCGTACTGACCATAGCCGGCTCCGACAGCGGCGGCGGGGCCGGCATCCAGGCCGACCTCAAGACTTTCGCCGCCCACGGCCTGCACGGGCTGAGCGCGATCGCCGCGCTGACCGCGCAGAACACCCGCGCCGTCACCGCCGTGCACGTGCCGCCGCTGGCGTTCCTGCGCGCGCAGATCGACGCCTGCTTCGACGATTTCCACATCGGCGGCGTCAAGCTCGGCATGCTGGCCAGCACCGAGGTCATCCACTGCGTGGCCGATGCGCTGGAAGTTCACCGCCCCGCCCACATCGTGCTCGACCCGGTGATGGTGGCCACCTCGGGCGCCAAGCTGCTGGCCGACGACGCCCTGGACGCGCTGCGCACCCGCCTGCTGCCGCTGGCCAGCGTGGTGACGCCGAACATCCCCGAGGCCGAGCTGCTGCTGGGCCGCCGGATCCAGACCGACGACGACGCCGAACGGGCGCTGGCCCAGATGCTGGCCGAAGGCGCCCGCGCGGTGCTGCTCAAGGGCGGCCACCTGCCCGGCGAGGGCGAGATGACCGACCGCTTCGGACACGACCACGCCCGGGCGGTGTTCACCCATCCGCGGCTCCCCGTCGAAGGCCACGGCACCGGCTGCACCCTGGCTTCGGCCATCGCCGCCAACCTCTGCCTGGGCCTGGACCTGCGCACGGCCTGCGCCGACGCCACCGACTACGTGCACGGCGCCCTGCGCCACGCCTACCGGCCCGGGCACACCCCGGTGGCGGTGCTGCAGCATTTCTGGCGGCTGCGCGGCGACGTCGCGCCCTGAGACCGGCCACGGTGGCGCCCCGCGCGCCGCTCGGCTAGCATCCGGGGCAGTCCTTCACGCCCCGGAGCCCGGCATGCGCAGCGGCAATCCCGCCCTGAACCAGAACACCTTCCTCGACGTCGCCAGCGGCCAGTTGGTGAGCGGGGGCGCCGCCAGCGACACGATGTCGCTCAACGGCACCGTCAACAAGACCGGCTTCATGCTCCTGCTGCTGGTGGCCACCGCCACTTTCGCCTGGAGCTTCTACAGCCCCGAGAACCCGGGTGCGGTCATGCCCTGGCTGCTGGTCGGCGGCATCGGCGGCTTCATCGTCGCGCTGGTCACCGTGTTCAAGAAGACCTGGGCCCCGGTCACCGCACCGCTCTACGCCGCGCTCGAGGGCCTGTTCGTCGGCGGCATCTCGGCCATGTTCGAGGCCAGCTTCCCCGGCATCGTCATGCAGGCCGTGATGCTGACCATGGGCGTGCTGGCCTCGCTGCTGCTGGCCTACAAGACGGGCCTGATCAAGGCTACCGAGAACTTCAAGCTGGGCGTGGTCGCGGCCACCGGCGGCATCGCCGTGCTGTACCTCGTGAACTTCGGCATGCGCCTGTTCGGCTTCGAGGGCATGGGGTTCATCCACGAGTCCAGCTGGATGGGCATCGCCTTCAGCGGCTTCGTGGTCGTGATCGCCGCGCTGAACCTGGTGCTGGACTTCGACTTCATCGAATCGGGCGTCGAGGCCGGCGCGCCGAAGTACATGGAGTGGTACGGCGCCTTCGGCCTGACCGTCACCCTGGTCTGGCTCTACCTCGAGATCCTGCGCCTGCTGGCCAAGCTGCAGTCGCGCGACTGAGTCCGCGCGACGGGCGGAGTCAGCCGACGATGCGATTCGCCGGCCGGATCACCGAGTGGCACGACGAGAAGGGCTACGGTTTCATCACGCCCAACGGCGGCGGTGACCGCGTGTTCGTCCACGTGCGCGCCATTTCCCGCGCCGGCTCGCGCCCCGGGCCGGGCCTGCACCTGACCTACGAAGTCGCGCGCGATGAACGCGGCCGCATGAACGCCGTGTCGGCGCGTCCGGCAGGCTTCGGTAAACCCCGCACCGCCACCGCGCGGAGCGGACGCGGTCCGAAGGGCGTGCTCGCCCTCGCCTGCCTGTCCGCAGTGGTGGCCATCACCGCCTGGCTCGGCCTGCCGGCGCTGGTGCCGGCCGGGTACGCGGTGATGAGCGCACTCACCTTCGTCGCCTATGCGATCGACAAGCGCGCGGCCCAGGCCGGGCATCGCCGGACGCCGGAGAGCACCCTGCATATCCTGTCGCTCGCGGGCGGCTGGCCCGGTGCCATGGCCGCGCAGCACTGGCTGCGGCACAAGTCGGTGAAGGCTTCCTTCCTGGCCGTGTACTGGGCCACGGTACTGCTCAACGTAGGCGGCCTGGCGGCTTGGATCTTCGAACGCCGTGCCTGACCTCGCGCTGTTTGATTTCGACGGCACGCTGACGAACTGCGAAACCTTCCCGCGCTTCGTGCGCAGCGTGGTGCCCGCCGAGCGGCTGCGCTGGGGGCGCTGGCGGCTGGCGCCGCTGGTCGCCGGCTACCGGCTCGGGCTGGTCACGGGTACCCGGGTACGCGCGGCCGTGGTGGCGCGGGCGCTCACCGGGATGCCGGTGGCGCAGTTCGAAGCCGCCGCCCGCGACTGGTCGCAGGCCGAGCTTCCCGCGCTGCTGCGGCCCGAAGCCCTGGCCCGGCTGCGCGCGCACCGCGACCGCGGCGACACGGTGCGCGTCGTATCGGGCAACTTCGAAGCCCTGCTGGCGCCCTGGGCCGAGTCCGAGGGCGTCGTGGCGATGGGCTCCCGGCTCGAGGACCGCGATGGCCGCCTGACCGGCCGCTATGCCGGGCCGCAATGCGTGCTGGAGGAAAAAGTGGCGCGCATCCGCGCCGACGTCGAACCCTCCCGCTTCGACCGCATCCACGCCTACGGCGACACCCCGGAGGACCGGCCGATGCTGCTGCTGGCCGACGTCGCCCACTACCTGCCGCGCGGCTGGCCGGACGGGCTGCCGCCTGAACGGATCGACTGAGCCTTCGCCCCGGTACCGGCGATCCCGTGCGACGATGGCCGCGTCCTTCCGCACCCGCCCCCGCCGGAGCTTCGCCATGAACCGCCGACTGATCCTCGCCCTCGCCGGCCTTGCCCTGCTCGGCGGCTGCGCCAGCACCGACAAGCTCATGCTGGGCGAAGCCCGCGCGCCTATCGATCCCTCGGAAGTGCGCATCTATCGCGTGCCGCCGCCGGGCGCGATCGACATCGCCGAGATCGATGCGTCCAGCGCGATTGGCTTTGGCACCCGCGGCCAGGACGCCGCGGTGATGGACCGCCTGCGCGCGGAGGCCGCGGCGCTGGGCGCCAACGGCCTGCTGATCCTCGGGCGCGGCAATTCGCGCTCGCCGGTGGGCATGTCGGTGGGCGGTGCGAGTTACGGCCGCAACAGCGCGGTAGGCGTGGGCATCGGCATTCCCACCACGCAAAAGCAGGCCACGGCGGTGGCGATGTACGTGCCGCCGGCCGAAGCGGTGGACGAGGCCGCTGACGAAGCGGCGGCGCGCGGCGACGCCGACAACGACTGAGCCCGCCGTCGCGCCGGGCCCTGCCGTGACTGAACCCGCGTCCGCGTGGCCCCGCGCGTGAACCGACGCGCACGCCGATGGCGGGCCGCCCTGGTCGCGGCCGCGGCGCTGGTCGGCTACCTGTGCGTTTGGCCGGTGCCCGTGCAGCCGGTGGCCTGGCGCGCGCCGGAGGATCTCGGCCATTGGGGTCCGCACGCGACCAACCAGGCGCTGGCCGGACTGCGCCACATCGACCTGGGCGGCGAACGCGGCCCGGAGCACGTCGCCTTCGGGCCGGACGGCCGGCTGTACGTCGCCGTCGCCGGCGGCAAGGTGCTGCGCATGGCCGCCGACGGCAGCGGCCGCGAAGTGTTCGCGGACACCGGCGGGCGGGTGCTGGGCTTCGACTTCGATGCCGCCGGCCGGCTGATCGCCGCCGACGCCTACCGCGGCCTGCTGTCGATCGCGCCGGACGGCCAGGCGACGGTGCTGGCCGATGCCTTCGCCGGTGAACCCATCCGCTTCGCCGATGCCGTGGTGGTGGCCGACGACGGCCGGATCTACTTCAGCGACGCCAGCACCCGCTTCGCGCCGGCCGACTGGGGCGGCGCCTTCGAGGCCAGCGTGCTCGACCTGCTCGAGCAATCGGCCACCGGCCGCGTGTTCGAATTCGACCCGTCGTCGCGCGCGCTGCGCGTGGTCGCGCGGGGGCTGAGCTTCGCCAACGGCGTGGCGCTCACCGCCGACCAGCGCGCGCTGCTGGTGGTCGAAACCGGCCAGTACCGCGTATGGCGCATCGACCGCGAGGCGCGGGCGCTGGATGTGCGCGAAGCCTCGACGCAGGCCTTCGCGCTGTTCGACAACCTGCCCGGCTATCCCGACAACCTGATGCGCGGGCTGGACGGCCGGATCTGGCTGGGCCTCACCAAGCCGCGCAGCGGGCTGGTGGATGCGATGGCGCCCTACCCGTTCCTGCGGCGGATGACGCTGCGGCTGCCCCGGGTCCTGTGGCCGGTGCCGCCGGCCTACGGCCACGTGATGGCCTTCAACGAGGAGGGCCACGTGCTCGCCGACCTGCAGGACCCGGTGGGCGCGTACCCGGACACCACCGCCGCCACCGAAACGCGCGATCGCCTGTATATCCAGAGCCTGCACGCCGGTACGCTGGGCTGGCTGCCGAACGACTGAATTCAACGCACCCGACAGGTACCCACGCATGGCCATGGCCGAATCCGACATCCAGAAGGGCTGGATCTACCGCACCAGCCACCTGCAGGAGCGCCTGGTGCTGGGCTGGGACCGCGACGGCCGCGTGGTCTACAGCTCGCGCGGCAAGGACCCCGAGCGCGAGTTCCAGACTTGCCATGTGCGCATCACCACCGCCAAGTTCGCCCAGCGCGCGATCGGCAAGCTGCGGCAGGTGGAGGACCTCAAGCCCTACCTCGTCGCGAACAAGGCGACGACGGTCGTGGTGCGCTGAGCGCGACTCCCACCTAAAGCGAGCGCAGGAAGGCGACGCTTCGTGCCAGCGCCTCGCGCCCGGCCTCGGAGTCCAGGTCGAACTGGTATTCGTGCCCGAGCGCAGGCGCGTAGTCCGGTGGAAAGAACAGCGTTTCTACCCGAACCCCCTGGTTGGCCAGCGCGACGGCCAGCGCCTCCGAATGCGGCATCAGCGGATCGGCATTGCCGACAGAGATGAAGCTGGGCGGGAACCGCGGCGTGACGTGCGCCGGCACGGAGAATTGTTGCAGCGCGGGCACGCTACTGAAATCACGCTCACCGAAGTAGGACCAGAACACGGTCTCGAGGAATCCACCGAACGCGCCCTCGGTGAAGACCAGCCGGGCATCGTGCGGCCCGCAGTAGAGCAGCGTGCCCGCGAGCCGGCCTGGCGGCAGTGCCGGTGCCGGCGCCAGACGCAGGCGGGCCCCATACAAGGGATCCGACAGCGCCGCCGCCAGCTGCGCGGCGAGCTGCGCACCGGCGGAGTCGCCCGCCAGCACCAGCCGGGAAGGATCGACCGGCAGGCCTTCCGGCGAGGAGGCCAACCAGGCCAGGGCCCGGTTCACCTGCTGCAGCGGCGTCGGGTACTTCGCCTCCGGCGCGATCGTGTACTGCACGCTGGCCACGGCGAAGCCCTGGCCCGCCAGCACCCGCGCGTAGTTGGCGATGTCCTGCTTGTCGCCCGAGATGAAGCCGCCCCCATGCACCCAGACGATCGTCGTCAGCGGGCCCGTGGCGTCCGCCGGCGCATACAGGTCGAGGTAGCCGTCGGGATCCCCGGCGTCATAGCGCAGGTCCCGCCACTCGCGCAGTCCGGCCGGCACGTGTTTTTCCAGCGCCCGGGAAGCGGCCGCGCTGCCTTCCCCGAACGCGTGCCGCACCAGCAGCACCGAAGGCCAGGGACTGAGCTGGAACGCCAGCCAGACCGCCAGGGCCAACAACCCGAGCGAGCCGACCAGCCAGGCCAGCGCGCGACCAACACGGAATCCGCCTTGCCCGAACTTCGCCATGGGGTTCGCTCCTGCCGTGGACGAGGCAGAATATCGCCAAGTGCTTAGTTGGTCGCGAATGCGGCCCGGCGGCAGCCTAACCCCGGGCCAGCCCGGACGCGCCGGCCCGCCTCCTCCCATTGTCGGAGTGCCGTTCCATGACCGTCACCATCGCGCGCTACTTCGAGCCCTCGGAGGCCCACGTGGTGCGCGCCCTGCTCGAATCGGCAGGCCTGCAGGCCACGGTCGCGGACGACCAGCTGGTCACGGCCAACTATCCGCTGACCGGCGCGATGGGTGGCGTGCGGGTGCAGGTGCCGCCGGGCCAGGCCGAGGAGGCGCGGGCGCTGGTCGCGGCCTACGCCAACGGCGAGCTGGAGCGCGAGTTGGAGGAGGCCGTCGGCGAACCGGTGGAAGAAGCTTGCCCGGCCTGTGGCAGCCACCGCTTCGCGACCCGGGCACCGACCACGGGCAAGCTGCTGGCCGTGGCGGTGTGGCTGTTCGGGGCGGCGACGTTCCCGCTGCGCGGCAGTCGGGGCGAATGCGGGGACTGCGGGCATCGGTGGGTGCGCGGGTGACCGGCGGCGTTCGGGACTGAAGTCCCTCCCACGGGGGCGGATCCTGCAAGGAAAAAGGGCGCCCGCGGGGCGCCCTTTTCGATGCCGCCGGCGGGCGGCTCAGCCCGCGGCGCGGGCCGCGATCGCCGCGGCGAAGGACTGCGTGGTGCCGGTGCCGCCGAGGTCCGGCGTCAGGTTGTCCTTGGCCGCCATCGTGTCGATGATCGCCTGGCGCAGGCGGTTGGCTTCGGCCACCTTGCCCAGGTGTTCGAGCATCTGCACCGCGGCCAGCAGCAGCGCGACCGGGTTGGCGATGCCCTTGCCGGCGATGTCCGGCGCCGAGCCGTGCACGGCCTCGAAGATCGCCGCCTCGGTGCCGATGTTCGCGCCCGGGGCCAGGCCCAGGCCGCCGACCAGTCCGGCGCAGAGGTCGGACAGGATGTCGCCGAACAGGTTGGTGGTCACGATGACGTCGAACTGCTCGGGGCGCATCACCAGCTGCATGCAGGTGTTGTCCACGATCATCTCGTTGCACTGGATGTCCGGGTACTCGGTGGCCACCTGGCGCGCGACCTTCAGGAAGAGGCCCGAGGTCGACTTCAGGATGTTGGCCTTGTGCACCACGGTGACCTTCTTGCGGCCGATGCGGCGGGCCAGGTCGAAGGCGTAGCGGACGATGCGCTCGGAGCCGCGGCGCGTGACCTTCTGCACCAGGGTGGCGGTTTCGCCGTCGGCGGTGAGGTTCTGGCCCTCGCCGATGTAGGCGCCCTCGGTGTTCTCGCGCACCGTGATCAGGTCGATGTTCTCGTAGCGCGACTTGGTGTTGGGGAAGCTGATCGCCGGGCGCACGTTCGCGTACAGGTCGAAACGCTTGCGCAGCTCGACGTTGATCGAGCTGAAGCCCTCGCCGACCGGCGTGGTCAGCGGCGACTTCAGCGCGACGCGGTGGCGGTGGATGGCGTCGAGGGTGGCGGCGGGGAGCAGCTCGCCCTGCTTCTCGTAGGCGCTCAGGCCGGCTTCGACGAAGTCATAGGTGAGGCCGACCTTCAGCGCATCGAGCACCTTCAGGGTGGCGTCCATGATTTCCGGGCCGATGCCGTCGCCACGGATCACCGCGATGGTCTGGGTCATAAGTGCTTGTTCTTCCAAGAAGTAGTGGCAGCCGGCCGGCCGCCAAAGGCGCAGCATTATGCCAGAACAAGCTGACCCCTCGCCCACTGGACCTTGGTCTCAGGGCGTTCGGGCCTGAAGGCCCTCCTACAGGCCGCGTGTAGGAGGGCCTTCAGGCCCGAAGCTTTTCAATGCTCGTGGTCGGGGGCGGCGGGGGCGTGGATGCCCTGGCCTTCTAGCTGGTCGAGGAAGTCGACGCCGCGGCGCAGGTGCGGGATCACGATCGAGCCGCCGACCACCAGGGCCACACTGAAGGCCTCGAACATTTCATCGCGGTCGACGCCGGCTTCCTTGCACTGGGCGATGTGGTAACTGATGCAGTCGTCGCAGCGCAGCACCATCGACGCCACCAGGCCCAGCAGCTCCTTGGTCTTGAGGTCGAGCTTGCCGGCCTTGTAGGTCTGGGTGTCGAGCGCGAAGAAGCGCCGCACCACCTGGTTGTCCTGTCCCAGGATGCGCTCGTTCATGCGCTGGCGGAATTCGGTGAACGCCTTGACCCGGTCCTTCTCGGAACTGCTCATGCCTGCGCCTCCAGCAGCGGCTTGAGGCCGCCGGCGCGGTCCAGCGCCACCAGGTCGTCGTAGCCGCCGACGTGGGTGTCGCCGACGAAGATCTGCGGCACCGAGGTGCGCTTCGCGCGCGCCATCATCTGCTCGCGGGCGGCGGGGTCGAGGTCGATGCGGACCTCTTCCCAGCTGGCGCCCCGGGACTTCAGGAAATTCTTCGCGGCCACGCAATAGGGGCAGATCGCGGTGGTGTACATCGTGATATTGGGCACGTCGGTCCTCCGTTGACCCGCCAAGTTTGGGGGCGTCGGGGCGGCATTGCCAGCACGCGCCGGCGGAACGCTGCGGCACGCGGCGGTGTTAACCCCCGATTCACGCCTGCCGGCCCGGCCAGCCGGTATCCTCGGGCATCCCCCGCCTGGAGCCACCGTGCGCATCCTGCTTCCCGTCGCCGCCCTCAGCCTGGCCCTGTCGCTGGCCTGCAGCGCCCGCGCCCAGAGCACCGGGCTGCCGGACATCGGCTCGTCCGCGGGCGAGGTGATCGACCCCGGCATGGAGGCCCGCTACGGCGCCTACACGCTGTACGAGTTGCGCCGCATGGGCCTGGTGCTCGACGACCCGCTGATCGACGGCTGGCTGCAGTCCATGGGCTACCGGCTCGCCGCCGCCAGCGACACGCCGCGCCAGTCCTTCACGTTCTTCATGATGCGCGACCGGCAGATCAACGCCTTCGCCACCCTCGGCGGCTACATCGGCATGAACGCCGGCCTGGTGGTCACCGCCGAGACCGAGGACGAGGTGGCGGGCGTGATGGCGCATGAAATCGCGCACGTCAGCCAGCGCCACGTGCTGCGCGGCGTCGAGCGCGCGCAGAAGGACCAGGTGCCGATCCTGCTGGCCATGCTCGGCGCGATCGCGCTGTCGCAGTCGCAGGGCGGCGGTGCCCGCGCCAGCGGCGGCGGCAGCCAGGCCGGCGACGCCACCGCGGCGGCGATCACCGGCGCCGCGGCCCTGATGCAGCAGCGCCAGATCAACTACACCCGGTCGAACGAATCCGAGGCCGACCGCGTCGGCATCCAGACCCTCGCCCGCGCCGGCTACGCCCCCGGCGGCATGGCCGATTTCTTCGAGCGCATGCAGCGCGCCAGCCGCGGCAACAGCGGCGGCTACCAGCTGCCCGAATACCTGCGCAGCCACCCGGTCACCACCACCCGCATCAGCGAAACCCGCCAGCGTGCCGAGCAGCTGGCCGCCCAGCCCGAGCGCGGGTCGATCCGCGCCCCGGCCGCCACGTCGCTGCTGCTGCCGGGCGAATTCAGCCTCGGTAGCGCCGAACTGCGCGGCGGCAGCGACGCCTTCCCCTGGGCCCGCGAACGCCTGCGCGTCTTCAGCGCCGACAATGCCGCGGCCGCCCTGCGCGAGTACCGCGCGCTGGCCAACGCCCCGGGCGCCGAAGTCAGCGACGCCCAGCGCTATGGCCTGGCCCTGGCGCAGATGCGCGGCGGCTACCCGGCCGAGGCCGAAGCCACGCTGGCCGACCTGCTCCGGCGCCATCCCGGCCAGCTCTGGCTGGAGCTGGCCCAGGCCGAAGCCGCCGCGATCGGCGGCCGCCACGCGGTCTCGCGCGAACGCTTCGAGGCCCTGGTCACCCGCCACCCCGACAACCGCGCCGTGCGCCTCGCCTACGCCGACGCCCTCGGCAAGCAGGCCACCCCCGAGGCGGGCCGCCGCGCCCAGGCCGTGCTGCGGCCGCTGCTGGCCTCCGGCGGCGACGACCCGGTGTTCCAGCGCAGCTTCGCCCGGGCCAGCGAGCTGGCCGGCGACCTGATTCGCGCCGGCGAGGCCTACGCCGAGACCGCCTACCTCAACGGCCGCGCCGTGGATGCCCTCAACCAGCTCGATGCCCTCAAGCGCCGGGACGACCTGGATTACTACCAGCGCGCCCGCATCGAGGCCCGCATGGCCGCGATCACCCCGGTGGTGCTGGAAATGGAGCGCCAGGGCATCCGCCCGGAACAGCAGCGTCCCGACCGCCAGTAACCCCCGCGACCCCTGTCACCCGCCGGTCACAAAAGTTTTATCTACTTGCACCACGGCCCACCCGGTGACACGGTACCCCTCGTGCAAAAACGCATCCTGATCGTCGACGACGAACCCGCCATCCGCGAGATGGTGGCCTACGCCCTGCGCAAGGGCGACTACGACCCGGTCCACGCCGGCGACGCCCGCGAGGCCCAGCACGCCATCGCCGAAAAGGTGCCCGACCTGATCCTGCTCGACTGGATGCTGCCCGGCGCCAGCGGCCTGGAGCTGGCCCGGCGCTGGCGCAAGGACGAGCTGACCCGCGACGTGCCGATCATCATGCTCACCGCCCGCGGCGAGGAGAACGACCGCGTCAGCGGCCTCGAATCGGGCGTGGACGACTACGTGGTCAAGCCCTTCTCGGCCCGCGAGCTGCTGGCCCGGATCCGCGCCGTGATGCGCCGCTCGCGCGAGGACGAAGATGACGGTTCCGTGACCGTCGGCGGCCTGCGCATCGACGGCGCCGCCCACCGCGTCTACGCCGGCGAGCAGCCGGTGCACGTCGGCCCGACCGAATACCGCCTGCTGCACTTCTTCATGACCCACGCCGAGCGCGTGTATTCCCGCACCCAGCTGCTGGACCACGTCTGGGGCGGCAACGTCTACGTCGAGGAGCGCACGGTGGACGTCCACATCCGCCGCCTGCGCAAGGCGCTCGAACCCTACCGCCTGGACGACATGGTGCAGACCGTGCGGGGCTCCGGCTACCGCTTCTCCGCGGCGGCGGCCTGAGGATGGGCGACCGCCGGACATGAGCGTATCGATGCTGCTGCGGCTGGCCTGGCGCCAGTCCCTGATCCGGCTGCTGCTGTTCTACGCCTTCGCGCTCGGCATCGGGCTGGCGCTGGGCGAGCCCTGGTGGGCGCTGGGCCTGGCCACCGCCGTGCTGGCGGCCCGCGCCTACTGGCGCCTGTACCGCGTGCTGCGCTTCCTGGACTGGCGCAAGCAGCTGCGCACGGTGGACGGCCAGGGCCTGTGGGCCGCGCTGGAAACCCTGATCCACCGCCGCCAGACCGAGAACCGCAACCGCAGCCGGCGACTGGTGCGCCTGCTGCGCGCCTACCGGCAGGCGGCGACCGCCATGCCCGACGGTGCCCTGGTGATCCAGCGCCGCGACGGCCGACTGGTCTGGTTCAACAAGACCGCGCGCCGCCTGCTGGGGCTGCACTATCCGCAAAGCCTGGACACGCCCCTGCTCGACTGCTTCCCGGAGCAGCCGCGCGTGCGCGAGTGGCTGGCCGCGGGCCAGACCGACGAGCCGCTGCTCGACCTGGCCAGCCCGGCCGACCCGATGGTGCGCATCAGCCTGCGCCTGATCCCCTACTCCGCCACCCAGTGGATGGTGGTGGTGCGCGACGTCACCAAGCTGATGCGGCTCGAGCAGGTGCGCCGCGACTTCGTGGCCAACGTCTCGCACGAGCTGCGCACGCCGCTGACGGTGGTGCACGGCTACCTCGACATGATCGAGCCCGAGGAACACCCGGAGCTGGCGGTGATGGTGGAGGAAATGCGCCGGCAGTCGCAGCGCATGACCCAGCTGGTGGAAGACCTGCTGACGCTGTCGCGGCTCGAGGCCCAGGAGCACCTGCCGGAGGAGCCGCTGGCGATGGCGCCGATGCTGGTGACCCTGCGGCGCGAGGCCGAGGCGCTGAGCCAGGGCCGCCACCGGATCGTGGTCGAGGACGCGGCGGGCTGCGACCTGGTGGGCTCGGTGAAGGAGCTGCACAGCGCCTTCTCCAACCTGGTCAGCAACGCGGTGCGCTACACGCCCACCGACGGCCGCATCGTCATCCGCTTCGAGCGCACCGCCGACCGCGGCGCCCGGCTCGCGGTGCAGGACAGCGGCCAGGGCATCCCGGCCCAGCACCTGCCGCGCATCACCGAGCGCTTCTACCGCGTCTCCACCAGCCGCTCGCGCGAGTCCGGCGGCACCGGCCTCGGCCTGTCCATCGTCAAGCACGTGCTCAGCCTGCACCAGGCCTGGCTGGAGATCGACAGCGAAGTGGGCCGCGGCAGCACCTTCGCCTGCGTCTTCGGCCCGGCCCGGGTACGCCCGCGCGAAGCCACGGGCGAGGCCTGAGGGCCTGCGCCGCGCCCGTCCGGCGTAAGCTAGGCCGTCCAACCGGCGCCACCGCCCCACGAACCGACCATGAGCCCAGACTTGCCCGAACCCATCGACCTGCACGCCCCCGGGCTCTACCTCAACCGCGAGCTGTCGCAGCTGGAGTTCAACTTCCGCGTGCTGGCGCAGGCCCAGGATCCGTCGGTGCCGCTACTCGAGCGCCTGAAGTACCTGTGCATCAGCTGCACCAACCTCGACGAGTTCTTCGAGATCCGCGCGGCCACCGTGCGCACCGCCCAGCAGTTCGGCGGCCCGCTGCCGCCCGACGGCATCCCGCCGACCCAGGCGCTCGAACTGATCCACGACAAGGCCGCCAGCCTGGTCGAGGAGCAGTACCGCTACTGGAACGAAACGCTGCGCCCCGAACTCAACGCGGCGGGCATCCGCATCCTCGCGCACTCGGCCTGGAACGCGCGCCAGCGCAAGTGGCTGCACAAGTACTTCCAGGACGAGCTGCTGCCGGTGCTCTCGCCGCTGGGCCTGGACCCGGTGCATCCGTTCCCGCGCATCCTCAACAAGTCGCTGAACGTGGTGGTGGTGCTCGAGGGCAAGGATGCGTTCGGCCGCAGCGGCGGCATGGCCATCGTGCGCGCACCGCGCTCGCTGCCGCGCATCATCCAGCTGCCGCCGGAGGTTTCGGGCGGCCAGCATGATTTCGTGCTGCTCTCGGCCGTGCTCACCGCCTTCGTGGACGACCTGTTCACCGGCATGAAGGTCAAGGGCGCCTACCAGTTCCGCGTCACCCGCAACTCCGAGCTGTTCGTGGACGAGGAGGAAGTCGAGAACCTCGCCAGCGCGCTCAAGGACGAGCTCGCCAGCCGCGGCTTCCGCCCCGCGGTGCGGCTGGAGATCGCCGAGCACTGCCCCAAGCCGATCGTCGCGATCCTGCTGCAGAACTTCGGCTTGACCGAGAACGCGGTGTACCGCATCAACGGCCCGGTGAACCTCAACCGCGTCACCCAGGTGTACGACCTGGTGAACCGGCCCGAGCTCAAGTTCCGCCCGTTCCGCCAGCGGCCCGCCGACCTCGACGAGGACTCGCCCTTCGCCACCCTGCGGCAGGGCGACGTGCTGCTGCACCATCCCTACCAGAGCTTCCAGTCGGTGCTCGACCTGCTGCAGCACGCGGCCAACGACCCCGACGTGCTGGCGATCAAGCAGACGCTCTACCGCACCGGCAAGGACAGCAAGATCATCGAGCACCTGATCACGGCCGCCCGCAACGGCAAGGACGTGACCGTGGTGGTGGAGCTGCGCGCGCGCTTCGACGAGGAGGCCAACATCCGCCTCGCCGACCAGCTGCAGGAAGCCGGCGTGCAGGTGATGTACGGCGTGGTGGGCTACAAGACCCACGCCAAGATGATGCTGATCGTGCGCCGCGAGGGAAAGAAGCTGCAGCGCTACGTGCACCTGGGCACCGGCAACTACCACGCCGGCACCGCGCGCGTGTACACCGACATCGGCCTGATGACGGCCGACCCGGACATCGCCGCCGACGTGCACGACATCTTCCACCAGCTCTCGGGCCTGGCGCCCAAGATCAAGCTGCGCCGGCTGCTGCAGTCGCCGTTCACCCTGCACGCGGCGCTGCTCAAGAAGATCGCCCGCGAGGCCGAGCTGGCCCGCGCCGGCAAGGGCGGCCGCATCATCGCCAAGATGAACGCGCTCAACGAGCCCGGCGTGATCCGCGCGCTGTACGAGGCCTCGCAGGCCGGCGCGAAGATCGACCTGATCGTGCGCGGCGCCTGCTGCCTGCGACCGGGCGTGCCGGGCGTGTCGGACAACATCCGGGTGCGCTCGGTGATCGGGCGCTTCCTCGAGCACAGCCGCGTGTACTGGTTCGGCAACGGCGGCAAGCCGGAGATCTTCTGCTCCAGCGCCGACTGGATGGAGCGCAACCTGATGCGTCGGGTCGAGACCTGCTTCCCCATCCTCGACCCGAAGCTGGCCGAGCGCGTCTTCGACGAGGAGCTGGCCAACTACCTGGCCGACAACCTCAACGCCTGGCTGCTGCAGGAGGATGGCCGCTACCTTCGGGTCTCCCCGCCCGAGGGCGACATGCCTTATTCTGCGCAGGGCGCGCTACTCGCCCGACTCTGCGGATGACACCGGATGCCGACTGAAGCCGAGCAGCCACTCAAGGACGGGGACCTGCTGGCCGCGGTCGACCTGGGCTCGAACAGCTTCCACATGGTCGTGGCCCGCTACGTGCTGGGCCAGCTGCGCATCGTCGACCGCATCAAGGAAACCGTGCGCCTGGCCGAGGGCCTGGACGGCGACGGCGGCCTCAACCCCGACGTGATGCCGCGCGCGCTCGACTGCCTGGCCCGCTTCGGCCAGCGGCTCGACACCATCCCGGCGCACCGCGTGCGCGCCATCGCCACCAACACCGTGCGCGCGCTGCGCAACCCGCAAAGCTTCCTGATGCCGGCCGAGACCGCGCTCGGGCACGGCATCGAGATCGTGGCCGGCCGCGAGGAGGCGCGCCTGATCTACCTGGGCGTGGCGCACGGGAGCCCGCCGGCCGAAGGCAAGCGCCGGCTGGTGATGGACATCGGCGGCGGCAGCACCGAGTTCATCATCGGCCAGGGCTTCGAGGCGGTGGAGCGCGAGAGCCTGCAGATGGGCTGCATCGCCACCACCCGCCGCTTCTTCGGCGACGGCAAGCTCTCGCGCAAGCGCTGGAAGGAAGGCCGCACCGAGATCACCGCCGAGTTCCAGCAGTTCGCCAACGCCTACCGCCGGCGCGGCTGGCACGACGCCATGGGCTCGTCCGGCACCATCAAGGCGATCTGCGACATCTCGATCGCACTCAAGATCACCAAGGCCTCGATCACCGCCCAGAGCATCGACGCCATCCGCGAGAAGCTGCTCGAGTTCGACAAGCTCGAGGACATCCGGCTGCCGGGCCTGTCGGCCGAGCGCCGGCCGATCATCGCCGGCGGCCTGCTGGTGCTCGACGCCGCCTTCTCCGAGCTCGGCATCGAGCGCATGTACGTCAGCGACCACGCCATGCGCGAGGGCGTGCTGTACGACCTGGTGGGCCGCGCCAGCGAGACCGATCCGCGCGAGGCCTCCATCGTCGCGCTGTGCAACCGCTACGGCGTGGATGCCGCGCAGTCGGCGCGGGTCGAGGCGACCGCGATGCGGCTGTTCGACCAGGTCGAGGCGGCCTGGGGCCTGGACAGCGACAACCGCCGCCTGCTGTCCTGGGCCGCGCGCATCCACGAGCTGGGGCTGGCGATCGCCCACAGCCAGTACCACCAGCACGGCGCCTACGTGGTCGAGCACTCCGACATCGCCGGGTTCTCGCGCACCGAGCAGCAGATCCTGGCCGCGCTGGTGCGCAACCAGCGCCGCGGCGTGCACCTGGCCAGCATCGAGAAGCTGCCCGACCGCCTGATCCCCAACACCCTGCGCTGTGCCCTGCTGCTGCGCCTGGCGGTGCTGCTGCACCGCAGCCACGAGCGCGACCCGCTGCCGCTGGCCGACGCCACCGCCGACGGCGACACGCTCACGCTCAAGCTCTCCAAGCGCTGGCTGGAAGGGCACCCGCTGACCCGCCTGGATCTCGACACCGAGCGCGAGCACCTCCAGGAAGTCGGCCGCAAGCTGGTCATCAAGGCCACCTGACCCTCCTGCGGGGGCCGCGGCGTCACAGCGCTGAAACCCGCCGGTCACGGCATTGGCACGACCCGCGTGCAGCCTGTCGCCATGGACAGACTCCTGCACATCGAACTGGTCACCGAGACCTACCCGCCCGACGTCAACGGCGTCGCCCTCACCGTGCAGTCGCTCGAGCACGGGCTGCGCCAGCAGGGCCACACCGTCGGCATCGTCCGCCCGCAGCGCGACGACGAAAGCCCGCGGCCCGACCCGTCGCTGATGGTGGTCGAAGGCGCGCCGATCCCGCGCTATCCCGGCCTGCGCTTCGGCCTGCCCGCCGGCAAGCGGCTGGCGGCGCGCTGGATGACGCAGCGGCCCGACGCGGTCTACATCGCCACCGAGGGCCCGCTGGGCTGGTCCGCGCTGCGCGCCTGCCGCCGGCTCGGCATCCCGGTGGCCACCGGTTTCCACACGCGTTTCGATGATTACGTGGGCCGCTACGGCGCCGGCTTCCTGAGCCCCTGGGTGTTCTCGTGGCTGCGTCGCTTCCACAACAAGGCCGATGCGACGCTGGTGCCGACCCGCGAGCTCGAGGACGACCTGCGCCAGCAGGGCTTCCGCCACGTGCGCCGCCTGGGCCGCGCGGTGGACACCCGGCAGTTCCATCCCGGCTGGCGCGACGAAGCGCTGCGCGCGCAGTGGACGCCGGACGGTGCGCCGGTCGTGCTGCACGTCGGCCGCATCGCGCCGGAGAAGAACCTGCCGCTGGCGGTGCGCAGCTTCCGCGCGCTGCAGGCGCAGCGGCCGGGCGCGCGTTTCGTCTGGGTCGGCGACGGCCCGGCGCGGGCCGAGCTGCAGGCCGCGAACCCCGACTTCATATTCGCCGGCGTGCAGCGCGGCGACGCGCTGGCGCGTTACTTCGCCAGCGCCGACCTGTTCTGCTTCCCCAGCCTGTCGGAAACGTTCGGCAACGTGACGCTGGAGGCCATGGCCAGCGGCCTGGCCACGGTCGCGTTCGACTACGGCGCGGCGCGCGAACATCTCTGCAACGGAGTGCATGGCGCCACCGTGGCCTTCGGCGACGACGCCGGATTCGTGGATGCGTTCGTGCAGACCGGCCTGCGGCCCGGCCTCGCCACGCTCGGCGCGGCGGCCCGGCAAGCGGTGCTGCACCTCGAGCCAGGCCAGGTGGCCGCGGACTTCGCCGCCCTGCTCGGGGCGCTCAGCCATTGGCGGGAAGCCGCGTGAGCCCGCGCACCCGCCGGCTCGTGGTCCGCGAGCACGGCTGGTGCCTGGCCGCCAACCGCCTCGGCGCGCGCGCCTGGGTGCGGCTCTATTTCCGCGCCATCAGCCGTCTTGGCGACGGCGCCTTCTGGTACGCGCTGATGGCCGCGCTGGTGCTGTTCGACGGCTGGCGCGGGCTGGCGGTCTCGGCCCAGCTGGCCGCGACCGGCCTGGTGGCGCTGACGATGTACCGCAAGCTCAAGCGCTGGACGCGCCGCCCGCGTCCGTTCGCGGCCGATGGCCGCATCCGCGCCTGGGAAGCGCCGCTCGACGAATTCTCGTTCCCGTCCGGGCACACGCTGCACGCGGTGTCCTTCACCCTGGTCGCGCTCGCGCACTACCCGATGCTGGCCTGGCTGCTGGTGCCCTTCACCGCCAGCGTCGCGGCCTCGCGCGTCGTCCTCGGCCTGCACTATCCCAGCGACGTGCTCGCGGCCTCGGGCATCGCCTCGGCGCTGGCCGCGCTGTCCCTCTGGATCCTCCCCGCCACCCTCTGACGCCCTGCCCGCCGCCGCGGAGCCCGCACGGTCCGGGCGGCCACGTCGCCGCTAGGCACGATTCGTGTCAACGCACGCGCACGCGGGGCGTTGTGGCGTCATCAGGAGGACGCCCATGCCCTATCCCCGTGTCATCGTCGGCACCACGCTCGTGCTGGCTTCCCTCGCCTCGACCAGCGGCCGCGCGCAGGACGGCGACGAAGGCGGTCGCCCGCGGCGCGTGGCCGACCAGTTGCTCGCCGCGCTGGTGGAGGCCAACGGCGTGCCCGGCATGGGCGCCGCAGTCGTGGTGGATGGCCGGGTCGCCTGGCACGGCAGCGCCGGCCTGCGGGACATCGAAGCCGGCGTGCCTGTCGACCGGCACACCGAGTTCCGGCTGGCGAGCGTCTCCAAGCTGGTGGCCGCGACCGCCGCCGCCAAACTCGCCGAAGCCGGACGGCTCGACCCCGACGCGCCGGTGCAGGCATCGCTGCCCTGGCTGCAGGCCGAATGGGCGCCGCTGACGCCGCGCCAGCTGGCGGCCCACACCTCGGGGATGCCGCATTACCAGGAAGCGGATCGGAATCGCGGCGCGACCCGGTACCCCAGCGTCCGGGCGGCGGTCGACCTGTTCGATGATCGTGAACTTCTCGCCGCCCCGGGCGAGGCCTACGTGTACTCGTCCTGGGGCTACACGCTGCTCAGCGCTGCGATCGAAGCGGCCGCCGGCAAGCCATTCCTCGACTATGTGGCGAGCGAGGTGACGCCCGGCCTGGCGATCGGGCCGGATGCCTCGGACTCCGGCGGCCCGCGTGCGTCGCGGAACTATGGATTCTCCGACGGCAGGATCGAACGGCTGCCTGCCCATGACTTCAGCTACACCTGGGCCGGCGGCGGGCTGTCGGCGACACCCGAGGCCATCGCCCTTTTTGGAGACCGGGTGATGGACGGCGAGGTGGTGTCCAAACGGACGTTCCAGTCGATGCTGGTGCCTGCCCGACTGGCGGATGGCTCCGCGGTCGGTGAGCGCGACTTCCAGGTGGGGTTTGGCTGGCGAACCAGCCGCGATACCGATGGCGAAACCATCGCGCATCACGCAGGCGCGACCGTCGGCGCCCGCAGTGCCCTGGTGCTTTGGCCGACGCGCCGGGTCGCGGCCAGCGTACTGTCGAACGCGGAGTGGATCGCCTCGATCGAGAGGACGGCCGAAATGCTGGCGGCACCCTTCCAGCCACGGCGCGCGCCGGAGGCCGGCCCGGCACCGGCCTGCCCGGTCGACGCCATCGCCTATGTTGCCGACTACGCGGAGGGTCGCTTCGGAGGCGACGCCACGTTCTCGGCGCAGGACGGAATCTGCCGCGGGCGCATCCAGTTGCCGGAGGGCCCGCTGCGGGCTTGGTTGAACGGGTTCCCGCAGCGCGATGCCGAGTCGCTGGAGATCATCGGCGTCCACGCCGGCGCGGGCTTGCGCCGCGCGGCACTGGTGACGCCGATCGGCCTGCTCGACCTTCGCGCAGACCCGGACGGGCGAACGCTGCGGGGCGAGCTGGGGTCGAGCCGACCCCTCGTCATCCGGCTGGCAGAGGGCGCAGCCAATAGGTGAGCGGCTTTTCGGTGGGCCGGTCCTCGCCGATCTCCTGCCAGGCCAGCCGCACGGTCAGTCCCGGCTGGCGGACATAGCCGCGGCCGGTCCAGAAGGCCTCGTTGCCGCGGTGGGCGGCGGGGCGCCGCGGGTCATCGTCGGCCCGGTCCACCGCGCAGAAGCCGGTGGTCGTGAAGCGGCCCAGCGCGCGCGCATGCGCCTCGCGTTCGTCGAAGAAGCGGTGGCCGATACCGCGGCCGCGATAGGCAGGCAGCAGCACCGATTCCCCGAAGTAAAACACCTCGCCCACGTCGCGCCCGGCGTCGAGGAAAGGTTGCTGGAATTCGGCGGTGTCGTCGGCCAGCGGCAGGCCGGTGGACGCACCCACCACCGCGTCGCCGTCGAACGCGAGCACGAACACGCTGTCGGGCGAGCGCGCGTAGGCGCGCAGGTACTCCTGCTCGTAAGCGAAGTCGCCGGCGTACAGGTACGGCCAGTCGCGGAACACGGCGATGCGAAGCCGCGCCACCGCATCCAGCCACGGGCCGATGGCGGTGCCGGACAGGCGCCGCACGGTGACCTCGCTCATTTCGCGGCCTGCTCGCCGATCCAGGCGTCCACGCGGCGCTCGAGCAGCGCCATCGGCATCGACCCGCCGCCCAGCACCAGGTCGTGGAAGGCCCGCGCGTCGAACTTCGGCCCCAGCGCCGAGCGCGCCTTCTCGCGCATCGCCAGGATGCGGTTCATGCCGACCTTGTAGGCCAGCGCCTGTCCCGGCATCACCAGGTAGCGCTCGATCTCGGCCACCACGTCGGTCTCGGGCATGCCGGTCTTGTCGCGCATGTAGGCAATGGCTTCCTCGCGGGTCCAACGCTGCTCGTGCATGCCGGTGTCCACCACCAGGCGCACGGCGCGGAACATCTCGGCCTGCAGCCGCCCCAGGTTGTCGAGCGGCTGCGACTGGAAGCCCTCCTCCCAGGCCAGCCGCTCGGCATAAAGCGCCCAGCCTTCCGAGAACGCGGTGAACGGCAGGATCTTCCGGAAGGTTGGCACGCCGGTCATTTCCTGCTGCAGCGCGATCTGGAAGTGATGCCCCGGGATCGCCTCGTGGTAGGCCAGCGTGCGCATGCCGAAGCGCGCCACCTCGGCGGTGTTGCGCAGGTTGAGGTAGAACACGCCGGGCCGCGAGCCATCAAACGCGGGCGCGTTGTAGTAGGCGCCGGCCGAAGTCTGCTCGCGGAACACCGGGATGCGCTCTACCTTGACGCCCGCCGACGGCCGCACGTTGAACAGGTCGCCGATGCCGGCGTCGATCTCGCGGATGATCCTGTCGAAATCCGCCAGGATCGCCGCCCGACCTTCGTCCGTGTCCGGGTAGAGCTGGTCCGGGCGGGCCGCGATCTGCTGCACGCGCTCGCCGATGCTGCCCTCCACCAAGCCCTCGGCGACCAGGATCGCGTCCATCTCCGCCTCGATCCGCGCCACTTCCGACAGGCCCATCGCGTGGATCTCGGCCGGCGTCATCTCGGTGGTGGTGTTCTGCTTCACCTGCCAGGCGTAGAAGGCCGCGCCGTCGGGCAGCGCCCAGACGCCGTGGTTGCCGGTGGTCTTGGGCAGCAGGGCCTCGTAGTGGGCGATGTAGCGGCGGTAGGCGGGCTGCACGGCGTCCACGATCGCGGTCTGCGCCTCGGCCAGCAGGGCCGCGCGCGTGGTCGCGTCCATTTCGCCCTCGGGAATCTTGGCCAGCTTCTCCGCGAAGGAGGTATAGAGGATGTTCTCCGCCGCCGGCTGGTCGGCGAACAGCCGCATCTCGGCCAGCACCTTCTCGACCACGAAGGTCGGCGGCAGGATGCCCGCGGCTTCGCGCGCCTCCAGGCCTTCCATCACCTGGCCGGCGGCGACCGGGATCTTGCGCAGGCGCGCGAGGTAATCGCGGGCCTCGCCCTCGGACGCCACCGGGTGCTGGGTGGCCAGGAAGGTCGGCAGCTGGCTTTGCACGCCGAACATCTGGTTGAGCGGGTAGTCGTGCAGCGCGAAGCGCTCGCCCTCGGCCTGGCTGGCCAGGAAGTATTCGAGCATGTCGTAGGAGAGTTTGCGGCCCTCGTCCAGGGCCTCGCGGTCGTACTCGCGCAGGGTGGCGAGGTCGTCGCGCAGCTTGGCCTGCAGCGCCTGCTGACGGGCCAGCGAACGGTCGGTCAGGTCGTCGCTGAACCAGTCGGCCCAGGGCGGCAGCATCCGCATCGAGCTGAGCAGCTCCGGATCATCGACCGCGTACTCGATGAAGACGCGCTCGAAGAACCAGTCGATCTTCAGCGGCCTGGCGTAAATCGTGTGCAGCACCAGCGCGGCCAGGGCCAGCAGGCTGGCCAGCAGCAGCCAGGTCGTCCAGCGGATCAGGGTTCTCATCGGTTCGCTCCTTGGCCAGCCAGGAACATACCAGAGCCGGCCCGGCGGCCGCCCCGGGCGCCGGCCCGGGGCGGTAGACTGGCGCCATGAACTATCGCCACGGATTCCACGCCGGCAACCATGCGGACGTGCTCAAGCACCTGGTCCTGGTGTCGCTGCTCGATGCGCTAAAGAGAAAGGAGGCGCCCTTCTTCGTGGTCGATACCCACGCCGGCCGGGGCCGCTACGACCTCGGCGGCCTGCAGGCCAGCCGCACCGGCGAAGCCAAGGCCGGCATCCGCAAGCTCTGGACCCTCGCCGCCTCGATGCCGAGCCCGCCGCCCGCCCTCGCCCGCTACCTCGCGGCCGTGGCCGACGCCCAGGCCGGTGCGCCCGACAGCTATCCCGGCTCGCCGCTGATCGTGTCCCAGGCCCTGCGCCCGCAGGACCGGCTGGCGGCCTGCGAACTGCTGCCGGACGAAGCCAACGCGCTCAAAGGCGTGCTGTCCCACGACCCCCACAGCCACGTCCACGCCCGCGACGGCTACACCGCGCTCAAGGCCCTGCTGCCCCCGCGCGACGGCGCCACCAAGTTCGCGCGCGCGCTGGTGCTGATCGACCCGCCCTACGAAGCGCAGGACGAGGAGTACCCGCTGATCACCGGCGCCGTCGCCGACGCGCTGCAGCGCTTCCCGCAGGGCATCTTCGCGGTCTGGTACCCGATCAAGCAGCGGCCCAGCCTGCATCCTTTCTTCCGCAAGGTCGCCACCCTGCCGGTGAAGTCGGCGCTGGCGATCGAGCTGCTGGTGCGACCCGACGATTCGCCGCTGCGCATGAACGGCAGCGGCATGCTGCTGCTCAATCCGCCCTGGCAGATCGAGAAGGACATCGAGCCCGCCCTCAAACCCCTCGCCCAGGCCATGGGCGAATCCGGCGCCTCCTGGCGCCTCACCTGGTTGAAGCAAGACAAGGCCTGAGCCATGAAAGCGAAGAAAGCCCAGTACAGCCAGCGCGGCCCGGTGCCGCAGGACGTGATCGGTGCGGTCGAGTTCGAGCTGCCGGCGCTGGCGCCGGGGTACGTGCGCGTGGCCGTGCTGGCCGCGCCGATCAACCCCTCCGACGTGCTGACGCTGACCGGGGAGTACGGCCTGCTGCCGCCGCTGCCGGCCACGGGCGGCAACGAGGGCGTCGGACGCGTGATCGAATGCGGCGAAGGCGTGGCCTCGCCCGCGGCGGGCAGCCTGGTGCTGCTGCCGGTGGGCTGCGGCACCTGGACCACGCACCTGGACCTGCCGGCCAAGCACTTGGTCGAGCTGCCGCACGACGTCGACCCGGTGCAGCTGTCCATGCTCACCGTGAACCCGCCCACCGCGCTGCTGATGCTCACGGAATTCGTGGACCTGCAGCCCGGCGACTGGGTGATCCAGAACGCGGCCAACTCGGCGGTCGGCGGCTACCTGATCCAGCTGGCCAAGCTGCGCGGCCTGAACACCATCAACGTGGTGCGCCGCGCCTCCGCCATCGAGGCGGTGAAGGACAGCGGCGCCGAGCACGTGGTAGTGGATGCGGAAGACCTGCCCAAGCGGGTGCGCGAGGCCACGGGCGGCGCGCACGTGAAGCTGGCGATCGACTGCGTCGGTGGCGTCAGCACCGAGAACCTGGCGCGCTGCCTGGACGAAGGCGGCACGCTGGTGAACTACGGGGCGATGAGCGGGGAGCGCTGCATGATCTCGCCGCGCTACTTCGTATTCCGCGACATCACGCTGCGGGGCTTCTGGCTGTCGCAGTGGTTCAAGCAGGCCACGCCGCAGAAGCGCGCCGAAGTCTTCGGCCACATCGCTGGCCTGATCGCCGAGGGCAAGCTGCAGGCGCGGGTGCAGGCCACCTACGACCTGGACCACATCAAGCAGGCGGTGCAGGCCGCGGCCAGCGGCGCCCGCGACGGCAAGATCATCGTCGAACCCAACGGCCCGCCGCGCGCAGCCATCTGATTAAAAAAAGGGGTCTAAAAAAGGGGTCAGAGTAATTATTTGTTTGAAACAAATAATTACTCTGACCCCTTTTTTGCGTCCGCGGGCTATTCGTAGCGCAGGGCTTCGATGGGATCGAGGCTGGCGGCCTTGGAGGCCGGCATGATGCCGAAGACCATGCCGACCAGCGCCGAGAAGCCCGCGGCGGCGAGGATGACCCAGAGCGGTACCGACGCGTCCGGGAAGCCGGGGATCAGGTTGGCCACGCCGATGCCGATGCCCAACCCCAGCACGATCCCGATCAGGCCGCCCAGCAGCGCCAGCAGCGCGGCTTCCAGCAGGAACTGCACCAGGATGTCGCGGCGGGTCGCGCCGAGGGCCTTCAGGATGCCGATCTCGCGCGTCCGCTCCGTCACCGACACCAGCATGATGTTCATGATGCCGATGCCGCCGACCAGCAGCGAGATGCTGACCACACCCGCCAGCACCGCCGTCACCGTGCCGGTGATCTGCTCGAACTGCTTCACGAAGGAATCGGCCGCCTGGATGCGGAAGTCATCCTCCTGGTCCGGCCGCAGCCGGTGCGAGATGCGGATCGCGCGCTTGGCCCGCTCGCGCAGCGCCTCCACGTCCTCCAGGCTCTCGGCGGTGAACGAGATCGACATGCGCGGCTGCACGTCGTTGCCGGTCATCGCCCGGCCGACGTCGAACGGGATCACCACCAGGTTGTCCTGGCTGAAGCCCAGCAGCTCGCCGCGCTTCTCCATCACGCCGACGACCTTGAACCACTCGGTGCCGAGCCGGATGAACTCGCCGACCGGGTCCTCGGGCAGCTCCAGGTCCTCGATGACCTTGTGGCCGACCACCGCGACGCGGCGGCGGCCGACGTCGTCGCTGGCGACGATGAAGCGCCCGCTCTCCGGGTAGATGCCGCGCACCACGGTGAAGTCGGCGGTCGTGCCGATCACCTGCGGGCTCGAAAGCCGGCCGCGGAAACCGACCGGCGTCGGCACCAGCATCGTCGGCACCACCTGGGCGACGCCCGGCACGCGGTAGCGCAGCGTGTCGACGTCATTGAAGCTCAGCCGGTTCTCCTTGCCCACCGACGCATCGGCGAACGGCGTATAGGGCTGCAGCGTCAGCGCGCTGCCGCCGAGGTCGGCGAACTGGTCCGACACCGACTTCGAGAAACCCTGCACCAGCGACACCACCGCGATGACGGAGGCGGTGCCGATCAGGATGCCGAGCGTGGTCAGGAAGCTGCGCATGCGGTGCGCCATCAGGCTGGTCAACGCGGCGCGGAAGGCCTCGAGGAAGGCGTACATCAGTGCACCTCGCGGGGCGGGTTCAGGCGGTCCTCGACGATCTTGCCGTCGCTGACGCGCAGGGTGCGCCGGCAGTGCGCGGCGATGTCGGGTTCGTGCGTCACCACCACCACCGTCTGGCCGCTGCGATGGACTTCGTCGAACAGCGCCATGATCTCCGCCGAGGTGCGCGAATCAAGGTTTCCCGTCGGCTCGTCGGCCAGGAGGATGGACGGCTTGCCGACCAGGGCGCGGGCCACGGCCACGCGCTGGCGCTGGCCGCCCGAGAGCTGGTTCGGCCGGTGGCCGAGGCGGTTGCCCAGGCCGACCTGCTCCAGCGCCGCCCTGGCGCGCTCGGCCCGCTCGGCCCGCGGGATGCCGCGGTACACCAGAGGCTGCATCACGTTCTCGAGCACGGTCAGGCGCGGCAGCAGGTGGAAGCTCTGGAACACGAAGCCGATTTCCTGGTTCCGCACCTGCGCCAGCTCGTTGTCGGTCATGGACGAGGTGTCGCGGCCGTTGAGCACGTAGGTGCCCTCGCTGGGCGTGTCCAGGCAGCCGATCAGGTTCATCAGCGTCGACTTGCCCGAGCCGGACGGGCCGATCAGGGCCACGTACTCGTTGCGGCCGATGTGCAGGTCGACGCCGGCCAGGGCCATCAACTCCTCCTCGCCCATCAGGTAGCGCTTGACGATGCCGCTGAGCCGGATCATTCGGAGGCGGCCTCTTCTTCCGCTTCCTCGCCGTCGGCGCCCGCCTTGGCCGGGTCGGCATCTTTTTCCTCGGCCTCGCGGATGCGCTCGCCCTCGATCAGGCCGCGCAGCAGCTTGGCCGGGCCCTTGATGACGCGATCGCCCGCGGCAAGGCCCGAGGTGATCTCCTCCCACTTGTCGTCCGACAGGCCGACCTCGACGATCACCTTCGTCGCGCGGCCGTCGCGGTCCACCCACACGTGGCGGGTAACCTTCTTGTCCTCATCCACCTCGGTGCCCACCGCCTCGACCGGCACGGCCAGCTTGGTGCCGCCGTCGCCCAGGAAGATGTCGGCGCGCGCGCTCATGCCCGAGCGCAAGGCCAGGCCCTCCGGCGGCGCCAGCTCGGCGGTGACCAGGTAGGAGCGACCCTGGTTTTCCAGCGTGGGCGCGAGCGCCACCTGCTCGACCTTGCCGGTGATGGCGGTGTCCGGGAACGCCGCCGCATAGACCTCGACCTCCTGGCCCAGCGCTATCTTGGCCACGTCGGCCTCGTCCACCTTCAGGTCGGCCTGGATCGACGAGGTGTCGGCGATCTTCATCAGCTGCGCGCCGGCGAACGCGTTGGTGGACGCGATCGCGGTCTCGCCGACCTTGATCGGCAGCGCCACGACGACGCCGCCGATCGGGGCGCGGATGTCGGTCTTGGACAGCTGCTCGCGGGCTTCGCCGAGGATGGCCTCGGCGCGGCGCAGCGCTTCCTGGCTGCTTTCCAGCTCGACCTTGGCCAGGTCGCGCGCGTTGCGCAGGTCGTCGAACTCGCTCTGGCCGATCATCTTCTGCGCCACCAGCTGCTCGCCGCGGGCCAGCCGCTTCTCGGCCAGCGCCAGCGCCAGCCGCTGGCGCTCGATGCTGATCACGGCCTGTCGGCGCGTGGCCTGCTCGCGGTCGATGGCGTTGCGGTAGGTCTCGGGATCCAGCCGCAGCAGCAGCTGCCCCTCCGCCACCGTGTCGCCCTCCTCGACCAGGATCTCGCGCACCTTGGCCACCAGCTCCGAGGTCAGGTCGACCTCGTTGCGGTAGGCCAGCACGCCGGAGGCGAGGATGGTCGGCCGGATTTCCTGCTCGGCGGCGACGGCGATCTCGACTTCCTTGGCCGACTCGCCGCGGGTCATCTTCGCCAGCAGCGCAACGGCGAGCAGGCCCACGATCACCGCGACGGCGATGTACTTCTTCTTGGATTTCATCAAGGTCTTCCGGAGGCGGATTCGGTCAGAACGCGGCGAAGGCGGCCCAGACGCCGTAGATCACCACGTTGGGCAGCATCACGACGAACAGGGCCTGGCCCCAGCCGGTGCGATGCCAGGTCTTCCAGCCCAGCGCGGCCAGGAACCAGACCCAGAAGCTGAGCAGGCTGAAGTTGCGCGCCAGCGAAGCCCACGGATGGCCGGTTTCCAGCTGCACGAACAGCGGGTCGATATTGAGCAGCTGCATCGACTCCAGGCTCGACTGCGGCGAGCTGGTGAAGATGCCGATGATCGAGATCACGGCGCCCAGCACCATCGGCATCGACGACCACACCGCCAGCGACAGGCCGTGGCGGAAGCTCGTCGGGTTGCCGCTGACCTTGCCGGCCAGCATGTAGTACAGCGCCGTCAGGCTGAAGATGATGGCGAACACGATGGACGTGGAGACGATGCTGATGTAGCCCAGCGTGCGGGCGCCCGGCATGAACTGCTTGGCCTGCTCGAGTTCGGCCTTGCTCATGTCCTGGCCCGCGGCCTGCAGCTGGTAGTTGGTGAACCACTCGGGGTCGACGTTGAAGAAGTACAGCACGGCCGACAACGTCATCGCGACGACCAGGACGAGGGCCGGCGCCAGGAAGCGGGGCTTGTCCTTGAGGTCCGCGAAGACTTTGCCCGGCTCCAGGAAGATATCGATCAACTGCGACATGGTGTTTTCCCCGAAAAATAAGAAGGTGACGCGGCGATTGCCCGAACCGCCGGTGGATGGTAGGTGAAGACGATGGGGCCGTCCCATGACAAGTGTCCTAGTCATCCACGCTTACCCAGACGGGTGCACCGGGCAAAACGTGACAGGCCGGCTTCACGCCACGTAACGCCCGCCTTGGAATGATCCGGGTTCCGCCCGCCCTGGACCCTCGCCATGCCCCGACCGCCGCGCCAGACCGCCCGCGATTTCGACCCGCGCGTGATGCAGCTGTTCGACCAGTACGTGCACGGGCTCATCGACCGGCGCGGCTTCCTGCAGGGCGCCTCGGCCCTGGCCTTCAGCGCCAGCGCGGCGGTGGGCCTGCTGGCCTCGCTCAGCCCGCGTTTCGCCGAGGCCCGGCAGGTGGCCACCGACGACCCGCGCATCAACGCCCGCCACGTCGAATTCGATTCGCCCAAGGGCTACGGCAAGGGCCGCGGCTATTTCGTGCGCCCCGCCCAGGCCGAGGGCCCGCTGCCCACCGTGATCGTGATCCACGAGAACCGCGGCCTGAACCCGCACATCGAGGACGTCACCCGCCGGTTGGCGCTCGAGGGCTACCTGGCTTTCGCGCCCGACGCCCTGTTCCCGCTGGGCGGCTACCCCGGCGACGAGGATTCGGCGCGCGCGCTGTTCCAGCAGCTCGACCAGGCGAAGACCCGCGAGGACATGCTCGCCGCGGCCGCGTACCTGGCCTCCGTTGACGGCGGCAACGGCCGCATGGGCGCGATCGGCTTCTGCTACGGCGGCGCCATCGCCAACTTCCTGGCCACCCGCCTGCCCGACCTGCGCGCGGCGATTCCGTTCTACGGCAGCGGCGCGCCGCTGGCCGACGTGCCGGCCATCAACGCCGAGCTGCTGGTGGTGCTGGCCTCGGACGACGAGCGCGTCAACGCCGGCTGGCCCGCCTATGAGGCCGCGCTCAAGGCGGCGGGCAAGACCTACACCCTGCTGCAGCCCGCCGACACGCTGCACGGCTTCCACAACGACACCACCCCGCGCTACGCGCCCGAGGCCGCGAAACAGGCTTGGGAGGCCTCGCTGGCTCTGTTCGGGCGGACGCTGAAGGGCTGAGGCCCGCCACGGGCTATCGTTCCCCGGATGGAACGATAGCTTGTCGCTAACCCGGATTGCCGTTGTTTTTGTCGGCTCGCATAGTAGCGGCCACGCCAGACCCTCCGCCCTCCGACGGCATCCCGCCGCCCCGGACCGCCTGGCACCGGAGCCGCTTATGAACGCCTTCGCCACCCTGCCCGGCCGTGTCGGCCTGGGCCTGTTCTTCGTCCTGTTCGGCCTGCTGGTGCAGAACGCCGAAGGCGGTGCGCGATGATCGCGCTGCGCCCAGCCGGCGAGCGCGGCCACGCCAACCACGGCTGGCTCGACTCCTGGCACAGCTTCTCTTTCGGCGACTACCGCGACCCGGCCCACGTGCACTGGGGGCCGCTGCGGGTGATCAACGAAGATCGCGTCGCCGCCGGCCAGGGCTTCGGCACCCACGGCCATCGCGACATGGAGATCATCAGCTACGTGCTCCAGGGCGCGCTGGGCCACAAGGACTCGATGGGCAATGCCGCCAGCATCGTGCCGGGCGAAGTACAGCGCCTGAGCGCCGGCACCGGCATCACCCACTCCGAGTACAACTACGACGCCAGCGGCACCACCCACTTCCTGCAGATCTGGATCATCCCGCGGGTGATGGGCGTGGCGCCGTCCTACGCGCAGCGCAGCTTCAGCGCGGAGGAAAAGCGCGGCCGGCTGCGGCTGGTCGTGAGCGGCGACGGGGCCGAGGGCTCGGTGTCCATCCACCAGGACGCGCGGATGCATGCCGGCCTGTTCGACGGCGACGAGACCGCGACGCTGGCGCTGGCGCCGGGCCGCCTGGGCTACGTGCACCTGGTGCGCGGCGAGCTCGAGGTCAATGGCCACGCGCTGCGCGCCGGCGACGCACTCAAGCTGCGCGACGAACCCGAAGTCCGGATCCGCGCCGGCAGGGACGCGGAGGTGCTGGTGTTCGACCTGCCGCCGCTGGACTGATCGCCGCCAGGTCGCGCGGGCGCGGCGCGCGCAGGTGGCGCGAACGCGACCCGCGCCCGGTGCAGCGGCTGCGGCGGGCACGGGCATAATCGGGCGACAACCCTACCGGAGCCCGCCGTGTCCTTACCCGCTTATCGCTTCTGCCTGCCGCTGCTGCTGGTGCTGCCGCCGGCGGCCTTCGCCGACACGGCGCCTGCGGCCACCGCGGCACCGGACGTCGCCACCGTGGCGGAGGCCACGCGCCGCGCCTTCGACGTGCCCGGCATCGCGGTCGCCATCATCAAGGATGGCCAGGTCGTGCTGGCCCAAGGCTTCGGCGCGCGCGAAGCCGGCAAGGCGGCCCCGGTGACCGCCGATACCCGCTTCGCCATCGCCTCGCTCACCAAGGCCTACACCTCGGCGGCGCTGTCGATCCTGGCCGACGAGGGAAAGCTGTCGCTGGACGACCGGGTGGTGGACCACCTGCCCTGGTTCCAGATGTCGGACCCGTACGTGACGCGCGAGATGCGGCTGCGCGACCTGCTCACGCACCGCAGCGGCCTGGCGCTGGGCGCCGGCGACCTGCTGTTCTGGCCCACCACCACCCACGACACCCGCGAGATCGTCCGCCGCCTGCGGCACGTGCCGCTGGAAACCAGCTTCCGCGCCGATTACGCCTACGACAACGTGCTCTACGCGGTGGCGCAGCTGGTGATCGAGGACGCGTCCGGCCTGTCCTACGGCGAGTTCCTGCACCAGCGCATCTTCCAGCCGCTGGGCATGGCCGACACCGTGGTCAACGCCGACCACCTGCCGGCGGGCGCCGACGTCGCCACCGGCCACGCCAAGTTCGACTTCACCGACCTGCGCCCGGTGCCGCCGATGACCTGGAGCAACAACCAGGCCGCGGGCGGCATTTACTCCAGCGTCAACGACCTGGCGAAGTGGATGCGCGTGCAGCTCGACGGCGGCGTGATCGGCGCCGATGCCGACGGCACCGAGCGCCGGTTGTTCAGCGCCGACCGCCATCGCGCGATGTGGGAGGTGGTGACGCCCATCCGCGTTCCCGCGCAGCCCGCCGTGCCGGCGCTGGCGCCCGCGCTGCCGCAGTTCGCCGGCTACGGCGAGGGCTGGTCGATCACCGAGTACCGCGGCCAGAAACTGGTCTCGCACACCGGCGGCTGGCCGGGCATGGTGTCGCGCCTGACCCTGGTGCCCGGGCTCGACCTCGGCGTGGTGGTGCTGACCAACCAGGAGGTCGGCGCGGCCTTCAACACGGTGACGATGGAAGTGCTGGACCACTACCTGCAGGCGCCCGACACCGATTGGGTGGCGGCCTACGCGGAAGCCGTGGCGAAGTCGCGCAACGCGGCCGACGAGAAGTGGGAGGGCCACCAGCGCGCCCGCGACCGCGACAGCAAGCCCTCGCTGCCGCTGTCGCGCTATGCCGCGACCTACCGCGACCCCTGGTACGGCGAGGTGGTGATCGCGCTGGAGGCCAACCGCCTGGTGATGCGCTTCGCGCACACGGCCCAGTTGGTCGGCGAACTCGAGCACTGGCAGCACGACACGTTCATCGTGCGCTGGAAGGATCGCGCGCTCAACGCCGACGCCTTCGCCACCTTCGACCTCACGCCGGACGCCACGGTGCGCGAGCTGCGCATGGAAGCAGTGTCGTCGCTCACCGACTTCAGCTTCGACTTCCACCACCTGCGGTTGGCGCCCGTGCGCTGACGCAAGAAAAAGGGGATGCCGCCTTCCGTGGCGGCATCCCCCCGGGGAGGCTCAACAGACGCGGAGCAGGCCGTCGGTGCGGGCGGCGGTGTAGGAGCTGTCGCGGCCGTAGCCGCTGCTGCGGCCGTAGCCGGTGCCGAAGTCGCGCTGGCGGTAACGGCTGGCGATGCGAACCGGCGACGGGGCGGCGACGGCTTCCAGGGCCGGCGTCGCGAGGGCCGCGGCGGGCTGGTCAGCCAGCACCGGGGCGTTCGGGAAGAGGCGGTAGAAGTCGTTCAGGGTCTTCATGGCGGCGGCCTGTGAGTTGGTGTGCTGGTAATCTACAACACCAATGCATTGCCGCCATGGGCCGGAAGTCAGGGGGGCAGGATTATTTTCGCCGCCCCTTTCCGATCAATGACTTGCATAGCCACCGCAGCTCAGGCCGAGCCTCGCGTGACGGCGCTGAGGCGGCTGACCCGCTCCAGCAGGTCCCTCAGCGGGGTCTCCAGGGCGTGGCCGCGGACCTTGTAGCTCATCAGCCGCAGGCGCTGTTCGGCCCCGGCTTCCTGGCCGAGCCGGTCGGCCATGAGCTCCGCCGCGGTCATCACGACCTGCGGCGCCTGCGGATGGTCCGGGAAGCGCGTTTCGAAGCCCTCTGCCAACGCCACCGCGAGCTGGGCCTGGCCGGTGCGCGCCGCCTGCGCGACCAGGCGCGCGACCTCGTCCGGCAGCGCGTGGCGGTAGGACGGATCCAGCGTGCGCTGCTCGGCCAGCACGGCCAGCGCGCGCTTGTCCTGGTTCGTGGCCAGCAGCCGGCTGATGTATTCGCGCCCGTGTTCGAGCAAGCCGGCGGAATCATTGCCCTGCTTGAGGTACTGGCGATAGCGGTCATGCAGCGCGTCGGAGGCGCCGCGCCCGCGGAACATGTCGTGCAGCCGCCGCGCGGCGCCGGCGAGGTCGCCCTCCTCCGCCAGCGCCTCGGCCTCGGCCACCGCGTCCTATTCCATCGGATTGGCGAAGCGGGCGCGCGGCACCGCGGGCGCCACGTCCAGGCCCAGCGCCGCATGGTTGGCGTGGATCACGTAGCCGAGCAGGTGGTAGCCCGCGACCAGCAGGTACAGGCTGACGAAACTGCCCGGCAGCTGCGCCATCGTGCCCGGCAACACCATCGACAGCAGCACCTGCAGGACGATGGACACGACCACCATCGAGGCCAGCAGGCCGACCGCGCCGAAGTACACGCCGCCCAGCCGACCGATCAGCGGGAACCAGGCCAGCGGATTGAGCGCCCTCGGCAGGCTGTCGTCCACCGCCAGCAGCATCACCGCCGCCGGCAGGAAGACCACGGCGAAGCCCAGCAGCCACAGCGCCAGCACCGGGCTGCCCCAGAGCGCGATCGCCTGGATCGGCAGGAACACCACCAGCATCAGCAGGATCTGGTTCACGGCCTCACCGTCGGTGGCCATCATGTCTTCGGCGCCCATCGGCTCGAAGCGGCCGTGCACGGTGTTCACCAGCGCCTCGACCGCCAGCTTGAAGCCCATCACCCAGAACGCCAGCTCGAACACCAGCCCGAGCAGGCTGGGCAGGTGGTTGAGCAGGCGCAGCGCACACAGCGCCGCGATCATCCACAGCATGGCCTGGTGCGCGGGATAGGCGAAGATCGCCGGCAGGCGGTCGGAGACGGGCTGGATCGGCGTGGCGTTCGCAGGCATGGCGCGGGCGCTCGGTGGGAAGTCGAACGCCGAGGCTAGTGGGTCGCGCGCGATCGCGTCAAAGCCATCCTGCGTCCGTCCTACCGTAGATCGTGTAGCGCGCGCCGCGCGCGAAGCCGACGAGCGTGAGCCCTGCTTCCTCGGCTAGTCGTACTGCCAGTGCGGTCGGCGCGGAGATCGCCGCCACCAGGCCGATGCCGACCGTCGCGGCCTTGTGCACCACTTCGTAGCTGGCGCGCGACGTGACGAACAGCTCGCACGGCGCCGATCCGGCGCGCAGCGCGGCGCCAATCGCCTTGTCGATGGCGTTGTGGCGACCCACGTCCTCGCGCACGTGCAGGCGGCCATCGGCATCACGCACCGCCGCCGCGTGCACGGCGCCGGTGCGCGCGTTGATCGGCTGGTTCGCCTGCAGTTCGTCGAAGGCGGCGCGCAGACGTTCGCCCACCGCGGGCCGGCCCTGCACGCGCCGGACGGGACGGATCGCGTTGGCCAGCGTGTCGCTGCCGCACAGGCCGCAGCCGGTGCGCCCGGCCAGGCTGCGGCCGCGCTGCGACAGCGCGTCAAACGCCGCCTGCGGCACGTGCATCTGCAGCGAAATGCCGTGCTCGCCGTGCACGCTGTCCACGACGCGGACCTCGCTGGCCGCGGCCACCAGGCCCTCGCTGACGCTGAAGCCCACGGCGAAATCCTCGAGGTCGGCCGGCGTCGCCATCATCACCGCGTGCGGCAGGCCGTTGTAGAGCAGCGCCACCGCGGTTTCCTCGGCCAGCGATTCCTGCGCCGCCTGCCCCGCTCCGTCCTCGATCCGCAGCGCCCGCGCCGGGCGATGGCCGGGATTCATGGCGCCAGCGCCGCGCCGAGGTCGCGGGTTGGCCGCAGGCGCACGGGGATGGATTTCGAGGCTGGCGTGCGCGCGCGCTCGGCGTGGTGGTCAAGCGGCACCAGGCCGTTGGTTTCCGGGTAGTAGGCCGCCAGGTTGCCCGGCGGGATGTCGTGCTCGACCAGCAGGAAGCGCGTGGCCTCGCGCTCGCCGTCGTGCCAGACCGAGACGATGTCGACCCACTGCCCCGCCGCCAGGCCCAGCCGCGCGAGGTCGCCCGCGCTGATGAAGCACACCCTTCGTTCGCCCGAGACGCCGCGATAGCGGTCGTCGAGGCCGTAGACCGTGGTGTTGTACTGGTCGTGGCTGCGGATCGTCATCAGCGTCATCAGCCCGGCCTCGGGCGCCGCGGTGCGCGGCACCGGGTGCACCACGAAGCGCGCACGTCCGCCCGGCACGTTCCACTGGCAGCGCGCGGCCGCGTTGGGCAAGCGGAAACCGGCGGGGACGCGCACGCGCGCATTGAAATCCTCGAAGCCGTCGACCACCCCGGCGATCCGGTCGCGGATGCGGTCGTAGTCCTCCACCAGCCAGCGCCAGGGCGTGCGCGAGGCCGGCAGCGTGGCTTCGGCCAGGCGCGCGACGATGGCTGGCTCGCTCAGCAGATGCTCCGACGCCGGCGGGTTGGTGCCCCGCGACAGGTGCACCATGCTCATCGAATCCTCCACCGTCACCGCCTGCGGCCCCGCGGCCTGCGCATCGAGCTCGGTGCGGCCCAGGCACGGCAGGATCAGCGCCTGCCGCCCATGCACCAGGTGCGAGCGGTTGAGCTTGGTGGAAACGTGCACGGTCATCTCGCACTGGCGCAGCGCGCGGGCGGTGAAGGCCGTATCCGGCGTGGCGGCGGCGAAGTTGCCGCCCATCGCGAACAGCACCCGGCACTCACCGCGCGCCATCGCGCCGATCGCGCCGACCACGTCGTGGCCGGGCCGGCGCGGCGGCTCGAAACCGAAGGCCGCGCCCAGGCGGTCCAGGAATTCCGGCGAAGGCTTCTCGTCGATGCCCATCGTGCGGTCGCCCTGCACGTTCGAGTGGCCGCGCACCGGGCAGGCGCCGGCGCCCGGCTTGCCGACGTTGCCGCCGGCCAGCAGCAGGTTCACCAGCATCTGGATGGTGGCCACCGCGTGGCGGTGCTGGGTGATGCCCATGGCCCAGCAGACGATGGTCGCGCCCGCGCCGGCGTAGACGTCGGCGGCCTCCTCCAGCTGCGCGCGCGACAGGCCTGATTCGGCCTCGATCACGGCCCAGTCCTCCGCGAGCAGGTCCGCGCGCAGCGCCTCGAACCCCTGCGTGTGGCGCGCGACGAAATCGTGGTCGATGGCATCGCGCTGGAGCAGGCGCTTGAGCAGGCCCTTGACCGCCGCCAGGTCGCCGCCGATGCGCAGCGGGTAATAGTGGCTGGCGATCGGGGTCGAGCCGCCGGCCAGCTCCAGCGGATGCTTCGGATCGGCGAAGCGCTCGAGCCCCCGCTCGCGCAGCGGGTTGAACACGACGATGCGGCAGCCGCGGCGGGCGGCGCTGCGCAGCTCGCCGAGCATGCGCGGATGGTTGGTGCCGGGGTTCTGCCCGAACACGAAGATCGCGTCGGCCTTCTCGAAATCGGCGAGCGTGACCGTGCCCTTGCCCACGCCGATCTGCTCGGTCATCGCCAGGCCCGAGGCCTCGTGGCACAGGTTCGAGCAGTCGGGCAGGTTGTTGGTGCCGAACTCGCGCACGAACAGCTGGTACAGGAACGCCGCCTCGTTGCTGGTGCGCCCGGAGGTGTAGAACAGCGCCTGGTCGGGATGCCCCAGCGTCTTGAGCGCCACCGCGATCCGCGAGAAAGCCTCGTCCCAGCGGATCGGATGGTACTTGTCGTCGGCCGGATCGTAGGCCAGCGGCTCGACCAGCCGTCCCTCGGCCTCGAGCGAATAATCGTCCCATCGCGACAGTTCGGACACGGTGTGCGCCGCGAAGAATTCGCGGGTGGCGCGCCGCCGCGTTGCCTCCGCGGCCACCGCCTTGACGCCGTTCTCGCAGAACTCGAACGACGACTGCGGGTTGCGGTCGGGCCAGGCGCAGCCCGGGCAGTCGAAACCGTCGGGCTGGTTGGCGCGCAGCAGGGTGCGGGCGCCGCGCCCGACGATGCCCTGCTCGCGCACGTGGCGGAAGGAACTGGCGAGGGCATCCCAGCCGCCCGCGGCGCCGGGATAGGGGGCGATCTTTCGCGTCATGCCGCGAGGCTAGTCCCGCGCCCGGCGGGCGGCAAGCGAAACGCGCAACGGGCGGCCCTGGCCGCCCGGCGTGGCCGGATCAGCGCGCCTTGGCGCGCGGCGACCAGACGATGTTCACCGAGGTCAGCGTGTCGGTGCGCTCCAGGCCCTCCGGCGCCTCGGTGTTGTGCCGGGCCTGGAAGCCCGCCTTCAGCGCCAGCGTCTTGTTGATGCTCACCGCGATGCCGATGTCGTTCTGCGCGAAGGTGTTCTCGGGCGTCGCCTCGACCAGCAGCGTGTTGTAGAACTGCGTGGATGCGGTGACCTGGTGCTGGTAGTCGGCATAGCCGCGCAGCAGGGCGTCGGTCTCGGAGCCGCCGCCGTCGGCCAGGCGCGCGTGGCGCAGGCCGGGCCCGCCCTCGAGCTGGAACGTGTGGTCGTCCTCCTTCAGCAGCCAGGCGCCGTAGTTCACGGCCAGGGTGGACTGGTGCTCGTAGGCCGAGAAGTCATCGCGCTCGTGGCGGGCCGCGCTGCCCAGGTACTGGCGCTCACCGAGCAGGCGCGCGGTCTTGGCGCCCAGCTCGAAGCGGTTGGCCGTGGCCTCGTCGTCGGCCTCGGCGCGCAGCGCGGCCAGGAAGTACTCGTGGGTCCAGAACTCGTCCTCGCCCTTGAGCGCGAACTTGCCGTTGGCGCTGGACGTGTTGGAGTTGCCGGAGGTGTTCACCAGGCCCAGCTCGGCCTTCGGGGTCCACTCGGCGGCGGCGGGGGCGGACAGCGCCAGCAGGGCCAGCGGCAGCAGGGATCGGATCATCGGGAGAAGCGCCTTCGTGCGGACAAGGCCGGCCATTAAAACCGCGGGCGCATGAATCCTTCCGGAAGCCGGCGCGGGGCTCAGCCGATCTCGCGCAGTTTCCAGACGCCGCGACCGGCGGCCTTGGCGTCGTACAGCGCCTGGTCCGCGGCCAGCATCAGCGCCTTGGCATCGGCGCGTCCGTGGCTGTAGGCGATGCCGATGCTGGTGCCGACCTGGCGCGCCGCGCCTTCCACCGTGATCGGGGTTTGCATCCGCTCCAGCAGCTTGTCGGCGAAGCCCGTGGCGCTGTCGAGCGAGCCCACGCCCTCGACCAGTACCGCGAACTCGTCGCCACCCACGCGGGCCACCAGGTCACCGGCCCGCACGCAGGCCGCGAGCCGGCGGCCGAACTCGCGCAGCACTTCGTCGCCGGCCGCATGGCCGAGGCCGTCGTTGATGCCCTTGAAATGGTCGATGTCCATGGTCAGCAGCGCCAGCGGCACCTGCTGCCGGGCGCTGCGCGCCAGCGCGGCGCCCAGCCGCTCGTCGAAGTAGCGGCGGTTGGCGAGCCCGGTCAGGGAATCCTTGCGTGCCAGCGTCTCGAGCGCCTGCTCGGCCTGCTTGAGCTGGGTGATGTCGTAGGTGAAGGAGAAGAAGCCCTGCTGCACGCCGTCCGGGCGGACGTCGGGCACGTAGGAGGTCTGGTAGTGGTAGTGCTTCCCGCGGACCTCGGTCTCGCCCGAGTAGGTGACGCGCTCGCCGGCCAGCGCCCGGAGGATGTGCGGGCGGATCTCGCTGTAGATGGCCTCGCCGCGGATCTCGCGCACGGTCTTGCCGACCAGGCCGCCCTCGACGTGGCCGAACAGCCGCTCGCCCACCGCATTGGCGAAGGTGTAGCGCTCCTGCAGGTCGATGTGGGCGATCATGGCCGGGATGTTGTCGGTCACGGCGCGCAGCCGCGCCCTCGTCGCCTCGAGCGCCTGCTCGGCGCGGACCTTGATGCTGATGTCGCGCCCGGCGTAAACCAGTTCCTGGCCACCGTCGGCCCCGCGCACGCGGCGCACCACGGCCTCGATCCAGATGTAGTGCCCCGACGCGTGGCGGGCGCGGTAGCGCAGGGTTTCGGTCCCGCCGTCGCGCATCACGCGGGCCAGCAGCTGGCCCACGGCCTCGCGATCGTCGGGATGCAGCAGGTCGGGGCGCGGCGAGGCCAGCTCGCCCGGCTCGATGCCCAGGATGTCGCGCACCGAGGGCGACACGTACAGGCGCTCGCCGTTGGCGCCGATCCGCAGCACGAGGTCGTTTGCGTTGTCGGCCAAGGTCCGGTACTCGAGTTCGCGCTCGCGCAGCCGCGCCATCGCCTCGGCGAGCTGGCGGTGGCCGCGGCGCTGGACCCAGAACAGCGCGGCCAGCGCCGTCAGCGCCACCAGGCCCAGCGCCATCAGCAGGTTGCCCAGGCGATTGGTCTGCGCCAGCGCCTCGCTGCGCTCGCGCGCCAGCGCGCTCTCGCTCTCCAGCCGCAGGATTTCGGTCTCGCGCTCGGCGTACTTCAGGCGCGCGTCGAAATCGTCGGCGGCCTGCGCGCGCTCGGACTGGGCGATGGCGTTGTCCAGCGACAGGAAGCGCTGGAACAGGGGCGCCAGCTGCGGGCTGCCGGGATCGTGGCGCAGCAGCACCCGCACCAGCTCGCGCAGCACGCGCAGCTCGTCCGACTGCAGTTCGAGCAGCCGGAAGGACCGCTGCGCCGCCAGCAGTTCGCGGGTGGCCGCGGCACCGTCGCCGGCGTCGGCCGCGGCCAGGCCCAGCACTTCGTGCCCCAGCCCGCGCAGCTGCGAATTGCGCAGCTTTTCGGCCATCTCCAGCACGCGCGTGCCGTTGCGCTGCTGGGTCGCGGTGTCGCCGCCGATGCGGGCGACGCGCGCGCCCTCCAGGTACAGCTCGGCCTCGAGCTTGGGATCCTCGAGCCGCTGCGAGACGCGGGTCGCCGCGACCAATGATTCGCGCGCGGGCTCCACTTCGCCCAGCTGGGCCTGGGCCCGCGCCAGGTTGCGAAGCAGGCGCGCCCGCACCGCCAGGCCCTCGCTTTCACCGAGCACCTGCAGGCCCCGGCGCGCGTAATCCGCGGCCAGGGCGTGCTTGCCGATGGTGTAGCTGAGCGAGGAATAGGCCAGCAGCACGTCGGCCAGCAGTTCCGGCTGCGGGTCCTGCTTGAGCGCCAGCTCGGCCTCGGCCAGCAGGCGCTCGCTGCGGGTGTAGTCCTGCATGGCGATGCGGGCGCGGCTTTCGGCGATCAGGCCGCGGATCGCGAGGTGCGGCACGCCGGCCTCGGCGGCGGCGCGGCGGGCCTCGATGCCGGCTTCGCGCTGGCAGTCCCAGTCGGCCACCACGCGGCAGGCATTCGCGCGCGCCAGCTCCAGGCGGGCGACCTCGCGGGGGTCGCTGGCCAGCCGCGCGCTGATGAGGGCAGGACCGAGTTCACCCAGCACGGCCTCGGGTTCGACCAGGGCGCGGATCTCCAGCGGGTGGCGGTCGAGCGTGTCGACTGCGGCGGAGGGTGCGGGCCCGGGCGCGACCGCGGCTGCGGGCGCCGTGGCCCGGGCGGACGGCGGGGGCGGCGTCGCCTGCGCCAATCCCGCGGCCAGGCCCGTGGCTAGGACCCCGCCCGCCAGGATGGCCGACCAGGCTGAACGCTTGCCTGCCGGATCGCGGTAAGGGCTCATCGCCGGGCAGCGTACGCTGACGGCTCACCGGTCAACAACCCGCCGTAGCATGAACCGCGGACCCCGCGTTTAGAGCACGGCCCCAGCCCACCCCTGAGACCCTTGCGCCATGACGCCGACCCGCCGCCGCCCGCCCCGGCCCTCGATGCGCCCCGAGCGCACCGAGGTGCTGCGCCTGGCCGATGGCCGCGAGCTCTGGCTGCGCCCGGTGCAGCCGGCCGACGCCGGGCCGATCGCCGGTGCGTTCGAGCTCCTGGGCGAAGAGGAAGTGCGGAGCCGCTACCTGCACCCCGTGAAGGCCCTCAGCGAGGACTACCTGCGCCAGCTGGTCGCGCCGACGCCCGGCGAAGGCTTCGCGGTCTGCGCGGCCGAACCGCTGCCGCCGGGCGAAGCCCTCGTCGGCGCGGTCGCGCGCCTGACCCGCGACCCGGGCCGCGACAGCGCCGAGTTCGCGATCCTGGTCTCCCATTTCGTGTCTGGGCAGGGGCTGGGCCAGCTGCTGATGCTTCGCCTGTTCGAATGGGCGCGCGCGCATGGCATCCGCCGGATCTGGGGCGACGTGCTGGACGGGAACACCGCGATGATCGCGCTGGCGCAGTCGCTGGGCTTCGAACGCCACGCCAGTCCCGACGACCCGGGCCTGGTGCGCGTCACGCTCGACCTCGCGGCGCCGCCCAAGCGCCGGCGTTGACCCGCCCGCGACCGCTGGCTGCGGTAAACTCCGCGGCCCCATGACCCGTCCCCTCCTTCCCTCCGCGCCGCGTCCCAAGGCGGGCCAGCAGCGCGCGCTCTGGCGCGCGCCGGCCAGCGCCAGCGCGATGGCCCTGGGCCTGGCCGAAGCGGCGCGCGCGCACGACGGCCTGGTGCTGGCCGTCACCCGCGACAGCCATGCCGCGCAGTCGCTCGAGCACGACCTGAAGGTGCTGGCCGGCGACCTGCCGGTGCTGCATTTCGCGGATTGGGAAACGCTGCCCTACGACCTCTTCAGCCCGCACCCGGACATCGTGTCCCAGCGCGTCGCGGCGCTGTACCGGCTGCCGACCGCGCGCAAGGGCGTGCTGGTGGTGCCGGTGGCCTCGCTGATGCAGCGCCTGCCGCCGCCGAGCTGGATCGCCGGCAACACGCTCGACCTGCGCAAGGGCCAGAAGCTCGACTTCGACGCCGAGAAGCGCCGGCTGGAAGCCGCGGGCTACCGCAACGTGCCGCAGGTGCTGGACCCGGGCGACTTCGCGGTGCGCGGCGCCCTGCTCGACCTCTACCCGATGGGCGCCGACCTGCCCTACCGCATCGAGCTGTTCGACGACGAGATCGACTCGCTGCGCACCTTCGACCCCGACACCCAGCGCTCGGACCACGCGGTCGACAGCGTGCGCCTGCTGCCGGCGCGCGAGTTCCCGCTCGACGAGGCCAGCACCCGGCGCGTGCGCGAAGCCCTGCGCGAGCGCTTCGACTTCGACCCGCGCCGCTGCCCGCTGTACCAGGACCTGAAGGAAGGCGGCGCGCCGGCCGGCATCGAGTACTACCTGCCGCTGTTCTTCGACCAGACCGCCAGCCTGTTCGAGCACCTGGGCCAGGACACGCTGGTGGTGCTCGGCGAGGGCGCCCCCGAGGCCGCGGTGGCGTTCTGGGCGCAGACCAGCGATCGCTGGGAGCAGCGCCGACACGACCTGGAGCGGCCGATCCTGGCCCCGGCCGACCTGTTCCTGCCGCCGGAAGAGCTGCGTGCGCGCCTGAACCAGGTCGCGCGCATCGAAGTCTGCGGCGAGGGGCACCCGCAGCGCGACAAGGCCGTCGCGATGGCCGAGCAGCCGGCGCCGTCGCTGGCCTGGAGCCAGAAGGGCGGCGACCCCGGCAGCGCGCTGCACGGCTTCCTGCGCGCCTACCCGGGCCGCACGCTGCTGGCCGCGGACTCCGCGGGACGGCGCGAGGCGCTGCTCGAGATGCTGGCCTCGGCCAACCTCAAGCCGGCGGTGGTCCCGGGCTGGGACGCCTTCCTGGCCGGCGACGAAACGTTCGCGATCACGGTCGCCGGGCTGGAAGACGGCTTCGCCCTGGTCGAGCCGCCGCTGGCGGTGCTGACCGAGCGCCAGCTCTTCCCCGAGCGCGCCGAGCAGAGCCGTCGCCGCAAGCGCGCCACCCGCGACCCGGACACGGTGCTGCGCGACCTGAGCCAGATCACGATGGGCTCGCCGATCGTGCACGAGGACCACGGCGTCGGCCGCTACCAGGGCCTGGTGACGCTCGACAGCGGCGGCATCACCGGCGAGTTCCTGCAGATCGAATACGCCAAGGGCGACAAGCTCTACGTGCCCGTGGCGCAGCTGCAGCTGGTCAGCCGCTATTCCGGCGCGTCGCCCGAGCTGGCGCCGCTGCATTCGCTGGGCGGCGAGCAGTGGGAGAAGGCCAAGCGCAAGGCCGCCGAGAAGGTGCGCGACGTCGCCGCCGAGCTGCTCGAGATCCAGGCGCGGCGGCATGCGCGCCAGGGCCTGGCGCTGGCCGTGGATCGCGCGATGTACGAGCCGTTCGCGGCCACGTTCCCGTTCGAGGAGACGCCGGACCAATTAGCGGCTATCGAAGCCGTGATCTCCGACTTGAGTCATCCCCAACCGATGGACAGGGTGGTCTGCGGCGACGTCGGCTTCGGCAAGACCGAGGTCGCGGTGCGCGCCGCCTTCGTCGCCGCCACCGCCGGCAAGCAGGTCGCGGTGCTGGTGCCGACCACGCTGCTGGCCGAGCAGCACTACCGCAACTTCCGCGACCGCTACGCCGACTGGCCGCTGAAGGTCGAGGTGCTCAGCCGCTTCAAGTCGCCCAAGGAAGTGAAGGCGGCGCTGGCGCAGCTGGCCGAGGGCAAGATCGACGTGATCGTCGGCACGCACCGCCTGCTGCAGGGCGACGTGAAGTTCAAGGACCTGGGCCTGGTGATCGTCGACGAGGAGCAGCGCTTCGGCGTGCGCCAGAAGGAAGCGCTCAAGGCCCTGCGCGCCGAGGTTCACCTGCTCACGCTGACCGCCACGCCGATCCCGCGCACGCTGAACATGGCGATGAGCGGCCTGCGCGAGCTCTCGATCATCGCCACGCCGCCCGCGCACCGCCTGGCGGTGCAGACAGTGGTCACGGCGTGGGACCCGGCGCTGCTGCGCGAAGCCTTCCAGCGCGAGCTGGCGCGCGGCGGCCAGGTCTACTTCCTGCACAACGAGGTCGACACCATCGAGAAGATGGCGCGCGACCTGGCCGAGCTGGTGCCCGGCGCCCGCATCCGCGTCGCCCACGGCCAGATGCCGGAGCGCGACCTCGAGCAGGCCATGCTCGATTTCCACCGCCAGCGCTTCAACGTGCTGGTGTGCACCACCATCATCGAGTCGGGCATCGACATCCCGAGCGCCAACACCATCATCATCCACCGCGCCGACCGCTTCGGCCTGGCGCAGCTGCACCAGCTGCGCGGCCGCGTCGGCCGCTCGCACCACCGCGCTTACGCCTACCTGCTGGTGCCGAGCAAGCGCGCGCTGAAGGCCGACGCCGCCAAGCGCCTCGATGCGATCGAGACCATGGGCGAGCTCGGCTCGGGCTTCATGCTGGCGACGCACGACCTCGAGATCCGCGGCGCCGGCGAGCTGCTCGGCGAGGAACAGAGCGGCCAGATCGAGGAGGTCGGCTTCACGCTGTATGCCGAGCAGCTGGCGGAGGCGGTGGCGAGCCTGAAGTCCGGCGCGATCGACGACCGTCCCCACGGCTCCGCCGCCTGCGAAGTGGACCTCGGC
>NZ_DASUDO010000033.1:0-85568 GCF_036275555.1 Arenimonas sp.
CAAAACGCCACCAAGTAGTCCCTCAGCGTCTGAGGGAGAGAACAGCCCGGTCCTGACTGCCAGGTCGAGAAGTTCTTGCCTTTCACTCGCGTGAACTGGGGTGATGATCATCCTTGCCTCGAAAGTTGGTGGACGGCCTAACGCCTGAGTTAAGCCGACCCACGCAGTGGGTTCGGCTTGAATGATTAGTTAGGTGCGACGGTAGAGGATGCTGAAGTTCTCTGCAAATGGCGGCTGAATGACCAAGTCGCGCCAGTTCGCGACCGCCGGTACTGCGGTGCAAAGACACGATTCCCATTTGTCGAAGCCAGGCTGCTCCTCGCAGATCATGACCGTCCCTTGGTCTGTCTCAAGTTGGAACCAAACATCGTCGACCGTGAGCATATCTCGCTTGAATGCCGCAACGGAGATGATCTCGGACCATTTGACTTGAAGGGAACCTGAGGTGAAGCCGGCGTCATCCGAGGCGATCGCCTGCCACTTTGGAGACGATCTTCGGGATAGCCAATCTTTGATGTGCCTAAAAGCTTCCACCGCGGACCTAACTTCTTATTGGACCTCAGAATCGAGGCATATGGCCGAATGATTCTCCCGGCCATCCACGCACGTCAAGACCAAACATTCCCGGCGTCAACAGGTTCCCCGGACGCCGCTCCTGCACGACATCGGCCGATCCCCGCATATGCCCCGGCAGAGAGGCGTAACTGGTTATTGGAGCAAAATGTCGTCGATTGCAGATGGCGAAGAGCTTCGTCAACACAACATGCCGCAGGAGTATCTGCACCTAAGGGAAGGCCCACGAATCCGTGGGCCTTCTGCCTCGCCACTGGCGCCGTCGCGCGCCTCAAACCCATCGCATTACTTCAGCGAAATCGCAATCAAACGCCCCGTCGGCTCACGGGCACCCTCGACGATGTACAGCGTGCCGCTGCCCGAGATGGCCATCATGCCCGGCGTGGGGTAAGACCAGATCGGCTGGCGCGTCACAAGATCGATGGCGTAGATGGCGCGGTTGGTACTGACGAAGACGAGGTTGTCGGTGACGATGACGTTGCGGTGGAAGCTGAGGTCCGACGGCGGCGGTACCCAGGACCACAGCACCTGGCCGGTGGCCTCGTCGATGGCGTCGAACGACTTGGGCAGGTTCGAACCCGCGTAGATGACGCCCTTGGCCGTGGCCGGCTGGGTGATGTACCCCCGCGACGTGCGCCAGCGGGCCACGTTGTTCTTGACCGAGAAGTTGATCAACCAACGCGCGCCGAACTGCTCGACGCTGGACGAAGCGCGGCCGCTGAAGGCGCCGCCACTGAAGGTGGTGACGCTGTCGGGCAGCCCGAGCATCGGCGCGCCGTGGTGCGAATAGCCCTGGCCCGGGGCGTAGGGGTCAGACGTGATCGACAGCCGTTGCCCGGTTTCGGTGTCGTAGGTCACGAGCGCCGTGCCGTCGTAGAAGTACACCCGCGACTCGTCCACGGCCGGCGTGGTCATGTCGTCGTCGCCGCTGAACATGGACCATTCCAGGTCGCCGCCGGTGGCGTGGTAGGCATAGACGCCGCCGCCGTAATAGCCGCCATTGGTGTAGACGCGGCCATCGCGGACCGTGGGCGCCAGCACGTGCGGCCACTGGCCGGCGAAGGCGTTCTGGAACACCGGCGCGCCGGTCGCCGCGTCGAAGGCCCACAGGAAGGTCTGCTGGTGTCCGGTGGTGGCGACGTAGACCTTGCCGCTGGCGGCGGCGGGCGGGTTCAGCGCCGGGAAGTTGGGGAAGACCTGCTGCCAGGCCTCGACGCCGTTCTCTTCACGCAGCGCGCGCAGGCTCGGCGAGCCGTGGTATTCGTCATCGGACACGAACACCAGGCCCGGCGCCGTGGTCACCGCATTGATGAAGCCAAGCGTGCCGCTGGTGGGCCGGCGCCATTCCCATTTGTATGCGAAGGAACGGGGACGGAAAGTCGCCGGCACATAGCCGGTATGGCCGGCATCGCGCTGGAAGGTCTCCCACTCGCCGAGCGGGGCGTTCGCCGGATCGGTGACCAGCACTTCGAAGGGCACGTACAGGGTTCCGCGCTGGACCGCGCTGAGGCAGGCGTCATCCAGGCAGGTCTTGAGCTCGACATAGCCGCGGTGGGTACCCGGCGCCAGGCCGTCCTCGACGCGGACCTGGACGCGGAAGTCGCGCCCGTCGACGCGGGTGACCGTGGGCTCGCGGTCAATGCCACCGGCCGTGGGCCGCGCCTGCAGCACGGCGACGTTCTGCGAAGCCTGCACCACCAGCTCCGCCGTAGGCATGGGCCGGCCCAGCACGGCGCTCATCTTAAGCCGCGAAGGGGTGGCCACCAGGTCGGTGCGGATTGTGGAGAGGTCGCCGGGCGCGCCGTCGTATTCATTGTTCAGGAGGGGCACCTCCGGCGCGCCCGTCTCGACGACGAGCGGCACCTCGGGAGCCTCCGCCTCGCGGCCTTCGCCGGTGGAAACCCACCACATCAGCAGCAGCGCAGGCACTGACCATGCCCCGATCGAAATCAACCTCATCGACATTTCCCCGTTGTGATGATGGGCAGGCGCGCGTCGACAGCCGACACTGCAGGAGACACCCGTGGGAGCCTCGATGGCACCCCGGTTCGCGTCAAGCCGAATTTTTCGTCACGGGTAGCGGTGCTTAGCGCCGTTACGCGACCTCACCCATTTAGAGCCGCCACGGCCATGCTGGACGACCGTTGGCCGCGGAGGGAAGGCGCAGTTATTTCGCGGTGCTGTCCGGACTCTGCTCAGGCACTGCCGCGGCCCGGGCGACGGCCGCCTGGCCCGCCCGCCGCTCCATCGCCAGCAGCGACAGCAGCAGCAGCGCCAAGAAGCCGAACTGCAGATTGGCCAGGGCACGATCCCGTCGTTCGCTGCGCACCCGTTGCTCGCCGGCCAGGCTCAGGTAATGGATGGTTCCCTCCGCGGCCTGGGCACCTTCGGGCAGGAGCGGACGCATCTGTTCGACGAACGCGCCCGCCTTCTGTTCCATCTCCGCCTCGCTGGGGAGGGTGCTGAGCAGATAACCCGCCTCCACGAACCTCAGCAGCGCGAGCCCCACGATGCAGGCCACCACGAGGGCGAAGTACTTGGGGCTCATCGACTTTCCTTTCTCACGGTTCATCAGTGCTCCGAAACACCCGGTGTCGAACCCGATGCATAGCGGCCGAGTACATTGGTTATCCGGCCGTTGTGGTCTTCCAGTTTCCCGAAGAGTTGCTGGAGCTGGTCCTCCTGCTCCTCCGACCAATCCGTGGCTTCATCCATCGATTCAGGGTCAGAGGGGATGCCGTCGGGAAAAGCCACCGCGATGGCTTGTTCGGTCAGGGCGGCAACTTCGTCGAGACCAACGGCGCGGCAAGCGGCGACCACGCGCCCGATTTCTTCCGGCGACGCCCAACGGAAGTACTGCTCGTACGAGGCGCCGCTATTGGCTTCCATGACCAGGTAATCAATGTCGTAGATGAGCTGGTCGCGGGCGGCGATCGGTTCCCCGGCGGCGACGGCCGCCTGCACCCGCTCGCAGACGCCACGGACGATCGCTTCGTTCTCTTCCGTACCCATTTCCATGTGCCCTCCCCTCGAACACGAAACCTGGCCCTGGTCGTCGGTGGCCGCCCGGTACATGGTGATGATCTTCCGCGGCTCGAAAAAACGGCGCAAGGGCAGGCTGCCCGGCCCAGCTGTAACGAGGGGTCAGGCGCCGCCCGATTGACGGGTAAACACCTGGGTTTGCCCGGGGTTGAACGAGGCGGGGTGTGCCGTGGGCTCGCAATCCATCCGGAGCGTGTCATTCGCTAGCTCGATCAGGCAATAGAGCGTGCGCCCCTTGAGTGGACCGGTCTGGAAGCCGGACAAGTCCAAACGGGTCGGCGCGGAGGAGTCGTTGATCAGATACCGGATCTCGAAGGGCTGACCCAGGTTCCAGGTGGCGCTGCCATCCGGGCGAAAGTGGAAAGAAGAGCCCGCGGCGTTCTGGCTGGTGGCGGTCCAGGTGCCCAGCAACGGTGATGGCTTGGGCGGCGTGTGCGCGCATGAAGCAAGCATAAGCGCCGTCGCGCTTGAAAGAAGGAGGTGATTAACCATGGCGTTATTCCCGGTTTCGAAGACAGTCTGCCTAAGGTCAGAGGCCATGGATTAGTTCGGGCCTCAGCCGTCGGCTTGGTTTGGCCCGCGGAGCGCGACTAGTCGCACCAGAATCCGTCCGTGACCAGCCAATTACAAAACGAGACCTGCGACTCAGTTGCCTCGACCGATCCCACGCCGAAATCCTTTCGGTCGTCCAGCGCTTGCTGAAGAAGCATATGCCCGTTGATGGTCTTCAGCTTATTCAGCGCTCCGGTTTGAAACTCCGCGCGCAACGGATCCTCTTGGAGCCTCTCATGCAGCCACCTTGCCGCGGCGGCGGCAGCCGCGTGGCCAAGATCCGATTCGCGAATCCGCATTTCCGGTTCCGTCTGGCGTTCGACACCCGAACACAGTTCCGGCGGTGCCGCGACTGCTTCCGAGACGCCTAGTGCCAATGCCGTTGCCATTACCGGGAGTAGTTTCATGGCGGACCCGACAACTTGTGTCATGTCTTTGGACCCAAAAGGACCTGGAGCAACGTGAGGCCGAGCCACAAGAGCCAGGCGACGGCAATGTAGATCTTGAGCTTCCGTGGACCAAAGTGCTTGCTGGACTGCCCGGAAACAATGAACTGGTCCAGGACATCCGCCCCGCGCATGAAGATTGCCCAGTAACAGAACACGGTAAAGGCGAAGAACAGAACGATGCCGGCTACCATCACTCCTCCTGATCTGCGAAATCATGCCTGTGGCGCCTGGCGCCCTGAGCCAGGCCGCGCGCTAGTGCCCTGCCCAGGCGAGCAACATGAAGTAGCGCAGTACCACATAGAGCATGCCGCTGGCGAACGCGGCAGCCGCAAGCAAAAAGTATGGGGCCCGTTTCTCTGGGTCCTCTAACCCGCCCATGAGTCCGGCCATGGTCGAGGCTCCCAATAGGGCCAAGGGGCCAAACCCCAGCCTGCTGTCTTGCGCGATCAAGCCAACCGCGACGGCAAGAATGAAGGCCCATCCGAGTCCAAACGTTGCAAGCGTGAATCTGAGCATTGAAGTGGCTCCAGATGCGGACTGACGTATGTGTTAAGCCGCGCTGCGAAGCGGCGTCGGCTTGGATGAATTGCCAGGGTTCAGGCCCAGCGTCGGACCGCCCGGCGGTACGCAGCGTACTGCGCCCGGAACCGGCAGGACAGATGCCGCTCTTCGGGGATTACTTGGAAACGAGTGATGTAGGCGACGAAAAAGGCGACCACGACCAGCCCCCAGGGCTGCGCCAGCCACGCAGACCAGCCGAGCAGGGCGACCGCATAGCCGAGGTACATCGGATTGCGGGAGAACCGGTAAGGCCCATGCATAACGAGCACGGAAGCCAGCGACGGCCGGACCGGCCTGACCGAGGTACCGGCGCGCCGGAACAAGACCTTGGGCCAACCGTTGATGGCAAGGCCCGCCACTACCAGCGCGAGACCAGCCTGCGACAGGATTCCAGGGGGCTCAAAAGCTCGGGGCAGTAGCCAGATGGTCGCTGCGGCCAGGACCACTAGAACAGGCGGCGGGACTTTTCCTTCGAGCGCCGACATTGCTCCACCCATCAGGACTAGCGCCTTAGTTAAGCCGCGCCGAAGGCATCGGCTTGATTGATAAGTTAGGCCTCTGGACTTGAGGTGCCATAGTAGAAGTAAACCAACTTAGCGGCATCGTGCACGCCGGTGCCCCATAGCGGTAGGTTCTTTGTCACGACACGACCGTCTGGGAGCCGAATGGACTCAGCCATCGCGTAGGCTGCAAAAGCGGTCCATTTCGGATTTGACTCTAGCGCAGCAAGTAGCGAGCCAGCTGTAATTGGATTCTCCTGAATGCCAATGGGTAGTCCCATACCCTCTGGCACCAATGTAAAGTCGTCATAGCCATCCGCGTCGAAGCTAGAAATGACCATCATATTGATGTCGCCACTATGATCTTCGGCGTAGCAAGCAATACCCACGCGCCAATTTGAAGCGCTCGGAAATTGTTCGAGAGCTGCGTTCAGATCTGTAACCATGTCGGATACGAGCATGAAGAGGCCTAACGTCTAAGTTAAGCCGCGCCGAAGGCGGCGGCTTGAATGATTAGTCAGGCCGCGGCGTCAGCCCAGCGAAGAAAAATGGTGAGCATTTCATCGAGCTTCAGTGGCCCGCCACGAGCAGCAAACTTGCCGCCCTCCACTTTGCAGATGATCCATTCGTCGCCGCTGGTCTCAGCCGCCTCGAACATTCCGTAGTGCGTGATCTCGAAATGCTTTCCCTCCAGGGAGGTTCCGACTAGGTCTATATCAAAACTCCACCCGGGGTTGTCCAGCGTTTCGATCCGCACCCCATAACCGTGCTCCCAGTCATCGTTGCACTGCGATAGATACCACTTCTGGAGTTGAACGAGACTGTCCATGAAGGCCTAACGCTGGAGCTAAGCGGCAGCATCAATCGCGAAGCGATTGATCTGTCCGCTTGAGCGAAATGTTAGGCGCTATTATCTGCCGAACTGCGTATAGCCTCGCAAATGCCATTGAACAGCTCAAACACATCGATCTCCTCTCCATCCTCCACCCTCTTTGAGATCATGGTCTGCGGGAAAACAAGAACCGTTGTGCCAGCAAGGCTCAGCGCCGGGTCCCGGCCATCATCGTCCTCGACGAGTACCCAGACCAAGGCCATGTGCTGGGCGAGTGCATCGCCCAAGGTTATGCCTAGGCACTGAAGCTTGAGAGTCTCGTCGGGCGCAACCCAGCGATTGCTAACGATGGCGTCCAACAGGTTCAGCTTTCCCTGGACGGTGTCGTACTTGTGCCGGGCGTTCTGCTCGTAGTGATTCCTGACCCAGTCGCGCTTGGCCTCAAGATCTGCGAGATCGGAATCGAGGAGCTGGTGAATGGCCTGTTCCATAGCGCCTAACGCCTACTAGGCCTTCCCGGGAAGGCATATTCCGGGATGGTTGGACAGGGCTACGACCCGCGTCAAGCAGAATATGTCGCGGCTTCTGCCTGATGCATGTCGTGGCCACTTCGAACGCTTCAGGTAGGCCAGCGCGATATCCAGCAGGCGACCGTGCATAGTGCGTCGCGCTGAATATTGCGGAATAGGTAGGCGAATTTCCGGACTTGTCGGGATACGACAACTTCCCATCACGACGTTGGCGGCGTGCCGGTCAATTGTTTGACCTGGCTATCGTGCACCGCCTGTTGGACGGCCAACGGAGCGCGCCGCCCAGACGACGGCCCGCGCGACAAGGCGGACGCCGAGTGAAATTAACCCGAACACGGCTCCGATCAGCGCAGGCAACACGCCACCAAAGGTGAAGGTCATGCCGAGCACGAACCCCAGCAAGAACTCCACGCGGTAGACCGGCAAGGCGACCGCGATCAGGAACAGACCATAGAACAGCGCGGACGTAAGGTCGGAAACGCCGAATTCAAAGCCGCCGGCGAGCAGGGCTCCGTAAGCGAACGCGCCGCCCGCGGCGAACCAGAACGACCGCGGCGCGCCAGCGCGGGTCGGCGAGCCGGCCGCCGACCGTCCGTGCAGCCGCCACCCGAACAGCCAGCCCAGCACGGGCAGCACCGCCAGCTCCAGCCAGTTCGAGATCAGCGGCAGGTCGGGCCGCGCCAGCAGGTGGTGGCTCACCACGCCGCCGTTGGAATGTTCATACGCCAGGTGCAATGCCGCCAGCGCGGTTACGGCCAGCGAGCTGAGTGCGGCGGTACGGTAGCGCGAATCAAAACCCATGCGACGGCATCCTGGAGGGAAGGTTCACTGGCCAGCCAGCGCTTCCGCACAGACTGTGGCGCCGCCATGTCCCGCGAGAAGTGTCGAACGACCCCCCTGCCATCGGCCTGGCCGCAATGGGCCGGTCCGAAGGCAACCAGGAAGCAGGACCCTTACGCAACCTCGCCCGTCTGCAGCCGCCACAGCGCCGCATACGCTCCGCCGCGCTGCACCAGTTCATCGTGCGTACCCGACTCGACGATCCGCCCGGCCTCCAGCACATGGATCGCATCGGCATGCCGCACGGTGCTCAGCCGGTGCGCCACCACCAGCGTGGTGCGCCCGCGCGCGGCGGTGGCCAGGGAGTGCTGGATGGCTGCTTCGGTCTCGTTGTCGACGGCCGACGTGGCTTCGTCCAGCACGAGCACCTTCGGGTCGCGGTAGAGCGCGCGCGCCAGGGCGATGCGCTGGCGCTGGCCGCCGGAGAGCTGGCTGCCGCGCTGGCCCACCGGGCTGTCGTAGCCCTGCGGCAGCGCGGCGATGAAATCGTGCGCCTCGGCGGCGCGGGCGGCGGCCTCGACGCGGGCGCGGTCGGCGGAACGCTCGCCGTAGGCGATGTTCTCGGCCACGGTGCCGTCGGTGAGGAAGGGCTCCTGCGCGACGTAGCCGATCGCGCGGCGCAGCGCCGCCGGGTCGAGGCCGGCGACATCGGCGCCGTCGAACAGGATGCGTCCGCGCGCCGGGTCGATGAAGCGCAGCAGCAGCTTCAACAGCGTGCTCTTGCCGCCGCCCGTGCCGCCGACCAAGGCCACGGTCGCACCGGCGGGCACGGCCAAGTCCACCGCGTGCACGGCCGGACGCCCCTCGTAGTCGTGCCCCACGCCTTCGAAGCGCAGTTCGCCGCGTGCGCCGGACGGCAAGGCGTCAACGCCACGCACCGGCACCGGCGTATCCAGCAGGTCCATCACGCGGTTCACCGAGGCCATCGCGCGCTGGTAGAGATCGGTCATGTCGGCCAGGCGCGTCAGCGGCCACAGCAGTCGCTGGGTCAGGTACACCAGCGCCGAGTAGCTGCCCACGCCCAGTTCGCCGCGCAGGGTCAGCATGCCGCCGTAAAGCAGCGTGGCCACGAAGCCCGCCAGGATTGCCATGCGGATCACCGGCGTGATCGCCGCCGAGAACCGGATCGCCTCCGCATTGCGGGCGCGGAAGCCGTCCGAGGCCTCGCGCAGGTGCGCGGCTTCGAAATCCTCGGCGGTGTACGCCTGGATGGTCGCCATGCCGGCCAGGTTGTTGTCCAGGCGCGCCGACACCGTGGCCGCGGCCTCGCGGGCGGCGGCATAGCGCGGGGCCAGCCGCTTCTGGAACCAGAACGCACCGACCAGGATCAGCGGGATCGGCAGCATCGCCAGCGCCGCCAGGTCGGCGGTGAGCACGAAGAACACCGCGCCCACCATCAGCGACGACACCACCACCTGGATCAGGTCGTTGGCGCCCGTGTTGAGGAAGCGCTCGATCTGGTTCACGTCCTCGTTCATCAGCGCCATCAGCCGGCCGCTGCGCTCGCGCTCGATGGTGGCCGGCGGCAGCTTCTGCACGTGCCCGTAGGCCGCCTGCCGCAGCGCGTGCTGCAGGTCCTGGGCCAGGCCGCGCCACTTCAGCGCATACAGGTATTCGAACAGCGACTCGGCCACCCACACCACCACCGTCAGCGCCACCAGCGCGTACAGCTGGTGCAGCGGATCGGGCAGGCCGAAGCCGGCCAGGAACGAGTCCTCCTGGTTCACCACCACGTCCACCGCGACGCCGATCAGCAGCTCGGGCAGCACGTCGAAGAACTTGTTGAGCACCGAATAGACGGTGGCCAGGACGGCATTGCGGCGCTGGGGCCGGGCGAAGCCGGCCAGCCGGCGCAGGGGGTGGGTCGCGGCCATGCGATCTCCGGGATTCAGGGGTGGGGGCAAGCGCACAGTGTCCCACGGGGATACACTGGACCGATGCTCATTGCCTTCAACAAGCCCTACGGCGTGCTCTGCCAGTTCACCGACAAAACGGTGCCGCCGCGGCCGACGCTGGCCGGGTTCTCGCTGCCGCCCGACGTCTACGCCGCCGGCCGCCTGGACCAGGACTCCGAGGGCCTGCTGCTGCTCTCCGACGACGGCCCGCTGATCGCCCGCATCAGTTCGCCCAAGTTCCACTGGCCCAAGACCTACCTGGTGCAGGTGGAAGGCGTGGCCGGCGACGAACACCTGGCCCAGCTGCGCAGCGGCGTCACCCTGGCCGACGGCGTCACGCGCCCGGCCAAGGCCCAGGTGCTGATCGGCGCGCCCGACTGGCTGTGGCCGCGCGACCCGCCGGTGCGTGCGCGCAAGACCGTGCCCGACAGCTGGATCGAACTCACCATCACCGAGGGCCGCAACCGCCAGGTGCGGCGCATGGTCGCCGCGGTCGGCCTGCCCTGCCTGCGCCTGCTGCGCATCGCGGTCGGCCCGCACCGGCTCGAAGGCCTGCCGCCCGGCCAGTGGCGGGAACTCACCCAGTAGCGCAGGAGCGCGGCATGGCCTTCCAGGACCACTTCTCCGGACACGCCACCGACTACGCCCGCGCCCGCCCGACCTACCCGCACGCGCTGTTCGCCTGGATCTCCGACCAGTGCCGGCACCACGACCTGGCCTGGGACGTGGGCTGCGGCAACGGCCAGGCCAGCCTGGCCCTGGTGCACCATTTCCAGCGCGTGCACGCCAGCGACCCCAGCGAGGCGCAGATCGCCGCTGCGCCGTCCGACCCGCGCGTCACCTGGCGGGTGGAATCGGCCGAGCACAGCGCGCTGCGCAACCACAGCGTCGACCTGGTCACCGCGGCCCAGGCCTACCACTGGTTAAACCAGGAGCGCTTTTGCGCCGAGGCGCAGCGCGTGCTCAGGCCCGGCGGCGTGATCGCGCTCTGGTGCTACGGCCGCACGCGGGTGGACCACGGCGTGGACGACGTCTTCGATGAACTCTACGAACACCGGCTCGGCCCCTACTGGCCGCCCGAGCGGCGGCACGTGGACGACGGCTACCGGCACCTGCCCTTCCCGTTCGAGCCGATCAGCGATCCGCCGCGGTTCGAGATGGCGGTGGAGTGGGACCTGGGGCAGTACCTGGATTACCTGCGCACGTGGTCGAGCAGCCAGCGTTTCCTGAAGGAAACCGGGCGCGATGCGGTATCGGAATTCGGCTCGGCGTTTGCGTCGGCCTGGGGTGATCCGGTGCGGCGGCGCGAGGTGCGCTGGCCGATTTCGCTCAAGGCCGGTCGCACGGCTGACGACTGACCGCGAGCTGGCAGGGGGCTGTAGGAGGGCCTTCAGGCCCGAAGCGTTTCGGCGGAAAGCTTCGGGCCTGAAGGCCCTCCTACATGAGGTTTTACTTCTTGGCGGCGGCTTTTTTCGCGGGGGCCTTCTTGGCCGCCGCCTTCTTGGCGGGGGCCTTCTTCACCGCGGCCTTCTTGGCCGGCGCGGTGGCCTTCTTCGCGGCGACCTGCTTGCTCGCCTTCTTGGCGGCCGGCTTGGCAGCCGCGGCTTTCTTCTTCTTGTTGACCATGTAGACGGCGGCGCCCACGGCCGCCAGGGTCGCGGCGGTGACGGCGGCGCCGACCGGGTGCTTGCGCACGGTCTTGACCGCGGCCGCGCCGCCCTTCTTCACCGCAGCCAGGCCCGCGCCGGCGCTGACCAACGCGCCGGCCTTGCCGGCGAGGTCGGAATTCTTCCAGGCCTTCTTGGCCAGTTCGCTGCCGTCGTTCAACTTGGCCAGCGCGGTCGAAACGATCTTGTTCGTCTTGCTCATGGCGTGTCTCCGAGGGATGGGGCGCGGGAAGCGCGATTGCGTCTGTAGCCTACCGCCATTTACATGAACGGCGTATCGCGCATCCGGAGGCCTCAGGTGCCCCGGGGTTTGGCGCGATGGGTGGCGGTGGCGGTCCACGGGTCGTCGGGCCAGGGATGGCGCGGGTAGCGGCCCTTCATTTCCTTTCGCACTTCGGGGTAGGTGTTGGCCCAGAAGCTGCGCAGGTCCTGCGTCACCTGCAGCGGTTTTCCGCCCGGGGACAGCAGGTGCAGGGTCAGCGGCACGCGGCCGTCGGCCACGCGCGGGGTGTCGGCCAGGCCGAAGAGCTCCTGCAGCTTCACCGCCAGCACCGGCGGGCGGCCGTGTTCGTAGGTGATCCCACGCTCCATGCCCGAGGGCACCGTGATGCGGCGCGGGGCCAGGGTGTCGAGCTTCTGTCGCAGCGACCAGTCCAGGGTGGAGCGCAGGGCCTCGCCCAGCGCCTCCTCGTCGAGCGCGTCGAGCCGGGTCTTGCCGGCGAAGGCGGGCTTGAGCCACTGCTCGCGGCTCGCCAGCAGGGCGTCGTCGGACAGGTCGGGCAGGCCGAGCTCGGGCAGCCACTCGCGCAGGCAGCGCACGCGTTCGCGCCACTGCGCCAGGCCTTCGGTCCACGGCAGCGCGTCCAATCCCAGTTCGCCGACGGCGTCGCTGAGGGCCTGCGCGGCCAGCGCCGGGTCGGGGCGGCCGGCCGGCTTGGATTCGAGCGTGATGCGGTCGAAGCGGCGCTCGCGGCGGGCGATCAGCGCGCGGGCGTCGGGGTCCCAGCGCACCACGTCGCCTTCGAAGAAGCGCTCGGGGAAATCGCGCTGCAGCCGCGCCTCGTCCACCGGCGCGCCGCGCAGCACCAGCGAGTCCTTGGCCTCGAAGCGCAGCTCGCTGGCCACGATCCAGGGTTCGCCGAACAGCGCGCTGTCGTCGAAGATCCGCGCCATGCGGCCGTTGGCCAGCTGGTAGCGGCGCGGCTCGCCCGGGTGCTGGCGGGCGATGCGGTCGGGGAAGGCGTGCGCGAGCAGGTCGCCGAGCAGGTGCGCGGGCGCGTCGTCGGGCGGCGCGGCGTCCACGCGCAGGCGGCGGCGCCACTGTTTGGCGGCGCTGTCGATCGCGGCCAGCGCGCCGCGGTTGGCGTCCGGGCCAATGCGGCCTTTCCGGAAGGCCGCGAGCGCTTGCCAGCGGCTGGCGATGTCGTCGCGTCGTCCGCGCAGGGGATCGCGGGCTTCGACCAGCGCGGCGAGATCGCAGGCCAGGGCGCGTTCGGCCGGATCACGCGGCGCCTTCAGCATCGCGGCCAGGCGCGGGTGCGTGCCCAGCGCCATCAGCTCTCGGCCGAAGGCGGTGATGCGCTGCTGCGCGTCGAGCGCGCCGAGCCGCTGCAGCAGTTCGCGCGCGGCGGCCAGTGGGCCCGGCGGCGGTGCGTCCACGAAGCGCAGGTCGGCGGCGCCCCAGGCGGCGAGTTCGAGCGCGAGGCCGGCCAGCTCGACCTGGGCGATCTCGGGCGTGCGCATCGGCTCGAGCCGCTGCGACTGCGGCCAGAGCCGGTAGGCCCAGCCTTCCGCCACGCGGCCCGCGCGGCCCGCGCGCTGGTCGGCCGAGGCCTGCGAGATGGTGACGGTGTCGAGCCGCGAGAAGCCCGAGTTCGGCTCGTAGCGCGGCTCGCGGGCGAGGCCGGCGTCGATCACCACGCGCACGCCCGGCAGCGTGACCGAGCTTTCGGCGACGTTGGTGGCGAGGACGATGCGGCGGCGGCCGTCGGGGTCTTGGTTCAGCGCGGCGGTCTGGGCCTCGAGCGGCAGGTCGCCGTGGAGGGGCAGTACGGCGAGTGCGTTGCCCTCTCCCCGGCCCTCTCCCCCAAGGGGAGAGGGAGTCGCGAGCCCCTCTCCCCGCAGGGGAGAGGGGTTGGGGAGAGGGGACTCCCCAAACACCCGCATCGCCTCCCCAATCTCCCGCTGCCCCGGCAGGAACACAAGCAGATCCCCGGGATGCTTCGCCACGGCCTCGGCCACGCAGCGCTTCAGCTGCGCCATCAGCGGCTCGTCGCGCCGCGCCGGGAAATGCGACACCGCGACCGGGTAGCTGCGCCCGGCGCTGGTCAACCGCGGCGCGTCGAGGAAGCGCGCCAGCTTCTCGCCATCGAGCGTCGCCGACATCACCACGATCCGCAGGTCCTCGCGCAGCTGCGACTGCACGTCCAGCGCCAGCGCCAGGCCGAGGTCGCCGGCGAGGTGGCGTTCGTGGAATTCGTCGAACACGATCGCGGCCACGCCCTCGAGCGTGGGATCGTCCTGGATCATCCGGGTGAGGATGCCTTCGGTCACCACTTCGATGCGCGTGCGCGCGCTGACCCTGGCTTCGAAGCGGATGCGGTAGCCGACGGTCTCGCCCGGCGCCTCGCCGAGCTGGCGCGCCATGAAACCCGCGGCGGCGCGCGCGGCGACGCGGCGCGGCTCCAGCATCAGGATGCGGCCGTCGCCGCGCCACGGGGCCGACAGCAGGGCCAGCGGCACCTGCGTGGTCTTGCCGGCGCCGGGCGGCGCTTCGAGCACGAGGCGCGGGTGTGCCTCGAGGCTGGCCAGCAGCTGCGGCAGCAGCTCGGCGATCGGGAAGTCGGGGCGGGTGGCGGCGGGTTTCACCGCGCTAGGCTAGAGAGCGCGGCGCCTCGCGTCGAGCGTTGAACTGGGTCCCTGTGGGAGGGACTTCAGTCCCGATGCTTTTGGCTGGCTGTGGCAAGGATCGGGACTGAAGTCCCTCCCACAGGGGCCGGGCAGGCGCCCGGTGCGCTTCACCGACTGCGTGCTGCGCTGGAAGTCGAGCTGGCGCAGCGCGAGCTGTTCGATGGCGGTGAGGTCGTCGCGCATCGCGGCGCCGTTGCCGCGCACCAGCAGCACGCCGTTGCTGCCGTTGCGCCAGTCCACCCAGGGCGTGAAGCCGAAGGCGCCGGGGCTGGAGACGCGCAGCGTGTTGCCGCGGGCGTCCTTGGCTTCGACCCATTGGCCGATGCCGTAGCCGTAGCCGACGGCGCCGTCGGGCGTCGCGTAAACCGGCAAGCCCGCGGCGCGGTCCAGCGCCATCGCGGCCAGGGTCACGTCGCGGAGGTAGGGCGTCGCGCCGTGGCGGCCGCCGGCCAGCACCATGTCCACCACGCGGCCGTAGTCCTCGAGCGTGGAGCGGGCGCCGCCGCCGATGCGCGGGTTCGCATTCGGAACGTAGCCGGGCAAGGCCGAGCCCGCGGTCCAGTCGGTGGCGGCGAGGCCCAGCGGTTCGACGACTTCGGCGATGAACAGGCTGTCCCAGCTCTCGCGGGTGGCGCGCTCGGCGATCGCGCCGGCCACCTGCATCGAGTTGCCGCCATAGGCGAAGCCGGTGCCGGGCGCGTAGGCCAGCGGCATCGCCAGGATCTGCGTGGCGCACTGCTGCAGCGTCAGCAGGCGGCTGGACAGGCAGGCCGCGTCGTCGACGGAGATGCCCGACGTATGCGAGAACAGCTGCGCCAGCGTGATCGCGCGGGTGGCCGCCGGCGCGTCCGGGAAGTAGGTACCGACGCGGCTGTCCCAGGCCAGCACGCCGCGCTCGACCAGCCGTCCGAGCACCAGCGCCGACAGCCATTTGCTGGCCGAGGCGATGCCCACGCGCTCGTCGCCGCGGTAGCCGCCGAAGTTTTCCTGCATCAGCACCTGGCCTTCGCGGGCCAGCCGCAGCGAGGCGCCGTCGAGCGCGTAGTCGTCCACGAGCGCCTGCACGGCGACGCGCACCGGCTGCAGGTCATGCGTGGGCCGCGCCGCGCCGGTGCCGGGCAGGCACAGGGCGCCAAGGCCAAGGGTAAGCGTGAAGACGAGCCATCCGGATCGGGTCATGGGCGCCAGAACGCGCCCCGGGGCCCGCGGTTGACGCCCGGCGGCTAGAATTGCGGCCTCGCGACTGGGATCCGTTCATGGAATTGATCGACATCGGCGCCAACCTGGGCCACGAAAGCTTCGACGCCGACCTCGACGCCGTGCTGCAGCGCGCGGTGCTGGCCGGCGTGACGCGGCTGGTGGTCACCGGCGCCAGCCGCGCCGGGGCCGTGCGGGCGCTGGAGCTGGCCAAGGCGCACCCGGGCCTGCTCTGGGCCACCGCCGGCATCCACCCGCACCACGCCACCGAATGCACGGCCGAAGGCATCGCCGAGCTGCGCGCGCTGCAGGCCGAGCCCGAGGTCGTGGCCGCCGGCGAGTGCGGGCTGGATTACCACCGTGATTTTTCGCCGCGCCCGGCGCAGCGCAGCGCCTTCGAACGCCAGCTCGAACTGGCCTCGGAGACCAAGCTGCCGCTGTTCCTGCACCAGCGCGACGCGCACGGCGATTTCATGGCGATCATGAAGGCCTTCGAAGGCCAGCTCGGCCCGGTGGTGGTGCACTGCTTCACCGGCACCCGCGCCGAGTGCTTCGACTACCTGGACCAGGACTGGCACATCGGTATCACCGGCTGGCTCTGCGACGAACGCCGCGGCCAGCACCTGCGCGAGTTCGTGAAGGACATCCCGGCCGACCGGCTGATGGTCGAGACCGACGCACCCTACCTGCTGCCGCGCACCGTGAAGCCGATGCCCAGCCACCGCCGCAACGAGCCGATGTACCTGGCGCACATCATCGAGGAGCTGGCGCGCGACCGCGGCGAAGACGTGGCGGTGACCGCCGCGGCCACTACCGCCACCGCCGCCGCCTTCTTCGGACTGCCCGCCGCGCGACGCTGACGGGCCTGCGCGAGGTCGAATCCATCCCACCGGCGGCGGGGCGGCGCGAACGCTGAGCGAGCGGCGTCGCACCGACCAGCCACGGGCGGATCCTGCGATCAGGCGGCGGTGCCGCCTTCGTCCTTGGACTTGCCGCCGAACTTGCGCACCAGGGCGACGATGCCGACGCCGGCAATCAGCAGCAGCTTCCAGAACTTGGCCAGGAACAGGCCGAGCTTGGCCAGCAGGCCGGTCTTGGCGGCCAGGCCGCCGCCGACCAGGGCCGCCAGGCCGTAGGCCGCGGTGCGGTCGGTGTCGGCGTTGAAGTCAGCGTAGCGGTGGCCCGGCTCGAACTCGGCCATGGCCAGCACTTCGTTCATGCCGTCGTTGACCCGGTCGAGGTCGGCCATGCCGGCGATCGCGCTCATGCTCAGGTAACCCTCGCGGCCGAGCACGCGGATGTCGTAGTTCAGCGTGCCGCCCTCGCTGCCCTCGAACTGCAGGTGCTTGGCCCAGTGCAGGCGCTTGGCGGTGGCGTCGTAGCGCGGCGGCTGGGCCCAGCCGATCAGGTCGGCGGTGGGATAGCCCGCCTCGCGGCGGGCCGGGTTGGCGTCGCGGGTCTCGGCCTGCATGGTCTCTAGCAGCTCGGCGTAGTCGATCTCGGCGGCGTCCTCGTCGGACACGTAGCCGTCGTCGCTCCAGGTCAGGATCACGGCCCAGCTGTGGTCGCTGTCCAGGCCATCGGCGGTCGGCACCAGCATGCCCAGCACGGTGTCGTCGGGCGGGTTGCCCCAGAACTCCTCGAGCACGCGGCGGGCGTCGGCCTTGCCCAGGTAGCGGAAGCCTTCGGTGAGGCGCAGCCTGGCCTTGGCCTCGGGAACGGCCACCTCGCCCTGCTGGAACTGCAGGGAAGCGATGAACGCCGCCAGCGGATCTTCCTCGACGGCCTGTGCGTTCGCCAGCCCGGCCAACATCACCAGCATCGCCATCGCGAGGCCGCGGATCATCTTCGACATCGTGTTTCCCCTGTCGCCGCCAAGTACGGCGGCGACAGTGTTGGCCGGTGCCTGCGCCGATGCAAGCGCGAGAAAGTCAGTCCCCGTCCACCGGAAGCCCGTGGCGGCGGCCGAAGTCGAGGGCCTGGTCGCGCATGCGCTGGTCCAGCTCCTTCATGCGCTGGCGGTGGAACTTGCGGCAGTCGCTGCCGGCGCGGCCCGCGGGGCAGGCGTCCAGCGCTTCCCGGATGGCGGTGGCCTGGCCGACGAAATCGGGGACCTGGTTGCCGATCGCCATCGCCTCGTCCAGGCCTTGGGCGGTGAAGGCGGTGACGATGCGGTACAGCGAGGTGTCGCGCTCCATCCGCGCGGATTCCATTTCCACCAGGTCGATCACCAGGTCGCCGCCGTCGAGGTCGCCGCCCTCCCAGCGCGTGCGGTGCACGGTGCGGTTGGCGCGGATGCGGAAATCCTTCATCACGCCCACGCCCGCGCCGATGAAGGGCACCTGCGTCGCGATCGGGCTCGGGTTCCGGCCGACCCACATCTGCAGGAAGATGTCCTCGCCCTTGCCACGGATGCCCTGCACGTTGCCGCCGGGGCCCTCGCCCAGGGCCTGCGGCACGCGCGGGATCGTGTCGAGGAAGCGGCGGTGCTGGGTCATGTCGCGCAGCCAGGCGAAGCCGGGGCCGAGGTTCTCGCCCAGCATCAGGCAGGCGTTGCCGATATCGGGATGCTCGCCGCAGGCCAGCACGTCGCCGTCGGCCTGGCGCAACACGAAGTGCAGCGCACCGTCGCCGAACGTGCCGGCCGGCAGCAGGCCGTCCAGCGTCCAATCCGGGAACAGCAGGCTGCCGTCGGCGGTGTTCGCGAAATAGGTGATGCGGTCCAGCCCGCGCGAAGAATCCACAAGCTGGAGGATCCGCAGGTCGAAGCGGTACCGGCCCAGCTCGGATTCCGGGTTGGGCGGGAACGGGCTGTTGGCGCGGAAGGTTTCCTCGATGCGACGCCGGCGCTCGGCCAATCGCTCCTGCTCGGCGACGTTGATGATCTCCTCCCCGTGCGCGATCCAAGCCTCGTCGGTGCCGCTCTCCACCACCGGGATCGAGGGCAGCTCGAACGGGTCGTGCATCGGCGGCAGCGGCACGTAGGTTTCGCCGACCAGGTCGCGGGCGGCGTCGCTGCCGGACTCGACGATCGGGATGGCCGGCGCGAACGGATCCACCGGCGTCGGTGCGGTCACTTCACCCGCGGCCCGCGCCGCGTCGCTGCCGGACTCCACCACCTCGATCGGCGGCGGCGGGTCACCCCAGGGCATCGCGCCAGACGCCGCCAGCGCGCCACCGGCGATCACCACGCCCACGACCACCCAGCCGCGGGCGTTCACGCCAGGCCCCGTTCGGCGATGCGGCGCGACGTCACGGCTTCACCAGCTCGACGCGGCGGTTCAGCGCGCGGCCGGCCTCGCTGTCGTTCGGGGCCACCGGCTCGGTCTCGCCGGCGCCGCGCGAGCGCAGGCGGCGGTCGGCCACGCCGTGTTCGACCACCAGCGCGGAGCGCACGGCCAGCGCGCGCGATTCGCTCAATCGCAGGTTGACGGTGTCGTCGCCGACGCCGTCGGTGTGGCCGACGATCTCGAGCTGCAGCGCGGGATCGCGGCGCATCAGCTCGGCCACCTCGGCCAGCGCCGCGCGCGACTCGGCCTTCAGCGTGGCCTTGCCGGTGTCGAAGTAGATGCCGTCCAGGCGCACCTTGCCGCCGGCGGCCAGATCGGCCGCCAGCGCGTCGGCGTTCACGCCGACCTGGCCGGTCTGCATCGCCGCGCCCTCGACCACGGTGACCCAGGTGCGCTGCTTGTTCACCATCACCGCGACGCTGACCTGGCTGGCGCCGACCGTGCCCTCGGCCGCGACGTAGCGGAAGTCACCGCCCACGCCGATGTTCATGCCGGCCACGTCGTTCCAGTTCGAGGCGCGGTTGCCGGTGCCGCCGCAGGCCTCGCGGCCGGCGCACTGGTGCACGATGCGCAGGCCGCGGCCGCGCAGCGCGTCTTCGTAGTTGCGCGCGATTTCCAGCGTGGAGCGACCCGAGGGATTGTTGTACAGCGTGCGGGTGACGCGGCCCTCGACGGTGCGCGAACGCAGGTCGCCGTTGCTTTCCCGGGCCACCACGAAGTCGTAGGCATCGAAGGCCAGGGTGTCGTCCTCGCGCACGCTGGACCCGGCGTAGGGCTCGACCCGGAACGCGGCGGCCGGCGCGGGCTGGCCGGCAACGCCGGCGGGCGCGGCGACATCGCGGCCGCGGCGGTCGGTGTATTGCACCTCGTCGCCGCGGGCGCGGGCGTCGCGGGCGCAGCGCTCGTCGCCCAGCACGCAGCGGGTGACGCGGCGGGTCTCGCGGTCGGCGGCGTTGCGCACTTCGCTTTCGGCGGCGCGCTGGACGGTGCGCTTCAGGGAATCGCCGAAGTCCTGGGCCGCGGCGGGCGCGGCGGCGAAGAGCAGGGCGAGCGGCAGGTAAACGAGGCGGCGGGACATGCGGACTCCTGGGGTCGTCGGGCGAGGCGGCAGGCGCCCCGGTTCGATGACATTCGGGATCCGGCGGCGAGTCGTGCCACCGCGGCGCGGGTCAGTCCACGCAGTCGGCCGGCAGTCCCGGCGTGGACACACAAGCCAGGGCCCAGTCGCGACGCTCGAAGGACGCCGGCATCGCGCGGATGGCGTCCAGCAGGCGGGGCCGAAGGGCCGCCGCCGCGGCCGGGTCGGCGGCGTCGAGCTGGGCCAGGTAGACGCGCCAGCGGCGCAGGTCGGCAGGCGCATCGCGGGGCGGTTCGCCCGGGGGCGCGGTGGGCCTTGCCGCGGCGGCATCGCCCCTGCGCAGTGCCCACACGGCTTCCTCGAGCCGGATCGACGAATCCTCGGCGGACGCCGCCGGACAGGCGCGGCGCGCGGCCGCGACCTCGGCCAGGTCGTCGGCCAGCAGCCCGGCGCGCATGCGGTAGGCACAGGCCACGGCATGCCAGCGGGTGTCGGTGCCCAGGCCCAGCTGCGTGCGCATCGCTTCGGCGGCGTCCACGTGGCGACGCGCCGCGTCCAGGTCGCGGCGCACGAAAGCCACTTCGGCCGCGTGCAGCAGGCAGCTCAGGGCGTGCACATGCTTGCGGCCAAGCGCGGCATCGATCGCCAGCGTACGGCCGATCAGCCGCTCGGCCTCGTCCACGCGGCCGCGGTCGATGGCCAGCCCGGCCGCGTTGCAGTAGACGATCGCGGCGATGACGTGCGGCGCCTCGTAATGCTTGTCGGCCGTTGCGATCGCGGCGTCGGCCAGTCCCTGCGCGCGCTCGAACTGGCCGAGCTTGCGCAGCGTCGGGATGGCGTCGACCTGGGTGAAGGACAGCCAGCCGGGATTGTTGGCGTATACGGTCTGTGCGATTTCCAGCCGCTCGTCGAACAGCGCCAGGTCGTCGGGCTTGCCCAGCAGTGAGTTCACCGTGGTCAGGGTGGCCAGGAGCTTGAGGTGCAGGTCGGTGGCGCGCAGTTCGCCGGCCTCCACCTGCGGCCGCAGGCGCTGCAGGCGTTCGAAGGCCGAGGCGTTGTCGCCGGCGGCCGACTCGGCCACCGCCAGCTGCACTTCGATGTGGATCCGGTCGCGGGGCGCGGCGTCCGCGGCGTCCGCGCGGGCCACCGCCTCGCTGAGCAGCGCCACCGCGCGGGCGTTCTCGCCGCGCGTGTGCAGGATCGATCCGTAGTCCAGGCGCAGCATCCACTGCAGCGCGGGGTCGACGGCGGGGGTCGTCGCCAGGATCGCCAGGCCGCGTTCGAAGTTGGCGTTCGCCGCGTCGTACTCGCCCCGGGTGGCGCGGGCACTGCCCACCAGGCTGAGCAGGTCCACCGCCACGTCCGGCGATTCCGCTTCCAGGGCGTCGTCCACCAGCGCTTCGCCGGCCGCCAGCAGGTCGGCGGCGCTGGCGTCCGGGCCGCGGCTGGGGTTGGCGCCGGAGAAGATGTCGAGCACGTAATCCCGCACGGCCGTGGCGCGCGCCAGCGCGGACTCGGCCTGTTGCCGCGCCGCGTCGGCGCGGGCCTGGGCGTCGCGCGCCGCCTCGGCCTGGGCGCGGGCCTCGCGCGCCTGCCACGTGCTGACGCCGAATCCGATGACCAGGCTGGCCGCGAGCGCGGCGGACAGCGCCGCCAGCGAAGGATTGCGACTGACCCAGCGCCGCAGCCGGTAGCCGTGGCCGCCGCGGCGCGCCTGCACCGGCCGGCCGCCCAGCCAGGCGCCAAGCTCGGCGCTGAACTCGGCGGCGCCGGCATAGCGGTCGCGCGGATCGCGCGCCAGCGCCCTGCGAAGGATGGCCTCGAGGTCGCCAGGCAGGGCCGGCTTGGCCGGGAACACCCGCGCGCCGCCGGCCTCAGGCTCGGGCGCGGCATCGAGCAGCAGTTTGTAAAGCAGCGCGCCGAGGCCGTAGACATCGGTGGCGGTCGAGATCGCGCCGCCCTCCCGCTGCTCCGGCGCGGCGTAGCGCGGCGTGAACGGATAGCTGCCGCCGGAGGTCAGCTCGGCGGCGCCTTCCTCGAGCACGCGCGAGATGCCGAAGTCGAGCAGCACGGCGCGGCCGTTGCCATCCACCATCACGTTGCCGGGCTTGATGTCGCGGTGCACGACCAGGAGCCGATGCGCATGCGCCGCGGCCTCGGCCACCTGCTGCACCAGGCGCACGCGATCGCGCATCGGCAGCGCCTGGCGCTGGCACCACGCATCGATCTGCTCGCCCTCGACCAGCGCCATCGCGAACCAGGGCCGGCCATCGTCGGCGACGCCCGCCTCGAGCAGGGGCGCGATGCCCGGGTGCTGCAGCTTCACCAGGATCTCGGTCTCGCGGCGGAAGCGCGCCAACGCATCGTCGCCGGGTGCTGGCAGCGCGAGCAGCTTCACCGCGGCCACCTGCCCGACCGGCGGGGCGGCGGAGCGGGCGCGATACACGCGCGACATGCCGCCCTGCCCGAGCAGCTCGCCGATCTCCCAGCGGCCCAGGCGTGCGGGTTCGCGGTTGAAGGGCAGCGGCTGGTCGAGCGGGCCGTCGCCGGCGGACAGCATCTTTTGCACGCGCTCGCGCACCGCGGCCGGAGCTTGGGCCAGGCGCGCGGACTGCTCTGCCGACGGCATGTCGCGGAGCACTTCATAGAGCGCGATTGCGTCGCGCCATACCTGGGTATCGTCCTGGCTCATGCGTCCCTCTGACCGTGGGCGTGCTTGGGTTGCATGGCGCTCACCCGATCATCGCGTGCAGCGCGGCGCGCGCGCTGGCCCAGTCACGCTTGAGGCTGCGCTCGGAGCGGCCGGTGAGCAGCGCCAGCTCCGGGAAATCGAGGCCCCCGAAATAGCGCAGCTCGACCAGCCGCGCCTTGTCGGGGCTGGCGCGGCCGAGGCGCTCGAGGGCCTGGTCGAGTTCGATCACTTGGTCGGGCCGCAGTTCCTCGGCGTCGGCGGTGTCCATCTCCACCCGGACCAGGCCGCCGCCGTGGCGCTGCGCCAGCCGGCGCCGCGCATGGTCCACCACGATCCAGCGCATGGCCTGGGCCGCGGCGGCGAAGAAATGCTGGCGGCTTTCGAGGGCGACCTCGCCGCTGCCGCACAGGCGCAGGTAGGTCTCGTGCACCAGCATGGTCGGCGACAGCGTGGCGTCGCCGCCCTGCACGCGCGACTGCGCCAGCTTGCGCAGCTCCGCGTACAGCGCCTCGAAGGCCCGCGGCAGCGCCTGCGGGTCCCCGTTGCGGGCATCGGCCAGCCATTGGGTGATGTCGACGTCCATGGCGCCAGTTCGTCCGGGCGGTTTTTCCCGAAGTTACCGCCGGATTCCGGCCGATGCCACCCGGCGGCCGGTCCGATCCGACGGGAGGCCATGGGTTAGGCTGCGGACGGGGTGCCCATTGGCACCGGGGGAACAGGAATGACGCATTGGCTGCCTGCCGCCTGGCGCCGGCTTCGACGGCCGGACGCCGCGGCGACCGGGAACGCGCGCTGGCGGGTATTCGCCGCGTCGTGTGCGCTGCTGGGCCTGCTGGCGCACCTCGCCCTGCTGCCGTGGTTCCTCTGGCGCGGCGTGCCCGAGTTGGTCATCTACAGCCTGCTGACGCTGCCGGTCTACCTGCTGGCAACGTGGGTCTTCGTGTTCCGCCCCGGCCTGCCGCGGCGCTGGCACTTCTTCGCCACCGTCGGCGTCGGCCTGGAGCTGGCCGGCCAGGGCACGCTGGCCACGTGGCTGCTGGGCTGGGGCGCGGGCTTCCACTACTACCTGCTGCTGGTGCCGCTGGTGATCCTGTTCTCGCCCTTCGGCAAGCCCCGGCAGCGGGCGCTGCTGTCGGCGGCGGTGGGGCTGGGCTACCTGGCGCTGTGGGAGGCCGGCAACCGGTTCGCGCCGGTGTACGCGCTGTCGGCCGAGGAACTGCGCGGCTACCTGGTCGCCAACTTCGCGCTGGTGTTCGTGGTGGTGATGGCGATCGGCTTCCTGTTCGAGCGCGCCGCGACGCGGATGGAGGGCGAGCTGGAATGGGAGCGCCAGCGCTCCGAGCGCCTGCTGCTCAACACGCTGCCGGCGGCGATCGCGCAACGGCTCAAGGACCGCCCGGGCGAAGCCATCGCCGACCGGCACGCCGAAGTCTCGGTGCTGTTCTGCGACATCGTGGGCTTCACCCGCCTGTCCGAACGGCTGCCGCCCGAAGAACTGGTGGCGCTGCTCAACCGCGTGTTCACCGCCTTCGACGACCTGGCCGACCGCTATGGCGTGGAGAAGATCAAGACCATCGGCGATGCCTACATGGTGGCGGCCGGGCTGCCGGAAGCGCGCGCGGACCACGCCGCGGTGCTGGCCGACCTGGCCCTGGGCATGGTGGCGGCGGTGGGCGCGCTGCGCGACGAAACCGGCGCCGCGCTCGACGTGCGGATCGGCATCCACAGCGGTGCGGTGGTGGCCGGCGTGATTGGCCGGCGCAAGTTCGCCTACGACCTGTGGGGCGACGTGGTGAACACCGCCGCGCGGATGGAATCACACGGCGTGCCCGGGGCGGTACAGGTGACCGAGGCCACCGCCCGCCTGCTCGGCGACGCCTACGCGCTGGCGCCGCGCGGCGAGCTGGAGGTCAAGGGCAAGGGCGCGATGCCCGTGTACCTGCTGCAGCCGGCCGGCTGAGGCTCAGCTGCGCAGCCCGATGCCCCGCTTCAGCAGCCACAGGCCCAGCGCGCCCAGCGCCAGCACGAAGCCGAACATCAGCGCGAACGCCGTGGCCATGGACACGTCGCTCTGGCCCAGCAGCCCGTAGCGGAAGGCGTTGACCATGTAGAAGATCGGGTTGAAGTGGGTCGCCGTCTCGGCCCATCCCGGCAGCAGCTTCACCGAATAGAACACGCCGCCGAGGTAGGTGAGCGGGGTGAGGATGAAGGTCGGGACGATGGCGATGTCGTCGAACTTCTTGGCGTACACCGCGTTGACGAAGCCGGCGAGCGAGAAGATGGTCGCGCCCAGCAGCACCGTGGCCAGCGTGATGAAGGGATGCGGCACGCTGACCTTGGTGAAGAACATGGCGATCACCAGCACGATCGCGCCCACCATCAGCCCGCGCAGCACGCCGCCGGCGACGTAGCCACCCAGGATCACCCAGTTCGGCATCGGGCTGACCAGCATTTCCTCGATGTGGCGGCCGAACTTGGCGCCGAAGAAGCTGGAGCTGATGTTGCCGTACGCGTTCTGGATGATGGCCATCATCACCAGGCCCGGCACGATGAAGTCCATGTACGAGATGCCGTCCATGGTGCCGATGCGCGAGCCGATCAGGTTGCCGAAGATCAGGAAATACAGCGTCATCGTGATCGCCGGCGGCACCAGGGTCTGGCCCCAGATGCGCAGGATGCGGGCGACCTCGCGGCGGGCGATGGTCTTGAGGGCGGTCAGGTTCTGGCTCATGCGGCCGCTCCCTTGGCGGCCGCTTCGGGCTGGCCGGTCAGGCGCACGAACAGCTCCTCGAGGCGGTTGGACTTGGTGCGCATCGAGCGCACGCGGATGCCCGCTTCGCCCAGCGCGGCGAACACGCGGTTGAGGTCCATCTCGCGCGGCATCTCGATGTCCAGGGTGTGGGCGTTCTCGGCCACCAGGGTGGCGCCGGGGATGGCCGGCAGCGTGGCCGGCAGCTCGCCGTCGATGTCGAGCAGGAAGCCCTCGACGTCGAGCTTGGCCAGCAGCGCGCGCATCGGTCCCTGCTCGATGATCTGGCCGCGGTCGATGATGGCCAGGTTGCGGCAGAGGCTCTCGGCCTCCTCCAGGTAGTGGGTGGTGAGGATGACCGTGGTGCCGGCGGCGTTGACCTCCTTGAGGGTCTTCCACATGCCGCGGCGGATCTCGATGTCGACGCCGGCAGTGGGCTCGTCGAGGATCAGCAGCCTGGGCCGGGTCATCATGGCGCGGGCGATCATCAGCCGGCGCTTCATGCCGCCCGACAGGGTGCGCGACATGGTGCGGGCCTTTTCCCACAGCTGGGCCTTCTTGAGCTCCTCCTCGGCGCGTTTCTCGGCTTCTGCACGGGGGATGCCGTAAAAGCCTGCGTAGTTCACGCAGATGTCGAACGGCTGCTCGAACATGTTGAAGTTGATCTCCTGCGGCACCAGCCCGATCTGCCGCATGGCGTCGGAACGGTGGGTGTGCAGGTCGATGCCGAACACCCTCACGTCGCCGGAGGTCTTGTTCACGAGCGAGCTGACCACGCCGATGAGGGTGGACTTGCCGGCGCCGTTGGGGCCGAGCAGGGCATAGAAATCGCCGGGGGCCACGGTGAGCGAGACGCCCTTGAGCGCCTGCACGCCGGTGGCATAGGTCTTCCGGAGATCGGTGATCTCGAGTGCGGGATGGTTTGGCATGGGGCTCCTGGACCGCCGCGGCGCTGCGCCGGGGGTCTGCGGCCCGTATTATATCGGCCTCGCCGGTCCGTCCCCGGCGTCGTCGCGGTACACAGTTTCCCGATCCTGGAGTCAGCCTTGGCCATCGTGCAGTTCCCGCTCCGCCTGGTCGCCAGCCGCATGCTGGCCCCGACCGTGCGCCACCTCGCCTTCGCCCGCGACGATGGCCAGCCGCTCGACTTCATCCCGGGCCAGTTCGTGCAGGTGCACTTCAACTACCCCGACGGCACCCCGACCAAGCGCAGCTACTCGCTGGCCACCATGCACGACCACGCGATGGGCCCGGGCGAGGCGATCGAGATCGCGGTCAGCTACGTCGCCGGCGGCGCCGCCACCGCGCTGTTCGAGGCCATGGACGAAGGCCAGCAGATCCAGGCCAGCGGGCCCTACGGCCGCTTCTGCCTGGTGCCGTCCGATGCCAACCGCCGCTACCTGCTGATCGGCACCGGCACCGGCATCACCCCGTACCGGGCGATGCTGCCGCGCCTGGCCGAGCTGATGGCCGAACGCGGCGTCGAGGTCGTGCTGCTGTTCGGCTGCCGCAAGCCCGAGGAGCTGATCTACGGCGAGGACTTCTACGCCTTCGCCGCCGCGCACCCGAACTTCCGCTTCGTGCCCTGCTTCAGCCGCGAACTGCCGGCCGACCCGCACCCGGACGTGCGCCAGGGCTACGTGCAGGACGTGCTGGCGGAATTCGCCCCGTCCGCCGAGGGCGACATCGCTTACCTCTGCGGCAACCCGAACATGGTCGACGCCACCTTCGAGGTGCTCAAGGCCGCCGGGCTGCCGGTGCCGCACATCCGCCGCGAGAAGTACGTCAGCAGCAAGTAGTCCCGCGTCCTGGCCCGCCCGTCGGGGGGCCTTTGTCACCTTTTGCGCCGACGGCCGTCTGTAGTACATGACACCCTGCCGTTCGACCCTGAGGTCACCATGCGAAGACTGCTTCCCGTCGCCCTGCTGATGCTGTCGCTGCCGGTTTCGGCGCGCACGCTGGGCAGCCTCGAGTTCACGCCCTGCGACATCGGCCGGGCCGGCACCGGCGCCACCGTGCGCGCCGAGTGCGCCACGCTCGACGTGCCCGAAGACCCGGCCCGGCCCGACGGCCGCAAGATCGCGCTGCGCGTCGCCATGCTGCCGTCCCGCGCCGCCGAACCCGCCGCCGATCCGCTGATCTTCTTCGCCGGCGGCCCGGGCCAGTCGGCCGTGGACAGCCTCGCCACCGTCGCGCCGGGGCTGGCGCGGGTGCGCGAGAAGCGGCACCTGCTGTTCATGGACCAGCGCGGCACCGGCGGCTCGAACCCGCTGGCCTGCAAGCTGCCGATGGACGCGGAGCTCGCCACGCCGTCCGCCGAAATGCAGGTGGAGATGGCCGAGGACTGCCGTGATTCGCTCGATGCGGACCTCGCGCAGTACACGACCACCGTCGCCGCCGCCGACGTCGAGGCGCTGCGCCAGGCCATCGGCGCGCCGAAGCTCAATCTCTACGGCGGCTCCTACGGCACCCGCATGGCGCAGGAGTACGCGCGCCAGCGGCCCGACGCCGTCCGCAGCATCGTCCTCGATGGCGTGGTGCCGCCGGGGCTGGCGCTGGGCAGCGAGCACGCCATCAACCTCGAGGCGGCGCTGAAGCAGATCCTCGGCCGGTGCGCCGAACAGGCGGGCTGTGCGAAGGCCTTCGGCGATCCGTACCGCACGCTGTACACGCTGCGCGACCAGGCGCGGGCGACGCCGCTGGCGGTGACGCTGCGCGACCCGCTGACCCACGAGCCGCGCGAGCTCCGGCTCGACGAAGGCGCGGTGGCGCTGATCGCGCGCCTGTTCGCCTACGCGCCGGAGACGGCGGCGCTGCTGCCGCTGCTGCTCGACGAGGCCGCCAAGGGCCGGCCGGAATCGCTGGTGGCACAGGCGGCACTGGTGTTCGATTCGCTCTCGGGCGAGATCAACCACGGCATGCAGCTGTCGGTGATGTGCGCCGAGGATGCACCGCGGCTGCAGGCGCGGCCGGAAGACCAGGACCTGGTGCTGGGCGAAGCCATCATCAGCGTCTCGCTCAACCAGTGCAGCGTGTGGCCGAAGGGGCCGGTGTCGCCGGGTTTCCACGAGCCGCTGGCCACCGACATCCCGACCCTGCTGCTCTCGGGCGAGTACGACCCGGTGACGCCGCCGCGCTACGGCGAGGAAGTGCTGAAGTCGCTGGGCAAGGCGCGCCACCTGGTCGGCGCCGGCCAGGGCCACATCATGCTCTCGCGCGGCTGCACGCCGCGGCTGGTCGGCCAGTTCATCGACAAGCTCGACCCCGAAGGCCTGGACGCCAGCTGCCTGGAGCCGCTGGGCGCGACGCCCTTCTTCATCAACTACAACGGAGCCGAGCCGTGATCGAAGTCCGCGATTTGCACAAGGCATTCGGCAAGGTGAAGGCCGTGGACGGGGTCGGCTTCTCCGCCGCCGACGGCCAGATCACCGGCCTGCTGGGCCCCAACGGCGCCGGCAAGACCACCTCGCTGCGCATGCTCTACACCCTGATGAAGCCCGACCGCGGCCAGGTGCTGGTGGACGGCATCGACGCCAACATCGACCCGGCCGGCGTGCGCCGCCGGCTGGGCGTGCTGCCCGACTCGCGTGGCCTGTACAAGCGCCTGACCAGCCGCGAGAACATCCGCTACTTCGGCCAGCTGCACGGCATGGACGACGCGCTGATCGCGCAGCGCACCGAGGCGCTTGCGAAGGCGCTGGAGATGGGCGACATCATCGACCGCCGCACCGAGGGCTTCTCGCAGGGCCAGCGGGTGAAGACCGCGATCGCCCGCGCGCTGGTGCACGACCCGCGCAACGTGATCCTTGACGAGCCGACCAACGGCCTGGACGTGATGGCGACGCGCGCGATGCGGCGCTTCCTGCTGCAGCTGCGTGCGGAGGGCCGCTGCGTATTGTTCTCCAGCCACATCATGCAGGAGGTGGCGGCGCTGTGCGACCGCATCGTCATCATCGCCCGCGGCCAGGTGGTCGCGGAGGGCACGCCCGACGAACTGCGCGCGCAAACAGGTGAAAGCAACCTCGAGGACGCCTTCGTCAAGGCGATCGGCACCGAAGAAGGACTGATGGCATGAAGGCCGCGATCGTAGTTTTCCTCAAGGAAGCCAGGGAGAACCTGCGCGACCGCAAGACGGTGCTCAACGCGCTGGTGATGGGCCCGCTGCTGGGTCCGGTCTTCTTCGCGATCATGATGGGCTTCATCATCAACAAGCAGCTCGACAGCGCCGAGAAGCCGCTGTCGCTGCCGGTGGTCGGCGCCGAGCATGCGCCGAACCTGGTGGCGTGGCTGAAGCGCCAGGGCGTCGAGATCGAGCCCGCGCCCGCCGACGGCGAGGCCGCCATCCGCGCGCGCGATGCGCGGGCCGTGCTGGTGATCCCGGCCGGTTTCGGCGAGCACTGGCGCAAGGGCGAAACGGCGCAGGTGCAGGTGCTGTTCGACAGCTCCGACCAGGACGGCCGGGCGCCGAAGGCACGCATCAGCGCCTTGCTCGACGCGTACTCGCAGCAACACGCCTCCCTGCGCATCGCCGCACGCGGCCTGCACCCGGCGCTGCTGTCGCCGGTGGTGGTGGCCGATCGTGACCTGGCCAGCAACCAGCAGCGCGCCGGCCAGCTGCTCGGGTTCCTGCCCTACCTGCTGGTGCTGGGCGCCTTCCTGGGCGGCATGTACCTGGCCATCGACACCACCGCCGGCGAGCGCGAGCGGCAGTCGCTCGAGCCGCTGCTGGCCAACCCGGCGACCCGCGCCGAGATCGTGCTGGGCAAGCTGGGCGCCACGTTCGGCTTTGCGATGACCAGCATGATGCTGAGCCTGGTCGCGTTCTCGATCGCGTTCCAGTTCATCGACCTGGACCGGCTGGGCATGCGCATCGACTTCGGCGCCGGCCTGATCCTGCGCGCCGGCCTGCTGATGGTGCCGCTGGTGATGTGCTTCGCCGCGCTGCAGACGATCGTGGCGGCCTACGCCAAGAGCTACCGCGAGGCGCAGACCTACCTGTCGCTGCTGATGCTGGTGCCGATGCTGCCCTCGGTGATCCTGATGGTGAACCCAATGAAGGGCGAACTGTGGATGTCGGCGGTGCCGCTGCTGTCGCAGAACGTGCTGGTGATGGCGCTGGCCCGCGGCGAGACGGTGGCGATGGCCGACTTCGCGCTCAGCTTCGGCGCAACCCTGGCCCTGGCGGTGCTGCTGGTGTGGGTCGCCGTCCGCATCTACCACCGCGAACAACTCGCCGTCTCCGCCTGAGCAAAAAAGGGGTCAGAGGAATTATTTGTTTGAAACAAATAATTCCTCTGACCCCTTTTCTTGGCGGAAAAAAGGCCCGGCATTGCCGGGCCTTTTCTGTTTGCTGCCTTGCCGCGGCTTACATGCGGAAGGTGAAGGTGCGGGTCAGCGTAGCCGGCTGGTCCATCGGCTGGAAGCGCCAATCGCGGACGGTGGCCAGCACTTCGCGGTCGAAGGCACCGCGCGGCTGGGCGCGGACGACGCGGACGTTGCTGACCGTGCCGTCGGCGGCGATGCTGATTTCGACCGTGATCTCGCCGGTGATGCCGGAGCGCGCCGCCGAGGCCGGGTAGGCCGGCTGCGGGGTGCGGATGCCGACCGGCGTGGTGGCGCGCGGGGCCGGGGCCGGGGTGGCGACCGGAGCCGGCGGCGGGGTCGTCGGCTGGGCAACGGCCGGAGCCGGGGTCGGCGTGGCGGGCGCCGGGGTGGGCTGGGCCGGCGCCGGCGTCGGGGTCGGCTCCGGGGCGGCCGCCGCGGCGGCCGCGGCGGCGGCGGCGCGCTCGGCGGCGGCTTCCGCGTCGCGCAGGCGCTGCTCTTCGCGGGCGGCTTCCTGAGCCACGCGGTCGGCGGCGCTGGCCTGGCCCTTGGCGATGGAGTCGGTGATGCGCGGCAGCGACGGGGTCTGCGGGTCGGTCTTCTCGATCAGGCCACGCAGGCGATCGGCTTCGATGAAGTCCTCGCGGCCGATGGCCTGCTCCGCGGCGATGATGGCGTAGGGCATCAGGTCGATCAGGGCGCTTTCAGCCAGCGGATCGACTTTCTCGCTGCGGGCGCGCAGGGCTAGGTAGTACTCCATGGCGTTGTCGCCAGCCGGGGCGTACAGGCGCTGTTCGCGCAGGGCCTGGCTGCCGCGGCTCTTGAGTTCCTCGGGGCTGAGGCTGGCCAGCGCGGCTTCGGCGGCCTGGGCGGCCTCCTGGGCGGCGACTTCCTCGGCCGAAGGACCGGCCGGCTGGGCCGGGGCGGCCGCGGGGGCGTCGCCGGCGGGGGCCGATTCATCCTTGGAGCAGGCGGCGAGGGTGAGCCCCAACGCCAGCGCGATGCCCCAGCGCAGGGCGCGGGACGGAGTGGAAGTCGTAACGGTCATGTCTTTCCCCTGAAAAAATCACCAAACCATGACGATCAGCACATAAGAGTTTGGCCGGTTTGTCAAGCTGGTTTCGTTGCGAAGCTTGATCCGCCGCACAGATTCAGGCCATATCGGCCGAAGCGGCCGCCAGCATCGTCCGGGCCGGGTATTTCAGGGGAAACGCATGCGCGGGATCGGCGTCGGGTTCATCTTGGCGGGAATGCTGCTGGCCGCCGGCTGCAGCAGCCTGCCCCGGAAGGACGGCCCGCCGCAGGCGCCGACCGCCTCGGCACCGCCGCCGGCCATGGCGCCACCGCCACCGCCACCGCCGCCGCCACCGCCCCCGCCGCCGCCGCCTCCTCCTCCGCCGCCGTCACCCGATGAGGCGGCCATGGCCGCGGAGCTCGCCGCCCGGGAGGCCGCGCAGCGTGCCGAAAGCCAGCAGCGCGCCGACGTTGGCCGCGCCGCGGCCGAACGCGACGCCGCGGCGAGGGCGGAGCGGGAACAGCGCCAGGCCCGCCTTCCCTCCCGCGATGGCATCCCGGAGAACGCCATCGACCCGGAGAAGAAGTACGCCACGCTGCGCGTCTTCTATGCGACCGATCGCGCCGCCGCCCTCGACTTCGCCAACACGCCCGTCGCCGATCGCTACGGCGGGGCGCGCGGCAAGCTCGAGTACGGCGTGGCGGAAGTCAGCATCCCCGCCGCGCACAAGCCGGGCGTGCTGGAGACCCCGTCCGTCTGGCGCTTGGAGTTCACCGAGGATCCGTCCCGGCACGTGGTGCTGATGTCGCTGCAGCGGCGCTCCCGCGCGCTGTTCTTCCAGGAGTTGTCCCAGCGCGTGGCCCGCTCGGAGGGAAGCAACGCCTTCCTGTTCGTGCACGGCTACAACGTGTCCTTCGCCGATGCCGCGCGCCGGACGGCGCAGATGTCGTACGACCTGTCCTTCGACGGCGCATCCGTCTTCTACAGCTGGCCCTCCCAGGCCTCGCTGCCGGGCTACACCATCGATGAATCCAACATCGAGTGGTCGACGACCCACATCAAGGATTTCCTGGTGGACTTCGCCGAGAAATCCACCGCCGACAACCTGTACCTGATCGCGCACAGCATGGGCAATCGCGGCCTCACCCGCGCGCTGCAGGCGCTGGTGCTGGAGCGGCCCGACCTGCGCGGCCGCTTCCGCGAGATCATCCTGGCCGCGCCGGACATCGATGCCGAGGTGTTCCGCCGCGACCTGGCGCCGGCGCTGCGGCAGGCGGGCAAGCGCGTCACCCTGTACGCGTCCTCCAACGACCTGGCGCTGAAGGCCTCGAAGCAGGTGCACGGCTACGCCCGCGCGGGCGACTCGGGCGACGGCCTGATCGTGCTGCCCGGCATCGAGACCATCGATGCCTCGGGCGTGGACGAGAGCACGCTGGCGCACTCGTATTTCGTGGAGTCGAAGCCGGTGATCCGCGACATCCTCGACCTGCTGCTGCGCAGCCTGCCCGCCGGACGCCGCGAGGGCCTGGTCGTCGACCAGCATGCGGGTGGCACCTTCTGGCGTTTCCGCGAGGCGCGCCTGGCCGAGCCCTGAGCGCTGCTACTTGCCGATGCAGAAGTCGGCGAAGATGCGGCCGAGCAGGCCGTCGGCATCCACGCGCCCGGTGATTTCGCCCAGCGCGTCCTGGGCCTGGCGCAGTTCCTCGGCCGCGAGTTCGCCCGCGCCGTGGTGCAGCTGCGCGGCGGCCCGCGCCAACGCCTCGGCCCCGCGCCGCAGGGCGTCGACGTGGCGGGCGCGGGCGCTGAAGCTGCCTTCCGCGCCATCGCCCAGGCCCGCCGCTTCGCGCAGTGCCGCGCGCAGCGCATCGAAGCCGGCGCCGCTGCGTGCCGACAGCCACAGGTGGCGGCCGTCGGCGCGCGTGGCCGGCGCGGGCACGGTGTCCAACAGGTCGGCCTTGCTGTGCAGCCACAGCACCGGCACGCCGGCGGGCAGCGGCAACGCATCGGTCCCGGTTGCGGTGGCATCGACGACGGCCAGCACCAGGTCGGCCTTCGCCAGCTCCTCGCGGGCGCGGCGGATGCCTTCGCGCTCCACCACGTCCGGCGCATCGCGCAGGCCCGCGGTATCCACCAGCGTGAGCTCGATGCCGTCGATGCGGATGCGCTCGCGGAGCAGGTCGCGGGTGGTGCCCGGCACGTCGGTGACGATGGCGCGGTCTTCGCCGGCGAGGGCGTTCAGCAATGAGGACTTGCCGGCGTTCGGCGCGCCGGCGATCACCACGTGCAGGCCGTCCACCAGCCGGCGGCCGCGCTCGGCGGCGGTGCGCAGGGCGTCGAGCTGGCCGGCGACGCGCTGCAGTTTTTCCTGAAGCTCGGGCGCGGCCAGGAAATCGATTTCCTCGTCCGGGAAATCCAGCGCCGCTTCGATCCAGACGCGCAGGCCGGTCAGGCCTTCGACCACGGTGTCCACGCGGCGCGAGAACTCGCCCTCGAGGGAGCGCCGCGCGGCGCGCGCCGCGGCTTCGCTGCCCGCCGACACCAGATCCGCCACGGCCTCGGCCTGGGCCAGGTCGAGCCGGCCCTCGAGGAAGGCGCGCTCGGTGAACTCGCCCGGCCGCGCCGGCCGCGCGCCCAGCGCCAGGCAGCGGCGCAGCAGTTGGCCCAGCAGCACGGGGCTGCCGTGGCCCTGCAGCTCCAGCACGTCCTCGCCGGTGTAGGACTGCGGGCCGGGGAAGAAGATCAGCAGCCCGTCGTCAATCACCGCGCCGTCGGCATCGCGGAAGCGCAGGTAGTGCGCATGCCGCGCCTCGGGCGGCTTGCCGAGCAGCGTCGCCGCGATCGCCCGGCAGCCCGCGCCACTCAGGCGCACGATCCCCACGCCCGCCGCCCCGGCCGCCGTCGCAATCGCCGCTATCGTCTCGCGCTGGGTCATTGAGGGCCTTTTGGACGCGGATTAACGCGGATAAGAGCGGATAGAGCAATGGTACGCAAAGAGCAGGGGGGTGAAAGAAAAGGGGAGGCACGTCGTGCCTCCCCTTTGCTTGTCTCTTCAAGTGCCAACCGCTCTATCCGCTCTTATCCGCGTTAATCCGCGTCTAGAAAAGCCTTACTTCGCAACGGCCGTACCGGCAGCCGGCTTGTCGCCGTGGCGCTTGGTGATGACGTACTGCTGGGCGAGGCCGAGGATGCCGTTGGTGCACCAGTACAGCACGAGGCCGGACGGGAAGAAGGCCATCATCACGCCGAACACCAGCGGCATGAAGGTCATGATCTTCTTCTGCATCGGGTCCATGCCCGGGGTCGGCGTCATCTTCTGGGTGAGGTACATCACCACGAGGTTGATTACCGGCAGGATGAAGTAGGGATCCGGCGCGGTCAGGTTCTGGATCCAGCCCAGCCACGGCGCCTGGCGCATCTCGACGCTCTCGAGCAGCATCCAGTACAGCGCGATGAAGACCGGGATGGTGATCAGGATCGGCAGGCAGCCGGCGGCGGGATTGACCTTCTCCTTCTTGTAGAGGTCCATCATCGCCATCTGGAACTTCTGCTTGTCGTCGCCGTAGCGCTCCTTGAGCGACTCGATGCGCGGCTGGATCGCGCGCATCTTGGCGAAGCTCTGGTACTGCTTGGCCGACAGCGGGTACAGGATCAGCTTGATGATCAGCACCGTCAGGATGATCGCCCAGCCCCAGTTGCCGGTCAGGTCGTGCAGCGGCTCGAGCACCCAGTCGAACATCGGCTGCGCGAGGAAGGTAAAGATGCCGTAGTCCAGCGTCAGCTTCAGGCCCGGCGCGAGCTCCTGCATCTGCTCCTGCAGCTTCGGGCCGACCCACAGGCGCGACTCGCGCGTCACCGAGAGTCCCGGGCCGACTTCGATCGGGGCGCTGACGCCACGCACCAGGTAACGCGGCGTGGCGCCCGGCAGCGCGCTGATCGTGAAGCGCTGCGCTTCGTTCTCGTTCGGCACCCAGGCCAGCGCGAAGTGGTGCTGCAGCATCGAGATCCAGCCACCGGTGACCTCGCGGTTCTGCGGGCCGTCCTCGAAGATGTCGGGGATCTTGTACTTCTCGAAGCCTTCTTCCGGGCTGTACCAGGCCGCGCCCACGAAGCTGAAGGCCTCCGGGTTGGTCAGGCTGGAGGTGCGCGGGGTCGGCGGCGGCGGCACGCGCTGCAGCTGCTCGTAGGCGGCGCCGCGCCAGGCCTGGCTGCCTTGGTTGGTGATTTCCTGGCGCACGGTGATGGCGTAGGAACCGCGCTCAAGCACCAGCACCTTGCGAACGCGCAGGCCGGTAGCGGGGTCTTCCCAGACCAGCGGGACCTCAAGCTCCTGGCTGCCGTCGGCCAGCGTGTAATTGCTACGGCCGTCCTCGGTGCGGAACATCGCTTCATGGCTGGGTGCGGTGCCTGCATTGGCCACCAGGCCGGACTGCGCCACCGAGAAGTGCAGGGCGTCGGTGCCAAGCAGGCGCACCACCACGTCCGGCTTGTCCTTGTTGACCGGGTAGGCCAGCAGGTCGGCACCGACCAGGCTGGCGCCGCGCGGATCCACCTGCAGGCGCAGCACGTTGGTGGTGACGGTGACCAGGCCCTGGGTGGGCGCGGCCACGGTGGCCGAGGGCACTTCGCCCGGCACGCTGGGTACCGGGGCGGCGTCGATCGAAGGCACGGCGGCGGCATCGGGCACGTCGGCACCCGACGGGATCGCGTCGGCGGCGGGGGCGATGGCCGCGGAGGCAACCGGCGGCGGCGCCGGCTGGGCCGGACCGCGGCTCCATTCCATGAACAGGAGGGTGGCGACGGCAAGCCAGGCGATCAGCAGGAAGGAGCGGGTCTGGTTCATGGGCAGGCTGCGGGCGCCGGCGTGGGGCCGGGGCCGGGCACGGGGTCTCGGTCAGGAATCGGAGGCGGGGCGTTCGGACGCGCCCGGGGTGGCCGGCATTGTGCCGGGCGGGGGCGCGGGCTTCAACGACCGGGCGCGTTCAAACAGCTGCAGGAACTGCGCGCGAAGCTCGTCATTGCCTAGCTTGCTGGCGCCGGGCTGTGCGATCAGCACGTAGTCGCCGGGCGGCAAGTGCCCGCGCTCGTGTCGGAAGAATTCGCGGGCCAGGCGCTTGATGCGGTTGCGGCCGACGGCGCGCTTGTCGACTTTCTTGGACACGGCAACGCCGAGCCGAGGCACGGTGGCATCGGCCCGGACGTGGGCATGCAGCTTCAGCTGGGGGCTGGAGAGCCTTCGTGCCCCTTTGAAGACCGCCTGGAATTCGGCGGAAGCGCGCAGGCGCGCGCTCGGGGGGAAGGACTTCGTCGTGGCGGGCGGGAGCGTGTTCACGGTCCCTGCAATGGCCCGCGGGTTGCCGCCGGCAAGCCGGCGGCGACGCGTCAGACGGCCAGGCGGGCCCGGCCCTTGGCGCGGCGGCGAGCGAGGATCTTGCGGCCGTCGGCGGTCTTCATGCGGGCGCGGAAGCCGTGGTCACGCTTACGCTTGAGGTTGCTGGGCTGGTACGTGCGCTTGGTGGCCATGGTGGCACCCCGGTTAAGTTTTGGGCGGAAAAGACCGGGGACTATAGCGGCCCGGCCCCGGGCCCGTCAAGCCAATCTCGCGTGGCGGGCTTGGCTCCGCGGCGCTAGACTCCCTCCCCCCGACCACTTATCCACAGCGGCGCCCTGGCGCCACTGTTCCCCGGACTTTCGCTTGAACATGGATGCTGCCTGGCCCCGCTGCCTGGAACGACTGGAAGCCGAACTGCCGGCTGAAGAGATACACGCCTGGCTTCGGCCGCTGCAGGCCGAGGCCCGCGCCGACGGGCTGACGCTCTACGCACCCAACGCCTTCGTGGTGGACCAGGTGCGCGAGCACTACCTGGACCGGATCCGCGAGCTGGTGGCGCATTTCGCCGGCGGCCCGGCCCCGGTCGCGCTGGCCGTGGGCTCGATCAAGCGCGCCGAGGCGCCGATGGCCGGCACCGCGCCGGCGGCGGCCCGCCCGGCGCCCGCGGCGGCCTTCGCCGGCAACCTCGACGGCCACTACACCTTCGACAACTTCGTGGAGGGCCGCAGCAACCAGCTCGGCCGCGCCGCCGCGCTGCAGGTGGCGCAGAACCCGGGCAAGGCCTACAACCCGCTGCTGCTGTACGGCGGTTCGGGCCTGGGCAAGACCCACCTCATGCACGCCGCCGGCAACCTGATGCGGCAGAACAACCCGGGCATGCGCGTGCTGTACCTGCGCTCCGAGCAGTTCTTCAGCGCAATGATGAAGGCGCTGCAGGAAAAGTCGATGGACCAGTTCAAGCGCCAGTTCCAGCAGGTGGACGCGCTGCTTATCGACGACATCCAGTTCTTCGCGGGCAAGAACACCACGCAGGAGGAGTTCTTCCACACCTTCAATGCGCTGTTCGACGGCAAGCAGCAGATCATCCTGACCTGCGACCGCTACCCGCGCGAGGTGGAGAACCTCGAGACGCGGCTCAAGACCCGCCTGACCTGGGGCCTGAGCGTGGCGATCGAGCCGCCGGATTTCGAAACGCGTGCGGCCATCATCGCCGCCAAGGCGGTCGAGCGCGGGGTGAAGCTGCCCGACGACGTGGCCTACCTGATCGCCAAGCGGATGCGCTCGAACGTGCGCGACCTCGAGGGCGCCCTCAACACGCTGGCGGCGCGCTCGAACTTCATGGCGCGGCCGATCACCGCCGAGTTCGCCCAGGAGACCCTGCGCGACCTGCTGCGGGCGCAGCAGCAGGTGGTGTCCATCAGCAATATCCAGAAGACCGTGGCAGACTACTACCAGCTGCGCATGGCGGACCTTTTGTCCAAGCGGCGAACGCGCTCTTTGGCGCGTCCGCGGCAGATGGCGATGGCCCTGTCCAAGGAACTCACCGAGCACAGCCTGCCGGAAATCGGCGATGCCTTCGCGGGCCGGGACCATACGACCGTGATGCACGCCTGCAAGGTCATGCGCGAACTGCGCGAGATCGACGGCAAGCTGCGGGAGGACTGGGACAAGCTGCTGCGCAAACTGAGCGAGTAACACCTTGCGCCTGGCCGGGTAAGCGTTGGGGACGGCCTGTGGACAAGCTGGGGACGCCTTTGGGGCCCGAAAGTTATCCACAGTTTGTGCCACCCTGTCCCGAAGCTGGCACACAGGCTTGGCGGTACGAATAAAACGTTTTGAATCAGTGGGTTGGATGAGTTATCCGGAGATTTTCGGCCCTCCACCACCACCACTTTTTTAAATATCCACTCTTGGAGCTTGGGGATCCGCATGCGTTTCAGCCTGACGCGAGAAGTCCTACTCAAACCCCTTCAGCAGGTCGTGAACGTGGTCGAGCGTCGCCAGACGCTGCCCGTGCTGGCCAACCTGCTGGTCAGCGTCGAAGGCAGCAAGCTGTCGATGACGGGCACCGACCTCGAGGTCGAGATGGTCGCCCGTTCGGACGTGGACGACGCCCAGCCGGGCGAAACCACCATCCCGGCGCGCAAGCTGTTCGAGATCGTGCGCGCCCTGCCCGACGGCAGCCGCGTCACCCTCAGCCAGACCGGCGACAAGGTGACGGTGCAGGCCGGCCGCAGCCGGTTCACCCTGGCCACCCTGCCCGGCAATGATTTCCCGGCGGTCGAGGACCTCGACCTGGTCGAGCGCATCCGCGTCCCCGAAGCCGCCCTGAAGGAGCTCATCGAGCGCACCGCGTTCGCCATGGCCCAGCAGGACGTCCGCTATTACCTCAACGGCCTGCTGCTGGACCTGCGCGAAAACTCCCTGCGCTGCGTCGCCACCGACGGCCACCGCCTGGCCCTGTGCGAGGCACCCCTGCCCTCCGGTGCCCAGACCCGCAAGCAGATCATCCTGCCCCGCAAGGGCGTGCTGGAGCTGCAGCGCCTGCTGGAAGGCGGCGATCGCGAGGTCGAGCTGGAAGTCGGTCGCAACCACCTGCGCATGCGCCGCGAGGACGTCACCTTTACCTCCAAGCTCATCGACGGCCGCTTCCCGGACTACGACGCCGTGATCCCGATCGGCGCCGACAAGGAAGTGAAGGTCGATCGCGAGGCACTGCGGGCCGCGCTACAGCGTGCGGCGATCCTGTCGAACGAGAAGTACCGCGGCGTGAAGCTGGAAATCAGCCCGGGCCAGCTGCGCATCGTCGCGCACAACCCGGAGCAGGAAGAGGCCCAGGAAGAAGTCGAGGCGGAAACCAAGGTCGACGGCCTGGGCATCGGCTTCAACGTCACCTACCTGCTCGACGCCCTCACCGCCCTGCGGGAGGAGTTCGTGATCATCAACCTCCGCGACGCCAACTCGTCGGCCCTCGTCCGCGAGGCCAGCCACGAGCGCAGCCGCCACGTGGTGATGCCGCTGCGCCTGTGACCGGCCCGTTTCCCGTGGCACCCTGCCGCCCGGCCCTCGCCGGGCGGCTTCGTTTCTGGCGTCCGGCGGCGCCGGACCGGGCGGGGGTGTCATGCGCCTGACCCGGCTGGACATCCGCCGCCTGCGCTGCCTGCAGCAGGTGGATTTCCGCCCTGCCCCGGGCCTTAACCTGGTGACGGGCGGCAATGGCGCCGGCAAGACCAGCCTGGTCGAGGCCATCCACCTGCTGGGCTACGGTCGTTCCTTCCGGGGCCGGGTGCGCGATGGCCTGATCAGGACCGGCAGCCCGAACCTCGAACTCTATGCGGAATGGCTGGACGGCCAGGGTCGCACTCGCCGCGCCGGGCTCCGCCACGGCGGCAGCGACTGGGAGGCCCGGCTGGACGGGGCGCCCGCGCCCAGCCTGACCGAGCTCTGCGCCGAGCTGGCCGTGGTCACCTTCGAGCCCGGCAGCCACGAACTGATCGCCGGGGGTGCGGAACACCGCCGCCGGTTCCTGGACTGGGCCCTGTTCCACGTGGAACCGGCCTTTCTTCCGGTCTGGCGCCGCTATGCCCGGGCACTGAAGCAACGCAACGCCCTGCTCAAGCGCCAGCCGGCCCCCTCGGCCCTGGCCCCGTGGGATCGGGAGCTGGCCGAGGCCGGGGAATCCCTCAGCCGCCTGCGCGGCGACTATCTGGAGCGGCTGGAGCCGGTGCTGGCGAGCACGGCCCGGGAGTTCCTGCCGGAGCTGGGGGAGGCCGGCCTGCGCTTCCTGCCGGGCTGGCGCCGCGAAGACAGCCCGCTGGAAGATGCCTTGCTGCTGGCTCGGGAGCGCGACGTCGCCCTGGGCTACACCAGCCTGGGCCCGCATCGCGCCGACTGGCGGGTGGACTACGTCGGCCTCCCTGGCCGGGAGGCCCTTTCGCGAGGCCAGGAGAAGCTCACCGCCCTGGCCTGCGTCCTCGCCCAGGCCCGCGCCTTCGCCGCCGACAAGGGCGAATGGCCCCTGGTGTGCCTCGATGACCTGGCCTCGGAGCTGGACCAGGCCCACCGCCACCAGGCCCTGGCGTCGGTGCTCAGCTCCGGTGCCCAGGTGATCCTGACCGCCACCGAGGCGCCGGATGACCTCGCGGGCGCCCTGGCGCCACAGAAGCGGTTCCACGTGGAACAGGGCCAGCTCTGCGAGGGCTGAGGCCCCGGGCAGGGCGGCGCACCCCGCCCTCACGCGCTATACTCGCCACACCTTATTTATAGGCGCGCCGCGGCCTCTCCGGGAGCCGCCCGGGCGCCGGTGTGGCCCAACGCGAGACAAGATTGGCGATGACCGACGAACCGATTCAGCCGCAGTCCCCGAACAACACCTACGACTCCAGCAAGATCACCGTGCTCCGTGGCCTGGAGGCCGTCCGCAAGCGTCCGGGCATGTACATCGGCGACGTGCACGACGGTACCGGCCTGCACCACATGGTGTTCGAGGTCGTGGACAACGGCATCGACGAGGCCCTGGCCGGCCACTGCGACCACCTGGTCGTGACCCTGCACAACGACGGCTCGTGCTCGGTGTCCGACAACGGCCGCGGCATCCCGACCGACATCCACAAGGAAGAGGGCGTCTCCGCGGCCGAGGTCATCATGACCGTGCTGCACGCCGGCGGTAAGTTCGACGACAACAGCTACAAGGTGTCCGGCGGCCTGCACGGCGTCGGCGTCTCGGTGGTCAACGCGCTCTCGTCCAGGCTCTGGCTCGACATCTGGCGCGACGGCAAGCACCACCAGCAGGAATACGCGGTCGGCGAGCCGGTGTATCCGCTCAAGGTCGTCGGCCCGTCCAGCAAGCGCGGCACCGAGCTGCGCTTCCTGCCCAACGCCGAGATCTTCACCGACACCGAGTTCCACTACGACATCCTGGCCAAGCGCCTGCGTGAGCTGAGCTTCCTCAACTCGGGCGTCAAAATCGAGCTGATCGACGAGCGCGGCGAAGGCAAGCGCGACCTGTTCGAGTACGAAGGCGGCATCCGCAGCTTCGTCGAACACCTCGCCACCCTAAAAACCCCGCTGCATCAAACAGTTATCTCTGCTTCAGGTGAAAAGGACGGCATCGTGGTGGACATCGCGGTCCAGTGGACCGACGCCTACCAGGAAACGATGTTCTGCTTCACCAACAACATCCCGCAGAAGGACGGCGGCACCCACCTGCAGGGTTTCCGCGCCGCGCTCACGCGCACGCTGACCAATTACATCGAGCAGAACGGCATCGCCAAGCAGGCCAAGGTGGCCCTGTCCGGCGACGACATGCGCGAAGGCATGATCGCCGTGCTCTCGGTGAAGGTGCCCGACCCCAGCTTCAGCTCGCAGACCAAGGAAAAGCTGGTCTCGTCCGAAGTGCGCCCCGCGGTCGAATCGGTGATCGGCCAGAAGCTGGAGGAATTCCTCCAGGAACGTCCGAATGAAGCGCGCGCGATCGCCGGAAAGATCGTCGACGCCGCGCGCGCGCGCGAAGCCGCGCGCAAGGCCCGCGACCTCACCCGCCGCAAGGGTGCGCTCGACATCGCCGGCCTGCCGGGCAAGCTCGCCGACTGCCAGGAAAAGGATCCGGCGCTCAGCGAACTCTTCATCGTCGAGGGTGACTCGGCCGGCGGCTCCGCCAAGCAGGGCCGCAACCGCAAGACCCAGGCGATCCTGCCGCTCAAGGGCAAGATCCTCAACGTCGAGCGCGCGCGTTTCGACCGCATGCTGGCGTCGGCCGAAGTGGGCACGCTGATCACCGCGCTCGGCACCGGCATCGGCAAGGACGAGTACAACCCGGACAAGCTGCGCTACCACCGCATCATCATCATGACCGACGCCGACGTCGACGGCTCGCACATCCGCACCCTGCTGCTCACCTTCTTCTACCGGCAGATGCCGGAGCTGATCGAGCGCGGCCACGTCTACATCGGCCTGCCGCCGCTGTACAAGATCAAGCAGGGCAAGAACGAGATGTACCTCAAGGACGACGGTGCGCTCAACGCCTACCTCGTCAACAACGCGGTCGAGAACGCGGAGCTGCGCCCGGGCGAGGGCCTGCCGGCGATTTCCGGCGCGGCGCTCGAGAAACTGCTGCTCGACTTCGTCGCCGCGCGCGAGACCATCGCCCGCTTCGCGCACCGCGTCGATTCGCCGGTGCTCGAGACGATGCTGGAGATGCCGCCGCTCACCGCGGAAGATTTCGCCGATGAGTCCCGCCTCGCGCCCTGGTGCCGCGAACTCGAGAAGCGCCTCAACGCCACCGGCCTCGGCCGCGCGCGCTACGTCTTCTCGATCCAGCCCGCCAGCGACGACGGCCACGCCGGCGCGCTGGTGGTGCAGAAGCAGCACCACGGCCTGGCCGCGACGCAGGTGCTCGCCGCCGCGCAGCTGCTGGGCGGCGAGCTGCGCCAGGTCAACGAAATGGCCGGCACGCTCAACGGCCTGCTGCAGCCCGGCGCCACGCTCGTGCGCGGCGGCAAGAGCCAGCCCGTCTCCAACTTCGTGCAGGCGCAGGAATGGCTGCTCGAGGAAGCCAAGAAGGGCCGCATGATCCAGCGCTTCAAGGGCCTGGGTGAAATGAACCCCGAGCAGCTGTGGGAAACCACGGTGAATCCGGAAACGCGCCGCCTGCTGAAGGTGCGCATCGAGGACGCCGTCGCCGCCGACCAGATCTTCGCCACGCTGATGGGCGACGTGGTCGAACCGCGCCGCGAGTTCATCGAGGACAACGCGCTGCGTGTCGCCAACCTCGACGTCTGACGACGCCGCGAGTTCGCTCCGCCACCGCATGCTGCGCTGGTGGCGGGGCACGCCGTTCCGCGGCGCCGTGCTGGACCTGCTGCTGTACTTCGGCGCGACGCTCGCGCTGACCATCGCGTTCGCCACGCCGCTGGTGCTGCAGTTCCAACGCGAACAACCCTACGGCCCGCAGCGCGTGCAGCTGGTGTTCCAGCCCTGCGAAGCCGAACGCTGGAACGAAGCCGCGGTGAAAGAGGTATTCGCGCGCCAGGGCGAACTCCGGCCCGCGCGCGCGTCCGACGGCAGCCCGATCCCGAAGTTCATGAACGTGCTGAAGCTGCCGCACGAGGCCGAGGGCGCGCACGAACCCGCGGTGCTCGGTTACTTCGAACTGCATCCGCACACCGGCCACCGCCCGCACATCGACGGGCCGGCACTGGCGGAAGCTGCCGGTTGCCCGGTCACCGAGATCCGCGTGTCGCCGCTGGCCAGCCTGGTCGATGCGATGCAGTCCCTTCCGCAGCGCCTGGCCAGCCCGCTGGTGATCCTGGCGCTGTCTGCCTCCGGCCTCGCGGCGCTGCTGGTGTGGTGGGTGCGCGGGCGCGCGCTGCCCTCGCTGCCGGCGCCAATGCCGCTCGGCCGCGCCCTCGCGCTGGCGGTGGTTGCCGGCGTGTTGCTGCAGGCCGTCGCCACCGGCCTGTTGCTCGGCCTGCGCAAGCTGGGCCTGCCGCTGGAGCCCAGCAACCTCGAACCCCTGATGGCCCTGATCAACGAACGCCCGGTCATCGCCTTCCTGCTGGTGGCCGGGGTCGCGCCGGTGGGCGAGGAACTGTTCTTCCGGCACGTGCTGCTGCGGCGCTTCGCCCTGGCCGGGCGGGCGGTCACCGGGCTGGTGGCCAGCGCCGTGGTCTTCGGCCTCCTGCACGAACTCACGGCGGGCAACGGCGGCCGCCTCGCACAGCTGGCCATGGCCGGGATCTACGTGGCGATGGGCCTGGCCTTCGGGCTGCTCTACCTCCGGACCGGGCGCTTCGCCGCGGTCGCGTTGGCGCACGGGGTAGGCAACGCCGTGGCGCTGGGCCTGCTGGCGTATTCGACCTCCTGACTACGGGGTTACACTTGCGCCTCGCCGCCGGCCGGGGAAAACCGGCGGTTCCCGGAACCCGAACTGGATACCCATGAGCAAACGCCACCTCTACCTGCTGGCCTTCTCGATCATCGCGATCGCGTGCGCGGCCATGTACTACAAGTGGAGCGTGCTCAAGTTCCCGCTGCAGCCGGATGCGCAGGTGCAGGTGTGGACGGTGCAGGCGCACGTCGAGTACCAGCCGCGCGCGGCCGCCAACGCGGTGACGCTGCAGATCCCCTCCTACACGCCCGGCTTCGCGGTGCTCGACGAGCGCTTCATCGCCCGCGGCTACTCCAAGCTCGAGTCGTCGAACCCGGAAGGCCGCGAGGTGCAGTGGGCCAACCGCCGCGTCGTCGGCGAGCAGGACCTCTACTACCGCGCCACGATCGTCCGCAGCCAGGAGCAGGAGCAGGCGCTGCTCGATTTCGATCCGGTCATCCCGTCGCCGCCCGAGCTCGAGGAGCCCTACGTCACCGCCGCGGACAGCCTGCTGCTGCAGGTGCGCGAGGGCTCGATCAACAACGTCACCTATGCCCGCGAATTGCTCCGCCGGCTCGGCGAAGCCACGCCCAGCGAGGAAGTGGCCCTGCTGTCCGAGCGCTATGGCGCCGACGAAAGCGACCGCGCCTATTTCGCCGTGCAGCTGCTGGCCCGCCGCAGCATCCCCGCGCGCGTGATCCACGGCATCCAGCTGACCGACGAGCCGCGCGAAGGCGAGGGCCGCCTGCAGCCGTGGCTGATGGTGCACGACGGCCTGGCGTGGACCATCATCGATCCGCGCACCTTCGCCGAGGGCCTGCCGTCCGACCTGTTCCTCTGGAGCAGCAGCGACCGCCGCGTGCTGCAGATGGAAAGCGAGGCCGCCGCGTCGCTGATGTTCTCGGTCAGCCGCAACTCGGCCGACGCCATGGCCATCGCCGAGCGCCGCCTCGAGGTGCAGGACGCCAACCTCGTCCGCTACTCCCTGCTCAGCCTGCCGCTGCAGGCGCAGGACACCTACCGCGTGCTGCTGATGGTGCCGATCGGCGCCTTCATCATGCTGCTGCTGCGCAACCTGGTCGGCGTGAAGACCTACGGCACCTTCATGCCGGTGCTGATCGCGCTCGCGTTCCGTGAAACCGCGCTGGTGGCCGGCATCACCCTGTTCGTGCTGGTGGTCGGCTTCGGCCTGCTGGTGCGCTTCTACCTCGAGCGCCTGCGGCTGCTGCTGGTGCCGCGCCTGACCGCCATCCTGATCCTGGTGGTGCTGCTGATGGCCGCGGTCAGCGTGCTGTCGAACCGCCTGGGGCTGGAGGTCGGCCTGTCGGTGGCGCTGTTCCCGATGGTGATCATGGCCATGACCATCGAGCGCATGTCGGTGGCCTGGGACGAGCGCGGCGCCGGCACCGCCATCCGCGAAGGCGTGGGCACCCTGATCGTCGCCGCGCTGGCCTACCTGGTCATGAGCTGGCGGCCGCTCGAGCACCTGGTGTTCGTGTACCCGGAAACCCTGCTGGTGCTGTTCGCCTTCGCGCTGCTGCTGGGCCGTTATTCGGGCTATCGCCTGAACGAACTGTTCCGTTTCCGCGCCTTGGCACGCGACCCGGATCCGATCACGCCCCCGCCGTCGCCGGCCGACGCCACCGACACCGCGTCCTCCGGCAAGGTCTGAGCCATGGGCTGGTTCAACCCCTTCCGCGTCGCCAAGCGCCTCCGACAAATCGGGCTGATGGGCATCGGCCAGCGCAACGCGCACTACGTGCTGATGCACAACCCGCGCAAGTTCTACCCGCGCGTGGACGACAAGCTGTTGACCAAGAAACTGGCGCTGCAGGTCGGCCTGCCGGTGCCCGACCTGTATGCGGTGGTGCGCGAGGAACACGAGATCGCCGAGCTGCACGAGAAGCTCAAATCCCGCGACAGCTTCGTGGTCAAGCCGGCGCACGGCTCCGGCGGCGACGGCATCCTGGTCATCTCCGGCCGCCGCGGCGACAAGTACCGGCGCGCCAGCGGCTCGCTGATGACCCGCGACGAATTCGAACACCATCTTTCGAACGGTCTCTCCGGCCTGTTCTCGCTCGGCGGCCAGCCCGACCACCTGATCGTCGAGTACTGCGTGCAGTTCGACCCGATCTTCGACAACGTCAGCTACAAAGGCGTTCCGGACGTACGCATCATCGTTTTCCTGGGCTATCCGGTGATGGCGATGATCCGGCTGCCCACGCGTCTGTCGGATGGCAAGGCCAACCTGCACCAGGGCGCGATCGGCGTCGGCATCGACATCCCGACCGGCAAGACCAAGCGCGGCGTGTGGGGCACCGAAATCATCCGCGAACACCCCGACACCGAGCACAGCATCGTCGGCCTCGCCATCCCGCACTGGCGCGACCTGCTGCAGATGGCTTCGCGCTGCTACGAACTGTCCGGCCTCGGCTACGTCGGCGTCGACTTCGTGCTCGACCGCGACAAGGGCCCGATGATCCTCGAGCTCAACGCCCGCCCTGGCCTCGCCATCCAGATGGCGAACGGCAACGGCCTCGAGCACCGCCTGCGCAAGGTCGAGGCACTGCGCGACCGCGGCGCGCTGTCGAAGGATCCGGCGGAGCGGGTGCAGTTCGCCATCGACAATTTCCCCACCACCGGCTGAACGGCGCCCGCGCCTTTCACGCCGATTTAAGACCCGGGCCGCCGGCAGCGGTCAAGCTTCGCCCAAGAGAAATGGATACGGGGGCGAACGGTCCGACAGGACAGCCGGGTTGAGCCGGGCAGGCGTTCCCCGTTACCCTTGCTGACCCACACCGCGCTCGGCGCGGCGCCAAGGAGTCACGAAATGAAGGCCCTACATACGCTCAAGATCGTCGCGCTTGCCGTCTTCCTGACGGCCTCGTTCGCGGCGCCCGACGCCGACGCCCAGCGCAAGCGCGGCGAGCCGGTCGCGCTCTACCCGGACGCCACCCGCAAGTCGCCGACCGGCAGCTACGCGCCGCGCCTGGCCAAGCAGCACCAGAAGCTGCAGTCGATCTACACCGAAGAGGGCCGCGAGCAGGAAGCCCTGGCGCTCGCCGAAGAGATCATCAACAACGAGCGGGCCAAGCCCTACGACAAGGCCATCGCGATGATGACCGCCGGCACCGTCGCCGTGTCGATGGACGACGAGGCCCGCGGCATCGACTACTTCGAGCGCGCGATCGCCGAGGATGCCCTGGTCAACGACAACCACTACAACGTGATGATCAACCTGGCCGCGCTGTACGTGAACGCGAGCCAGTTCGACAAGGCCGATCCGCTGCTGGCCCGCCTGATCGCCGAGACCTCGACCAAGAACCCCGACGTCTACGCCATGCAGGCGTCGAGCTTCTACAACAACGGCAAGTACGCCGAGGCGATCGAGTCCATCAAGAAGGCCACCGAGTTCAAGGGCGAGGCCCAGCCCCAGTGGAACTCCATGCTGCTGGCCGCCTACGCCGAGCTCGGCCAGGACGACCAGGCCATCGCCCTGGGCGAGTCGATCCTCGCCAAGAACCCGGACGACAAGCGCGCCATCTCCAACCTGGCCCTGCTCTACAGCAACAACGACCAGCCCGAGAAGGCCGTGGCCCTGCTCGACGGCGCCCGCAAGCGTGGCCTGCTCAACGAGGCGGAAGACTACGAGCGCATCTTCTCCACCTACTACAACATGGAGCAGGAGGCGCAGGCCGCCGCCGTGCTCGAGGAAGGCCTGGCCAAGGGCATCCTGCCGCAGGAGGCCAAGTACTACACGATGCTGGCCCAGGCCCATTACTTCGGCGACAACATTGCTCCGGCCATCTCGGCCGCCCAGAAGGCCGCCGACCTGTCCACGGACGGCGAGCCGGGCGTGTTCCTGGCCCAGGTGCTGAGCCAGGAAGACCGCAACCCGGAGGCCCTGGCCGCCGCCCGCGCGGCGATCGCCAAGGGCGTGAAGAGCCCGGGCACCGCGTGGATGGTCATCGCCCGGTCCGAGTACTATTCGGAGAACATGGCCGGCGCCAAGGCCGCGTACCGGGAGGCCGCCAAGGACCCCGCGACCCGCGAACAGGCCGAAAAGGCCCTGGCCCAGATTTCCCGTTGATCGGTTGGTAAACCGGTAACCTTGGTATAAGCTAACAAGTTCCCGCCGCTCCCCGGCGGGTCACGGCTTAACGCCGGCAGACCAGAGAGCTCGAGCCGCCACCCGCATGACGGACAAGAATTACAAATACGAAGACAAGCCCCAGGGCATCAGCTGGGCTCGCATCGGCGGCAATGCCTTCGCCATCGCGCTGCATGCGATCGCGTTCATGCTGATGCTGATCCCCGTGGCGACCCCGGAGAAGGCCGAGAAGCCCGACGAGGTGACCCAGGTCAGCTTCATCGAGCCGCCGCCGCCGCCCCCGCCGCCGCCGCCGCCGCCGCCGGAGCCGCCGAAGGTCGTCCAGAAGATCGTCGAGCAGCCCAAGCCGACGCCGGTCCCGCCGCCGCCGGAAGAGCCGCCGGTCGTGTTCGACGACCCGAGCCCGATCGACATCGAGGCCCCGCCGCCGGCTCCGCCCGCGCCGCCGGCCCCGCCCGCCGACTTCAGCCCGTCCGAGGACATCAGCGGCCGCGCCATGAACCCGCCGCGTTACCCGGCCCGGGAACTGCGCGACGGCATCGGCGGCACCGTCATGCTGCGCGTCACCATCGATGCCTCCGGCAACGTGCTCGACGTGCAGATCCAGCGTTCGAGCCGCAACCGCAACCTTGATCGCGCGGCCATGGATGCCGCTCGCAAGTGGAGGTTCAACCCGGGTATGCGCGGCGGCCAGAAGGTCGGTGGCGACGTCCTGGTGCCCGTGAACTTCAATCCCGGCTAAGCAATAAAAACGTTCATCCCGTAACGGTCAATCACACAAGAAAGGCACCCTTATGCTGCAGGACATCCTCCTCACCGTCGCCGCCGCTGCGCCGGCCGCCGTTGGCGGCGCTGCCAACAACGCCGAAGCCCTCAACCAGATGGGCTTTGCCCACCTGTTCAAGGAAATGACCTCCGCCCCGGGCGAGTTCATCGTCTCCTGGGTGGTCTTCCTGATGCTGGTCGTGATGTCGTTCGGCTCGTGGTGGTACACGATCGTGAACTTCATCAAGAACACCGTCGTCTCCAACCGCGCCGACGCCGTCGTCCGCACCTTCTGGGAAACCCCGAACGCGCAGGACGCCATCCGCTTCATGGAAGAGCAGCCGGCCAACGAGCCGTTCTCGAAGATCGCGCTCGACTGCGCCCAGGCCGCCGCGCACCACCAGCGCCATGAGGGCAGCCGCCTCGTCGACGCCCTGAACCGCTCGGAGTTCATCGACCGCGCCCTGCGCCAGGCCGTCACCCGCGAGAGCGCCAAGCTCGAGAACGGCATGACCTGGCTGGCCACCGTCGGCGCGACCGCCCCGTTCGTCGGTCTGCTCGGCACCGTGTGGGGCATCTACGGCGCCCTGATCAAGATCGGCGCCACCGGCCAGGCCTCCATCGACGCCGTCGCCGGCCCGGTGGGCGAGGCGCTGATCATGACCGCCTTCGGCCTGTTCGTCGCGATCCCGGCCGTGCTGGCGTACAACGCCTTCAACCGCGCCAACCGCAACACCTACGCCAAGTTCGATACCTTCGCGCACGACCTGCACGACTTCTTCGCCACCGGCTCGCGCGTCGGCGACGTGCCGGCCAAGCGCTGAGTCAACCGGTCTAACCAGGAGCCGCAGGCATGGCCTTCTCAAGTAATTCCGGCGGTGGCGGCCCGATGGCCGACATCAACGTCACGCCCCTCGTGGACGTGATGCTGGTGCTGCTGATCATCTTCATGATCACGGCGCCCCTGATGTCGCATAAGGTCAAGGTCGACCTGCCCCAGGCCACCCTGGAGCAGAAGCCCGAAATCGACCAGCCGCCGATCACGCTGGCGATCGAGGCCAGCGGTCAGGTCTACTGGAACGACGAGAAGGTCTCCACCGACATGCTCGAGGCGCGCCTGGCCGTCCTGGCCCAGCGCACCCCGCAGCCGCAGGTGGACGTGCGCGCCGACAACGTCACCCGCTACGGGATCATCGCGGACGTGGTGAAGAAGGTGCGCGTGGCCGGTATCCGCAAGGTGGGCTTCGTGTCCACCCCCGAGCGCTGAGGAAAGACTGACATGGCATTCTCGTCCAACGCCGGCAGCGGCCCGATGGCCGACATCAACGTCACGCCCCTCGTGGACGTGATGCTGGTGCTCCTGATCATCTTCATGGTCACTGCGCCGGCCCTGTCCTACCAGATCCAGGTCGACCTGCCGCAGCGGACGTCCAATCCGCCGCCGCAGCCGAAGGATCCGCCCGAGCCGATCCGCCTGCGGATCGAAGCGGGTGGCACCATCACCTGGAACAACTCGCCGATGCCGATCTCGGTGCTTCAGTCGTCGCTGGAAGTGGAGGCGGAACGCGCCATGCAGCCGACGCTGGAGATCGAGACCGACCCCGACGCGCAGTACGAAATGCTGGCCAAGGTCCTGTCCCGGGCCAAGAACTCCGGCATGGAAAAAATCTCCTTCGTGGAACCCGGCCAGTAAGGCCGCGCTTCCCGCACCTGCAGCAACGCCGCCTCCGGGCGGCGTTTTTTTTGGCTCCGGTGCCCAGGCACCGCACCCCGGCTTGCGAGGACGTTCCGGCGGGCGTAAAAGAAAAACGGGACCCCCGGAAGGAGTAGCGCCATGGCCTTCACCGCCGCACGGACCGCTTCCGACACGATGTCGGAGATGAACATCACGCCCCTGGTCGACGTCATGCTGGTCTTGCTGGTGATCTTCATGGTCACCGCCCCGCTGATGGACTTCCGGATACCGATGGGGCTATCCCAACCCGACCGGAATCCGCCGCCGCCCAGCGAACAGGTGGTGCTGGCCGTCGAGCGGGGCGATCTCTTCCGCCTGGCTGGCGACCCGGTGACGGCCCAGGCCCTGCCGGCCGCGCTGAAGGTCATCGGCGACGCCCAGCCCGGCTTCGTGCTGCGGATCGAGATCGATCCCGAGGCCGACTACCAGTCGGCCGCCAGCGCGCTAGCCGCCGTGGAGCGCTCGGGCATCGAGAAGTACGGATTGGCCGACTAGGCCCCGCCGGCCGCCGCGGCGATGATGCCGCGGTAGGCCCGGACGGTCGGACCCAGGCCCTGGTGCAGGGCCTCGCCGAACAGCGCGTGCCCGATCGACACCTCGAGCACGCCCGGCACCCCGCGCAGGAAATCGCCGAGGTTGGCCTGGCTCAGGTCGTGGCCGGCGTTCACGCCCAGCCCGAGCGCCTGGGCCTCGCGGGCGGTGCGGGCACAGGCCGCAAGCGCGGCGCCGGCGTCGCCCGCCGCGTGCGCTTCGGCGAAGGGCCCGGTGTACAGCTCGATCCGGTCCACGCCCATGCCGGCCGCCAGCGCCAGGCCCTCGGCGCCCGCGTCCATGAACAGCGAAACCCGCACGCCCCAGGCCTTGAGCTGCGCCACCAGCGGCGCCAGCCGCACGGCGTCGCGGGCCAGGTCGAAGCCATGGTCGGAGGTGAGCTGGCCATCGCCATCCGGCACCAGGGTGGCCTGGGTGGGGCGCACGGCCTCCACCAGGGGCAGGAAGCCGGGATAGCCCGGGCGGGGCGGGGCGAACGGATTGCCCTCGAGGTTGTACTCGACGCGCCCGGCGACCAGCCCGGCCAGGTCTTGCACGTCGCCGGGACGGATGTGCCGCTGGTCCGGCCGGGGGTGCACGGTGATGCCGCCGGCGCCGGCGGCGATGGCCGCCTCGGCCGCCGCCACCACGCTGGGCTCGAGCCCGCCCCGGGAGTTCCGGAGCACGGCCACCTTGTTGACGTTCACGCTGAGCAGGGTCATGCCGGCAGCCTACCCTGCCGCCCGCTGGTCGGAAATCCCTGCGTCACTTCGCGGAACGGGGCGGGCGCTTGGAGGATAATCCGGCCATGTCGCCCCTGACCCTGCTCAGCGCCCTGCTCCTGGCCATCGCTTGCCTGGCGGCGCCGACGGCGACCGCCAAGGCCTTGCCCGGCGATCCGCTGGCGCGGCACTTCAGCTCCGAGGAAACGCACGCGTCGCCAAGCCACTTCGACATCACCACCGGCGCGAACGGCGAACTCTTCGTCGGCAATTACGACGGCGTGCTGCACTACGACGGCGTCGACTGGCGCCTGATCACCCTGCCGGCCAATGTCGCCGCGCGCGCGGTCGCCACCGGCACCGATGGCCTGGTCTATGTCGGCAGCTACGACGGCTTCGGCCGGCTCGTGCGCAACGACGAGGGTGACTTCGTCTACGAGGAACTGCTTACGCGCGCCGGCCTGCGCGACGAGGACCGCCACGTCGGCATCGTCTGGGAAGTGATGGCCACCGAGGCCGGCGTCTGGTTCCACACCGAACGGGCGCTGCATTTCCTGCCCTACGACGAGGGCGCCGCGCGCCGCTGGCCGCTGCCGGCCGAAGTGCGCAGCTTCTATGCGGTGGGCGGGCAGCTGCTGGTGCGCGTCAACGGCAAGGGCGTGTGCCGCTTCGACGACGGCGAGTTCGAGCTGCTCAAGGGCGGCGAAGTATTCGCCGATCGCGCGCTGTCCGGCGTCATACCGCGCGAGGGTTGGAACCTGATGGTGGCCGACGACGGCCTGTTCATCGCCGACGACGACGGCATCCGCCGCATGTCCGGTGCCGCCGACAAGCGCGTCGCCGGGAAGTCCGCCTATGTCGCGCAGGCGCTGGACGACGGCAGCGTGGTCATCGGCACCCAGGACGGCGAACTGATCCGCATCGGCGCCGACCTGCAGCCACGCGAGATCCTCGACCTCGGCGGTTTCGCGGTGCGCGCGCTCGGCCTCGATCGCGAAGGCGGCCTCTGGGTCGCCACCGAAGGCGACCTGGTGCGCCTCTCGCTGCCCTCGCCCTGGTCCTTCCTGGGCCAGGACCACGGGCTGGTGGGCAGCCCGAATGATTTCGAGTGGTACGACGGCGCCGTCTGGCTGGCTTCGTCGCGCGGCCTGCAGCGCATGACCGTGCAACCCGACGGCGGCGTCGCCAACGAGCGCCTGCCCTGGACCGCCTTCGAAGCCCAGGCCCTGCACGCCAGCGAGGGCGGCCTGCTGGTCGGCATCCGCGAGGGCCTGCTGGTGCTTGATCCCGGCGCGCGCGAGCCGCGCAAGCTGTTCGAGCATCCCTTCCACGGCGTCTACGGCCTGATGGAATCCGAGCACGATCCCGGCCTGGTGTACGCCGCGACCGCCTCCGAGCTGATGCTGCTGCGTCGTCCCGAGGGCCGCTGGCAGATCGCGGCGACGATCCCGTTCGACGGCATCAGCGCCTACGGCATCGAGGAGGCGGGCCCCGGCGAGCTCTGGCTGGGCGACAGCCGCGGCCCCGTGCAGCGTTGGCGGCTCGATCTCGCCACGGGCAGGCTGGTCGAGCGCGAGGTGTTCGACGACGCGCGCGGGCTGCCCGTCGATCCGGACACCGGCACCAGCGTGTTCCGCCTCGACGGCCGCATCCACGCCGTCAGCGGTGGCGCCGGCTTCCGGCTCGACGGCGATCGCTTCGTGCCCGACCAGGCCCCGCCGGCCACCCTCGTCGATCGCCCTGACGAGCTGGTGGTCGAGCACACCCCGCTCGGCGATTTCGCGTTCACCACCCGCCAGCTCTGGCGCCGGGCGCCCGGCGAGGACGACTGGCAGCAGGTGTACCCAGGCGCCAGCTCCGCCGCCGGCTATTCCAACCTGCGTATGAGCCGCGACGGCGTGCTTCGCGTGGCCACCTGGGACGGCCTGCTGCAGTACAACCCGAACGAGGTCGAGGCCCGCCCGCAGCCGCTGCGGCTGGTGATGGAGCGGGTGACCGCGCGCGGCCCCGCCGGCGAAACCCTGTCGCTGCCGACCCGCACGGGCGGCGATCCGGTGCAGGTGCCGCCCGGCTACGGCCTGAGCCTGCGCTTTGGCATGGTCAGCATGGAGAGCGGCGCCGAGTTCCGCTACCTGCTGCACGGCGTCACGCCGGACTGGAGCGACTGGACCGACCGCGACCTCACCATCCGCGCCCTAGCGGCCGGCGATTACTCGCTCGAAGTGCAGGCGCGCACCCGCAACGGCCGCCAGGCCGCCGCGATGAACTACCGCTTCCGGGTCGAGCCGCGCTGGTACGAACAGTGGTGGGTCATCGCCTTCGGCCTGGTGGCGCTGGCGGCGCTCGCGGTCGCGATCACGCTCTGGGCCGTGCGGCAGCGCACCGAGCGCTATCTCGCCGCCAACCGCCGACTGGAATCGCGCATCGCCGAACGCACGCGCGAGCTCGAGGAACTCAACCGCAAGCTCGCCGAACTGGTCACCGAAGATGCGCTGACCGGCGTGGCCAACCGCCGCGCGCTGGAGAACGGGCTGCGCCGCGAGTGGTTCCGCTGCCTCGACCAGCGCCGCCCGCTGTCGGTGCTGATGATCGACGTCGACCACTTCAAGGCCTACAACGACACCCACGGCCACCTCGAGGGCGACGTGCAGCTGCGCGGCATCGCCCAGCGCCTGAACCAGCAGCATGATCCGCAGCGCGAGCTGTTGGCCCGCTACGGCGGCGAGGAATTCGCCCTGCTGCTGCCGGGCGTGCATCCGGACGAAGCGCTGCGGCGCGCCGAGATGATCCGCGCCGCGATCGCCACCAGCGACGCCGGCATGACCGTCAGCGTGGGCGTCGCCGGCTTCGTGCCCGACGTGCAGGTGGAGCCCGATGCCTTGCTGCGACGCGCCGATGCCGCGCTGTACGTGGCCAAGCGCGCCGGCCGCAACCGCGTCGCCGCCGATGGCGGCTGAGCGCCGCCGGCCCGGCGCCCCGCGGCCGGAGAAAACCTGCCCGGTGTGCCAGCGCCCGTTCCAGTGGCGCAAGAAATGGGAGCGCGACTGGGACCGCGTGGTCTATTGCTCCGACGCCTGCCGGCGCGGCACGCCGCGCGGCAGGGCCGGCTGAGCGCGCGGCTCAGGCCTTCTTGATCAGGCCGATGATGGCCAGCAGCAGGATCGCGCCGATGAAGGCGGTGATGAACAGCCCCATGTCGCCGCCGAACGACAGCCCCAGCTTCGGCAGCAGCCAGCCGCCGAAGAACGCGCCGAGCACGCCGACGACGATGTTCACCAGCACGCCGAAGCCGCGGCCCTTCATCACCACGCCGGCCAGCCAGCCGGCGAGCGCACCGATCAGCAGGAAAATAATCAGGTTCATGGTTCTCCCTCCCCGGGAACAAATGGAACAAGGACCCGCGCGGCGCACGGGCGTGTGACCGGGCTCAGGCTAGCACGCGCCTCAGTCCTGGTTTTCCCTGGCTTCCTGCGCGCGCTTGCGCGCTTCGGCCTGTTCGCGCATCAGGCGCAGTTCCTCCGGGCCGAGGATGTGGCTGATGTCGCGCGACGAGCTGGAGATGCGCGAGGACAGCCAGCCCAGCACCCACGCCACCATGAAGCCGAGCGCACCGGCCAGGAACACCAGCACGCCCAACGTGGGCATCGTGCGGACCATCGCCAGGGCCAGGCAGGCCAGGGACGCGAGCAGGTAGAGCCAATGCATTCGGGCAGCCTCCGGATTTTCCGGCGAGTGTAGCCCAAGCCGGCCCGGCCCCGGCCAGTCCCCCGACGACCGCTAGAGCAGGGGCGAGAACAGGCGGGCGGAGGCCTCGGCCAGCCGCCGGCCGAAGCCGTCGGCCGGGCGGTCGGGCCGGACTTCGCGGCAGTGGCCCAGGTCCTCGGTCATCTGCGCCTCGAGCCGCGCCGCGATGGCGTCGTCGTGCAGCAGCACGCTGAGTTCGAAGTTGAGCCGGAAGCTGCGGTGGTCGAAGTTGGCGCTGCCCACCAGGCAGGTGTCGTCGTCGATCAGCAGGGCCTTGGTGTGCAGCATGCGCGGCTGGTACTCGAACACGCGCACGCCCGCCGACACCAGTTCGTCGAAGTAGGAGCGGGCCGCGGCGCTGACGATGGCCGAATCGCTGTGCGCCGGCACGATCACCCGCACGTCGAGCCCGCGCAGCGCCGCCGAGGTCAGCGCCATCTTCGCCGCCTCGCCCGGCACGAAGTAAGGCGTGACCAGCCACACCCGCCGGTTGGCCTGGTGGATCGCCTCCACCTTCACCCGGTGGATCGCCTCCCAGGGCGAATCCGGCCCGGCCGGCAGCACCTGCGCCAGGATCACGCCGGCTTCCGAGGGCGGCCACAGGCGCTCGTCGCGCAGCGCGGTGCCGGTGGCGTAGTTCCAGTCCTCGAGGAAGGCCAGCTGCAGCCAGCGCACCACTTCGCCCTCCAGCCGCAGGTGCAGGTCGTGGAAGGCGTCGGCGCGGACGCGCTCGTTTTCCTCGTCGGTGATGTTGATGCCGCCGGTGAAACCGATGCGCCCGTCCACCACCACCACCTTGCGGTGGTTGCGCAGGTTCACGCGCGGGCGCCACAGCCAGCGCAGCCGCGCCGGGTGGAACCACGCGATCTCGACGCCGGCTTCGCGCAGCGGCGCCAGGAAGCCTTCGCGCAGGCGGCCCGAACCGATCGCATCGAGCAGCAGCCGCACCCGCACGCCCGCCTTCGCCTTCGCCACCAGCGCGTCGCGCACGGTCGTGCCGGTGTGGTCGGGCTCGAAGATGTAATACTCCACGTGCACGTGGTGGGTCGCGCCGGCGATGGCTTCGAGCAGGGCGTCGAGGGTGGGTCCGCCGCCGCTCATCAGCTCGGCGCGGGTGGCGCTCGAGGGTGCGAAGCCCGTGCTCGATTGCCCCAGCCGCGCGACGGTGGTGCAGTCCGCGCTGGCCTTCAGGCCCGCGGGCAGGGTGTCGTCGAGGCTGGCGCGCGCGCGCGAGCGCCGCAGCCGCTGGCGCCTTATCCGCTGCGGCCCGAGGAAGTGGTAGATCAGCAGGCCCAGCACCGGCAGCAGCGCCAGCGACATGATCCAGCTCAGCGTGGCGATCGGCTCGCGCTTCTGCAGCACGATCCAGCCGGCCAGCACGACCAGGTAGGCCGCCCAGACGGCCAGCAGCCAGGGCTTGAGGTCAGGCCAGAGTTCGCTCAACGGCATGGCGGGCGCCCGGGAACGCGGGATCGGCCGCCATCATGGCACGCCCGGCGCGCGCCTCGTTCAACGCCCGCCGAACAGCTGCTCGGCGCGCTGGAACAGGATCCAGCTGGTGGCGATGTATTTGTCGCCGCCCTGCGGACGGTTGCCGCGATGGGTGTGGGTGAACGCGGCCGGCGCGATCAGCAGGCTGCCGGTGCGCGGCGTGATCTTGCGGTCCTGGTACAGGAACTCGGTCTCGCCTTCGCTGAAGCCGTCGTTGAGGTAGATCGTCCACAGCACGTGGCGGTGCAGCGTCTCGGCGCTCGGGTCGCGCGGGTAGAGCTCGCAGTGCCAGTACGGGTAGCCGCCCTGGCCGGCGGTGTAGCGCTGCAGGTTGATCGCGCCCGGGCGCAGCACGCTGCGCACCAGGTTGGCCAGCGCCGCGTCGTCCATCGCCGGGAAATCCTCGGCGGCGATGCGGCGCAGCTTCCCGTCCGCGCCCGGCACCTGCAGCATCAGCGGCGCGATCAGCGCGTGGCTGTACTTGCGCAGGTAGGCCAGCAGGCCGGCGAACACGGCGTTGTTGAGCGCCGCCTCGACCTCCTGCCACTCCGGCTTGCCGGTGATCTGGATGTCGCGGCTGTCCTTGAGCTCGGGCATCACGCCGCCGCCGACCCGGCCGGGCACCGCGGCGCCGCTTTCCTCGAAGGCAGCCAGGATCTGCGCGCAGGCCTCGGCGTTGAGCGCGCCCTCGTAGACCTCGATGAAGTCGCCGTGGCTCACGCGTCGTGTTCCGCGTGGTAGCGGACCGCCTCTTCGACTTCCTTGCGCGAACCCAGCATCACCGGCACGCGCTGGTGCAGGCCGGTGGGCGTGACCTCGAGCATGCGCTGGCGGCCGGTGCTGGCGGCGCCGCCGGCCTGTTCGACGATGAAGCTCATCGGGTTGGCCTCGTACATCAGGCGCAGCTTGCCGCCCTTGTCGCGGCACTTGGCGTCGATGGGGTAGAAGAACACGCCGCCGCGGGTCAGGATGCGGTGCACGTCGGCCACCATGCTCGCCACCCAGCGCATGTTGAAGTCCTTGCCGCGCGGGCCTTCCTTGCCGGCCAGCAGGTCGCCCACGTAGCGCTGCATCGGCGGCTCCCAGTGGCGCTGGTTCGACATGTTGATCGCGAACTCCTTCGTCTCCTCGGGAATCCGGATGTCGCGCGAGGTCATCACGAAGCTGCCGACCTCGCGGTCGAGCGTGAACGCGTGGGTGCCGTGGCCCACGGTCAGCACCAGCATCGTGCTCGGCCCGTAGGTGGTGTAGCCGGCCGCCACCTGAGCCGTGCCCGGCTGCAGGAAGTGTTCGTCGCCCGGCTGGGTGACGCCGTCCGGGCAGCGCAGCACCGAGAAGATGGTGCCGACCGAGATGTTGACGTCGATGTTCGAGCTGCCGTCCAGCGGATCGAACAGCAGCAGGTAGTTGCCGCGCTGGAAGGCGTCGGGGATCGGCTGGCTGTGGTCCATTTCCTCGGAGGCCAGGCCGGCGAGGTGGCCGCCCCAGGCGTTGGCCTCGAGCAGGATGTCGTTGCTGAGCACGTCGAGCTTCTTCTGCGCCTCGCCCTGGATGTTCATGCTCTGCGCGCCCGGGGTGCCGGCGTCGCCGAGCACGCCGCCGAGGGCGCCCTTGCCCACCGCGATCGAAATGGACTTGCAGGCGCGGGCGACGACCTCGATCAGCAGGCGCAGGTCGGCGTTGATGCGGCCGGCGTGCTGCTCCTGGATGAGGTAACGGGTCAGCGAGATCGGCTTCATGGCGCTCCGGCGGGCAGGGGGACCCGTGCATTGTCCGGGCTGGGGCCGGGCTTGCAAGCCGCGGCCCGCGGGGTGCGAGAATCAGGCATGACCGCCGCGCCCGTGTTCGACAACGCCTTCCTGCTGTCCCTGGGCACGGCCCTGGGCCTGGGCCTGCTGGTGGGCGCCGTGCGCGAGCGGCGCCGGCCCGAGCCGGCCGTGGTCGCCGGGCTGCGCACGCACGCGCTGGCGGCGCTTTCGGGCGCGGTGTCGCTGTGGCTGGGGCCGGTCGTTTTCGCGGTGGTGGTGGCGCTGTCGGGCGTGCTGGCGGCCATGAGCTACCGCCACAGCCAGGGCCAGGACCCGGGCCTCACCGGCGAGGTGGCCCTGGTGCTGACCACCCTGCTTGGTGGCCTGGCCGTGCCGCTGCCGGCCCTGGCCGGTGCGCTGGGCGTGGTGGTGGCCGCCCTGCTCTACGCCAAGGCGCCTCTGCACCGGCTCACCCGCGACCTGCTCAGTGAGCGCGAACTGCAGGACGGCCTGGTGTTGCTGGCCTCGGCCCTGGTGGTGCTGCCGCTGGTGCCGGATCGCACGCTGGGTCCCTACGACGTCTTCAACCCGGCCACGCTGTGGAAGCTGGTGGTGCTGGTGATGGCGATCAGCGCCCTCGGCCACGTCGCCCTGCGCGCCACCGGCAACCGCTGGGGCCTGGCCGTGGCGGGCTTCTTCGCGGGCTATGTGTCCTCGACCGCGGCGGTGGCCGGCTTCGGCCAGCGCGTGCGCGAGACGCCGGCGCTGCTGTCCTCGGCCGTGGGCGCGGCGATGCTGGCCAACTTCGCGTCGCTGACGCTGTTCGTGCCGATCCTGCTGGCGGTGGCGCCGGGGCTGTTGGGCCAGGTCTGGCCGGAACTCGCGGCGGCCGGTGCGGTGATGGCGGGCGGTGGCTTGCTGGGCCTGCATCGCGGCGAGGACGGTGCGATCCCCTCGCCGACGGCGAAAACGCGGATGTTCCGGTTCTCGCACGCGCTGACCTTCGCGGCGGTGATCACGGCGGTGCTGTTCGCATCGGCGGCGCTCAACGACTGGCTGGGCCCGCGCGGCGCGATGGTCGCCGCCACGCTGGCGGCGCTGGCCGAGGTGCACGCGGCCGTGGCGACGGTGGGAAACCTGTTCCGCAGCAACGTGTTCGATGCCGAACAGGCGCGCTGGGGCCTGGTCGGCCTGCTGGCCGCCAGCTGGATCGCGAAGTCGGTGGTGGCCTGGAGCAGCGGTGGTCGTGCATATGGGCTGCGCGTGTTGCTGGGCCTGGGCGCGGCGGTGGTCGCCGCGGCGCTCGTGCCGTGGCTGACCTGAAGGAGAGAGGACGATGCGACTGATCACCATCGCGGCACTGCTGGCCTTGGCCGCCTGCACCGAAACGGCGCCGCCTTCCCCTGCGTCGGCGGGTGAAGCGGCTACCGTCGCGGCAAGCGCCAACGAAACGGCAGGCAACGCCCCGGCCACCCTGCGCGGCCGCGTGATGTATCCCAGCGAGGAGCTGCCGGCGATGCGCGTCTGCGCCCTCGCCGCCGCCGACCCGGGCAGCGCGCACTGCGTCGCTACCGAGGTCCACCAAATGCACTTCGAGCTGGTGCTGCCGGCCGGTGAATGGTGGCTGCTGGCCTGGCCGCTCGATACCGGCACCGCCGGCGACCCGGGCCTGCTCAGCGCCGCCAGCCAGTGCCTGGCCGACGGCGGGACGGGTTGCGACGACCACGCGCTGCAAACGCTGCAACTCGCCGCGGGCGAACTGCGCGACGGCCTGGACATCAACGACTGGTACTACGACCCTGCCGACTTCCCGCCGCCGATGGCGCCGGCGGCCGACTGAAACCAGCGACTCAGATCACCCGCAGCGTGATCGCCTTGAGCACCGCGCGCGTGCGGTCGCGGGTGCCGAGCTTGTCGAGGATGTCGGACACGTAGTTCTTCACCGTGCCTTCGGACAGGAACACCGCGCGCGCGATCTCCTTGTTCGAGTAGCCGCCCGCCAGCAGGCGCAGGATCGACACCTCGCGTTCGCTGAAGGTGTCGGTCGGCGCGGCCTGGTCGCGGTAGGCGTAGCGGGCGCGCACCGGGTCGGTGGAGACGGGCGCGAGCAGGGTTTCGCCGGCGGCGACGCGGGTGATGGCCTCGAGCAGGTCTTCCGGCGAGGCGTCCTTGAGCAGGAAACCCTGTGCGCCGGCGGCCGCGGCGCGCAGCGGCAGGGCCTCCTCGTCGAAGGTGGTCAGCAGCACCACCGGCGTGGCGTCGCCGCGTGCGCGCAGCGCCTGCACCAGGCCGAAGCCGTCGAGGCCGGGCATGCGGATGTCGGACAACACCACGTCCACCGGCGTCGCCACCAGCGCGTCGAGCAGGGCCTGGCCGTCGCCGGCCTCGAGCACCACGGCCACGGTGTCGAAGCCGGACAGCAGCGCCTTCAGGCCGCTGCGCACCAGGGCCTGGTCGTCGGCCAGGCCGATGCGGATCGGCGCACTCATGCCGCCACCGGCAGCCAGGCCTGCAGGTGCACGCCACCGGTGCCGGTGCGGCCGACGCTGAGCCCGCCGCCCAGGGCCTCGAGCCGCTCGCGCATGCCGCACAGGCCGTTGCCGGCGCGGACCTCGCCGCTGCCGCGGCCGTCGTCGCGGATGTCCAGGCGCAGCGACTCGTCCTCGCGCCGCAGCACCACCCACAGGTTCTGGGCTTGCGAATGCTTCACGGCATTGGTCAGGCCTTCCTGCACCGCGCGCAGCACCGCCTCGGCCTGCGCCACCGAGGCGACGCGGGCATTGGCGCCGACCTCGAGCTGCAGGCGCGGCCGCGGGAACGGACGCGCCAGCGCGGTCAGCGCTTCCTCGAGGTCGAGGCCGTCGCCCTGGCGCATCTGCTGCACCACGCCGCGGATGTCGGCCAGCAGTTCGTCGGCCAGGCGCGCGCACAGCTGCACCTGGCCGTCGGCCGCGAAGCGCGGGTCGCGGGCCAGGGCGGCGAGGTTGAGCTTGAGCGCGGTGAGCTTGTGGCCGGCGACGTCGTGCAGTTCGCGCGACAGGCGCAGGCGCTCGGAGTCGCGCGCGGTCTCGGCCAGCAGCGAGCGCGTGGCCAGCAGGTCGGCGTTGGCGGCGGCGAGCTCGTCGCGCGTGCGCTCGGCGCTGAAGGCGAACCACGCGGTCAGCGCCGCGAAGCACTGGAAGCTGCCGTGCATCACGGTCGAGATCAGCGGCGACTGCAGCTGCCACGCGTCGCGGTAGACCAGGTACATGGCGACGTTGATCGCCAGGATGATCGCCAGCGCCGGCCGCGGCGACCACAGGTGCACCACCTGGATCACGCACAGGATCAGCAGGATCGGCAGCGAGGAGTTGCGCGCCACCAGCATCAGCGCGAACGCCAGCGCCACCTGGCCCAGCAGCATCAGCCGCGGCAGCATCCGCACCTCGGGTTCGCGCGGACCGCCGGTGACCGCCAGGAACAAGGCCAGGAAGCCCACGTGCATCAGCGCCAGCAGCGTGGCCGACGCCGGCCACGCCAGCCCGCCGGGTGGCGGCGACCAGCGTGCGAACAGCAGCTCCCAGCCGATCGCCGCCCAGGCGATGTAGGCGGCGAAGTTCAGCGGCGAGAGCAGCACCTTCAGGCGTTCGTTCATGGCGCCAGCTTGGGCCGCGGACGGGCGCGGCTCAAGGCCCGGGGGCAAGAAAGTGACTTCCGGCACCGCGACCCGATGACCGCCGGCACCTGAACCGCCCCGCGCCCGCCGCGAGACTGGCATCACTTCGGGAGGAACCGCCATGACCCTGCACACGCTCAGCTTCTACACCCACGCCGGCCTGGGCGTGCTCGCCCTCGCCACGTTCTGGATCGCGGGCCTGAGCCGCAAGGGCAGCCCGCTGCACCGCGCGGCCGGCAAGGTCTACCTGCCGGCGATGGCCGGCCTGCTGCTGGCGGCGGTGCCGCTGGCGGTGGCGGTGTTCCAGCGCGCGCCGGTCGCCGGGGCGTTCCTGGGCTACCTGCTGGTGCTGACCGTGACCTCGGTCTGGTGCAGCTGGCGCGCGGTGAAGGACAAGAAGGACTGGGCGCGCTACACCGGCCCGGTGTTCCGCGTGCTGACCTGGGCGAACCTCGCCAGCGCGATCGCCATCGCCGCCGTGGGCCTGTTCATGGCCAAGCAGATGCAGCTGGTGATCGTTTCGTTCGCCGGCATCGGGCTCTTCGCCTTCGTCCAGATGTGGCGTTTCTCGCGCCAGCGGCCGGAGGATCCGCGCTGGTGGCTGCGCGAGCACCTCAACGCGATGCTCGGCAACGGCGTGGCGACCCACATCGCTTTCCTGAGCATCGGCCTGCCCAAGGTGCTGCCGATGCTGGCGGGCGCGACGCTGATGAACCTGGCGTGGCTCGGCCCGCTGGTCGTGGCCTTCGTGGCCGGCGCCTACCTGACCCGCAAGTTCCTCCCCAAGCGCGCGGCGCCGGCGGCGGGCGTGGGCGTCGCCGGCTAGACGTCGCCGTCCTTGAGCCAGCCTTCGCCGTTGCCGCGGTTGAACACCGCGTCACCGGCCTGCACCGAGCCGGCCGGGAAACTGTCGAGCTGCGCCAGCTTCGCGTAGATCGGGGTGAAGTCGGGGCGCGTGGCTTCCATCAGCTGCTCGTAGCTGTCGATGACGAAGTAGGTCTTCTGGAAGGTGTCGATGCGGTAGCGCGTGCGCATGATGCGCTCGAGGTCGAAGCCGATGCGGTTGGGTGCGGCGCTGTCGAGGCAGTGGATGGACTCGCCCTTCGACGAGACGATGCCGCTGCCGTAGATGCGCAGGCCGTCGTCCTGTCTGATCAGGCCGAACTCGACCGTGTACCAGTACAGGCGCGTCAGGTTCACCAGCGCCTCGGGGCCAATCGCGTGCGCCTTGACGCCGCCGCGGCCGTAGGCCGCCATGTAGTCGGCGAACACCGGGTTCATCAGCAGCGGCACGTGGCCGAACAGGTCGTGGAAGAGATCGGGCTCGCTGAGGTAGTCGAGCTGCTCGGGCTTGCGGATCCACCAGGTCACCGGGAAGCGGCGGTTGGCGAGGTGCTCGAAGAAGGTCAGCTCGGGCAGCAGCCCTTCGACGCCGACCAGCTCCCAGCCGGTGGCCTTGCGCAGCATCGGGTTGAGCTCGTCGAACTTCGGGATGCGGTCGGGCGACATGCCCATCAGCCGCTGCTGGCGCAGGAACTCATCGCTCGCGCGGCCCACCAGCAGCTGCTGCTGGCGCTCGAACAGCGTTGCCCAGACCTCGTGGTCGGTGGCGGTGTAGCTCGACCACGGCTGCTCGACCACGGCCGTGGTGTACACCGGCACGTAGCCCTTGTCGGTGAGCTGGTGTTCGACGCGGTTCGGCTGGGACATGGTCGGCTCCGGGAACAGGCTCCCAGTCTAGCGGCGAGCGGGCGCAAGAGGATTGCGTTGTTGCGCCGGTAAGGCCAAAAAGCGCAAGATAATTGCGCCTATACGCCTGGGTACGCTACGAATGGACCGTCCCGACCTCGATCGCATCGATCTCGCCCTGCTCGCCATCCTCCAGCGCGAGGGCCGCATCAGCAATGCCGAGCTGGCCGAGCGGGTGAGCCTGTCGGCTTCGGCCTGCCTGCGGCGGGTGCAGCGGCTGGAGCAGGCCGGCGTGCTGGCCGGCTATTCGGCCGTGCTGGACCCGGCCCGCGTCGGCCTGGGCCTGCAGGCCTTCGTGCGCGTCCAGCTCTCGCGCCACGACGCGGACGCCATCGCCGGCTTCACCCAGCGGGTCAACGACTGGGACGAGGTGATCGCCTGCCACGCGCTCACCGGCGACATGGACTACCTGCTGCACGTGGCGGTGCAAGACCTCGAGCACTTCTCCCGCTTCCTGCTCGACCACCTGCTCAACGCCACCGGCGTCGCCGACGTCAACTCCAGCTTCGTCCTGCGCACCGTCAAGCAGTCCCGCGCCCTCCCCCTGACCCACCTCGCATGAAAAAGGGGTCAGAGTAATTATTCGTTTCAAACGAATAATTACTCTGACCCCTTTTCCTGCTTACTGGCCGGCGAAGGTCTTGCCGAAGAAGTCGCCTTCCTTCCAGGCCGGGCGCGTGTCGGCGTTGCCGACGCGGCGGCCGATCTCGGCGTTGAGGCGCGCCAGCATCGCCGCGCTGGGGTAGTGGATCGACAGGTTGGTTTCGTCGCTGGGCTGGTGGTAGTGGCCGGTGAGGAAGTCCTCGTACAGCGCCAGCGCGTCCACGTCCGGATTGCGCGCCTTGATGCCCGCGTCCAGGTACACCGCCGGGATGCCCTGGCGCACGAACGCGTACTGGTCCGAGCGCACGAACACCACTTCCTCCGGCTTCGGATCCGGCGTCAGGCCCACGCCCAGCTGCGCCGCGGCGGCCTGCACGTCGGCCTCCAGCGTGGAGTGCTCGACGCCGATCGGCACCACGTCGGTGACGTCGGTGAGGAACACCGGCATGTCCATGTTGATGTTGGCCACCAGCGACTCGCGCGGCACGGTCGGGAACTTCGCGAAGTAGTCGGCGCCCAGCAGGCCCCGCTCCTCCGCCGTCACGGCCACGAACAGCGCCGAGCGCTTCGGCTTGTTGGCGTCGGCCTGCAGTTCGGTCGCCGCCTCCAGCATCACCGCGATGCCGAGCGCATTGTCGAAGGCGCCGTTGTAGATGCCGTCACCGTCCACCTCGGCGCCGAGGCCGATGTGGTCCAGGTGCGCGCTGTAGGCGATGTGCTCGCCGGCCAGCACCGGGTCCGAGCCCTCGAGCTTCGCGACCACGTTCACGCTGTCCACGCGCTTGAGTTCGGTGGCGCCGGCCAGCGTCACCCGGCCCGGCAGGTCGAAGGATTCCAGCGTGCCCTTCTCGCGCCGCTCGAAGATCTCGTCCACCGGCATCGGCGCGCCGGCCAGCAGCTTGCGGGCGCCATCCACGCCGAGGCTGGCCGTGGCCTTGAGCTCCGGCCAGGCGTCCACCGGCTTGCCCTCGGCGTCCACCAGGCGCATGCCCGGCATCTGCCAGTTGCGGGCGCCGCGCGCCCACGGGTACTTGGCTTCGTCCACCGGGTTGCCCAGGCCGATCGCGCCAACGGCCCCGCGCGAGGCCAGCTGGCCCATCTTCTGCAGGCCCGAGGAATGGAACGCGCGCTGGGTGTTGCCGAAGGTGGCCGGCGCGCCGGAGAAGTACACGGCAACCTTGCCGCGCAGGTCCACGCCCTCGAAATCATCGTGGCCCAGCTCCGGCGCGTGCACCGCCTGGCCGACGAAGACCAGCGGCGCGTTCACCACGTGGCTGGTGGCGTTGAAATTCAGGCCGGGCAGGAATTCGTCCTGGAACACGAAGCTCAGGTCGCCATCGTCGCGCTGCATGGTGAAGGCCGCGCCCTCGCGCACCCGCCGCGCCTCGAGCAGCGGCACCTTCTGGAAGTAGCTGCCGTCGTCGCCGGCCGGGGCCAGGCCGATCGCGCGGTAGCGGCTGGCGACGTAGCGCGCGGCCAGGTCGTAGCCGCGGGTGCCGGCGGCGCGGCCTTCGAGCAGGTCGTCGGCGAGGAAGGCGACGTCGGCCTCGATGCGGCGCGCGCCCTCGTCGGTCGGCGGCGCAGGCGCGGGCGCGACCGCCGCGGGCGGCGTCTCGGGCCCGCCGCTGCAGGCGACGAGCAGGCAAAGGGCGATCGGGGCGAGCGTGAGGCGCATGGGTCGGGCTCCAGGAAGGACGGCCGACGCTAACACCGCCGGCGCCACCGTGGAATGATGGCGGCGTCGACAACGGGAGCAGGCGCATGGCGGGAACCGGAACCATCAAGGCCCCGGGCCGGGGCGAAGGCTGGCTGGTCACCGCGATCGTGCTGGCGGCGCTGGCGTGGTCCGGCCTCGCTCCGCACGACCGCCTGACCTGGGTGCTGGAGGTGGTCTGGGTGGTCATCGGCCTGCCGCTGGTCGCGCTGGCCTGGGGCCGCTTCCCGCTGACGCGGCTGCTGGCCTGGCTGCTGGCGGCGCACGCGCTGGTGCTGATCTACGGCGGCGCCCACACCTACGCCGAGACGCCGCTGGGCCTGTGGGCGAAGGACGCCTTCGATCTCTCGCGCAACCACTACGACCGCGTCGGCCACTTCTTCCAGGGCTTCGTCCCGGCGATCCTCGCGCGCGAACTGCTGCTGCGGCGCACGCCGCTCCTGCGCGGTCCGTGGCTGAATTACCTGGTGGTCGCCGCGGCGCTGTCGTTCAGCGCCTTCTTCGAGCTGATCGAATGGTGGGCGGCACTGGTGTGGGGCGGCGAGGCCGATGCCTTCCTGGCCACCCAGGGCGACGTGTGGGACACGCAGTGGGACATGTTCCTGGCGCTGTGCGGCGCCATCCTGGCGCTGCTGCTGCTCGGCCGCCGGCACGACCGGCAGCTCGGCATCGCCTAGCCCGGCGGGCCGGGCTCCCAGCCGCTCATCGCGTCGGCCATCACCAGGTTGCGGCCGGCGTTCTTGGCCGCGTACATGGCGCGGTCGGCGCGCTGCAGCAGCTGCGAGAAGAGCCGGTCCATCGGCGCCAGCGTCGCCACGCCGATCGACAGCGTGGCCGCGCGCCGGCCTTCTTCCAGCACCAGCGGCCGCGCCGCGAAGCCCAGCCGGATCCGTTCGCCGGCGCTGGCCGCGCTGGCGCTGTCGGTGTTGGGCATCAGCACGATGAACTCCTCGCCGCCCAGCCGGCCCAGCACGTCCTCGGCCCGCATCTCGGCGCGGATGCGCGCCACCGACTGCACCAGCGCCTGGTCGCCAGCGGCGTGCCCGAGCTCGTCGTTGATGAGCTTGAAGTGGTCGATGTCGATCACCAGCACCGCCAGCGGCATGCCGTGCCGCCGCGCCGCGGCCATGGCGCGCGCGCCCTGCTCCTCGATCGCGCGCCGGTTGTAGCAGTCGGTGAGGTAATCCACCCGCGCCGCGCGCTCGAGTTCGCGCTGGCTGCGCTCGGTGCACATCAGCAGGAAGCCCACGGTCGCGATCACCGGCAGCACGCTGCCCACCGCGTAGGTCAGCAGCTGCACGTGGGTGATCTGGAACACGCCGGTGACCAGGCCCGGATCGACCACCAGCGCCGCCGCGCGGTAAACCATGATGGCGGCCGCCAGCGCGAACACGCCGCCGGTGACCAGGCGGATCGGGCCGCGCCGCTCGGCGTGCCGGAACACGGTCCAGGCGCTGTAGCCCAGCAGCCCGCCCAGCGTCAGCGAGATCGCGATCAGGCGCCGGGTCAGGTCCGCCGACAGCACGCCCCAGTAAATCGAAATCAGCACCGACAGCAGCACCAGCCCCGACAGCAGCCAGCCCGCCGGCGGCGCCCGGTAGAACAGGCGCAGCGAGCGCGCGTACGCGCCGAAGGCCAGGGCGATGCAGGTGTTGGCCAGTACCGTGCTGACCCAGGGGTCGAGCTGGTCGCGCAGGCTCAGCATCACGAAGCCCGCCGGCTGCAGCAGGGTCGCCGCGACCCAGTGGAACAGGCTCGGGCGGTACTCGGCCGCCAGCGAGCGACCCACCACCAGCAGCACCACGCCGATCAGCAGCGTCAGCAGCGCGCCCACCAGCAGCGCCGAGCGGATGTCGAAGATCCAGGTCGTCCCCATGACCGGGGCTAACGCACCGTGGCCTGGCGCTCGGCCAGCCAGTCGCGCAGCGCCGCCGGCGCCATCGGCCGGGCCAGCAGGTAGCCCTGGAACTGCCCGCAGCCAAGCGCGCGCAGCCGCGCCAGCTGGTCCTCGGTTTCCACGCCCTCGGCCACGCAGTGCAGGCGCAGCGAGTCCGCCAGCGCGACCACGGCCTGTACCAGCGCATCGTGGCTGCCATGCTGGCCGAGGCCCGCGACGAAGCTGCGGTCGATCTTGATCTTGTCCACCGCGAAGCGCAGCAGGTAGGACAGGCTGGAATAGCCGGTGCCGAAATCATCCACCGACAGCCGCACGCCCAGTGCGCGCAGCGCTTGCAGGTTGGCCTGGTGCACCTGGGTGTCGGCCATCAGCGTGCGCTCGGTGATCTCGAGCTCGAGCCGGTCCGGCGCCAGCCCGTGGCGCTGCAGCAGGCCGGCGATGGACGCGGCGAAATCCGAGCGCGCGAGCTGGGCCTCGGCGACGTTGACGGCGGCGTACAGCCGCGGGCCATCGCCGGCCGCATCGAGCCGGCGCAGTTCGCGACACGTGTGCTCGAGCACCCAGTCGCCGAGCGCGACGATGGCGCTGGACTCCTCGGCGATCGGGATGAATTCGCCGGGGCTGACCGCGCCCAGGCGTGGGCTCTGCCAGCGCACCAGCGCCTCGACGCCCGCCACGCCGCCTTCGGACTGGTCCGCGAACACGGGTTGCAGCACCAGGGTCAGTTCGTCGCGGGCGATGGCGTTGCCCAGCTCGCGCTGGATCTCCACGCGCCGCTGCAGGCGGTCGGCCATTTCCGGGGCGTAGGCGATCGCGGCGGTGGTCTGGCGCGACACGGCCTGGCCGTGGGCCAGGTCGCAAGCGTGCAGCAGGTCTTCGGCGCTGGCGGTGGCGCCGGAGGGATCGGCGGGCACGTAGCCCAGGCGCGGGTTGAGGCTGTAGCGCTGGTCGTCGAGCGCGATCTCGCGCGACAGCGCCGGCCACGCCGCCAGCAGCGAGGGCCCGGCGACCTCGGCCTGGTCGAGCATCAGCAGCATCTGGTCGGGGCCGTCGCGGCCCACCTCGGCGCCGTGCCGGGCCAGCGCGTCGGCCATGCGCCCGGCGTAGGCCTGCACCAGCCGGTCGACGAAGCGGGAGCCCAGCACTTCGCGCAGCGTCTCGGCCTCGCGCAGGGAAATGCGCGCCACCAGCGGCCGCGCACCCGGCACCCCCAGCCGCTCGGCCAGCCGCCGGATGAAGCCCTCGCGGTTGAGCAGCCCGGTCGCGGCGTCGTGGCTGATCAGGTACTCGGCGCGCTCTTCGGCGCGGCGGCGGTCGGTGATGTCGAGCGCGAAGCCGCCGGCCAGGCGCTCGTGGTCCGCGTCGATCGGAAAGCGGTAAACGTCGTAAAGCGCGGTGCCGCCTTCCGCCAGCGGGCCAGTCTCGAAGCTGCGCGTAGCCTGGCCGGTGGCGATCAGCTCGGCGTTGTGCAGGCGGTACACCGAGCCTTGCAGCGCGCCGAACAGCGCATCCAGCGACACTGGCTCGCCGTCGGCGGCCACCCGGTCGCCGCCCAATGCCACGTAGCGCCGGTTGTAGAGGCGCGCGACGCCCTGGTCGTCGGCGATCCAGGCCGGCCCCGGGATCTGCTCCAGGAACGCCGACAGCATCCGCTGCCGCGACTCCAGCGCATGCTTGCGGGCGATCTCCTCGGTGATGTCCTCGGCGCTGAGCGCCACGCCGCGCGACCACGGCACCGCCAGCTGCCGCAGCCACTTGGCCTTGAGCGTGGGCGACTGGATCGGGAACTCGTCGACCACCGTGCGCTTGTCCAGGAATAGCTGCCGGTAATGCTCGAAGTACCCGTGCGTGCGGTTCACCGGGAACAAGTCGCAGATGCTGCGCCCGATCATGTCGGCCGGGTCCATGCCCACCAGCCGGCCGCCCTGCTCGTTCACGTGCGCGAAGACGAAGTCGACCACGTCGCCGGCGGCGTCGAACACCGCCTCGTTGATGAACAGCGCGTTGAGGTTGCCCTCGGCCGCCGCGCGGAACCACTCCTCGCGCTGGCCCAGCTCCTGTTCGGCCTGCTTGCGCGGCGAGATGTTCTCGCTGGTGATCACCACGCCCTCGTGGATCGGCACCACCTGGTGCCGCAGCCAGCGCATCGCCGGCGGATACTCGGCGACCTCGAATTCCTCGACCAGGGGCTTGCCGCTGGCCATCACGTCGCGGCACTGCTGCAGCACGATCTCGACGCGGCTGGGCGGCACCGCCTGGCGCAGGGTCAGGCCGGCGAGGTCGTAGCCGCCCAGCCGCAGCAGCTCGGCACCCAGCGGGTTCGCGAAAAGAAAGCGGAAATCGCCGACGGCACCGTCTTCGGCCCGCAGCGGTTCGAGGATGTAGATCGCGTTGAGCGCGCCGTGGGTCGCGCCGCGGAACCATTCGGCCAGTCGGGGAACATCGGGGCCCGTGGCTTCGGGGATTCCGGCGACACCAGGCACACCAGGCAGTACCGGACCGGACATTTTTGTATTTCCCCAAGGAGCAGCCAGTCTGCGCCCTGGCCCCCGCGGACGCTAGGGGCGGTTGGCCGGATCGTTGCTTTCGTCACGGTCCGTTCCGGGGCGCGGCCGGAACGGCAGCACCACGCCGGTGGGCTCGGCCGGACGCTGCCAGAGTACCGGCACCTCGCCGGGCGAAGGCAGCTCGAGTTCGGGGTCCGGCGTCGGCTCCTCGGCTTCGTCCTCCCAGCTGTAGCGCGGCCGCGGCGGCTGCGGGTCGGCCCGGCGCCAGAGGAACGCCGCCAGCACGCCGGCGATGGCGCCGCAGAGGTGGTACTCCCAGGACACCCCGGCCTCGCGCGGCAGCACCGTCAGCAGCATGCCGCCGAAGAAGAAGAAGGCGATGAAGCCGGCCGCGATCGCCGCCTTGTCCCGGCGCAGCACGCCCAGCGTGAACAGCAGGAAGCCCAGCCCGTGCGTCAGGCCGCTGGCGCCGAGGTGGTAGGACGGCACCTGCCCGATCACCCAGGTGCCGAGCCCCGACAGCAGCCAGATCACCGGCAGCGCCCGCAGGCCGGCGCGCGGGTAGACGGTGCCGACCAGGGTGCCGAGGATCAGCAGGGCCGAACCGTTGGCGAGCCAGTGCCCGGCCGAGCCGTGCAGCAGCGGTGCGGTGAGCACGCCGAGCAGGCCGGCGGGCGACTGCGGCGACAGGGTGAACGGCCGCAGGTCACCCAGCCAGGGGCCGGCGAAGAAGATCGCGCCCAGCGCCGCCACGAAGGCCATGCTGGCCAGCAGCGCGCGGCGGAAGCGGTCGCGGACCGCGGCGGCGTGTTCCCGGGCTTGTTCGTCCATCGGCACTAGGTGGGGACCGCCGCCGCCCGGGGCAAGCCCGGCTTCAGGCGGGGCCGGCCTCGGTCTTGGGCTTGATCACCAGGCTCAGCACCATCGCCGTCACCAGCGTCGCGCCGACCACGCCCAGCGACACCGCCACCGGGATCTTGAAGATGTCGATGATCAGCATCTTGGTGCCGATGAACACCAGCACCAGCGCCAGGCCGTAGGCCAGCAGGTGGAAGCGGTCGGCCATGTCCGCCAGCAGGAAGTAGAGCGCCCGCAGGCCCAGCACCGCGAACACGTTCGAGGTGAGCACGATGAAGGGATCGAGCGTGATCGCGAAGATGGCCGGGATCGAGTCCACGGCGAAGATCACGTCGGTGATGGCGATCATGATCAGCACCACGAACAGCGGGGTGTACTTGCGGCGCTTGCCCTCGCCGATCCACAGCGCCTCGCCGTGGTAGCGGCGGATCAGCGGAAGGTGGCGGGTGATCCAGCGCAGCACCGGGTTCTTGTCCATGTCCGGTTCCTGGCCCACCGCCCAGAACATCTTGATGCCGGTGAACAGAAGGAAGGCGCCGAAGAGATAGAGCACCCAGTGGAACTTGGCGATCAGCGCCGCGCCCACGAAGATCAGGATGCCGCGCAGGATGATCGCGCCCAGCACGCCCAGGATCAGCACCCGCTGCTGCGACTTGGCCGGCACGCCGAAGTAGGTGAACAGCATCAGGAACACGAAGATGTTGTCGACCGCCAGCGCCTTCTCGACCAGGTAGCCGGTGAGGAATTCCAGCGCGATCCGGTCGGCCTCGGGTCCGGGCAGGCGGCCCTGCAGGTACCACCACAGCCCTGCGTTGAACACGAGCGCGAGGGCGATCCAGGCGGCGGACCACAGCAGGGCCTCGCGGGTGGAGACCTTGTGCGGGCCGTTCTGGCGCAGCACCAGCAGGTCGACCGCCAGGGCGGCGAGCACGAAGGCCGTGAAGACGACCCACATCAGGGGGGTGGCGATGGTTTCCAAATGATTCTCCGGTGTCGAGCTGCCTCGACCGTCGGCGTGCGCGCCATCCCGGGACGGGACGACCTTCGCCGCTGGCGGGCGAAGGTCTCGCTCGCAGGTCCGTCGGACCTGCCTGCCGTACCGGGGCTTTGGACGAGGGTCCGGGCCCGTGATGACGATATCGGCAGCGGGAGCTACTCCCCTTCTACGGCACAGAGTCTGGCACGAACGGTGAACCGGGTGTCAATCACGGTCCGGCCGGCCCGCGCCGGGTTAGGGTAGTGTGGCGCCGCACGGGGGCGCGGGAGGCGCGGATGGGGCTGGATGTACGCTCGGTGATGGTGGTCGGGGTGCTGCTCAGCGCCCTCACCGTGGTCCTGCTGACCCAGGCCGGGCGTTCGTTCCCGATCGAGCGCCGCCGGCACCTGCGGATGTGGAGCGTGGCCCTGGTGATGCAGCCGTTCGCCTGGCTCCTGCTCGCGGCCCGCGGGAGCGTCCCGGACCTGGCGTCGATTGCCCTGGGCAACGGCCTGCTGCTGTTCGGCTTCGCCGAGATGTGCCGGGCGGTGCGCGGCTTCCGCGGCCTGCCCGAACGGCGCTGGCTGTGGTGGGGCGCGGTGCTGGTGGCGGTGGCGCTGCTGGTGCTGTTCGCCGAGGTGTGGCCGCACTACAGCGCCCGCGTGCTGGTGAATTCCAGCACGGCCATGATCCTGTTCACCGGCATGGCGCTGGCGCTGGCGCCGGCCTTCCGCTTCGGCGGCTTCTCGGCCGCGCGCTTCACCGGCGCTTTCGCCGCGTTCGGGGTGATGGTGGCCGCCTGGCGTTTCATCGAGCATTCGCTGGCGATGCGGCCCGACGGCAGCCTGCTCGAGGCCGGGCCCAGCGACCTGATGGTGTTCATGTACGCCTGCGTCGGCGTCACCTTCCTCAGCCTCGGCTTCATCCTGATGCACACCGAGCGCGCCTACGACGACCTGCGCAGGCTGGCCTCGGTGGACGCCCTCACCGGCGTGCTGGCCCGCAGCGGCCTGGTCGAACAGGGCGACCGGCTGCTGTCCGAGGCCCGGCGCCACCAGCGGCCGGTGTCGGCCCTGCTGATCGACCTCGACCGCTTCAAGGGCGTCAACGACAGCCTGGGCCACGAGGCCGGCGACCGCCTGCTGCAGCACCTGGCCGAGCGCGCGCGCCGCGTGCTGCGCGGCGAGGACCTGCTGGGCCGCCTGGGCGGCGATGAATTCGTGGCCCTGCTGCCCAGCACCGACGCCGCCGGCGCCCGGATCGTGGCGGAACGCCTGCGCGAGGCGCTGGCGGTGGAACACCTGCGCGTGCACGGCATGGAGGTGCCGGTGCCGCTGTCGATCGGCGTGGCCCAGGCCGGGCCGGGCGAAGACAACCTCGACGCCCTGCTCCAGCGCGCCGACCAGGCCATGTACCGGGCCAAGCGCGCCGGCGGCGACCGGGTGGAAATGGCCCTGGCGAACTAGCCGGAAGCGCCCCCGGGCCGGCCCCGGTATCATTCGCGCATGAACAACGCCGCCCTGCCCGTCATCCAGCTCAAGATCGAGCGCCGCTCCAACCATCCCTGGATCTTCCAGAAGATGGTGGAAAAACCCGTGGCCAAGCCCAAGCCGGGCAGCCTCGTGGACATCGTCGACAACACCGGCAAGTGGGTGGGGCGCGGTTTCTACAACGGCCATTCGCGCATCGCGCTGCGGGTGCTGACCGAGGACCGGAACGAAGCCATCGACGAGGCCTGGTTCGCCGCCAGGATCCGCGCGGCGGTGGCGCTGCGCCGCGACCTGCTGCGGCTCGACGAAACCACCGACGCCTGGCGCGTGGTGCACTCCGAGGGCGACGGCATCTCCGGCCTGGTGGTGGACCGCTACGGCGACCTGCTGGTGGTCGAGTTCTTCTCGGCCGGCCCGTTCCGCTACCGCGAGTGGATCTACAGCGCGCTGCGCGCCGAATTCCCCGGCTGCCGCTTCTACAGCTTCTCGGAAGAGCACGTGCAGAAGCAGGAGAGCTTCGACTTCCGCTCGCCGCCGGCGCCCGAGCCGAGCGTGATCACCGAGCATGGCCTGAAGTTCCGCGCCAGCCCGGGCAGCGGCCACAAGACCGGCTTCTTCGCCGACCAGCGCGACAACCGCGAGTTCCTCACCCGCTTCACCGCCGGCAAGCGCGTGCTCGACATCTGCTGCAATTCCGGCGGCTTCGCGATCTACGCCAAGGCCCGCGGCGGCGCCGACGAGGTGATCGGCATCGACCTGGACGAGGAGATCCTCGAGGTTGCCGAGAAGAACGCGCGCCTGAACGACGCCAAGGTCAAGTTCGTGCAGGCCGACCTGTTCCACTACCTGCGCGATGCGCACCAGCGCGGCGAGCTGTTCGACGTGGTCATCCTCGACCCGGCCAAGCTCACCCGCGACCGCGACCAGGTGATCGCGGCGCTGAAGAAGTACAACGACATGAACAAGCTCGCCATGCAGGTGATCAAGCCCGGCGGCGTGCTGCTCACCTGTTCCTGCACCGGCCTGGTGAGCGAAGAGGAATTCCTGGACATGATCCGCCGCGCGGCGTTCTACGCCGGCCGCACCGTGCAGGTGCTGAAGGTGGCCGGCGCCGGCGCCGACCATCCGTTCATGGCGCACGTCAAGGAAAGCCGCTACCTCAAGGCCGTGTTCTGCCGGGTCGAATGACAGCCGTTCGCGCGCCCGACACGGCGGCGCTGCGTTAATCGCCGCATGTTCGATTCCCTCGACGCGGTCTGGACCCACGCCTGGGCGCGCCTGCTGGCCGGCGCCCGCAGCGGCGGCGATCCCTTCCACCAGGGCGTGCTGGCCACCGCTTCGGCGGACGGGCCGCAGGCGCGCTACGCGGTGCTGCGCGCGGTGGATCCGGGCGGCGGCACCGTAGCTTTCCACACCGACCGCCGCAGCCCGAAAGTCGCGCAGCTGGCGGCCGACCCGCGCGTGGCCTGGTGCTTCTTCGGGCACGGCGAGCAGGTGCGGCTGGCGGGCACGGTGGTGCTGCACCACGACGACGACGGCGCCGAGGCGGCCTGGTCCGCCAGCCGGCGGTCGTCGCGGCAGAACTACGCCGGGCTGAATGCGCCGGGTACCGCCGTGGCCCTGCCGGGCGAAGGCGGCCCGCCGGGGCTGGGCGCGCCGCCGCTGGACGCGGCGACGCTGGATCGCGCGCGCGCCAACTTCGCGGTGGCCCGGCTGCAGGTGCATTCGCTGGACTGGCTGTCGCTGTCGGCGCAGGGCCACGTGCGCGCCCGCTTCGAGCGCGCGGACGGCGGCTGGCAGTCGGCCTGGGTCACGCCGTAGCCGGGGCGGCGTTCGGCTAGACTGCGCGCCTCCCACCCGGACTCCGCCGCTTGGACGCTCCCGCCCCCGCGCCGCCCGGCCGCCGCGCCGCGCTCGCCTTCATCTTCATCACCGTGCTGGTGGACGTGCTGGCCTTCGGCGTGGTCATCCCGGTGCTGCCGGCGCTGCTCAAGCAGGTCACCGGCGGCGAGATCGCCACCGGCACGGTGTGGCACGGGCTGTTCGCGACCGGCTTCATGCTGATGCAGTTCTTCGCCTCGCCGGTGCAGGGCGCGCTGTCGGACCGCTTCGGGCGGCGGCCGGTGATCCTGATCTCGAATGCCGGCCTGGCGCTCGATTTCCTGATCATGGCGCTGGCCGACACGCTGCCGATCCTGTTCATCGCGCGCCTGCTCGGCGGCATCACCTCGGCCAGCTTCAGCACGGCGAACGCCTATATCGCCGACGTCACCGCGCCGGCCAACCGCGCCGCGGCCTTCGGTCGCTTGGGCATGGCCTTTGGCCTCGGCTTCACGCTGGCGCCGGTGGCGGGCGCGTGGCTGGGCGCGATCGACCTGCACCTGCCGTTCTACGTGGCGGCGGCGCTGTGCGGCGCGAACTTCTGCTACGGCTACTTCGTGTTGCCCGAATCGCTGCCGGCCGAGCGCCGCTCGGCTTTCGACTGGCGGCGCGCGAACCCGCTGGGCGCGATCAAGCTGCTGCGCGGCCACCCGGAGCTGTTCGGCCTGGCCGGGGTGACCTTCCTGATGGCGCTGGCGCACCTGGTCTATCCGATGACCTTCGTGCTCTACGCCGACTACCGCTTCGGCTGGAACGGCCCCGAAGGCCTGCGCATGATCGGCTGGACGCTGCTGCTGGTCGGCGTGCTGAGCGTGATCGTGCAGGGCGGCCTGATCGGCCCGATCACGCGCCGCTTCGGCGACCGCCGCACGGTGCTGCTGGGCGCGGCGATGGGCGGGCTGGGCTTCGTGCTGTATGCGTTGGCGCCGAACGGCCAGTGGTTCTGGGCGGCGATGCCGGTGGCGGCCCTGTGGGCCATCGCCGGGCCGGCCGCGCAGTCGCTGATGACCGCGCGCGTGGGGCCGGAAGAGCAGGGCCGCCTGCAGGGCGCCATCGGCAGCCTGAACTCGATCGCCGGCATCCTCGGCCCGACGCTGTTCACCCAGACCCTCGCCTTCGTCGCCGCCCGCAACGTGCAAGGACCGCTCGCCGGCGCCACCTTCCTGCTCGCCGCCGCCATGGTTGGCACCGCCGGCGTCCTCGCCTGGCACGTCACCCGGGAAAGGGATCAGGTTCACGTATCCCCCGGGGACCGCGGCTAGCCCGGAACATGGCGTGGGGATCAGTGAACCTGACCCCGTTCCTTGCCCCCTAGACCCGGTCGTCATGCGGGGCGGGCGTAGGATGGGCGCCTGACCGGAGGAAACGCATGGACAAGCCCAGCAAGGATGAAGCCGAAGCCGCGGTGCGGACGCTGTTGCGCTGGGCGGGCGAGGACCCGACGCGCGAGGGCCTGCTGGACACCCCGCGTCGCGTGGTGGACGCCTACGGCGACTGGTTCAGCGGCTACCGCGAAGACCCCCGCGAGTACCTCGAGCGCACCTTCGAGGAAGTGGCCGGCTACGACGAGATGATCGTGCTGCGCGACATCGAGTTCGAGTCGCACTGCGAGCACCACATGGCGCCGATCATCGGCAAGGCCCACATCGGCTACCTGCCGCGCGGCAAGGTGGTGGGCATCAGCAAGCTGGCGCGCGTGGTCGAGGCCTACGCCCGCCGCTTCCAGGTGCAGGAGAAGATGACCGCCCAGATCGCCCGCTGCATCGAGGAAGTGCTGCAGCCGCGCGGCGTCGGCGTGGTGGTGGTGGGCGCGCACGAATGCATGACCACGCGCGGCATCCACAAGCGCGGGGTGAGCATGGTGACCTCGAAGATGCTGGGCGATTTCCGCGAGGACGCCCGCACCCGGGCCGAGTTCCTGCGCTTCATCGAGGTCGGCCCGGGCCGCTGAGGCCGGCAAGGTGGCGGTGACACGCCCGATGCCTATAATCGCCGCATGAGCGACCCCCGCGCCCAGCTGCAAGACCTCCGCACCCGCATCGAGGCCGCCCCGGCCCTGCCCGAACGCGCCGACTGGCTGGCCCGGCTCGACGCCGCCCTGCAGGCCCTGGCCGCGAACGCCCCGCCGGCCGCGCAGCTCGAGCGCCTGCGCCAGGACGTCGAGGACGCCGAGCACGCGCGTGACGCCGCCAACCTTCAGCGCATGAAGGTGGCCGGCCAGCTCAACACGCTCCAGAAATCGCTGGCCGCCGCCGTGCCCCAGGTCGCGTCGAGCAAGGACGCCCAGAGCGACGCCCTGCGCCGCATCGAATGGCTGGCCAACCACGGCGGCGCCGACCCGGGCGCGGCCGCCGCCGCCAAGAGCGCCGAGATGGAGGCGCCGATGCCGGGCCGGGCGGTGCTCGAGGCGGTGATCGCGGGCCAGCGCAAGTTCACCAAGCAGCAGCTCGAGTTCTCCATCGCCGAGGCCATGGTGCTCACCGGCTGGCAGCAGACGCCGCTGGAACTGATGGAACAGGGCGAGCCCTGGCTGGCCGAACTGATCCTCCGGAACCAGTCCGCCTCGGCCTGAGACGGGCGCTGCGACCCGGGCTCAGCGGGCGTTCCGGTAGCTGAATGGCGACATCGGCCGGGTTCGCAATCGGGCCCGCAAGGGAGTATCTCTGGGGGCGCAATTCCGCAACTCCCCCCAGAGGTTTCCAATGAAAACCCAATTCAAGACCGTGCTTTCCGCCACTGTCCTCGCCGCGCTGATCGCCGGCTGCCAGAGCACCGGCGGCTATTCGTCCGCGCCGCCCCCGCAGGGCGAGGAAGAAGGCATGAACCGCACCCAGAAGGGCGCCATCATCGGCGCCGTCGCCGGCGCCGTGGCCGGCCTGCTCAGCGGCGACGACGCCACCGAGCGCCGCCAGCGCGCCCTGGTCGGCGCGGGTGTCGGCGGCCTGGCCGGCGGCGCCATCGGCCGCTACCAGGACAACCAGGAACGCGCCCTGCGCGAGCGCATGGCCGGCACCGGCGTCGAGGTCGTTCGCGACGGCGACAACATCACGCTCGACATGCCCGAGGCCATCACCTTCGGCTTCGACAGCTACGCCCTGCGCCCGGGCTCGTACACCGTGCTCAACCGCGTGGCCGACACGCTGAAGGAATTCGACCAGACCATCGTCGAAGTGGCCGGCCATACCGACAGCGTCGGCTCCGCCGCCTACAACCAGAAGCTGTCCGAGCAGCGCGCCCAGGCCGTCGGCAACTACCTCACCAGCCGCGGCATCAACGGCGAGCGCCTGATCATCACCGGCGCCGGCGCCAACCACCCGGTGGCCAGCAACAGCACCGAAGCCGGCCGCGCCGAAAACCGCCGCGTCGAAATCACCCTCGTCCCCATCCGCTCCTGACAAACAAACCTGGTTCATTTGGATCAAATGAACCAGGTTGATTTGACCCAAAAGCCGTACCGGGTTCATTTTCATTCTCCTTGAGACGCGGTCCCCGGGAGAATGGGAATGAACCCGGTACGGAGTTCGCATCGCGGGCCGGGCCGGCTGGTCTAGAATCTGCGGAGCGCGCGGCCCGGGTGGGGCCGGCGGGGGATCTGGATGTACCTCAAGCAATTCTTCGGCGACGTCAGCAGTCCGCACCCGTGCGTGAGCTGCCGGGGCGACGAGACGCTCGACTTCAACGTGCGCATGGCCTTCCAGCCAATCGTGGACGTGGCCACGCGCAGCATCTGGGCCTACGAGGCGCTGGTGCGCGGCGAGCACGGCGAGGGCGCCGCCGATGTCATCGCCCGGGTGCCTGCCGACAAGCTCTACCGCTTCGACCAGACCTGCCGCGTGCTGGCCATCGACACCGCCGCGCGCCTGGGCATGGCCACGCGCCTGTCCATCAACTTCGCGCCCAACGCGGTGTACGAGCCCGCCACCTGCATCCGCCTGACCCTGGCGGCCGCCGAGCGCTGCGGCTTCGACCCGCGCCAGCTCATCTTCGAGGTCACCGAGTCCGAGAAGATCCGCGACGTGCCGCACGTGGTGCGCATCATCAAGGACTACCAGGGCCGCGGCTTCCTCACCGCGATCGACGATTTCGGCGCGGGCTACGCCGGCCTGAACCTGCTGGCCGAATTCCAGCCCGACCTGGTCAAGCTCGACATGGCCCTGATCCGCGGCCTCGACCAGGACCGCGTGCGCCGGTCGATCACCAGCGGCATCGTCGCCACCTGCCGCTCGCTGGGCTGCGAGGTGCTGGCCGAGGGGGTCGAGACCGCGGCCGAGTACCGCGTGCTGCGCGACATGGGCATCACCCGGTTCCAGGGCTTCCTGTTCGCGCGGCCGGCCCTGGAGGCGCTGCCCGTGATCGCCCCGGACACCTGGACCGCACTGGACGCCGCATGACCAATTTCGTCTTGGCCTGGGCCGACGACCCGGTCACCCGCTACCGCGTGCACGCGGACGGCGCGCTGGTGGGCGAGATCCGGCACGAGCAGATCCACGCCGAATCGCTGCACCTGGGCGCCCGCCGCTACTGGCTGGTGAACGAGGACGCCGAGCGCGGCACCAGCCACCTGGCCCGCTTCCTCGGCCGCCTGCGCCCGGACCGCACCCACGTGCTGCGCGATGGCGATGGCGAACTGGCGCGCGCGCGCCGGCACTGGTCGCTGTTCGGGGGCCGCGACTGGATCGAGTTCCGCACGCCGGGCGATACCGCCGCGCTCGAGGTCACCGCCCGCGGCCTGCTCGCCGGCGACATCCGCCTGCAGCGCGCCGGCACGGAGATCGGGACGATGGCGATCACCGGCACCTGGCGCGACGGCGTCACCCTGCAGGTCCCTGGCCTGACCGTGCCGCAAGCCGCGCTGCTGATGCTGGCGGCGCACCGCGCCTGGGGCAACCTGCCCCGCAGCCACCCGCAACTCCACTGAGGTACGCATGACCGAGCCCGCCCCCATCGACCCCGCCGCCGATGCCGTGAGGCGCGCGCAGTCGGCCGCCGGCCAGCGCCGCTACCTCGTTACCCTCGCGGTGTTCACCCTGCAGGGCGTGCTGAGCCTGGTCGCCGGCGCCTGGGCCGCGCGCGTGGCCGACGACGGCAGCGGGACGATCGGGCTTTACGCCGGCGTGGCGTCGGCGTTCGCGTTCGCCGGTGCCGTGGGCGCGGCCTACGTGTTCCGCATGACGGCCGGCACCGTGCTGGGCCTCATGGGCTTGCCGGGTGTCCTTCGGAAGATCACAGCCTCACCGCCGCCGGCGCCTGTGCCGCCCGATCCCGCGGACCGGCGTCGGGCGTTCCTGCTGCACCTGTGCACCGCCGGCGTCCACACGGTGGTGCTGCTGGTGCTGTTCCTGGTCGTGGCGGCGGGCGTGGCCCTCGCCGGCCCCGCCGGCTTCCCGCTGCTGGCCGCCCGCTTCGCCCTCGCGGCCGCGCTGCTCAGCCTGCTGACCTGGCGCTCCCTCCAGCTCCCCTGGTAACCCCACCACCCAAATAAACCAGGTTCATTTGCTTAATGAACCTGGTTCATTGGGTTCAGGCGGTGCGCCAGCGGGTGAGGAGGTCGGCTTCGCGGGCCTTGGCCTTGGCGAAGTGGGCTTCCTTGACGTGGCCGAAGCCGCGGATGTGCTCGGGCACCGAGGCGATCTCGGTGGCCAGCGCCACGTTGCCGGCGTCGAGCTTGCCCAGCAGTTCCTCGACCGTGTTGGCGTAGTCGGTGATCAGCTGGCGCTCCATGCGGCGCTCCTCGGTCTTGCCGAAGATGTCGAAGGCGCCGCCGCGCAGGAACTTCAGCTTCTTGATCAGCTTGAAGGCCGTGAAGATCCACGGGCCGTATTCCTGCTTCACCAGGTGGCCGTCGGCATCGCGCTTGGAGAACATCGGCGGCGCCAGGTTGAAGTGCAGCTTGTAGTCGCCGTCGAACTGCTGCGCGATGCGCTTCTGGAAATCACCCGAGGTGTACAGGCGCGCCACTTCGTACTCGTCCTTGTAGGCCATGAGCTTGAAGTAGTAGCGCGCCACGGCCGCGGTGAGCGCGGTCGAGCCGTCGGCCTTGCGGGCCTCGGCCTGGCGCACCTTGTCCACCAACGCGACGTAGCGGCCGGCGTAGGCCTTGTCATGGTAGTCGGTGAGGAACTTGACGCGGCGTTCGATGAGCTCGTCGAGGTTCTGGCTGAGGGTCTCGTCGTCGAGGCTGTCGGCCATCGGGACTGAAGTCCCTCCCACAGGGGGCTCCAGAAGGCCCGCGGCTTCCAGCACCGCCTGCGGATTGATCGCCGACAGGCGACCCCAGGCAAACGCCGTCTTGTTCATCTCGATCGCGGCGCCGTTGAGCTCGATCGCGCGCTCGATGGCCTCGAAGCTGATCGGCACCAGCCCGCGCTGCCAGGCCACGCCCAGCATGAACAGGTTGGTGGCGATCGCGTCGCCCATCAGCGCGGTGGCGATCTCGGTGGCAGCGACCTGCAGCGGCTCGCGGCCGCCCAGCGCGGTGCGGATGGCCTCGACGATGCCCGCGGCCGGGAACTGCATGTCCGGCTGGCGGGTGAACGGGCCCGGCATCGCCTGGTAGTCGTTGATCACGACCTCGGTGCGGTCGGCGCGGATCTTCGACAGCGCCCAGTAGTCGTTCACCACCACCATGTCGCAGCCCAGCACCAGGTCGGCTTCACCGGCCGCGATGCGCACCGCGTGGATGTCGGCCGGCGTCTTCGCGATGCGCACGTGCGTGGTGACCGCGCCGCCCTTCTGCGCCAGGCCGGTCTGGTCGAGCACCGAAGCGCCCTTGTTCTCGAGGTGCGCCGCCATGCCCAGCAGCGCGCCGATGGTCACCACGCCGGTGCCGCCGACGCCGGTGATCAGGATGTTCCAGGGCTGCGACAGGTCGCCGCGGATCGTCGGCGCCGGCAGGTTCGCCAGCAGCTCCTTGTTGCCGGTGCCCTTGCGCTTGCGCAGCCCGCCGCCCTTGACGGTGACGAAGCTCGGGCAGAAGCCCTTCACGCAGCTGAAGTCCTTGTTGCAGTTGCTCTGGTCGATCTCGCGCTTGCGGCCGTACTCGGTTTCCTTCGGCAGCACCGACACGCAGTTCGACTTCACGCCGCAGTCGCCGCAGCCTTCGCACACCAGCGAGTTGATCGCGATGCGCTTGGCCGGGTCAACCATCTTGCCGCGCTTGCGGCGGCGGCGCTTCTCGGCGGCGCAGGTCTGGTCGAAGATCAGCACGGTGGTGCCGGGCACCTCGCGCAGGCGCTTCTGCTGCGCGTCGAGCTCGGCACGGTCGTAGAACTCCACGCCGCTCGGGAAGATGGACCTGTCGCTCCACTTCTCGATGTCGTCGCTCAGCACGACGATCGTCTTGACGCCCTCGCTGCGCACCTGGTGCGCGATGTCGGGCACGGTCAGGGTGCCGTCCACCGGCTGGCCGCCGGTCATCGCCACGGCATCGTTGTAGAGGATCTTGTAGGTGATGTTCACCTTCGCGGCGATCGACTGGCGGATCGCCAGCGAGCCGGAATGGAAGTAGGTGCCGTCGCCCAGGTTCTGGAAGACGTGCTTTTCCTCGGTGAACGGCGCCTGGCCGGACCAGGTGACGCCTTCGCCGCCCATGTGCGTGAAGGTGTCGGTCTTCCGGTCCATCCACGTGACCATGTAGTGGCAGCCGATGCCGCCCAGCGCGCGCGAGCCTTCCGGCACCACGGTGGACGAGTTGTGCGGGCAGCCCGAGCAGTAGTGCGGCACGCGCGGGAAGTTGGCGCGCGGCGCGGCCAGCTCCTTTTCCTTCGCGGCGATCCACTGCAGTCGGCTGTCCATCTGCTCGCTGCGGAAGAAGCGCTGCACGCGCGAGGCGATCACGCGCGCGATGCGCGCCGGCGTCAGCTCGTTGGTGCTCGGCAGCACCCAGTTCTCGAGCTCGTCGTACTTGCCGACGATGCTCGGGCGGTGCTCCCAGTTGTACATGTATTCCTTCATCTGCCGCTCGACGAAGCTGCGCTTCTCCTCGACGACGATGATGTCTTCCAGCCCGCGCGCGAACTCGCGGATGCCCAGCGGCTCCAGCGGCCAGGTCATGCCGACCTTGTACACGCGGATGCCCAGATCGGCGCAGGCGCGGGCGTCGAGGCCGAGATATTCCAGCGCCTGCAGCACGTCGAGATAACTCTTGCCGGTGGTGACGATGCCGAAGCGCGGGCGCGACGAGTCGATCACGACCTTGTCGATGCGGTTCGCGCGCGCGAACGCGAGCGTCGCGTGCATCGCGTACTGGTGCAGCCGCATCTCCTGGTCGAGCGGCGGATCCGGCCAGCGGATGTTGAGCCCGCCCGGCGGCATCTCGAAGTCCGTCGGGAGCAGGATCTCGAGCTGGTGCGGGTTGACGTTGACCGAGGCGGAGGACTCGACCGTCTCGGCGATGGTCTTGAAGCCGACCCAGCGCCCGGTGAAGCGCGACATCGCCCAGCCGAGCAGGCCCATGTCGAGGATGTCCTGCACCCCGGCGGGGTTGAGCACCGGCATCAGCG
>NZ_DASUDO010000034.1:0-2934 GCF_036275555.1 Arenimonas sp.
CGCCGCCGCCGACCGGATCGAGTCCGCGGTGAAGGACGTGCTGTCGCAGGGGCTGCGGACGGCGGACATCTGGTCCGAAGGCACCCGGAAAGTCGGCACGCGTGAGATGGGCGACGCGGTCGTGGCTGCCATCACCAAGAAGACGATTACCAAGGGCTAGCAAGCTCCGGTTCGTCGCGCCCTCCCCCGGCCGAGACGAGCCGGGGGAACCAGATTCACCTCGAACTGAAAGGCGCACCGATGAAACTCACGAACGGACAACAACCGCTGGTCGGCCTCGTCGGCTGGCGCGGCATGGTCGGCTCGGTCCTGATGGACCGCATGCAGGCCGAAGGCGACTTCGGCCTGATCGAGCCGGTCTTCTTCTCCACCTCCAACGCCGGCGGCAAGGCGCCGGCCATGGCGAAGAACGAGTCCACGCTGAAGGACGCGTTCGACATCGAGGCGCTGAAGAAGTGCGACATCGTCATCACGGCCCAGGGCGGCGACTACACCACCGAGGTGTTTCCCAAGCTGCGCGCGGCCGGCTGGAACGGCCACTGGATCGACGCGGCCTCCACCCTGCGCATGAAGGACGACGCGGTCATCATCCTCGACCCGGTCAACATGCCCGTCATCAGGAACGCGCTCGCCAAGGGCGGCCGCAACTGGATCGGCGGCAACTGCACGGTCAGCTGCATGCTGATGGGCGTGGGCGCGCTGTACAAGGCGGGCCTGGTCGAGTGGATGACCAGCATGACCTACCAGGCCGCCTCCGGCGGCGGCGCCCAGCACATGCGCGAGCTGCTCACGCAGTTCGGCACGCTCAACGCCGAAGTGCGCTCGCTGCTGGACGACCCGAAGTCGGCGATCCTCGAGATCGACCGCAAGGTGCTGGCGCGCCAGCAATCCATGACGGGCGAAGAGACCGCCAACTTCGGCGTGCCCCTGGGCGGCTCGCTGATCCCCTGGATTGATAAGGACCTGGGGATCGGGAAACAGCCGGACGAGGCCGGCTGGGGCGTCTCGCGCGAGGAGTGGAAGGCCGGCGCCGAGACCAACAAGATCCTGGGCCAGGGCGAAGGCTTCGGCAGCAAGGCGGTCCCGGTGGACGGCTTCTGCGTGCGCGTGGGCGCGATGCGCTGCCACTCGCAGGCGCTCACCTTCAAGCTGAAGAAGGACGTGCCGGTGGCGGACATCGAGGCGATGATCGCCACCGACAACCAGTGGGTGAAGGTGGTGCCCAACACGCGCGAGGCGACGCTGCAGGGCCTGACGCCGGTGGCGGTGACCGGCACTCTGGAGATCCCGGTCGGCCGCATCCGCAAGCTGGCGATGGGCCCGGAGTACGTCGGCGCCTTCACCATCGGCGACCAGCTGCTGTGGGGCGCGGCGGAGCCGCTGCGCAGGATGCTGCGGATCCTGCTGGACGCGTGAGGGTGTGTGTCGGGCCCTGTATCGACGCGTTACCATGCGTTGTGACTCGGCAACAAGGAAGTCGGCATCAAGCTGTGTGCAAGCGTTCCACGGACGTTAAGCGGTGTCTCAGCTTGTCAGTCTAAGACGTTGCTGTTATGGTCCTTTTTCGAATTAAGCCTCGAAGGCAATGGGCCGCATGAAGAGAAAAAGACTGCCTCCCGACCGAGGAGTAGGGACGCCATCACAGAAGAGCCTGCCGAAGCTCCGGCTGTCGACGCTGGCACTGGCGGCTGCAGTCACTTTCGGCCTGGCGTCGCCCGATGCGCTCGCCCTGGCGCTCGGCCGCGTCACCGTGCAATCGGCCCTGGGCGAACCGCTGCGGGCCGAGATCGACGTGCCCGAGATCACGCCCGAGGAAGTCTCCTCGCTGCGCGCCTCCATCGCTTCCCCGGCCACCTTCCGCACCCAGGGCCTCGAATACAGCCAGGCGCTGGCCAACGTCACCATCACCCTGCAGCGCCGCCCCAACGGCGGCTACTTCCTGCATCTCGCGAGCGACCGCCCGGTCAACGAGCCCTTCGTGGACGTGATCCTGGAAGCCAACTGGTCGTCCGGCCGCGTGCAGCGCGACTTCACGATGCTGTTCGACCCGCCGGCGCTGCGCCAGCCCGGCGCCCCGGTCACCGCGCAGGTCGCGCCTTCCACGGGCACGCAGCGCACCGCGCCCGCCGCAGCCGCGCCGCGTCCCGCACCCGCACCCGCCCCTGCGGCACCGGCCGCACCGCCGGCGACCGCCCGCGCGCCGGCTCCGGCGGCCGCGCCTGCGCCTTCCGCGTCCACGCCGGGTTCGGGTGATGCCGGCAAGCGCGTGACGGTGCAGCCCGGCGACACCGCCGGCAAGCTCGCCGCGGCCAACAAGCCGGCCAGCATCTCGCTGGACCAGATGCTGGTGGCGATGCTGCGCGCCAATCCGGAAGCCTTCGTCAACGGCAACATGAACCGGCTGAAGGCCGGTGCGGTGCTCGAGATGCCGAGCGCCGAACAGGCCGGCGGCGTTCCGCCCGACGAGGCGAAGCAGACCGTCGTCGCGCAAAGCCGGGACTTCAACGAATTCCGCCGCCGCCTCGCCGAAGGCGTGCCGGCCGCGGCCGCGCCCGCGTCGAGCCGCCAGACGACGGGCCGCGTGCAGGCGCAGGTCGAAGACAAGAAGGCCGCGGCCACCGCGCCGGACCGGCTGCAGCTCTCCAAGGGCGCGGTGCAAGGCAAGCCTTCGACCGCCGACCAGATCGCACGCGAACGCGCGGCCAAGGACGCGCAGACCCGCGTCGCCGAACTGAACAAGAACCTCACGGACCTGAACAAGCTCACCGGTGGCGCCACCGCGGGCACGGGCACGGCCAAGTCCGGCCCCGGCATCAGCGCCCCGCCCGGCGTGACCCCGCCCGCGACCGCGACGCGTCCGGCTTCCGCGCCGGCAGCGGCCGCGGCACCGTCCGCGACGACCGCTGCCGCCACCGCTGCCAAGCCCGCAGCCGC
>NZ_DASUDO010000035.1:0-2812 GCF_036275555.1 Arenimonas sp.
GGGCCGCGAACAGGGCCGCCTCGTTGACCAGGTTGGCCAGATCGGCGCCCGAGAAACCGGGCGTGCCCCGGGCCACCACCTCGGCATCCACGTCGGATGCCAGCGGCACTTTCTTCATGTGCACTTTCAGAATCTGCGTGCGGCCGACGATGTCCGGCAGCGGCACGACGACCTGACGGTCGAAGCGGCCGGGGCGCAGCAGGGCCGGGTCAAGCACGTCCGGGCGGTTGGTGGCGGCGATGACAATGACGCCCTCGTTGCCCTCAAAGCCGTCCATCTCGACCAGCAACTGGTTCAGCGTCTGCTCGCGCTCGTCATGCCCGCCACCCAGGCCGGCGCCCCGGTGACGGCCGACGGCATCGATCTCGTCGATGAAGATGATGCACGGCGCGTGTTTCTTGGCCTGCTCGAACATGTCCCGCACGCGGGATGCGCCGACGCCGACGAACAGCTCGACGAAGTCCGAACCCGAGATGGTGAAGAACGGCACCTTGGCCTCGCCGGCAATGGCCCGCGCCAGCAGCGTTTTTCCGGTACCGGGCGAGCCGACCATCAGCACGCCGCGCGGGATGCGCCCGCCCAGGCGCTGGAACTTGGACGGGTCGCGCAGGAACTCCACCAGCTCGTGGACCTCTTCCTTGGCCTCATCGACGCCGGCCACGTCGGCAAACGTGACCCGCACCTGGTCCTCGGTCAGCATGCGCGCGCGGCTCTTGCCGAACGGCATCACACCGCCCTTGCCGCCGGGGCCACCCTGCATCTGGCGCATGAAGAAGACCCACACGCCGATCAGCAGCAGCATCGGGAACCAGGAGATGAACACCTGCATCAACAACGACTGGCGATCCGGCGCCGCCACCTCGATGCCGACCTTGTTGGCCAGCAGGTCGTCGATCATGTGTGGGTCTTCGGGCGTGTAGACGACGAACTTCTCGCCGCCCGTCGTCATGCCCCGCACGACGCCCTGCTCGATCACCACGCGGTCGACCTGCCCGCTCTTCACCTCGGCAATGAACTGCGAGTAATCCAGCGTGCGCTCGGCGGAACGCTGCGGGCCGAAACTGTTGAACACGGCCATCAGCACCAACGCCACGACGACCCAAAGGATGACGTTGCGGGACATTGAATTCACGTAGCGGATCTCCGGTCGCGGCGGTTACAGGAAGCGCTGGAACATTCAGCGCTTTCGGCAGCGCACGGACGCGCTGCTGAAATCTTGAGCCATCGGAAAACCAAATTCCGATGGCGGGCGCTGCGAATCCAGCCCGGATTCATTCAACGCTTCCGTACTACTGGGTTATCGGCAGCATACCGCGGCCGATCAAGTAGTGCTCTCGGCTGCGGTCGCGCGAGGCGTCAGGCTTGCGCACCAGCACCTGCTCGAAATGTCGGGCAAACACTTCCCGAAGTCCCTGGCTGCCCGCACCCTCGAAGCATTTGACCAGCAGTGCCCCGCGCGGTTTCAGCGCCCGTCCGGCAAAGTCGAGCGCCAACTCGGCCAGGTGCAGCGCGGCCGGCTGATCGACATCGCGCACACCGCTCAGATTGGGCGCCATGTCGGACATTACAAGGTCGGCACCGTTTGGCAGCAAGTCAAGCATCTGCTGCAGCACCGCCTCGTCCCCAAAATCACCCAGAATGAACTCGACCTCCGGCAGCGGCGCCATCTGCAGCAGATCGACCGCCACCACCCGGCCGCGCGGCCCGACGATGCTGCTCGCCACCTGCGACCAGCCGCCCGGCGCGGCGCCCAGATCCACCACCGTCGCGCCCGGCTGCAGCAGGCGATCGCGCCGGTTGATCTCCAGCAGCTTGAAGCTGGCGCGCGAGCGGTAGCCTTGCGCCTGCGCCTGGCGCACGTAGGGATCGGCTACGTGCTGCTGCAGCCAGCGACGGCTGGCGCCGCGCCCGCTCAAGGCCGCACCGCCCGGCGATCGGCGCTACCGATACTCGACGGCCAGGATTTCATAGGCCTGCTCGCCGCCGGGCGCCGGCACCAGCACCTGGTCGCCCACCTCGCGGCCGATCATGGCGCGCGCCAGCGGGGCCCGGAACGACACCCGGCCCTGCTTGATGTCGGCCTCGTCCATACCGACGATCTGGTAGGTGACTTCCTCGTCGGTGTCGACGTTGACGAGCGTTACGGTTGCGCCGAAAACCACCTTGCCGCCGGCCGCCAGTCGGGCCGGGTCGATCACCTCGGCGCGGCCCAGGCGGTCCTCGATCTCGCTGATGCGGCCCTCGATGAAGCCCTGCTGATCCTTGGCGGCGTGGTACTCGGCGTTTTCCTTCAGGTCGCCGTGGGCGCGCGCTTCGGCGATGGCGGCGATCACGCGCGGGCGCTGCACGGACTTGAGGTCTTCCAGTTCGCGCCGCAGCTGCTCTGCGCCGCGGGCGGTGAGGGGTTCGCGGGTCATGTCGGTCTCAGTTCGGTATGCAGTTGGCGCAGGCTCTCCACGCGGATCTCGCGCCCGCTTTGCAGGGCAAGGCAGGTGGCGCGCGCGCCGGCCAGGGTGGTGGTGTGCGGCACCTTGAAGCGCAGCGCCGCGGCGCGAATGGCGAACGAATCGGCGATCGCGAGCTTGCCATCGGTGGTGTTCAGGACGAAGGCGATCTCGCCGTTGGTGATCATGTCCACGATGTGCGGGCGGCCTTCCTTGACCTTGTTGACCACGCCGCAGGGAATGCCGGCCTCGACCAGCAGCTCGGCCGTGCCGCGCGTGGCAACCAGCTCGAAGCCGAACTGGCGCAGGTCCGCCGCCACCTGAACCAGCAGCGCCGTCTTGTCGGCCTGGCGCACGCTGATGAAGGC
>NZ_DASUDO010000036.1:0-2984 GCF_036275555.1 Arenimonas sp.
CCCGCTGCGCGACGCCACGAACCCCAACTCCGCGTTCAACGTCACGGACCGCTTCTTCATGGTCAAGGACCTGGGCACCTCGGTGACCGACCTGACCCTGAACACGGTCGACGTCACGGCCAGCACGACCGACCTGTATGACGCGACCTATGCGCTCTGGGACGGCAGCCGCAAGGGCTTCTTCATCAACTTCATCGGCGCCGCCTGGAACGAGTCCACCGACCAGCCGGACCCGACGAAGACGCCGACCAAGGGCGAGAAGGCGGTGAACGCGCCGACCGCGGTGAACGGGCAGATCTTCTTCGCGACCAACCAGCCCAAGAACAAGACCAACACCTGCGTGGCGAACCTGGGCACCGCCCGCGCATACGCGATCAACCCGTTCACGGGCCGCCAGGTCCAGAACGAACTGGCCGGCGGCGGCCTGCCGCCCAGCGCGGTGAGCGGCCTGATCACGATCGTGGAGACCGACGCCAACGGCAACACCACGGAGACGCAGGAGAAGTTCTGCATCGGCTGCGGCGTCACGGCCGGCGACGGCAGCGGCGGCGGCGGCGGCGCGCCCTGCACGTCCGCGCTGGAGAACTGCCCGACGGGCACGCTGATCCCGAAGAACCTCAAGCGCACCTACTGGTACAAGAAGTAGCGCCGTTCCGGTGCCGGACCCGGCAGGTTCCGTGTGACCTGCCAGGCACGATTCCTCCGCAATCCGGCCGCCCGCAAGGCGGCCGGATTTGCTTTTGGCGGGCGGCCCGGCCTCCTAGATTCGCGGCATGCGTGCACGCCGCGGATTCACCCTCGTCGAGATGCTGGCGGTGCTGGCCGTCGCCGGCATCCTGTTCATGCTCGGGGCGCCGTCGCTGGCCGCGGCGCTGCGCGTCACGCGCGTTTCCAGCGCGTCCAACGAGTTCCTGGCCAGCCTGCTGCTCACGCGCAGCGAGGCGATGAAGCGCAAGCATCGCGTGGTGATGTGCCGCTCGGCCGACGCCTTGGCCTGCGCGCCCACCGGCGGCTGGCAGCAGGGCTGGATCGTGTTCGCCGATGCCGACGGCGACGGCGAGCGCGATGCCGGCGAACCGGTCCTGTACGTGCAGCACGCACTGGGAGCGGCGATGCGCCTGACGGGGACCGCGACGGTCGCGAAGTACGTGAGTTATGCGCCCAATGGCACGACCAGGCTGGTGGGCGGCGGCTTCCAGGCCGGCACGCTGACGGTGTGCAGCGCCTCGGCGGAGAAGGGCACCGGGCGGCAGGTCATCGTGAATGCGACCGGGCGGCCGCGCACGCAGAAGGTGGAACTGCCCTCGTGTGCGTGAGACAGGCTAGCGCCGGATCTCGTCGACCACGTTCTTGAAGTCGTCGACGTCCTCGAAGCTGCGGTAGACGCTGGCGAAGCGCACGTAGGCGACCTTGTCCAGCTTCTTGAGCTCGCGCATCACCAGCTCGCCGATGCGGGAGCTGGGGACTTCGCGCACGCCCAGGTTCAGGAGCTTCTCCTCGATGCGCTCCACGGCGCCGTCGATCTGCTCGGTGCTCACCGGGCGCTTGCGCAGCGCCAGGTGGAAGGAGGCCAGCAGCTTGCCGCGCTCGTACTCGATGCGGCGGCCGTCCTTCTTCACCACCGCCGGGAAGGTGACGTCCGGCCGCTCGTAGGTGGTGAAGCGCTTCTCGCAGTGCGCGCACTGGCGGCGGCGGCGGATGAAGTCCCCGTCCTCGGCCATCCGGGTCTCCACCACCTGGGTGTCGGCATGGCCGCAGAACGGGCATTTCATCGCGGTGGCCTACTTGTAGACCGGGAAGCGGCGGGTCAGGGCGTTGACCTGCTCGCGCACCCGGGCGATGTTGGCCGCATCGCGCGGCTTGTCCAGCACGTCGGCCACCAGGTTGGCGGTCAGCCGCGCTTCCTCTTCCTTGAAGCCGCGCGTGGTCATGGCCGGCGTGCCCACCCGCAGGCCGCTGGTGACCATCGGCTTTTCCGGGTCGTTGGGGATCGCGTTCTTGTTGATGGTCATGTGGGCGTCGCCCAGCACGGCCTCGGCTTCCTTGCCGGTGATGCCCTTGGAGCGCAGGTCCACCAGCATCACGTGGCTCTCGGTGCGGCCGCTGACGATGCGCAGGCCGCGTTCGATCAGCGTCTCGGCCACGACCTTCGCGTTCTTCACCACCTGCTGCTGATAGGCCTTGAACTCCGGCGCCAGTGCCTCCTTGAAGGCCACCGCCTTGGCGGCGATCACGTGCATCAGCGGGCCACCCTGCAGGCCGGGGAAGATGGCGCTGTTGATCGCCTTCTCGTGCTCCGGCTTCATCAGGATGAAGCCGCCGCGCGGGCCGCGCAGGCTCTTGTGGGTGGTGGAGGTCACCACGTCGGCGTGGGGCACCGGGTTCGGGTAGACGCCGGCGGCGATCAGGCCGGCGTAGTGGGCCATGTCGACCATGAAGATGGCGCCGACGTCCCTGGCGACCTTGGCGAAGCGCTCGAAGTCGATGCGCAGCGAGTACGCCGACGCGCCGGCGATGATCAGCTTGGGCTTGCTCTCGTGGGCCTTGCGCTCCATCGCGTCGTAGTCGATGGCTTCTTCCTTGTTCAGGCCGTAGCTCACGACGTTGAACCACTTGCCGCTCATGTTCAGCGCCATGCCGTGGGTGAGGTGGCCGCCTTCGGCCAGGCTCATGCCCATGATGGTGTCGCCCGGCTTGAGGAAGGCGAGGAACACGGCCTCGTTGGCCTGGGCGCCGGAGTGCGGCTGCACGTTGGCGGCCTGCGCGCCGAACAGCTGCTTGATGCGGTCGATGGCCAGCTGCTCGGCGATGTCGACGTTCTCGCAGCCGCCGTAGTAGCGCTTGCCGGGATAGCCCTCGGCGTACTTGTTGGTGAGCTGCGTGCCCTGCGCGGCCATGACGGCCGGGGAAGCGTAGTTCTCGCTGGCGATCAGCTCGATGTGCTCTTCCTGGCGGCGGTTCTCGGCCTGGATGGCGGCCCAGAG
>NZ_DASUDO010000037.1:0-293704 GCF_036275555.1 Arenimonas sp.
CGCCATCGCGCCTTCTGCGCCGAACTGGGCATCGATGCCGAGGCCGTGCTCGGCGACCAGCTGGCGCGCCTTGCCGCGCTGGCGGTGGATGCCCGCGCCGCCGGCGACGAAGCCACCCACATGGCCTGGCAGGCCGAGGTACTGGGCCTCGGCGAGCTGCTGTCCTCGCGCATCGGCCAGGCTTTTCTCGCCGCTGCCGACCTGCCGCTGCGCTGGTGCGACGCCCGTGACTGGTTGCGCGCGAAGACGCTGCCGCACCAGAGCGCCTGGGCGCGGCGGCTGAGCGTGAACTGCGGCATCGACGCCGATGCCGACTGGCGCGCGCGCTTCGCCGCCCAGGGCGATTGCCTCATCACCCAGGGTTTCATCGCCCGCGACGAGGCGGGCGGCGACTGCATCCTCGGTCGCGGCGGTTCGGATACCTCGGCGGCGTACTTCGGTGCCCTGCTCGGCGCCGAGCGGGTGGAGATCTGGACCGACGTGCCCGGCATGTTCAGCGCCAATCCGCGGGTGGTGCCGCAGGCGCGCCTGCTGTCGCGGCTGGACTACGCCGAGGCGCAGGAAATCGCCACCACCGGCGCCAAGGTGCTGCACCCGCGCTGCATCCATCCCTGCCGCGAGGCGCGGGTGCCGCTGTGGATCCGCGACACCGAGCGGCCGGACATGCCGGGCACGGTGATCGATTCCTCGGCGAAAACCCTCCCAGGCGTCAAGGCCATCAGCTCGCGCCGCGGCATCGTGCTGGTGTCGATGGAAACCATCGGCATGTGGCAGCAAGTCGGCTTCCTGTCCGACGTGTTCGAGCGCTTCAAGGCGCACGGGCTGTCGATCGACCTGATCGGTTCGTCCGAGGCCAACGTCACCGTCTCGCTCGACCCCAGCGACAACCTGGTCAGCACCAACGTGCTCGACGCGCTCTGCGCCGACCTGGCCCAGGTGTGCCGGGTCAAGGTGATCGCGCCCTGCGCGGCGATCACCCTGGTCGGGCGCGGCATGCGCTCGATGCTGCACAAGCTGTCCGACGTCTGGGCCGAGTTCGGCCGCGAGCGCGTGCACCTGATCTCGCAGTCCTCCAACGACCTCAACCTCACCTTCGTGGTGGACGAGGGCCTGGCCGAAGGCATGCTGCCGCGCCTGCACGCGCTGCTGGCGCAGTCGGGCGCGATGCCGGTGAGCGAGGCGGCGGTGTTCGGCCCGAGCTGGCGCCGCATCGACCAGCCGGCCACGCTGCGCCCGCCCACGTGGTGGCAGCGGCAGTCGGGCCGCCTGCTGCACCTGGCCCAGGCCGGCACGCCGCGCTACGTCTACCACCTGCCGACCGTGCGCGAGCGGGCGCGCGAGATCGCCGGCGTGCCCGCGATCGACCGGCGCTTCTTCGCGCTCAAGGCCAATCCGCATCCGCGCGTACTGCAGGCGCTTGACGCCGAGGGCTTCGGGTTCGAATGCGTGTCGCGCGGCGAGCTCGAGCACCTCCACCGCGTGCTGCCGGCGCTGGCGCCGGACCGGGTGCTGTTCACCCCGAGCTTCGCGCCGCGCGGCGAGTACGCGGCCGCGCTCGAGAAGGGCGTGTTCGTCACCATCGATTCGGCGACGCCGCTGCGGCAGTGGCCGGAGCTGTTCCGCGGCCGCGACATCGTGCTGCGGCTCGACCCCGGATTCGGCCACGGCCACCACGAGAAGGTGCGCACCGGCGGCAAGGACGCGAAGTTCGGCCTCGCGGCCGACGCACTGCCCGAGTTCCTCGACGCCGCGCGCGCCGCCGGCGCCCGCATCATCGGCCTGCACGCGCACATCGGCAGCGGCATCCACGACGCGCGCCACTGGCACACCGTGTACGCGCAGCTGGCCGCGCTGGCCGAGGGCATCGGCACGGTCGGATTCATCGACGTCGGCGGCGGCCTGGGCGTGGCTTACGACCCCGAGGCCGAGCCCTTCGACGTCGCCGCCTACGCGGCTGCGCTGGCGGAAGTGAAGGCGGCCTACCCGCAGTACGCGCTGTGGGTGGAGCCGGGCCGCTACCTGGTGGCCGAGTGCGGCGTGCTGCTGCTGGGCGTCACGCAAGTGACGCGCAAGCAGGGACTGCGCCGGGTCGGTGCCGACGGCGGCATGAACGCGCTGCTGCGCCCGGCGCTCTACAACGCCTGGCACGAGATCGTGAACCTGTCGCGGCTCGACGAGCCCGCGGGCGACGCCTGCGACGTGGTCGGCCCGATCTGCGAGACCGGCGACGTGATCGGCCGCCAGCGCCGCCTGCCCGAGGCCACCGCCGAAGGCGATGTGCTGCTGGTCGGCCACGCGGGCGCCTACGGGGCCGTGATGGCCAACCGCTACAACCTGCGCGATCTGCCGCAGGAGGACGTGATCGATGACTGAGTTCGACCGCGGCGCCATCCGCGCCTTCCGCTTCACCGGCTGCCAGTTCGACCCGGCCACGGGCGAGGCGCGGCTGGGCTATGCCTTCGACGACGGCCCGGTGATGGAGGAGGTCGTGCGCTTCCCCGGCGCGCCGTTCGCGCTGGACGGTGCGCGTGCGGAGGCCGTGCAGCGCGCGCTGCGCCTGCTGCACCTGGTCGCCGGCGTGAGCTACTACAAGGCCGCGGTGCCGCCGCAGATCGTGATCGAGGGCGAGGGCATCGACGCCGACACCGCGGCGCTGCTGACGTCCATCTACGAGAACGGCCTCGGCGAGTTCGCCTACCGCAACGGCCTGCAGCTGCGCGGCAAGATCCATTTCCCCGTCGCCGCCCCTGTAGGAGGGCCTTCAGTCCCGAAGCTTTCCTCCGAAGAGCCTTCGGGCCTGAAGGCCCTCCTACAGGAGGCGCCGGCGGTGGGCCTCAAGCGACACGCGGTGGTCGCCATCGGCGGCGGCAAGGACTCGCTGGTCTCGATCGAGGCGCTGCGCGCGCTGGGCATCGACCAGACCGTGGCCTGGATCGGCAGCTCGCCGCTGATCCGCGCCTGCGCCGAGCGCACCGGGCTGCCGCTGCTCAACATCACCCGCACGCTGTCGCCGCGGCTGTTCGAGCTCAACCGCCAGGGCGCACTCAACGGCCACATCCCGGTGACGGCGGTGAACTCGGCCATCCTCGCGCTGGCGGCGCTGCTGCAGGGCCACGACCAGGTGGTGTTCTCGAACGAGCGCTCGGCCAGCTACGGCAGCCTGATCCCCGGCACGGGCGAGGTGAACCACCAGTGGTCGAAGGGCTGGGACTTCGAGCGCGACTTCGCGGCCTACCTGCGCCGCCACGTCGCCGCCGACCTGCGCTACTACTCGCTGCTGCGCCCGTTCTCCGAGCTGGCCGTGGCGCGGCAGTTCGCGCGGCTCGACCGCTACGACCAGCACTTCTCCAGCTGCAACCGCAACTTTCACATCCTCGGCGAGCGCCCGGCGCAGCGCTGGTGCGGCATCTGTCCCAAGTGCCACTTCGTGTTCCTGGCGCTGGCGCCGTTCATGCCCAAGCCGCGGCTGATGACCATCTTCGGCCGCAACCTGCTCGACGAGCCGGAGCAGGCGCCGGGCTACGACGCCCTGCTCGAGTTCCGCGACCACAAGCCCTTCGAGTGCGTGGGCGAGGGCCGCGAATCGCGCGCCGCCATGGACGCGCTGGCCGACAGCCCGGCCTGGCGCGAGGACGCGCTGGTGAAGCGCTACGCGCGCGAAATCCGGCCGCAGCTGGCGCCGGAGGAGAGGGGGCTGGCGCCGCTGCTCGAAGCCTCCGATGATCACGGCATTCCAGGCGAGCTGTGGGGACCGCTGCGTGCGCATTTCGGAGCTTGAGGGCAAGCGGGTCGCGATCTGGGGCTACGGCCGCGAAGGCCGGGCCGCGCTGGCCGCCCTGCGCTGGCGGCTGCCGCGCCAGCCGGTGACCGTGTTCTGCTCGCCCGACGAGGCCGAGCCGCTGCGCGAGATGCAGGACCCGGCGCTGCGCATCGAAATCGCCGTCGACGCCGACGCGCTTTGCGAACACGAGGTGGTGATCAAGTCGCCCGGCATCAGCCCCTACGCCTCGCCCGCGGCCGACGCCGCCCTGCGCGGCGTGCGTTTCGTCGGCGGCAGCGGGCTGTGGTTCGCCGAACCCGCGGCGGGCAAGCGCGTGGCCGTCACCGGCACCAAGGGCAAGTCCACCACCACCGCGCTGATCGCCCACCTGTTGCGCGCGGCCGGCCAGCGCACGGCCCTGGCCGGCAACATCGGCCTGCCTTTGCTCGAGCTGCTGGACGTGCAGCCGCCGCCAGACGTCTGGGCGATCGAACTCTCGAGCTACCAGACCGGCGAGGCGAGCGCGCTCGACGTGGCCGTGGTGCTCAACCTGTTCCCTGAACACCTGGACTGGCACGGCAGCGAGGCCCGCTACTACGCCGACAAGCTGGCGCTGGTCACGAAGGCCGCGCCCCGCGTCGCCGTCTTCAACGCCGCCGACCCGGTGCTGGCCGAGCTGGAAGTGCCGCCCACCACCCGCGTGGCCTGGTTCAACCTGGCCGACGGCTGGCACGTGCGCGAGGGCAGCGTGTACCGCGGCGAGCGCGCGGTGCTGGACGCCCGCAGCCTGCCGCTGCCCGGCCGCCACAACCGCCTGAACCTGTGCGCGGCGCTGGCGGCGATCGAGGCCCTGGGCCTGGACGCGGTGAAGCTGGCGCCCGCTGCGCTGTCGTTCCGCCCCCTGCCGCACCGGCTGCAGACGCTGGGCACGCGCAACGGCGTCGAGGCGGTGAATGATTCGATCGCCACCACGCCGCATGCGTCCATCGCCGCGCTCGACTGCTTCCGGGGGCGGCGCGTGGCGATCCTGGTCGGCGGCTACGACCGTGGCCTCGACTGGGGCGTGTTCGTCGAGCGCATCGCCGCCGAGCCGGTGGCCGCGGTGATCACGATGGGCCAGAACGGCCCGCGCGTTTACGAAAAACTGCGCACGCTGGCGCTGGGCGACCGCATGGTGCTGGCCGAGGCGGCCGAGATGGAGGAGGCGGTGAAGCTCGGCCTGCAGGCGCTGGGCACCGACGGCGTGCTGCTGCTCTCGCCCGGCGCGCCCAGCTTCCCGCGCTACCTCGACTACGTCGCCCGCGGCCGGCACTTCGCCAAGGCCGCCGGCTTCGACCCGGACCAGATCAGCGCCATCCCCGGCCTCGGCGTGGCCTGACGCTCACGCGGCGCTTACCCCGCGGCGAGGCGCCGGGATTATCATCCCGGCACTTCCCACGGAGGACACGCCATGCGCTCCCTGCTCGCCCTCGCCCTGCTTAGCCTGGGCACCACCGCCGTCGCCCAGCCCGTCGCCGAACCGGTCAGCTGGACCCACGGCGGCACCACCTTCGACGGCTACCTGGTCTACGACAAGGACGAGGACGACCGCCGCCCCGGCCTGCTGATGGTGCCGAACTGGATGGGCGTCACCGACGCCGCGGTCGAGAAGGCCAGGCAGCTGGCCGGCGACGACTACGTGATCCTGCTGGTGGACATGTACGGCAAGGGCGTGCGCCCGGCCAACGCCGACGAGGCCGGCAAGGCCGCCGGCGCCGTGTACGCCGACCGCGAGGCGCTGCGCGGCCGCATCAACGCCGCGCTGGGCGTGTTGAAGTCCTCCGCGGGCAAGGCGCCGCTCGACGCCACGCAGCTCGGCGGCATCGGCTTCTGCTTCGGCGGCGCGGTGGTGCTGGACCTGGCCCGCAGCGGCGCCGACGTGGCCGGCGTGGTCAGCTTCCACGGCAACCTGTCCACCTCGATTCCGGCCCAGGCCGGCGACGTCAAGGCCAGCCTGCTGGTGCTCAACGGTGCCGACGACACCTACGTGCCCGCCGAGCAGATCGCCACCTTCCAGAAGGAAATGACCGACGCCAAGGCCGACTGGCAGTTCGTCAACTACTCCGGCGCCGTCCACTGCTTCGCCGAAGCCGACGCCAACAGCCCGGGCTGCCTCTACGAGCCCCGCGCCGCGAAGCGCGCCTACGCCGCCATGGAGTCCTTCTTCGACGAGAAGTTCGGAGACTGATACTCCGCGCCGTGGCTAAAACCACTTTCCAGCTTCACCGCGCCAGCCACTTTTCGATGGCGGCGCGGTCGTGGGCGCGGAGGAGGGACTGGGCGCGGCGGCGGAGGCTGGCGTGGTCGGCGTCGCGGATGGCGCGGCGCACCTCCAGCAGCGTGGACGGGTGCAGGCTGAAGTCGCGCAGGCCCAGCGCCAGCAGCAGCGGGACGTTGGCGGCTTCGCCGGCCATTTCGCCGCAGACCGCGACCGGGATGCCGTTGCGGCGGCCGTAGCTGAAGAGTTCGGACAGCAGCCGAAGCATCGCCGGGTGGCGCGGCGTGTACAGCGAGGCCAGCGACTCGTGGTTGCGGTCCACCGCCAGCAGGTACTGCACCAGGTCGTTGGTGCCGACCGACACGAAGTCCACCAGGTCGATGAAGTCGGGCAGGCCCAGCGCCGCCGCCGGCACTTCGATCATCGCGCCAAGCTCGACGAACGGGCCGGTCGGCGCGCTCTCGGCCAGCAGCGAGGCGCGTGCCGCCTCGAGCAGGGCGACCACCGCCTGCATTTCCTCGCGGCAGCACACCATCGGCACCAGGATCCGCACCGGCCCGTAGGCCGAGGCGCGCAGGATGGCGCGCAGCTGGGTCAGGAACAGCGCCTCGTGCGCCAGCGACAGCCGCACGCCGCGCAGGCCGAGCGCCGGGTTGGGCTCGCTGCGCAGGGCCAGGCCGCTGTGGTCGGCCTTGTCGGCGCCGAGGTCGAGCGTGCGGATGGTGACCACGCGGCCGGCCATGCCCAGCACCAGGTCGCGGTAGGCGAGGAACTGTTCGTCTTCGGTGGGCAGCTCGCGCCGCTGCAGGAACAGGAACTCGGTGCGGTACAGGCCGATGCCGTCGGCGCCGAGGGAATGCGCTTCGGCCACGTCCTCGCGCGATTCGGCGTTGGCATAGAGGCGGATGTCGACGCCGTCCTGCGTGCGCGTGGGCTGGCGGCGCAGGCGGGTGAGCTGCGCCTGCTCCTTGCCGATTTCCGCGACGCGGCGGTGGTAGCGCTTGAGGTCGGCCGGGCCGGGCTCGAGCACCAGCTCGCCGGTGGCGCCGTCCACCATCAGGGCGTCGCCGTCGTTGGCAAGCGCCAGCAGCTCGCCGGCGCCCAGCACCAGCGGCAGGTGCAGGCTGCGCGCGAGGATGGCGCTGTGCGAGAGCGGGCTGCCGCTGGCGGCAACCACCGCCACCACGCCCTGCGACTGCAGCTCGGCCAGCTCCTGCGGCGCGACCGCGTCGCACACCAGGATCTCGCCGGACAGGCCGGTGGTGGCATCGTCGCCGCGCCGCTGCAGCGCGGCGTGCACGCGGCCGATCACGTGGTCGAGGTCCTCGCGCCGGCTGCGGAAGTAGTCGTCGTGCATGCCCTCGAACACCGCGGCCAGGCGGTCACGCTGCAGCTTCAGGGCGTAGTCGGCGGAGTAGCGTCCGGTGCTGACGAGGTCGTCGAGGCCATGCAGCAGCTCGGGATCGTCGAGGATCATCGCGTGCAGGTCGAGGAACTCGCCGACCTCCTGCGCCAGCGCGCCGTGCAGGCGCTCGCGCAGGCCGTGCAGTTCGGCGCGGGTGGCGTCGAGCGCGCGGTGCAGGCGCAGGATTTCGTCGGGGACGTCCTCGGCGCGGATGCGCTGTTCGTTGACCACCAGCGCCTGCGGGTGCCGGACGCGGACGCGCCCGAGCGCGATGCCCCGGGATGCCGGCTGGCCGCGCAGGGCGCGCCGCATCAGCCGTCCTCGTCGAACCGGCGCTCGAACAGCGCCGCGGCCGCTTCCATCGCCGCCGCCTCGTCGGCGCCGTCCACGCGCAGCACCAGGCTGGCACCGGGCGCGGCGGCCAGCAGCAGCACGCCCATGATGGACTTGGCGTTGACCTCGCGGCCGCGCCCGGTGAGCGAGGCCTGGCACTGGAAGCCGGACAGCAGCTGCACCAGTTTTGCCGCCGCGCGCGCGTGCAGGCCCAGCCGGTTCACCACCTTGAGTTCGCGTTCAAGCATCGTCGATCACCACGCCGTTGCGCGCGCCGGCGGCGGCCGTGCGCGCGAGTTCGTCCAGGCCCTGCTCGGGGTAGTTGAGCGCGCGCAGCAGCATCGGCAGCGACAGGCCGCTGATGCGGTGGCAGGGCGTCCCGAGCCGGGAAAGCTTTTCCGCCACGCGCGCCGGCGTGGCGCCGTACAAGTCGACCATCAGCAGCACGCCGTCGCCGTCGACCTTGCGCAGCGCCGCGCTGGCGCCCGGCAGCACCGCATCGGCATCGGCCTCCCAGGGCACCTCGAAGGCCTCGACCGCCAGCGGCAGCGCGCCCACGAGCCGCCGCGCGGCCGCCAGCAAGGGGCTGGCGACGCCTTCGTGGCTGACCATGAGTATTCCGACGGGCATGCCTGAACATTACCAGACGGCCGGGATCCTACAAATCAACCGTATTCGGCCGCGGATCAAAGCGGATGGACGCGGATAGAAGCGGATGAATCCAGTAAAGCGCCGAGAAACCCTGAAGGGCTGGTCTCGCGGCGGCCCAATCCCAAGTCTTTTTCTTATCCGCTTTTATCCGCGTCCATCCGCTTTGATCCGCGTTCGAACGAAAGGCATCGGGACTGAAGTCCCTCCCACAGGGAGCCGGGGGCTATTCGAGTTCGCGGTGGAAGGTGACGACGCCTTCGCGGCCCTGGTCGCGGAAGTGGCGGGCCAGGGTCTCGGCGAGGTAGACCGAGCGGTGCCGGCCGCCGGTGCAGCCGAAGGCGACCGTCAGGTAGCTGCGGGTCTCGGCTTCGAAGCGCGGGATCCAGGTGTCGAGGAAGGCCGTGATCTGGCCGCGGAACTCCTGCACCAGCGCGTCCCGGTCCAGGTGCTCGCGCACCGCCGCGTCCCGGCCCGAGAGCGGGCGCAGGCGGGCGTCCCAGTGCGGGTTGGGCAGGGCGCGGGCGTCGAACACGAAATCGGCGTCGGCCGGCAGGCCGCGCTTGTAGGCGAAGGACTCGAACAGCAGCGACAGGCCCTGGTGCGCGCCGACGCCCAGCTCGGTGATCACCTGCCGGCGCATCTGGTGCACGTTCATTTCCGACGTGTCCATCACCAGGTCGGCGATCGCCCGCAGCGGCCGCATGCGCACGCGCTCGAGCTCGATGGCGTCGGCCAGCGGCAGGCCGTCGTGGCTCAGCGGATGCTTGCGGCGCGTGTCGGAATAGCGCTTGAGCAGCACCTCGTCGCGGGTGTCGAAGTACACCAGCTTGTGGTCGAAGCCCAGTTCGCCGACTTCCGCCAGCCATTCCGGCACGCGCGTGAGGTCGGGCGTGCGGTTGCGCACGTCGATGCCCACCGCCAGCCGGTGCCGGCCGCGGTTGTCGCTGGCCACCGAGCGCACGAAGCGCGGCAGCAGCTCGGCCGGCAGGTTGTCGGTGCAGAAGAAATCGAGGTCCTCGAGCGTGTTCAGCGCCACCGACTTGCCCGAGCCGGACATGCCGCTGACCACGATCAGCAGCGGACGCGCGGACTCGCTCACGGCGCTTCGCCCTGCAGCAGGAACTCGCTGTGCCGGGCCAGGAAGGCGACGGCCGGGTCCATGCCCTTGCTGCGCAGCAGGTGCAGGCGCACCGCCGCCTCGGCCAGCACGGCCAGGTTGCGGCCGGCGGCGACCGGCAGCTCGACCACCGGCACCTCGAGGTCGAGCACCTTGCGGCTGGTGGATTCGCCGGTGATGCGCGCCATCGCCTCGGCCGACGGGTCCTGCGCGCGCACCAGGTGCACGATCAGGCGCAGGTACTTGTTCTTCTTCACCGCGGTGTCGCCGAACATCTGGCGGATGTTCATCACGCCCAGGCCGCGCACTTCCAGCAGGTCCTGCAGCAGGTCGGGGCAGGTGCCGTCGAGCACGTCGGGCGCGATCTGGGTGAACTCGGGCGCGTCGTCGGCGACCAGGCGGTGGCCGCGGCTGATCAGCTCGAGCGCCAGCTCGCTCTTGCCCAGCCCCGAATCACCGGTGACCAGCACGCCGATCGAATAGATCTCCATGAACACGCCGTGCAGCGTGACCCGCGGCGCCAGCGCGCGCGCCAGGTGGTACTGCAGCAGGTTGAGCAACTCGTAGCCCCGGCGCGGCGAGGTCCATAGCGGGGTGTCGGATTCCTCGGCGGCGTCGCGCAGGTCGGTGGGGCAGGTCTGGTTCTGGGTGATGACCATCGCCAGCGGGCGCGCGTCCATGATCTTCTGCAGCACTTCCCAGCGGTTGCGCGCGTCGAGGCCGTCGAGCCAGGCCAGCTCGGCCGAACCGATGATCTGGACCTTGTTGGGGTGGATGACGTTGAGGTAGCCCGCCAGCGAGGGCCGGCGCGAGAGATGCTCGCCGCGTTCGAGCACGCGGGCGGCGCCGCGCTGCCCGGCCAGCCACCGCAGCCCGAGCCGCTCGCCCAGTTCGTCGAACAGCTCGCGGGCGCGCAGGCGGTCGGTCATGTCAGGCGGCCGCCGGGTGCGCGGCCTGCCACTCCGAGAGCAGCGCGTACAGCGCGGCCGAATCGGGCGCCTGGCGCAGGCGCTGGCGGAAATCGCCGTCGCCGAACATCTCGGCGAGGTTGGCCAGCAGCATCAGGTGCTGCGTGGCGAAATGCTCGGGCACCACCAGCGCGAACACCAGGTCCACCGGCTGGCCGTCCGGGGCGTTGAAGTCCACGGGTTCGGCGAGCCGGAGGAAGGTGCCGGTGGCGCTGGCCAGGCGGGCGCTGCGTCCGTGCGGGATCGCGACGCCGTGGCCCAGGCCGGTGCTGCCTAGTCGCTCACGGCCGCAAAGGCCGTCGTAGATGCCGCGTTCGCTCTCCCCGTCGGCGCCGTCGGCCAACAGCGCCGCCAGTTGCTCCAGCAGGCGCTTCTTGCCGCTGGTGGTGACGTTGGCCTTGACGCGGGCCGGGGAGAGCAGGTCCAGCAGGTGCATGGCGATGTCAGCCGAAGCTGTCCGAGCGGGCGGCGGATTCGCCGCGGTGGTGGTCGGTCATCTTCTCTTTCTGCTTGATCACCAGGCGGTCGAGCTTGTCGGCCAGCAGGTCGATGGCGGCATACATGTCCGGCGCCACGGCTTCGGCGTGCAGGGTTTTGCCCGGGGTGGAGAGCGTGGCCTCGGCCTTCTGGTCGAGCTTGTCCACCGAGAGGATGACCCGCGTGTCGAGGTGGTGGTCGAAATGCCGCGCGACGCGCGCGAGCTTGTCCTGCACGTAGTCGCGCAGGGCCGGGGTGACGTCGATCTGGTGGCCGCTGATGTCGATCCGCATGATCACGATCCTCCTGTTGTTGTCACGCACAGCTAAACACGGCCACGGGCAACGTGCCGTGACCGATGTCAAAAGGGGTGGGGAACTTTGCGCCGCAGCGGCGGGAACGGGCATTCGCCATCGGAGGGGGCCTCAGGCCAGGCGCTGCCGTTCGTTGGAGGCGGAGATGTTCATCGCTTCGCGGTATTTTGCCACGGTTCGCCGGGCCACGGGGATGCCCTCGCCCTTGAGGATCTCGGCTAGGCGCTGGTCGGACAGGGGCGAGCGCGGGTTCTCGGCGTCGATCAGCTTGCGGAGCATGGCCTGGATGGCCGTGGCCGAGGCCGCGCCGCCGTGCTCGGTGGCGATGCCGGAGCTGAAGAAGTACTTGAACTCGAAGGTGCCGCGGGGGGTGCGCAGGTACTTGCGGGTGGTGGCGCGTGAAATGGTGGATTCGTGCAGGCCGAGTTCCTCGGCCACTTCGCGCAGGGTGAGCGGGCGCATGGCCACGTTGCCGTGGTCCAGGAAACCGCTCTGCTGGCGGACGATGGCCTTGGCCACCCGGGTCAGGGTGTCGGCCCGGGTCTCGAGGCTCTTGATCAGCCAGCGGGCCTCCTGCAGCTGGCCGCGCAGGTAGCTGTCGTCCTCGCGGCTGGCCTTGCCGATCAGGCGCTCGTAGTGGCGGTTGATGCCCAGGCGGGGCTGGCTGCCCGGGGCCAGGGCTACCTTCCAGACGCCGCCCTGGCGGTACGCGATCACGTCGGGGGCGATGTATTCGGCGTCACCGCCGCCGATCTGGGCGCCGGGCTTGGGGTCGAGCGAGCGCAGCAGGGCCACGGCCTGGTCCATGGCTTCGGCCGGCTGCTGCAGCTGGGCCGCCAGCTTGCCCGCCCCCAGCCTGGCCAGGCCGTCCAGGTGCCGGCTGCAGACCTCGCGGGCCAGGGCCAGGCCCGGGGTGTCCTCGCTGAGCAGGCGCAGCTGCACGCACAGGCATTCGGACAGGCTGCGGGCGCCCGCGCCGACCGGGTCGAAGTGCTGGATGATGTGGAGAACGGTCTCGATCTCCGCCTCGCTGGCGGTGATCTCCGGCAAAAGCGCGGCCTGGATGTCGGCCAGCGGGCCCTCGAGGTAGCCATCGTCGTTGATCGCCTCGACCAGGGCCTGGCCGATGGCGATGTCGCGCGGGCCGAGGTGGCTGAGCTGCAGCTGCCAGAGCAGGTGGTCGTGCAGGTCCACCGGGGCGGCGGGGGTGGTTTCGTCGTGGTCGTCCTCGCCGTTGCCGCGGCGCTCGCTGCCGCCGGCGCTCGCCTCGAACCAGTCGGGCTGCTCGCCCGGGTCGAAGTCGCCGCTGTCGGGGCTGTCGCCCGCGTCCTCGCCGGAGGGCGCGTCGGCGGGCCGGTCGCCGTCGGGCGGCGTGAAGACGGGCTCGGCGTCTTCCTCGCGCTCGAGCAGGGGGTTGGATTCCAGCGCCTGGTTGAGTTCGGCCTCGAGCTCCATCGCCGACAGCTGCAGCAGCCGGATCGCCTGGCGCAGCTGGGGCGTCAGGGACAGCTGCTGGCCGAGCCGGGTCTGGAGGGTGGGCTTCATGGCACTCCGCGGGGGGACGGAACGCGCGCCGGCCTCAGAGGCGGAAGGAATCGCCCAGGTAGACGCGGCGCACGTCGGCGTTGGCCAGGACCTCGTCGGGCGAACCCTGCGCGAGCACCCGGCCGGCATTGAGGATATACGCCCGGTCGCAAATGCCCAAGGTCTCGCGCACGTTGTGGTCGGTGATGAGTACGCCGATGCCGCGCTGCTTGAGGTGGCGGACGATGCGCTGGATCTCGCCGACCGAGATTGGGTCGACGCCGGCGAAGGGTTCGTCGAGCAGCATGAAGCGCGGCGCGGCGGCGAGCGCGCGCGCGATCTCGACGCGGCGGCGCTCGCCGCCCGACAGGCTGGCGCCGGACTGGCCGGCGACATGGCCGACCTGCAGCTCCTCGAGCAGCGCGGCCAGCTCGCGCTCGCGCGCGGCGGCGGTGAGCTCGCGCCGCAGTTCGAGCACGGCGCTGATGTTGTCGGCCACCGAGAGCTTGCGGAACACCGAGGCTTCCTGCGGCAGGTAGCCCAGGCCGCGGCGCGCGCGCTCGTGCATCGGCAGCGCGGTGATGTCGTTGCCGTCGAGCAGGATCTGGCCGGAGTCGGTCGCGACCAGGCCGACGATCATGTAGAAGCAGGTGGTCTTGCCGGCGCCGTTCGGGCCGAGCAGGCCGACCACTTCGCCCGGGCGCAGCGACAGCCCGAAGTCGTGCACGACCTGGCGCGATTTGTAGCTCTTGGCCAGCCCCGCCGCGGTCAGCATCAGTTGGCCGGGGCGGTCTTGGGCAGGATGCGGAGGGAGACGCGCTGGCCGTCGCCGCCGCCGTCGAGGCGGCCGGTGTCGACGTTGTACTTGATGGTCTCGCCGCGCAGGTTGCCGCGCGGCTGCTCGATCACCACGCCGCCGGTGAGCAGCATCACTTCGCTGGACAGGGTGTAGACGACCTGGCTGGCGCGCGCGTCCATCGCCTCGCCGGCGTCGGAGACCTGGCGCAGGCGCGCGGGCGCGCCGGTAAGTACGATGCGGTCGATGTCGCCGGCGCGGCGGTGCACCTCGGCGCGGTCGGCATCCACTTCCAGGCTGCCCTGGCGGATCTTCACGTTGCCCTCGAGCACCGACACGGCGTCGTCGCCGAGCAGGGCATCGGTGCGGTCGGCATCGATGTCCATCGGCTGGCTGCGGTCGGTCGACCGGGCGAAGGCCGGGCCGGTGGCGGCGAGGCAGAGGATCAGCAGGCTAGTTGCGGCGGGGCGCATAGTGTCCTTTGACATCGTTCAGCAGCTGAAAACGCTTGGCCGACATGTCCACGTCGAGCCCGGTGCCCACGAGTATAGAGTCGCCGTGGGTGACGGTCACGGGTCCGGCGGCGTCGGCCCGGTCCACGTCCGGCAGCACCCGCAGGCGATCGGTGGCGAAGCGCACGCGCAGGCCGGCCTCGGACGGCGGGCCGACCATCTCGACCTGGCGCAGCAGGTGCACCTGGTCGGCGCCCGGGCTGACCCAGGCGGCCTCGGAGCTGGCCTGCCAGCGCCCGCCCTGCGAGGCCGGGAAGGAGAAGCGCGGCTCGACCAGGCTCAGGCTCCGGCCGCCGACGTCGCGCTGCAGGTAGGGCCCGCGCACCGTGAAGGACTCGCGGCCCTCCTTGTCGAGCGTGGTCAGTTCGTAGTCGCGCAGGATGTAGTCGGAGCGCTGCGGCACCTCCACCGGCGGCCGCTGGCGCTGGCTCCACTGCCACACGGCCAGGCTCACCAGCACCAGCGCCAGCAGGCCGAGCACGCCGTTGAGCCAGGCGCGGCTCATTCGATGCCGAAGCGGGCGAGCACGGCGGCGCGCAGGCCGCGCGCCTCCAGCAGTAGGTCGCAGAGCTCGCGCACCGCGCCTTCGCCGCCGCGGGCGCGGGTCTGCCAGTGCACGCGTTCGGCGACCCAGGGATGGGCATTGGCCGGGGCCACGGCCAGGCCAGCCAGCGCCAGCGCCGGCAGGTCCGGCAGGTCGTCGCCCATGTGCGCGGTTTCCAGGGCACCGATGCCGAGCTGCGCGCACAGCATGCGCAGGGTGGCGGCCTTGTCCTTCACGCCGGTGTGCACGTGGGCGATGCGCAGGTCGCGGGCGCGCGCCAGCACGGCGGCGCTTTCGCGCGCAGTGACCAGGGCGACGGCGATGCCGTGGTCCTCGAGCAGGCGCAGGCCCTGGCCGTCGAGCACGTGGAAGGCCTTGGATTCCTTGCCGTCGGCGTCGTAGTGCAGGCGGCCGTCGGTGAGCGTGCCGTCCACGTCGAAGCAGGCCAGGCGGATGCCGGCGGCGCGGGCGCGCAGGTCGCTGGGGGAGAGGATCATGGCCGGATCAGACCACGCGCGCGCGCAACAGGTCATGAATGTTCAGCGCGCCGACGACCTTGCGCTGCGCATCCACCACGACCAGCGAGCTGATCTTGAACTCCTCCATCAGGTGCGCCGCCTCGACCGCCAGCGCGTCGGCGCCGATGGTCTTGGGCGTACGGCCCATCAGCTTCGACACCGGGGTGGCGTGCAGGTCGGTCTGCTCGTCGTCGAGCGCGCGGCGCAGGTCGCCGTCGGTGAACACGCCCTGCAGCACGCCGGCGGCATCGACCACGGCGGTCATGCCCAGGCGCTTGCGGGTCATTTCCAGAAGGGCCGCGGTGGTGCTGGCGTCGGCCGGCACCGAGGGCACCGCGTCGCCGGTGTGCATGATGTCGCGGATGTGCAGCAGCAGCTTGCGGCCCAGGCTGCCGGCCGGGTGCGAGCGGGCGAAGTCCTCGGCGGTGAAGCCGCGGGCCTCGAGCAGGGCCACGGCCAGCGCGTCGCCCAGCACCAGCGCCGCGGTGGTGCTGGACGTGGGGGCCAGGCCCAGCGGGCAGGCCTCGGCCGGCACGCTGGCGTCCAGGTGCACGTCGGCCAGGCGGCCCAGGCTGGAGGCGGGGCGGCCGGTCATGGCGATCATCAGGTTGCCCTGGCGCTTGAGCGCCGGGACGATGGCCAAAATCTCGTCGGATTCGCCGGAATTGGACAGGGCCAGCACCAGGTCGGCGTCGGTGACCATGCCCAGGTCGCCGTGGCTGGCCTCGCCCGGGTGCATGAAGAAGGCCGGGGTGCCGGTGGAGGCCAGGGTGGCGGCGATCTTCTTGGCGATATGGCCGGACTTGCCCATGCCGGTGCAGACCACCCGGCCGCGGCACTCCAGCATCAGCCGGCAGGCGGCGGCGAACTCGGCGCCGATCCTGGCCTGCAGCGCGGCCAGGGCCTCGGCCTCGACGGCGATGACGGCGCGGCCGCTGGCGGCCAGGGCGGCATCGGAGACGGTCGGGGCCTGCGTGGGATCGTTCATGCCGGGGGCGTTGGGGGTATGATGCGGGGCCTCATTGTAAGGCCTGCGCGCCAGCCGCGCCCCCGTCCGCCATGACCCCCGACATCATCCAGAACCTGATCGAAACCGGCCTGCCCGGCGCCCGCGCCCGCGTGATGGGCGACGACGGCGTGCATTTCGAGGCCACCGTGGTCAGCGAGGCCTTCCGCGGCAAGCTGCCGCTGGCCCGCCACCGGATGGTCTACGCCACCCTCGGCGAGCGCATGGGCGGCGAGATCCACGCCCTCGCGCTGCGCACCCTGACTCCCGAAGAAGAAAAATAAAACATGGCCAAGATCGTGATCACGGGCGGCGAGCCGCTCAACGGCGAGGTGCAGATTTCCGGCGCCAAGAACGCCGTGCTGCCCATCCTCGCCGCCACGCTGCTGGCCGACGGCCCGATTTCGATCGGCAACGTCCCGCACCTGCACGACGTCACCACCACCATGGAACTGCTGGGCGCGATGGGCGTGCAGCTGATGGTGGACGAGAAGCTCACCATCACCGCCGACCCGCGCTTCATCACCTCCACGGTGGCGCCGTACGAGCTGGTGAAGACCATGCGCGCCTCGATCCTGGTGCTGGGCCCGCTGCTCGCGCGCTTCGGCCACGCCGAGGTCTCGCTGCCCGGCGGCTGCGCGATCGGTTCGCGTCCGGTCGAGCAGCACATCCGCGGCCTGCAGGCGTTGGGCGCCGAGGTCACGGTCGAGAATGGCTTCATCAAGGCCCGCGCCGAGCGCCTGAAGGGCGGCCGCTACGTGTTCGACATGATCACCGTCACCGGCACCGAGAACGTACTGATGGCGGCCGCGCTGGCCAAGGGCACCTCGGTGCTCGAGAACTGCGCGATGGAGCCCGAGGTCGTGGACCTGGCCAACTGCCTGATCGCGATGGGCGCGCACATCGAGGGCGCCGGCACCAACCGCATCGTCGTGCACGGCGTCGACCGCCTGGCCGGCATCCACTACGACGTGCTGCCCGACCGCATCGAGGCTGGCACGTTCCTGGTCGCCGGCGCGATGACCGGCGGCAAGGTCACGGTGCGCAGGGCGCGCGCCGACACCATGGACGCGATCCTGGTGAAGCTGGAGGAGTCCGGCGCGCACATCAACACCCGCGACGACATGATCGAAGTGGATATGCGCGGCCGCCGCCCGAAAGCGGTGAACCTGACCACGGCGCCGTACCCGGCGTTCCCGACCGACATGCAGGCGCAGTTCGCGGCGCTCAATACGGTGGCCGAGGGCGTGGGCGTGATCACGGAGACGATCTTCGAGAACCGCTTCATGCACCTCAACGAGCTGCAGCGCCTGGGCGCCGACATCCGGGTCGAGGGCAACACCGCGATCATCCGCGGCGTCGAGCGCATGACGGGCGCGCCCATCATGGCCACCGACCTGCGCGCCTCGGCCTCGCTGGTGCTGGCGGGCCTGGTGGCGCATGGCGAAACGGTGGTGGACCGCATCTACCACATCGATCGCGGCTACGAGAACATCGAAGAAAAACTCGGCACCCTCGGCGCGAAGATCCGGCGGCTGCCGGGCTGATTTTTTAGACGCGGATTAACGCGGATAGAGCAAAGCTTAAGGTTGGGTCTTCGCCTTCTGCGGCATTTGGCAGAAAGGCAATCCGTTATTGCTTTGCTCTATCCGCGTTTATCTGCGTAAATCCGCGTCAAAAGCCCTTCAAGGCCCCCGTCAGCGGACGGCGGTGATGCGGAGGTCCAACGTGCTGCCGTCGGACTCGTATTGCTTGATGCGCAGGGGCAGCCAGCCGCGGTTGCGGGCGAACCAGATCTTGGTGATGCGGCCGCTGTCGTCGTCGCGCAGGCGCTCGACGCGGATGGCGCGCTCGGTGCCCAGGGCGGTGCGCAGGCGCACGTTGGCGGCGGTGCGATAGCGCTGGGTCTCGATGGCGCGGCGGCCCGCCACCGCATAGCTGAATTCGCCGCGCCGGCCGGCCGCCAGCTCCGACATCAGCGCGGCGGTGACGGCGTGGCGATCCAGCAGGTCGGCGCGCCAGGGCAGGGCGGTGGTTTCATTCTTGTGGCCCGCAGTGGCGGTGCGGCGCGCGGGATCCACCCGCAGGGATTCGCGGCGCTCGTTCCAGGCGGCCTTCTGGCGCATGTCGTAGGACAGCGACTGCGGGCCATCCGCGCCCCAGGCCAGCACCGAGGTTTCCTCGCGCTTCACGCCGGCCAGCGCGGCCACGCCCTGCGTGGCCTCGCTGCGCGTCACCATTTCCCAGCGGCCGTCGGGCAGGCGGCGCAGCGTGATGCGGCCGGTGCCGATGGGCTGGCCGTCCTGGTACACGGCGTAGTCGGCGCTGAACGGAGCCGGCGGCGGCGCGGCGGTGGCCGCGGCGGCCGGCAGCAGCAGGGCGAGGGCGATTGCGAACGGGCGCATGGGTCAGGCCTCCTGGAGCTGGTCGTGGGCGTCGAGCAGCAGCGGCGCTGCCAGGTCGTGGCCGTCGAAGCGCACGCGCCCGCCGGTGATGTCCAGCCGCCGCGTCGCCAGCAGGCGGCAGGTAGCGGCGAGCAGCGCGTGTTCGCGCGGCAGCAGGCGGGCAGCGAGTCCGGCGGCGTCGTCGCCGGGTAGCACCGGGATGCGCACCTGCGACAGGAGCGGGCCGGCGTCGAGCTCGGGCACCACCACGTGCACGCTGGCGCCGTGCTCGGCATCGCCGGCGGCCAGCGCGCGGGCGTGGGTGTCGAGGCCGGGGTACTTGGGCAGCAGCGATGGATGGATGTTGATCATGCGGCCCTCGAATCGTCGCACCGAAGCGGCGCTGATGATGCGCAGGTATCCCGCACACACGATGAGGTCGGGCTGAACGGCTGCCACGGCGCTGAACAGCGCTTCATCGTGGGCGTCCCGATCGGCGAAGTCGCGCGGCCGCAGCGCGACCGTGGCAATGCCCGCTTCCCGCGCCAGCGCGATGGCCCCGCTGGCCGGCTTGTCCGAGAAAACCCCCACGATCCGCGCCGGCAGCGCGCCCGCCGCGATCGCGTCCAGCAGCGCCTGCAGGTTGGTCCCGCGGCCCGAGGCCAGTACCGCGATGGTGTACGGAGTCATTGGGGTGGCTCGCGTCCGGTGGGGGGGTAAAGGGGTTGAACGCGGATCAGAGCGGAAACATCGGATAAAAGCGGATAGAGCGTTTTGGTTTGGTTCCCGGCGCGAGGAAAGTCACCGGCGGAAACCAATCAGGGCTTCATCCGCCCTTATCCGATGTTTCCGCTCTGATCCGCGTTCGAATACGCAGCCCCACCCAACGCCTCAGCCAATGCGGACGCGCTCTTCGCCGCGGGCCTTCACCACCTGGCCGATGGCGCGGTGGGCGAGGCCCAGGCGCTGCAGGTCGGCCGAGACCGCCGCCACGTCGCCCGGGGCCAGCACCAGCACGAAGCCGACGCCGCAGTTGAAGGTGCGCCACATCTCCGGGTTCGGCACCGCGCCTTCGCGCTGCAGCCACTCGAACACCGGCGGCAGCACGATCGCCGAGGCCTCGATGTCCAGGCCCAGGCCCTCGGGGATGACGCGGATGATGTTCTCGGTCAGGCCGCCGCCGGTGATGTGCGCCATGGCGTGCAGGTCGTGCTTGCCCAGCAGCTCGAGGATCGGCTTGACGTAGATCGTGGTCGGCGCCATCAGCGCGTCCACCAGCTTCACGCCGCCGACGTCGAGCTCGGCCGGGCGGCCGGCGCGGTCGTAGATGCGTCGCACCAGCGAGTAGCCGTTCGAGTGCGGGCCGGAGGAGGCGATGCCCAGCAGCACGTCGCCCTCGCGCACGGCGGCGCCGTCGAGCAGCTTCGACTTCTCGACCGCGCCGACGGTGAAGCCGGCCAGGTCGTACTCGCCCGGCGGGTACATGTCGGGCATCTCGGCGGTTTCGCCGCCGATCAGGGCACAGCCGGCCAGCTCGCAGCCCTTGGCGATGCCGCCGACCACCGACACCGTGGTGTCCACGTGCAGCTTGCCGGTGGCGAAATAATCCAGGAAGAACAGCGGCTCGGCGCCCTGCACCAGCACGTCGTTCACGCACATGCCCACCAGGTCGATGCCGATGGTGTCGTGGCGATTCAGCTGCTGGGCCAGCTTGAGCTTGGTGCCGACGCCGTCGGTGCCGCTCACCAGCACCGGCTCGCGGTATTTGCCGGAGAGGTTGAACAGGGCGCCGAAGCCGCCCAGCCCGCCCATCACCTCGGGCCGGAACGTGCGCTTGACCAGGGGCTTGATGCGCTCGACGACTTCGTTGCCGGCATCGATGTCGACGCCCGCATCGCGGTAGGTGAGGGGGGTGGGGGTGGTCACGGGCGGCATCCGGGCGCGGGGAAGGGCGGCATTCTATCAAGGCGATCGGGACTGAAGTCCCTCCCACAGGGTCCCGGACCCTGTGGGAGGGACTTCAGTCCCGATGCTCTCCGCCCGAGGTTGGACGCCCCGGCCCGCATTGCGGCACCATGCAGGCTGTGTTTTCAGCGAATCCCCCCATGCGCCCCAGCTTCCTGAATCCCTGCCTGCTCGTCCTGTTCGCGGCGCTCGTGCCGGCTGCGGCGATCGGGACTGAAGTCCCTCCCACAGAGGCTTCCGCGCCGGAGCCGGTGGCCGGGCCGCTGGCCGATGCGCCGGCGGGCGGGCTGCCGGCCGAGCGGGACCTGAACCTTTACCAGGGCCAGGTGACGCTGATCTCGCAGGGCGCCGGCGAGCGCCGCGCCGCCACCGCCCGCGCCCTGGCCCAGGTGATGGTGAAGCTGACCGGCGACCCGCAGGCCGCCAACCACCCCGTGGTGCGCCGCGCCCTGGCCAGCGCGCAGACCCTGGTCACCACCAGCGATACCCGCGAATCAAGCGACCAGCAGGGCAACACCGCCATCGGCGGCGTGCCGGTCTACCGGACCACGATGAGCTTCGCCTTCGAGCCCAACGGCGTCGATGCACTGGTGGCCGCCGCCGGCCTGAAGTACTGGGGCGGCAGCCGCCCGCGGCCGATCCTGTGGCTGGCGATCGACGACGGCCGCGGTGCGCGCCTGGTCAACGCCCAGCAGCTGGCGGTGGTGAAGCCGCTGGCCGAGCGCGGCCTCGAGCGCGGCCTGCGCTTCGGCATGCCGGCCGGCAGCGCGGTCGAGCAGGCCGCGGTGCAGACCGTGTGGAGCCAGACGCCAGCGCCGATGCTGCCGCTCACCGCGCGCTACGGCGGCCAGTGGCAGCTGCTGGGCCGCGTCTACCGCGCGGGCGCCGGCTGGACCGCCGACTGGGTGCTGAGCGATGGCGAGGCCGAGCTCTCGCGCTGGTCGTTCAGCGACGCCAGCCCGCAGCGCGCGATCGCCTCGGGGGCCGACGGCGCCGCCGACGCCATCGCCCGCCGCGACGCGGTGCCGCTGCAGGCCGGTGAACCGACCCTGCTCGCCATCGCCGTCACCGGCCTGCGCGACGGCACCGATTTCACCCGCGCGATGGGCTACCTGCAGACGCTGGCGGTGGTGAAGGGCCTGCGCGTGGTGCGCGCCGAGGCCGACGTGCTGTCGCTCGAGCTCGACCTGGCCGTGGGCGCGGAGGGCTTCGACCGCTTCGTGGAAGCCGGCAGCGTGCTGGCCGCGGAGCCCGCCCGCGGCGACGGCGTGCCCACGTACCGGCTGCTGCCGTGACCGCGCCCGCCGCGCCGCTGCCCGACCCGTTCAGCGACCGCCGCCGCTGGCAGTGGCTGGCCCTGGCCGCCGCAGTCGGCGTGATGGTGTGGCTGCTGGCGCCCATCCTCACCCCGTTCGTGGTCTCGGCCTTGCTGGCCTGGCTCGGCGAGCCGCTGGTGCGCCGCCTCGAGCGCGGCGGCCGCTCGCGCTCGATCGCGGTGCTGATGGTGTTCTCGCTGATGACGCTGGTGATCGTGCTGGCGGTGCTGCTGCTGATCCCGCTGATCGAGAACCAGGTGTCGGCGTTCATCGACTGGCTGCCGCGCTTCGGCGCCTGGGTCACCGGCACCGCCGTGCCGTGGGCCGAGCAGCGTTTCAAGATCGAGCTGGCGGGCTACATCGACCCGAGCGCGATCATCGAACTGCTCAAGCAGCACTGGCAGGAAGCCGGCGGCGTCGCGGCGACGGTGTTCGGCGGCGTGTCTAAGTCGGGCATCGCCATCCTGGGCTGGATCGCCAACCTGGCGCTGATCCCGGTGGTCACGTTCTACTTCATGCGCGACGGCGCCGGCATGCTGGCCAAGGTGCGCGACCTGCTGCCGAGGCCGGTCGAGCCGGTGGTGACCCGGCTGACGCACGAGTCGGACCAGGTGCTGGGCGGCTTCATCCGCGGCCAGCTGAGCGTGATGATCGCGCTCGGCGCGATCTACGCGATCGGCCTGACGGCGGTCGGCGTCGACCTCGGCATCCTGATCGGCATCGTCGCCGGCCTCGTCAGCTTCGTGCCCTACCTCGGCGCGATCGTGGGCCTGGGCGCGGCGCTGATCGCCACGCTGGTGCAGCACGGCGACCTGATGCACCTGGCGCTGGTGCTGGGCGTGTTCGGCCTGGGCCAGCTGCTCGAAAGCTTCTGGCTGACGCCGTGGCTGGTGGGCGACAAGATCGGCCTGCACCCGGTGGCGGTGATCTTCGCGATCATGGCGGGCGGCCAGCTGTTCGGGTTCCTCGGCGTGCTGCTGGCGCTGCCGTTCGCGGCGGTGTTGGTGGTGGTGATGCGCTATGCGCATGCGCGCTACACGGCGAGCCAGCTTTATGGTGCCGACGACGCCGCCCTCCCACAGAAAGAGCCGTGAGCACCCCGCAGCTTCCGCTGTCGCTGCGCACGCCGCCCGACCAGCAGTTCGACGCCTTCCACGGCCAGCCGGCCGTGCGCGACGCGGTGCGCGCGGGCGCGCGCGGCGAGGCGGGCGACTGGCTGTTCCTCGCGGGCCCGGCGGGCAGCGGCAAGACGCACCTTTTGCTCGCCGCCTGCGCCGAAGCCTCCGCCGCCGGCCGGCGCGCTGCGTACCTGCCGCTGGCCGCGTTCGCCGGGCGATTGGGCGATGCGTTGGCCGCGCAGGAAGGCAGTGCGCTGCTGTGCCTCGACGGCCTCGACGCGATCGCGGGCCGCCGCGACGACGAGGAAGCGCTGTTCCATTTCCACAACCGGGCGCGCGCCAGCGGCGCCGTGGTGATCTACGCCGCGCGCGGCAACCCGGCCGCGCTGGGCCTTCGGCTGCCGGACCTGGTGACGCGCCTGGGGCAGTGCGTGCGCTTCGCGCTCGAACCGCTCGATGACGCCGGCCGCCGCGAAGTGCTGCGCCAGCGCGGCGCCCGCCGCGGCCTGGAACTCGACGACGCGGTGCTCGATTACCTGCTGCGCCGCGTCGACCGCGACCTGGCCAGCCTGACCAAGCTGCTCGAGCGCATCGACCGCGCCAGCCTGGCCGCGCAGCGCCGCATCACCATTCCCTTCCTGCGCACGCTGCTGCAGGACGGCGCGGCCTAGCCTTCAGCCCAGCGCCGCGAGCCGCTCCGGCGTGCCCACGTCGGTCCATTCGCCGCGGTGGTGGCGGCCATCCACCGCGCCGCGGGCCATGGCGGCGCGCAGCAGCGGCGCGAGCTTGAAGCGCGGCGGCGTTTCGTCGGCGCCCGGGGCGGGGCCGATGACGTCGCGCCAGTCCGCCAGTAGCGCGGGGCGGTACACGCCGATGCCGGCGAAGGTGAGGCGCGCGGCGCCGTCGGCGTGCAGCCGGCCCTCGGCGTCGAGTGCGAAATCGCCGCGCGGGTTGTGGTCCGGGTTGTCCACCATCACCAGGTGCGCGAGGCCGCGCGGTTCCCGCGGCAGCGCCGCGAAATCGACATCACAAAAGATGTCGCCGTTCACCGCCAGGAAGGGTGCGTCACCCAGCAGCGGCAGCGCGTGCAGCATGCCGCCGCCGGTTTCCAGCGGCTCGGCGCCTTCGCGCGAATAGTGCAGGCGCAAACCCCAGCGCGAACCGTCGCCCAGCGCGGGCTCGAAGCAGTCGGCCAGCCAGGCGAGGTTCACCACCACGTCGCTGACGCCCGCCGCGGCGAGCCGCTCGAGGTGCCAGGCGATCAGCGGCTTGCCGCGCACCGGCAGCAAAGGCTTGGGCGTGTGGTCGGTCAGCGGACGCATCCGCTCGCCCTTGCCCGCCGCGAACACCAGCGCCTTCATGGGCGCGGTTGTGTCAGGTCGGTGCTGCCGATGATGCGCTCGAGCAGCGCGACCAACGGCGCGGTCTCGGGATAGCGGGCACCGACGTCGCGGGTGTAGCGCCACACCAGCGGCAGGTCGAGCAGGTAGCCGGCCTTGCCGTCGCGGTACCAGAGGCGGCAGAAGATGCCGAGCACCTTCAGGTGACGCTGCACGCCCATCAGATCGAAGGCGCGCAGGAAGGTGGCGGTGTCCACCGTGGTCAGGCCCTCGGCGACCAGGCGCTGGCGGTACTCCTCGACCCAGGCGTTCACCCGCGCCTCGGGCCAGGCGATGTAGCAGTCGCGCAGCAGCGAGACGAGGTCGTAAGTGACCGGGCCGCGCACGGCGTCCTGGAAGTCGATCACGCCCGGGTTGTCGCGCGGGGTGACCAGCAGGTTGCGCGAGTGGTAGTCGCGGTGCACGAAGACCTGCGGCTGCAGGCGGGCGTTGTTCACCAGCGCGCGGAAGGCGGACTCGATGACGTCCCACTCCTCGCACTCGGGCGTGTAGCCGAGGTGGCGCTTGAGCAGCCACTCGGGCATCAGCTCCATCTCGGTGACCAGCCGCGCCTCGTCGTAGGCGGGCAGGTCGCTGGCGTCGGCGCGCAGCTGCATCGCCAGCAGCGCGTCGAGCGCGGCGCCGTAGAGCCGGTCGGCGGTGGATTCGTTCAGTTCGGGCAGGAACAGGCGGTCGCCGAGGTCTTCCATCACCACGAAGCCGCGGTCCGGGTCGGCGGCCTGGATCTCGGGCACGTGCACGCCGGCGCGGGCCAGGCGCGAGGCGACGTCGAGCCAGGGGCGGATGTCCTCGCGGTCCGGTGGCGCGTCCATCACGATCCAGCTGCGGCCGGCGGAGTGGCTGCGCCAGTAGCTGCGGAAGGAGGCGTCGTTGGAGGCGCGCTCAAGCGTCGCGTCCGGGTCGGCCAGGGCCTGGCGGGTCCATTCCAGGCGAAGGGCATCACGGGTGGGCAAGGTCATACCGCGATTATCACCCGCCGGGCACCCTGTAGGAGGGCCTTCAGGCCCGAAGCTTTTCGCCGAACAGCTTCGGCCCTGAAGGCCCTCCTACAATCCGGCGGGGCAGGGCATCATGGAGACCTGTATTCCAAGGCAAATCCCTATGCCCCAGATCATCCCCGTCCTGCTCTCCGGCGGCTCCGGCACGCGGCTCTGGCCGCTGTCTCGCGAGACCCACCCCAAGCAGTTCCAGCCGCTGGTGGGCGAGCAGTCGCTGCTGCAGGCGACCTGGCAGCGCCTGGCCGGGCTCGAAGGCGCGGCCGCGCCGATCGTGGTGGCGAACGAGGAGCACCGGTTCATGGTGGCCGAACAGCTGCGGCAGGTCGGCGTCACGCCGTCGGCGCTGCTGCTCGAGCCCGTGGGCCGCAACACCGCCCCGGCCATCGCCGCGGCCGCGCTGCAGACCCAGGCCGGCGGCGCCGACCCGCTGCTGCTGGTGCTGCCCTCCGACCACGTGATCCGCGACGAAGCCGGCTTTCGCGCCGCCGTGCTGGCCGCCGCTTCCGCGGCCGAGGCCGGCCAGCTGGTCACCTTCGGCATCGTGCCCACGGGTCCCGAGACCGGCTACGGCTACATCAAGACCGCCGCATCCCCTGTGGGAGGGACTTCAGTCCCGACGCTTTCCGGCGAGACGCCATCGGGACTGAAGTCCCTCCCACAGGGTCCCCGGGCCGTGGAGAGGTTCGTGGAGAAGCCCGACCTGGCCACGGCCCAGGCCTACGTCGCCAGCGGCGATTACTTCTGGAACTCGGGCATGTTCCTGTTCCGCGCCTCGCGCTACCTCGGGGAGCTGGCCGCGTTCGCGCCCGCCATCCTCGCCGCCGCGAAGGCCGCGCTGGCCGGCGCCAAGCGCGACGTGGACTTCCTGCGTCTCGACCGCGCCGCCTTCGAAGCCTGCCCGTCCGACTCCATCGATTACGCGGTGATGGAAAAAACTTCCCACGCGGCCGTACTGCCCATCGACGTGGGCTGGAGCGATGTAGGCTCGTGGTCGGCGCTGTGGGAGATCGCCGACCAGGATCCGGACGGCAATGCCCACCACGGCGACGTGCTCGCGATCGACTGCCGCAACACGCTGGCCTGGGGCGGCCGCCGCCTGGTCAGCCTGCTGGGCCTGCAGGACGTGATCGTGGTGGATACCGACGATGCGCTCCTGGTGGCTGCGAAAGACCAGGTGCAGAAAGTCAAGGAGATAGTTTCTGCCCTCAAATCGCAGGGTCGGTCGCAGGCCAGCGTGCACCGCAAGGTGTATCGTCCCTGGGGTAGCTACGACGGCATCGACAGCGGCGACCGGTTCCAGGTCAAGCGCATCGTGGTCAAGCCCGGGGCCGCGCTCAGCCTGCAGATGCACCACCACCGGGCCGAGCACTGGATCGTGGTGAGCGGCAGTGCCCGCGTTACCTGCGATGACAAGGTGTTCCTGCTGGCCGAGAACCAGAGCACCTACATCCCGCTGGGCAGCAAGCACCGGCTGGAGAACCCGGGCAAGGTGCCGCTGGAGCTTATCGAGGTGCAGTCGGGCAGCTATCTCGGCGAGGATGACATCGTGCGGTTCGAGGACGTGTATGGCCGCAATGCCTGAGGCGATGCACGGCTGAAACCTCCGGCCGGCACGCTGGCGTCACGACGGGATCCCCGATGGCGGCCCCTGGGCCGAAACCCGCAAGGATTACGTTAGAGACGGCATGGACTACCTCAACCTCATCCACCAGCTCGACGGCCAGGCCTGGCAGCGCATCGTGTTCAGCTTCGCGCTGTGCGCCCTGCTGCTGCCGCTGGCGCTGCCGCTGGCGCGCCGCTTCGGCCTGGTGGACCACCCGGGCGGCCGCAAGGACCACGGCTGCGCCATGCCGGTGGTCGGGGGCCTCGTCATTTACTTCGTGGTGGTGGCCGGCTTCCTGCTGTTCGAGGAAACCCAGAGCCTGCGCACCGCGGTCTTCCTGGGCGGCGCCGGCCTGCTGGTGCTGGTGGGCCAGCTGGACGACTACTTCGACCTGCGCTGGACCTGGCGCATCGGCGCGCAGTCGCTGGCCGCGCTGCTGATGGCGCTGGTGGGCGGCGTGATGGCCACCAACCTGCAGGATGTGTTCGGGTTCACCGGCGCCAACATCGGCCTGCTGGCGGTGCCGTTCACCGTGTTCATCGTGGTCGGCGTCATCAATGCGCTGAACATGGCCGACGGCGTGGACGGCCTGGCCGGCAGCCTGTCGGTGGTGGCGCTGGGGCTGTACGCCTGCTTCGGGCTGTATTCGGGCAACGTGCTGGTGGTCGAACGCATCCTGGCGGTGGCCGCCGCGGTCGTGGGCTTCCTGGTGTGGAATGCGCGCTTCCCGTGGCAGCCGCGGGCGCGGGTGTTCCTGGGCAACGGCGGCAGCATGCTGCTGGGTTTCACCATTGCCTATGCCTCGGTGCGCCTGTCGCAAAGCCCCGACCATCCGATCTCGCCGGTGCTGGGCCCGTGGGCGCTATCGCTGCCGCTGATCGACTGCGTGGCGCTGATGCTGCGCCGATGGCGCCAGGGGCGCTCGCCGTTCGCGGCCGACCGCCACCACATGCACCACATGCTGCTCGACGCCGGCTTCCGCGCCACCGCGGTGGTGGCCATCATCGCCGGCGGCTCGCTGCTGCTGGGCCTCGCCGCCGCGGTGGCGGTGAAGCTGGGCGTGTACCGCCCGCTGATGGTGCTGGCCTTCTTCGTGCTGCTTGGCGCCTGGTATGCGTTCAGCGTCGATTACGACCGCGCGGTCGCCAGGCTGGCACGCTGGCGCGGCGGCGACGCCCGCGCGGTCGCGGTGCCCAGCCGGGACGCGGCCGAGTCGGAAGCGCACTGAGGGCCCCGTCATGATCGACCTGCACTGCCATTTGCTGCCCGGCATCGACGATGGCCCGACCACGCTCGAGGTCTCGCTGGCGATGGCGCGCTGCGCGGTGGACGACGGCATCACCTTTACCGCCTGTACCCCGCACATCTACCCCGGGCTGTACGAGAACAACCGCGCCGGCATCGAGGCCGCGGTGCAGGCACTGCGCACCGCGCTGGCCGAGGCGGGCATCCCGCTGCAGCTGGGCACCGGCGCCGACACCCACCTCGCGCCCGACCTGGCCGGCGGCATCCGCGACGGCCGCGTGCCCACGATCAACGGCAGCCGCTACCTGCTGTTGGAGCCGCCGCACCACGTGGCGCCGCCGCGCTTCGACGAATCCGTGTTCACCCTGATGGCCGCCGGCATCGTGCCGGTGATCACCCACCCCGAGCGCCTGAGCTGGATCGAGACCCACTATTCCGTGTTCACCGACCTGGTGAAGCAGGGCGCGTGGATGCAGCTCACCGCCGGCAGCCTCACCGGCCGTTTCGGCCGCCGCCCGAAGTACTGGGCCGAGCGCATGCTCGACGAAGGCCTGGTGCACATCCTCGCCACCGACTCGCACCACATCGACAAGCGCCCGCCGCTGCTGGCCGAAGGCCGCGAAGCCGCGGCCGCGCGCGTCGGCGCCGAGGAGGCCTGGCACCTGGTGCGCACGCGCCCGCAGGGCATCCTCGACGACCTGCCGCCCGGCCAGCTGCCCCCGCTGCCGGCGCGCCCGCCGGTTCCTGAACGCCGCGCCGGTTTTTGGCAGCGCCTGTTCGGCACCGCATAATGCTCCGCCCGGGCCCCCCAGGAGATTCCATGATCCCTTCCATCCTCCGGACGCTCGTTGTCCTGTTCCTGTCCGCGGCGCTCGTGGCCTGCGGGACGTCCAGCAGCGGCTCCGTCCGCGCCGGCACCACCAAGGCGGTCACCACCACCGACAGCCTGGCGGCGCCCGACACCACGGCCGAGAGCGGTGCCTTCACGGGCGTGTCCGATTACCGCATCGGCGCGCTGGACATGCTCCAAATCACCGTGTTCCAGCTCGACGACCTCGACCGGGAAGTGCGGGTGAACACCAGCGGCATGGTGTCGCTGCCGCTGATCGGCGCGGTGCAGGCGGGCGGCAAGACCGTTTCCGAGCTCGAGGCCCTGATCGCCAGCAAGCTCTCCGAGACCTACCTGCAGAACCCGCAGGTCAGCGTGTTCGTGAAGGAATTCACCAGCCAGCGCGTGACGGTGGAGGGCGCGGTGCGCAAGCCCGGCATCTTCCCGATCACCGGCCGCACCACGCTGCTGCAGGCGGTGGCGATGTCCGAAGGCCTCGACCCGCTGGCGGACCCGTCGTCGGTGGTGGTGTTCCGCACCATCGAGGGCCAGCGGATGGCCGCGCTGTTCGACCTGCGCGCGATCCGCGCGGGCGACGCCGAGGACCCGCTGATCTACGGCGAGGACATCATCGTGGTCGACCAGTCGGGCGGAAAGACCGCCATCAAGTCCATTACGGACGCGCTGCGCGGCATCGTCGGATTCCGCACGTTCTGATCGCAACGAAGGACACCCTGACTCCATGAGCCAACACGAGCCCGAAGGGCAGGGCGCCGGCCTGCCGGCCCCCGCCGACGACGCCGCCGCCAGCAAGGCGCTGGCGGTGGCGCGAAGCCAGGCGCTCAGCCTCGAGCTGCGTTCGCAGGACAACGCCGAGAACAGCGACGAAATCAACCTGCTCGACTACTGGCGCATCATCGTCAAGCGTCGCTGGACGGTGCTGGGCGTGCTGGCCATCGTGTTGGCCACCACCCTGGTCGGCACCCTGCTGATGACGCCGGTGTACCGCGCCAGCACCACCGTGCAGATCGAGCGCGACACCATCAAGGTCGTCGAGGTGGAGGGGTTCACGCCGACCGAATCGCCGGCCGACCGCGACTTCTACCAGACCCAGTACGAACTGCTGAAGAGCCGCTCGCTGGCGCAGCGCGTGATCTCGCAGCTCGACATCGCCAGTGATCCGGCCTACCAGGACATGACCGCTCCTTCGCCCTGGAAGGCGCTGCTGGGCGGTGGCGACGAGGACGAAGAGACCCTGTCCGCCGACGAGCTGGCCTCGAAGGAGCAGCGTGACCAGACCCGGATGACCAACTGGTTCCTGGCCAACCTGAGCATCGAGCCGGTGCGCAATTCGCGCCTGGTTCGCGTGCACTTCGACAGCGAGGACGCCGAGTTCTCCCGCCGCGTGGTGAACGCCGTGGCCGAGGCCTACATCGCTTCGAACCTCGACCGCCGCTTCGACGCCTCCACCTATGCGAAGGACTTCCTGGAAGACCGGCTCGAGCAGCTCAAGCTCAAGCTCGAGGACTCCGAGAAGGAGCTGGTGGCCTTCGCCCAGCGCGAGAAGATCGTCGACGCCAACGACGGTTCCTCCCTGTCCACGCAGAGCCTGGGCGAGCTCAACACCGCCGTGGCCAAGGCGCAGGACGAGCGCATCCGCGCCGAGGCCCGCTGGCGCCAGGCCGAAAGCGCCGGCGGCATGGGCCTGGCCACCGTGCTCGAAAGCCCCATCGTGCAGACCCTGCAGGAGCAGCGCGCCAAGCTGTCGGCCGAGTACCAGGACAAGCTGAGCGTGTTCAAGCCGGCCTTCCCCGAGATGCTGCAGCTCAAGGCGCAGATCGAGGAAACCGAGCGCCAGCTGGCGGCCGAGGTCGGCAACATCAAGGCTTCTATCCGCGCCGACTACCAGGCCGCGTTGGCGCAGGAAGAGCTGCTCAAGTCGCAGGTGGGCCTGCTGCGCGACGAGGTGCTGGACCTGCAGAGCCGCTCGATCCAGTACAACATCCTCAAGCGCGAAGTCGACACCGCCCGCCAGCAGTACGACGCCCTGCTGCAGCGCTACAAGGAAATCGGCATCGCCGGTGGCGTCGGCACCAACAACATCTCCATCGTGGACGTGGCCGAGACCCCGACCAACAAGCACAAGCCGCGCCTGGCCCTGAACCTGGCCGTGGGCCTGATGCTGGGCCTGTTCGGCGGCGTGCTGCTGGCCTTCGTGTTCGAGTACCTGGACGACACGCTGAAGGCGCCGGAAGACGTCGAGAAGCAGCTGGGCCTGTCGGTGCTGGGCGTGATCCCGATGCTGAAGGCGCCGATGACCCCGGCCAAGGCGCTGGAGGACCCGCGCTCCGCCTTCGCCGAGGCTTACCGCTCGGTGCGCACCGCGCTGCAGTTCGCCACCGACACCGGTGTGCCCCGAAGCCTGCTGATCACCAGCTCCACGCCTTCGGAAGGCAAGTCCACCACGGCGCTGACGCTGGCGCGCAACTTCGCCCAGCTGGGCAAGCGTGTGCTGATCATCGACGCCGACCTGCGCAACCCCTCGCTGCACCGCACGCTGGGCGTGGACAACAGCGCGGGCCTCAGCAATTACCTCGCCGGCGCAGTGAAAGCCACCGAGGTGATCCACGCCACCGACACCCCGGGCCTGATGTACATGAGTACCGGCCCACTGCCGCCCAACCCGGCCGAGCTGCTGATGGGCCCGAAGATGCTCAGCCTGATCAGCATTGCGCGCGAGAAGTTCGACCAGCTGATCATCGACGGCCCGCCGGTGATGGGCCTGGCCGACGCGCCTATCCTGGGCAACCTGGCCAACGGCACGCTGCTGGTGGTGGAGGCGGGCGAGACCCGGATCGCCGTTGCGCGCAATGCGCTCAAGCGCCTGCTGGCGGCGCGTGCGCACGTGGTGGGCGGCCTGCTCACCAAGTTCAGCCACAAACACGCGGGCGATGGCTACGGCTACGGCGGGTACAACTACTACTCGTACGGCGGCCAGGAAGAACAGAAGAAACTGGGACGCCGCTGATGCCCGGCGCCGGCCACGCACTGGAGCAGGCGCTGGCCTACTACCGTGCGCCGGCGCTGCTGGCGATGGCGGCGCAGCGGCCGCTGCCCGAGGACGTGATCGTGCTGCTGCGCCTGGCCGCGGGCGACCGCGCGCAGGCGGCGCAGTCGGCCGAGGCGAGCGGTGAGTCCCCGGAGCGCGTGGCCGAAGCCGCGGTGTTCTTCGTGCAGCAGGTGATGTTCGCCGCGAACGCCGACCCGCACCGCGTGCTGGGCGTGAACCCCGACGCGCCGCCCGCCCGCATCCGCGAGCACTACCGCTGGCTGGTGCGCTGGCTGCACCCCGACCGCAACGCCGACGACTGGGACAACGTGTACGCCGACCGCGTCACCCGCGCCTGGCAGCAGTTGCGCCGCAGCGGCGCGCTGGCGGGCGAGGGCGAAGGCGAGGTCGAGCCGATCGAGCGCCGCGCCACCCCGCGCGACGAGGCGCCGGCCGCCAAGCCCTCGGTGCTCGCCGCCACCCGCCTCGCGCACGTGTCCCGCGAACAGCCCGCCGCGCCGATGATTTCCGCCCGCACCGCCCGCCAGCTCCCGGCCTTCGTGCTCGGCGGCCTGGGCCTCGCCGCCGTCAGCCTGGTTGCGCTGCTGTGGTACGCCCAGCAAAAACCCCCACGCACCCCGTCGCTCGCCACGCCCCCTGTGGGAGGGACTTCAGTCCCGATCGCTTCCCCCGAATCCGCCCCCCTGGCCGACCCGCCCGCATCATCGGACGCGCCATTGACCGCGGCGTTTCCTAACGCCGAGGTACTCGCGCCGACGTCGACGCCCACACCGCAGAGCCTCGGGACTGAAGTCCCTCCCACAGAGTTCGCGCCAGGCGCGGCCATCGGCCAGCCCGTGGTGGCCACTTCGCCGCGTGCACCCCAGCCCCCACCCGTCACCGCGACGCCCCCTGTGGGGGGGACTTCAGTCCCGATGGCCGCGCCCCAGCCAACCTCGCCACAAACGCCATCCCGCGCGCGCCCCGTCGACATCGCCGCTGCACCGGCACTGGTGCCTGCCGAGGCCGTTGCGGCGACGACGGTCGAGAGCTTCGGGACTGAAGTTCCTCCTACAGGGGGGGCAGGTGTCGAAGCGAAGATCGAGGAGGGCGCGGCGCATGCGGTGCTCGACGATTTCACCCGCGCGTATGCGGCCGGCGACATCAATGCGCTGATGCGGCTGTTCACCCGCGATGCCATCAACAACCGCGGCGGCCGCGAGGCGATTGCCTACGACTACCAGGCGCTGTTCGAGGACACCCGCGAGCGGCGCCTGGCGCTGATGCCCAACGGCTGGATCGCGCGCGACGATGGCGCCGTGGTGCTGGCCGCGTACGAGGCTTGGACCAAGGAAGGCCGCCTGCGCCCGGGCACCACCACCCGCGGCGACATCCGTTTCACCCTGCGCCGCGAAGACGGCCGCCTCAAGATCAGCCAGGTGATCCATGACTGACCCCGTGCCGCGCCAGCGCGTGCGCCGACTGCTGTTGGCGCTCACCACCGGCGTGCTCATCGTGCTCGGCGCCCGCGCGCTGACCAACAGCGTGGCCGACCACTACGCCATCTCCGACCCGGAGCGCGCGCTCAGCTGGCGCAGCGACCATCCCGAGGCGCTCTACCGCCAGGCCCAGCGCCTGGCCGACGACCCGGCCCAGGCCGAAGCCGCCGCCGACCACGCCCGCCGCGCCCTGCGCGCCAACCCGCTCGACGGCCGCAGCTACCGCGTGCTGGGCACCCTGGCCGAATCCGCGGGCAACCGCGATGAAGCCGCGAAACTCTTCCGCATCGCCGCCCAGCGCACCCCGCGCGACCAGCTCAGCCAGGCCTGGCTGCTCGACTACCACCTGGCCGAAGGCGACCTGCCCGCCGCGATGCAGAACGTGGACCTGCTGCTGCGCGTGAACCCGAAGCTGTTCCCCGGCATGGAGCCGATGCTGCTCTCGCTGGCCGGCGCGCCCGCCGCGCATGACGCGCTGGCCGAGCGCCTGGCCACCTCGCCGCCGTGGCGGACGCGCCTGCTGCAGGTCGTGGCGAACAAGGCGCCCGAGGCCGCCGCCGTGGCGCCGCTGTTCGAACGCCTGCGCAAGGCGGAAGGCGGACTCACCCCGGCCGAGCTCACGCCGTGGCTGGACCGCCTCGGCCGCGAAGGCCAGTGGGGCCGGGCCTACCTGGTGTGGGTGAGCCAGCTGCCGCCCGAGCGCCTGGCCGGGCTGGGCAATGTCTTCAACGGCGGCTTCGAGTGGGAGCCGGGGCAGGGCGGGTTCGACTGGCGCTTCGGCCGCGTGGCCGGCGCCCGCATCGACCGGCTGCCGGTGGAGGGCGCCGTGGACCGGCTGGCCCTGCGGGTCGCGTTCGAGGACCGCCGCGTACCCTTTGCCCATGTGCGCCAGCTGCTGGCGCTCGGCCCGGGTCGCTACACGCTGTCGGGCCGGGCGCGCCCGGACAACCTGCGCACCGAGCGCGGCCTGGTCTGGACGGTGAGCTGCACCGCCGGCGGCCCGCCGCTGGGCGAAACCGAGCCCCTGCGCGGCAATGGCCCGTGGCGCGCGTTCGAGCGCGGGTTCTTGGTGCCGGCCGAAGGCTGCCCGGCCCAGTGGCTGGTGCTGCGCCTGCCGGCCCGCATCCCCGCCGAGCAGCGGATCGGCGGCCGGGCCTGGTTCGATGGGCTGAAGATTTCTCGGGATCGCGTAAGTAATTGATCGGTAACAATTACCCAATACCCTGATGTTCAGGTTCAAGGCCAGAAAAGGGTTGTCATGCCCTCCCTTGAGGTCTAACCTACAAGCCTTGTTTGCGTTAGCCGCGCCCGCCCCCCAAGGGAGTACCGCCATGATCCGTACCGCTCTGATCCTCTCCGCTCTGGTTGCCGCCCCGGCGTTCGCCGCCGATTCCGTCGCCACCCTCAGCGCCCAGCAGGGCACCGTGCTGGTCAACCAGGGCGACGAGTTCGTCACCGCCACCGACGCGCAGGCCCTGCTGGCCGGCGACCGCGTGATGGTGATGGAAGGCGGCAGCGCCGAGATCACCTTCACCGACGGCTGCGTGCTGCCGCTGGCCTCGGGTTCCCTGGTCGATGTGCCGGAAGTTTCCACCTGCGCCGGCGCGGTGGCGAAGGTGCAGAACCTCGGCCCGAGCTACGCCCAGGCCGTGGGCAGCCGCGCTTCGGCCCGCAATGCCGCTGCGCCGTACGTGTTCGGCGCCTGGGGCGTGGTCATCGCCGCGATGATCGTCGAGGGCGACACCAAGTTCACCTACGGCGAGCCCGCCGCCAGCCCGTAAGGCGCTGCGAAATCGCTGCTTGAAAGGCCGCCTCCGGGCGGCCTTTTTCATTACTGCGCGGCGCGAAACCGTGGGCTGAATCTTTCTCGCGATTGTCCGCGCCACGACGGTTATCCTCTCGCGTCGCCAAGGCCCTGCCTTTGCCCCCGCTGCGGCTGCAGCCCGTTTCCCGAGGAAATCATCGCCATGCTCCGCACCACGCTCGTGCTTTGCGCCCTGTCGGCCGCCCCCGTCTTCGCTGCGGACGCCGCCGCCACCCTCAGCGCGCAGGAGGGCACCGTGCTGGTGAACCAGGGCGATGACTTCACCACCGCCACCGAAGCCCAGGCCCTGGCGGCCGGCGACCGCGTGCTGGTGATGGAAGGCAGCCGCGCCGAGCTCACCTTCGCCGACGGCTGCCTGCTGCCGCTGGCCGCGGGCTCCCTGCTGGACGTGCCGGCCGTGTCGCCCTGCGCCGGCGGCGTGGCGGGCGTGCAGCGCATCGGCCCCAGCTTCGCCGAGGCCGAGGAAGGCGAGAAGCCGGTGCGCAAGGGCACCAACGCCTACGTGATCGGTACCGTGGCCGTGGTCGGCGCGGCGCTGCTGCTCGGCGGTGGTGGCGGCGACGACAAGCCCGCCAGCCCGTAAGGCCCCGCGAAAACGATTCCCGAAGGCCGCCCCCGGGCGGCCCTTTTTTTCGGCAAGGCGAAAGTTTCCCTGCGCGCGAAACGGCTTGATTTGCAGCATAGTCCGCTATCATCACGCCAACACGACGGCCGGCAGGATGCCCGCCGCACGAGGGGAAGACACACGATGCCGCACCCAGGCCAGCCCACGCTGAGCACCCGACTGCAGTGGCCGCTGGCTGCGCTGCTGTTGGCGATGTGCCTGGTGCTGGGCGGCGGGCAGGGCACGATCGGCGATGGTGCGTGCCAGGCCCTGGCCGCGCTGCTGATCATCCTTACGCTCTGGCGCAGCGAAACCGAACCCATGGCCAGGCTGCCGCGCTTCGCCTGGTTGGCCGCGCTGCCGCTGGCGGTGCCATTGCTGCAGCTGCTGCCCATTCCCGAATCCCTTTGGATGCTGCCGCCGGCGCGCCAGCAGATCGATGCACAGCTGGCCGCGGCCGGCCTCGAGCCCGCCACGCGCTGGACATTGACGCCCTACGGCACCGAGACCGCGCTGGTGTGGCTGCTGCCCGCGGTGGCGCTGTTCCTGGCCACGCTGCAGTTTGATGCGGCACAGCGGCTGAAGCTGGCGGCCATCCTGGTGGCCGTGGCCGCGGTGGCCACCGTGCTGGGCATCGCCCAGCTGGCCGGCGGCCCCGACAGCCCGCTGCGCTTCTACGCCATGACCAACCCCACGGAAGCCGTGGGTCTCTTCGCCAACCGCAACCACTTCGCCAGCCAGCTGGCGGTGGCCTTGCCCTTCGTGCTGATCGGCGCCGCCGCTTGGTGGAGCCAGCGCCGCGACGAAGGCCACGGCGCCCTGCTGTGGATCGTGGCCGGCATCGGCCTGGCCGCGCTGCTGATCCTGGGCCTGGCGCTGGCACGCTCCCGCGCGGGCCTGCTGCTGGGCATGCTGGCCATCGCCTGCAGCCTGCCGGCGGTGATGGCCTTCCGCAAACAGCGCGGCACCAAGCGTCTGATCGCGGTGGCGGTGGCGGTAGGCCTGCTGCTGAGCGTGCAGTTCGCGCTATTTGGCATCCTGCAGCGGTTCCAGAAAGATCCGATGGAGGATGCGCGGTTCCAATATGCGGCGTTGACGGTACAGGCGGCTGCGGACCATGCGCCGCTGGGTACCGGGCTCGGTGGGTTCCGGCGGGCGTTCGAGGCGTATGACTTGGATTCGCCCCTCAGCGTCTACATCAACCACGCCCACAACGAATACGTCGAGCTTTGGCTGGATGGCCAGTGGTTGGCGCTGGCGCTGAGCGTTGTACTGTTGGCTACGGTCCTGGTAGCGGCGTGGCGAGCTTGGCGCCGACGCGAAGCATCTGCCCGTGAGCAACTGCTGGCCCGTGCCTCCCTCGTGGCCCTGGCCATGCTGGCGATGCACTCAATTGGCGACTACCCGTTGCGCACAACCGCGATGATGGCGACTACTGGGCTACTGGTAGCGCTTATGGCCCGCTCGCGCAATCCGATTTGAAATTGGAGCACATCGTTTCCATGCTGAACGTCGAAGACAGTCGAATCGCCATCATTGGTCTCGGTTATGTGGGTCTGCCGTTGGCAGTTGAGTTCGGCAAGCAGTTCCCAACGATGGGTTACGACATACGCAGCGCCCGCGTGGCGGAACTGCGCGAGGGGCGCGACAGTACCTTGGAATGCAGTGCGGAGGAATTGGGAAGCAGCAAACAGCTTCTTTACACGGAGAATTTGGCCGACATCGCTGAGTGCAACGTGTATATCGTGACAGTGCCCACGCCCATTGATGCCGCCAAGCGACCCGACCTGACGCCCTTGGTGAAGGCCAGCGAGGCCGTGGGCAGCGTACTCAAGCCGGGCGACTTGGTGGTGTATGAAAGCACCGTCTATCCGGGCTGCACCGAGGAAGTGTGCGTGCCCATCCTGGAAAGGATGTCGGGCCTGCGCTTCAACCAGGGTTTCTACTGCGGTTACAGCCCAGAGCGAATCAACCCGGGGGACAAGTCGCACCGGCTCGTCAATATCCTCAAGGTGACGAGCGGCAGTACGCCCGCGGTGGCCGACTTCGTAGACGCGCTCTACAGGCGCATCATCGCCGCGGGCACGCACAAAGCCAGCAGCCTAAAAGTGGCGGAGGCCGCCAAGGTGATCGAGAACACTCAGCGCGACCTCAACATCGCGCTGGTCAATGACCTGGCGATCCTGTTCAACCGGCTGGGTATCGACACACTGGAAGTGCTCGAGGCAGCCGGGACGAAGTGGAACTTCCTCCCATTCCGGCCTGGGCTGGTGGGTGGACACTGCATCGGGGTGGACCCGTACTACCTCACCCACAAGGCACAAGAGGTTGGTCATCACCCACAAGTTATTCTGGCGGGAAGGCGAACCAATGACAGCATGGGGCCATACGTTGCGGACCAAGTCGTCAAACTTATGTTGCGCAAGGCGATTAGTCCGGTTCGCGCCAAGGTGTTGGTGATGGGTCTCACGTTTAAGGAGAACTGCCCCGATCTTCGCAATACTCGGGTGGTAGACATAATCGAGACTCTTGCGAGCTACAACACAGTAGTTGATGTTTACGACCCTCGAGCAGACGCAACAGAAGCATTCAAGGAGCATCGGATAACCCCAGTTGACGAGCCATTGGCTGGCGGTTACGACGCAATAGTAATCGCTGTTGCGCATGATGAGTTTCTGAGGATGGGTGCGACCGGCATTCGCGCCCTTGGTAAACCGAATTGCGTCATTTACGACGTGAAGCACGTACTGCCTCGAACAGATGTTGACGCGAGGCTTTGAATTCGGCTCTGGGAAAAGTCTTAAGCCGAGAATTTTTCCTAACGCGCAATAGGACCGCACCTGTTTTCATCTTGGCTTGGCTCTCTAGATCACTAGTCAGTTGTGACACGCATTGGTGAGCGCCGACTTGTCCGAGGCGCAATTAAAAGTGCTGCGAGTATCGGAGTGATGGTTCGCGTGAGCAAAATTGGCAACTACTCGCTCTCGCTAGCCGCCACAGCTATGTCAGCGTCGATCCCCGTTGTTTCAGGAATCGCACTGGCAAGGTTTTACGGGGATGACGAGTTTGGGCGATTTGCCTATTGGCTCGCTTTGCTAGCCCCGCTCGTCCTCCTTCTTGGTGGTGGCGTAAGGTCGCTGCAGTTGTCAAACGCAATTTCGGGTCTCACAGATCAAGATTATCTGTGCGGGCGGCTCATTGGCATTGGCCTAGTTCTAGTGCTTGCACTGTCATCGACGATTCTGGCGCACCCCGATCTCTATGCGGCGTCGGCGTTGGCTGCATCATGTGTCATCTCGATAAAGCTATCGGAAGCGATATCGGAAAATGCGCAGGTAGTGCTTTTTAAGCGCGGCGAGATATCGAAAGGCGCGCTTGTCCAAGTATCCCGATCTGTAGTGTTTCTGTTATCGATGCTTTTCCTAGCGATCATCGGGCTAGATTCAGGCGGGGCGATTATTTTGGCTTCGGCTGCAAGCGTCGCAATGGTTGCGATTTTTGCCAGGGGAACCATTCGCGCTTCATTGTCGGTGCTGGCGGCATGGGCCGTGATTCGTAGAGCGGCAACCGTATCGCTGTCAGTTTTCCTGATAACGGCAATGACTTCCTTGCCAAGGGTTGCCGCGGGATCTTATGGGGAGAGAGATGAATTTCTTGCGGTATCCATGATTTTCCCGATTGTCACGCTGCTGACTCTTGGCGTTACATCAATGATAAATGTTTGTTTGGCGGGTGCGTCGCGCATGGATCTTCGCGAAAGAAATGGCTACGCCAATAGACTGATTGCTTACGGTGCTCTAGGCGGGTGCGTTGCTGCACTCGTGCTTTCGCCGCTAGCCTACATTTTTGGTGCCGATCTTGTGGCGGTGCTATACGAAATTCGAGTAGCAGAGCACGCGCTGTACGCTGCAACATCTGTGGGGGCGTCAATTGCCGTCGCGCAAGGGCTAATAAACGGAGCGATAATTCTGCTCGCGGAAACAAGGTTTCTCATGGTTTCCGTAATCACTTCTTCCGTACTTGCATTGACTCTGCTCGTGTTCCTTCCAAACGGATCAGTAGATGTGGCAATGTCGGCGACAGTAGCTTGGTGCTTCTTCGGGTTAACGCATTGTCTGTTATGCGTTCTGCGCATAAGGATATTAACCAAATGATCGAATTCGTAGGTCTCGTCAAATCGGACCTGGCGGCGCTGTATGGCTACGCGAAATGGACTGCTCTGCTCACAAATCCGAGCGCGACCGCAGCGCTAGTCATTCGGCTCGCGACGAGAATGCCGCGCGCACTTCGTCCCTTGGCAAGAATGGTTGGGGTTTTGTTTTTCGGGGTGGACGTGGCTGCGCACGCCAGGATTGGTGCGGGTGTTCGGCTGCCCCATCCAGTCGGGATCGTCATTGGCGACGGCGTCGAGATTGGCAGCAATGCCACAATCTATCAGTGCGTAACTCTAGGGAGTTTGCGCGGCGGCTATCCAAAAATAGGGTCAGATGTTTTTCTTTATCCGTCGGCTGTCGTTGTAGGTGCGATTTTCGTTGGCGATGGCGCGAAGATTGGCGCGCTGACGTACGTAGATAAGGATGTCGCGCCTGGCGCGGTCGTGAAAAGAGATTCCTAATGAGTGCTCTTCAGGCAATTACGATATGTTATTTGCTCCTCGTCGGCGTAGCACTTGTCCGACTTAACAAGGACGCGCTTAGTTCGAGCAAAGTCTTGTTCCTTTTTGTAGTGGTTGCCTATGCCGGCGCACTCCTGAAGCCGAGCATTCCAGTTGTCTACTTCGCAATCAATGCGCTCGCTACCTTGTGCCTCACGTCTGCATATATTGAGCGTGGAAAGGAGCAGCTAAGTGGTCAGTCAGCTGTCGCCGCGCGTAGCGTCGCGATAAAGTGCTGGGTGGGTTCTGTACCAGCGTTTGTTGCAACGGCCTACCTAGTGTCATCCAGTGGTGGCCTATCCGGCTTCTTCGAGACACTGGATCAGCGGCTACTCAGATTTGAAGGTCAGGGGCTCTTGTTGGTGCTTGTGAAGTCTGCGCCATCTATCCAAACGGCGTACTTTGCATTGCTGCTAACTAGGGACAAGATCACCCGTCTGCAGTGGATCGTCTTCGCGGTCTTTACCGCCTTTGCTGCCATTGCTGCCGTTGTCTCTGGGTCGAGAAACACGTTGCTAGTAATGTTTCTGGTAATGGCAATCTGCTGGAGCCTTAGGAGCCGTGGTGGAGTTAGTCTGAAGTTGGGGGCAGTTGGCGTAATTGTGGGTGTGCTGCTTCTGGTTTCCTTGGAGGACGTCCGGAACAGGGCTGGAGAGTTGGCTCGCGGCTCCAGTTCGATTTCAGAGCTTTCGTTCGCAGACTCCAAGTCTCTTCGATACGGGGTCATACCGCTCGAAATGATTGATCGGACTGAATACGCTCCGATTCTTTACGGGCGAACGTTTGTCGCTGCGGCTACAAACTTCGTGCCTCGGAGTGTATGGCCGGATAAGCCGGACGGTGGCGGCGAGGAATACACAAATTACTACTTTGGAACGCTTTGGGCCGGCGCGTCTCGTGACAGTCCTGGGATATTTGCAGAGTCAGTAATGAACTTCGGCCGGGCTGGCGGGTTCGTGTTTGCGATTACGTTGCTGATCACGAGTTATGTCGCTCTGGCGCACGCCTATTCTTCTCTTCGATCTGGCCGTCCATATGTGCCAGCGATGGCGCTTGTTTACGCATATGGAGTTGTGTTCGTTGGCAATCTTCCATTCGCAGAGTTCGCCACAGCGGTTATGAACTTTGTCACGCGCGGTCTATTGGCTGCGTTTGTGGCGTGGATTTTCGCTACTAGGTTTACCTGGAATATTCGACGCTAACGCTATTTTTCATTCGAATAATGATTCGCAGGTTCAATTGAAAATTCTATTCAACTATTACGCAGGGGGCGGTGGCGGGCTAGCCAATATACGGCGGCTGCTTCGGGCGTATGCGCTCGCGTTCCCAGCGGACCAACTCATTGTTGCTAGCAAGAATCCTGCCCAATTCAGTGACCTCGACGGCTTACCAAACGTAGATCTCTATGAGATTGCCCTGCCAATTGGCGGAGAGGTCGGAAGGCTCTGGTATGGTTTTTTTGGCCTTCGAAAGTTGGCGTCCTCGCTTGGCGTGGATGTTGTTTGGTCAATGAACCTTGGGTCATACATCAGGGGCCGGACGCCCCAGGTAACCAGTATCAACAACGCTTACCAGGTCTATCCGCTCTCTGTCATGCGTATGCATCCAGCTGGCTGGCTTAGAGCGGCTGTCATGCGCTTTTTCTCTACGCTGACTATGTTTGCTTCGGATTCTATTGTCGTGCAGACACGTATTATGCGTGATCAGGCGATCAGGCTGGCTGGGCGCGGGAAGCGAGTTCACGTAGTTGCAAAGGCTGTTGAGGTGTCGGACTTCTGCGGCGGGGTTGATGCAATGCAAGGCGAGGACGACTCGCCTCCCGCCGGGTTTGTCTTTGGCTACGTAGCGACCTATTTTCCCCACAAGAATCACGAGCGATTGATTGAGGCCCTGGAGCTTCTTTCGCGACGGCGTGATTTCGGACCGGTTGTTAAGTTGCTCGCTACTATTGATCTGGCAGATCTTCCGCCTCGATTGCGGGGTGTCGCAGCCCGTTTGATCGATTCAGGCCTTCTAAGTCTGGTTGGCTGGCAGTCGGTTAGTCAGCTTGGGGAGTTTTACCGCCGGTTAGACGCGGTAGTTATTCCAAGTCTCCTTGAATCTCTTAGCTCAGCGCATATTGAGGCAATGGCATTTGGCAAGCCGATTCTTGCCTCAGACTTACCGTATGCGCGGGAGCTTTGTGGGGATGCGGCGCTTTATGTAGATCCGACGAACCCCAATCAACTGAGCGAGGGGATGCTGGCCATTGCGTCGGACGCACTGCGTAGACGCTCTTTGGTTCACGCAGGATCCGAACGAATGAAGATGTTTCCTAGTGATTGGAGGTCCATTGCGGGCGAGGTTCGTTCCGTGCTGTCTGATTCGATAGATGGCCGCCCTCGAGCCATGTAGCGAAGTCGGTTTCTACGTTCGGCGGAATGTCTGGCCATGTATGTGTCTGCAGGAACGTCTCTGTAACGTCTGGCCGCATGATGCTGAGGGGGCTCTAACATTCACAGCTTTCGGCCGTTCCGCAATGGTTGCCAGCTTGAGCAGTGTTGACGATTTGGGCGTCGCATATTTCTAGGCATCTCCGTTCTGCCTCCGCCCGTTCAGCGTCGCACCAATCCTGCACCCAAGGTATTCGGCCAGGTGCTGCTTGTTGAGTTTGGTTGGCAGTCACTTTTGTTTCTTGGCGCGCGGATTCAGTTGGTTCGGTTGAGATGACGAGTAACATTAAAAGTCCAAGAAGCATTTGGGTTCTCCAGTTGGGTTGGTTGCCCCGACACAGCTTTGTTCGCGCTGTCTGCCCGGCGAACTGGTACGGAGTGCTGTCGGGGCGAACAACGTCTGGTTGATTCGGCGCTGACTGGCAGTAAGGCTTGGACTGATTGGCGGGTAGCAGAATTCTTACGCGGCGGCCGGCCAGTCTAGGTTTCTTTCAGGTCCATACGTTTTCTGCTGCGGGTGGGGGCGGATCCTATAGGAACGTCCCATTTGTTTGGATAGGCTTGCAAGATGTTCGCACTTGATGCGCTGGCGTGCGTTGCGAGTGTTGTATCGGCGCTAATTTGTCGTGTTGAGTGATTCCCCGGCGGAGTGTTAGATTTTTAACCAACGCAATCTATGCGATTTCGAGGTGAGTATGTTTTCTGGCGCAACGCTACTAATCACTGGCGGCACCGGATCTTTTGGTAATGCTGTTCTAAAGAGCTTCTTGAAGTCCGATATTGCCCAGATCAGGATTCTGAGCCGCGATGAGAAGAAACAGGATGACATGAGGAAGCGGTATGGCTCGGATAAGTTGAAGTTCTACATTGGCGATGTTCGTGAGCAGGGTAGCTTGGTAAGTGCAATGCGCGGTGTCGACTATGTGTTCCATGCCGCCGCATTGAAGCAAGTTCCGTCCTGCGAGTTTCATCCGATGGAGGCGGTAAAGACGAACGTGCTGGGCACCGAGAATGCGACGGAGGCCGCTATTCACTGCGGTGTCAAGCGGATGATCTGTTTGAGCACGGATAAGGCTGTCTATCCAATAAATGCCATGGGTATTTCCAAGGCCATGATGGAAAAGGTATTTGTCGCTAAGTCTCGGAACGTTGATCCTGGCAAGACGACGATTTGCGGTACGCGGTACGGAAACGTCATGGCTTCGCGCGGCTCCGTAATCCCTTTGTTCGTGAATCAGATATACGCAGGCATGCCAATCACGATCACGGATCCGGAAATGACTCGGTTCATGATGACGTTGGATGACGCCGTGGATCTTGTTCTCTATGCATTCGAGAATGGCAAGAGCGGAGACATTTTCGTTCAGAAGGCGCCCGCAGCCACTCTCCATACCCTCGCGGTTGCGCTTACTGAACTCCTGGGTAAGCCGAATTACCCAATTCGGATCATCGGCACGCGTCACGGAGAGAAGAAGCACGAGACGCTTTTAAGTCGCGAGGAAATGGCGCACGCAAGGGATCACGGCGGCTACTTTTGTGTCCCGCCGGACCTAAGGGATCTGAACTACGAGAAGTTCTTCGAGGTCGGGGAGGAGAAAATAACCGAGGCGCGCGACTACACCTCCGAGAACACCGAGCGTCTCGACGTGGAAGGCATGAAGGATCTCCTTATGAAGCTTGATTTCGTGCGTGAATTGGTTGCTGGGCGGTCCGCTCAGCCTGTGGACTGAGTATGAAGATACTTGTGCTAGGTGCCGACGGAATGCTTGGACATCAGCTGGTGGCCAGCTTCAGAGATCGCCATGAGGTCGCTGGAACGGTTAGGAAGGGTGTCACGGCCTATGCCCACCTTGCAGGGTCGTTGCCACGGAGGGTGTTCGACTCTGTCGACTCCAGGAACTTTGACAGCATTGAAGAGGTGTTGTGTTCCTTTGCTCCTGACGCGGTTGTGAATGCAATTGGCATCGTCAAGCAGCGCCAGGAGGCCAAGGATGCGGTCGAGAGCATCGTTGTCAATTCATTGCTGCCGCATCGTTTGTCCGAGTTCTGCCAGGCTCGCTCCGTGAGGTTTGTCCATCTCAGTACGGACTGTGTTTATTCGGGCCGACAAGGAATGTACGAGGACGATGCCGTTCATGACGCTCGTGACATGTATGGGCGAAGCAAGTCACTGGGCGAAGTTGGAGGGGTCGGCTCAATAACTTTGCGAACGTCGATAATTGGGCTTGAGCTTTCCCGGAAGGCAAGCTTGGTCGAGTGGTTCTTGGCTCAGGAGGGCGAGATCAAGGGCTTCACTAAGGCCATCTACTCAGGCTTCACCACGTTGGAGATCGCCCGGGTCATCGAGGGCCTGCTGGTCCGGCCGGGAGACATCTCCGGAATCTACAACGTTAGTAGTCACCCTATTGACAAGTTCAGCCTGTTGGCAATGTTGAACGAGCGCCTTGGCCGCCCGGTTTCAATCGTTCCGGACGACAAGTTTGAGTGTGACAGAAGTCTCGACTCGTCTCGGTTCCGTACGGAATTCGGCTACGAGCCGCCGTCTTGGGAGCGAATGATTGATGAACTCGTCGATCAGATTCGTTCTCGCCAGAAGGGGTTGGCATGACTCGCTTGAAGGTTGCCACGTTTGTTGGGACGCGCCCTGAGATCATCCGCCTGTCTAGGGTCATTTCGGCTTTGGATATGCATTGCGATCACACCCTGGTGCATACCGGGCAGAGCTACGATTTCGAGCTTAATGGTATCTTCTTTGAAGACCTTGGCATCAGGAAGCCCGATGTGTTTCTCGAGGCCGCCGGTTCAACCGGCGCTGAGACGATCGGGAGAGTGATCATCGCCGCTGATGCTGCGTTGGCAGAGATCAGTCCGGATGCCATGTTGGTGTTGGGTGATACGAACAGTTGCTTGGCTGTTATCCCTGCCAAGCGGCGAAAGATTCCAACGTTCCATATGGAGGCCGGCAATCGTTGCTTCGATATGCGCGTGCCCGAGGAGATCAATCGTCGCATCATCGACCATACCGCGGACATAAATCTAACCTACAGCGATCTAGCTCGGAATCACTTGCTGGCGGAGGGCTTGCCATCGGATCGTGTGATCAAGACGGGCAGCCCGATGTGCGAGGTACTGGCGCACTACGCCGATGGCATCGCTAACTCCGATGTTATTTCGCGACTGGGCTTGGAGCCGGGTAGGTTCTTTGTGGTTAGCGCGCACCGGGAAGAGAATATTGATTCGGACTCGAATTTCCGTGGTCTAGTGGAAGTATTGAACACAGTTGCTTCCAGTTATGGATTCCCCGTGATCGTTTCCACTCACCCGCGGACCCGCAAGCGTATCGAGGCCATGGGTGTGTCATTGGACCCGCTGGTTCAGTTGCTGAAGCCGCTTGGATTCTCGGACTATGTTCGGCTGCAGACCGACGCCAAGGCGACGCTCTCCGATAGCGGTACGATCAGCGAGGAGGCGTCTATTCTTAATTTTCGCGCACTGAACCTGCGCGACGCCCACGAGCGGCCCGAAGCCATGGAAGAGGCTGCCGTCATGATGGTTGGGATGAGCGTCGAGCGGGTGATGCAAGGCTTGGCTATTTTGGAGAGTCAACCGACTGGCCTGCGGCGCAGCCTCCGGCAAGTCGCGGACTACAGCATGCCCAATGTTTCCGATAAGGTTGTTCGTATCATCCACAGCTATGTGGATTACGTGAACCGGGTGGTCTGGAAGAAGTACTGATGCGACTGTTGCTGGTCGCGGACACCTTTCCGCCCGCCACCATTTCCGGCGCGCTCCAGATGCGCGACCTTGCCGCGGCCCTGGTCCAGGCGGGTCACCGGCCACTCGTGCTCGTCCCGGACTCCAGCCTTCGCCGGTCCTGGGTTCGCGAGGAAATGGCGGGTATCGAGGTTTGCCGGGTTCGGGCGCCGCGGACCAAGGATGTCTCTTATCTTCGTCGCGTCGCCGCCGAGATTGTCCTGCCGTGGGTGCTTCGCCGCGGCTTCCGGGCTGCCTCCCTCGACCAGGAGTCGTGGGATGGCATCGCGTGGTATTCCCCCACCATCTTCCTGGGCCCCCTCGTCGCGTGGTTCAAGCGAAAGCACCGGTGCCGGAGCTACTTGATCTTGCGTGACCTGTTTCCTGACTGGGCGGTGGATGCCGGCGTGCTGCGGCGTGGCGGGCCAGCGCACAGGTTGTTCAAGGCGGTGGAACGGCTCCAGTATCGGCAGGCCGATGTCATCGGCGTCCAGACGCCTGCCAATGTGCCCATCGTTGCAGCGGATGCGCCCGCGGGTGCCTCGCTTGAGGTCCTGCATAACTGGCTGGCTGCTCCGCCCGCGGTCCCTGGTGGAGGCAGGCACCCCGTTCTCGATGGTTTCGAACGCCACAAGGTTTTCGTTTATGCCGGGAATATGGGCGTGGCGCAGGACCTCGATGCCTTCCTCGACCTGGCATCCCGGCTTCGGGACCGTCCAGACATTGCGTTCCTGCTGATCGGCAGGGGAAGTGAGCAGGCCAGGCTCGGCAAGGAAGTCGTGACGCGCGAACTTGGAAATCTGCGGATCGCGGACCAGGTATCCCAACGTGAGCTGTCCACGCTGCTGGCCCACTGCTACGCGGGCATCATCGCCCTGCATCCGGCGCATGGCACCCACAACATTCCCGGCAAGCTGTTGACCTATCTTCAGGCCGGATTGCCCGTGCTCGCCCGCGTCAATCCAGGCAACGACCTGCACCAGATGGTGATGGACGAGGGGCTGGGGGCCTCGGTGATGGGGGGATCCTCCGACGCCCTGCTCGAGGCCACGCTTTCGCTTGCCGATCGTCCCGAGGCCTGCGCGGCCATGGGTGAGCGGGGCAAGATCGTCGCAGCGCGTCTTTTCTCGCCTGCCGCCGCCGCAGAGCAGGTTGTCAAAGGTCTTTCGCCCCGCTGATTACGGCGGCACCTGCGGCGATAGAATTACGGCCAGTCCAACGGGTATCCCCGATCATGCGTATCCTCGTCACCGGCACCGCCGGCTTCATAGGCTCCCACGTCGCCCAGGTCCTCCTCGCCCGCGGCGACGAGGTCATCGGCTTCGACAACCTCAACGACTACTACGACCCGACGCTCAAGCAGGCTCGCCTGGCCCGCCTGCAGGCGCTGCCGGGCTACACCCACGTCACGGCCGACCTGGCCGATCGGGCGGCGGTCGAGGCGGTGTTCGCGAAGTACAAGCCGCAGCGCGTGGTGAACCTGGCCGCCCAGGCCGGCGTGCGCTACGCGGCCGAGAACCCGCACGTGTACGTGGCCAGCAACGTCACCGGCTTCCTGCACGTGCTGGAAGGCTGCCGCCACCACGGGGTGGAGCACCTGGTGTATGCCAGCACCAGCTCGGTGTACGGCGCCAACCTGAAGATGCCGTTCTCGGAGCATTCGCCCACCGAGCATCCGCTCACGCTGTACGCGGCCACCAAGAAGGCCAACGAGCAGATGGCGCACAGCTATTCGCACCTCTACGGCATTCCCACCACCGGCCTGCGCTTCTTCACCGTGTACGGGCCCTGGGGCCGGCCGGACATGGCGCTGTTCCTGTTCACCAAGGCCATCCTGGCCGGCCAGCCGATCAAGGTCTTCAACCACGGCCACCACAAGCGCAGCTTCACCTATGTGGACGACATCGTGGAAGGCGTGGTGCGCGCGCTCGACACCGTGCCGGGCAAGGACCCGGACTGGAACGGGCTGGCGCCGGACCCGGCCACCAGTGGCGTGGCGCCGTATCGCATCTACAACATCGGCAACGAACAGCCGGTGCAGCTGCTGCGCTACATCGAGGTGCTGGAGCAGTGCCTGGGCAGGAAGGCCACGCTGGCGATGCTGCCGCTGCAAGCGGGCGACGTGCCCGACACCGAGGCGGATGTGTCCGACCTGATTGCGAACGTGGGCTACCGGCCGTCCGTCAATGTGGAGGAGGGCGTGGGGCGGTTCGTGGCTTGGTATCGGGATTACTACAAGGTGTAGGGCGTTCGGGACTGAAGTCCCTCCTACAGGGGTGTGAAAGTTTCTTATGCCTGTGGGGGTGGGGGCTGCCTAGACTGGCGGCCTTCACAGGGGTGTGATCCATGGATGATTACCGCGCTGCCTCGCCGCATTCGCCGGCGAGGGCAGTAGAGCTGCTCGACCATTACCGGCTGGGCGACAAGCCCGAGCGCACGCTGCAGGCGCTGCAGGTGTTCTTCCCCGCGCGGGCGCAGGAATATTTCGCGCGGCTCCAATCCGGCGGGTCGGTGCGGGTGGACAGCCCCGAGATGGTGGCGCTGGTGGGGCAGCTGGCCGCGCAGGGCTTCCGCGTGCGGCTGGTGGACTGAGCGTTTTACACTCGGGCTCCCGTCAGGAGTCCGCCATGCGCCCGCTGCTTTGTCTTGCCCTTGTTCCCCTGGCCTTGCTGGCCGCCTGCGCGCCGTCCTGGCCCACGCCCGACCAGGCGCGCGATGCGCTGGTGGTGCGGATGGAGCGGCCGGGGGCGCGGCAAATCAAGGTGACCGAGGTCGCCGCCTTCACCCTCAGCGATTGCCGTGAGCCTGACAAAGGGCCGGGCGTGCTGTGCGCGGTGGCGATGGACGTGAGGTTCACCGTCGATGGGCAGGCGGTGCAGAGCAACGAGGCGCAGGAGGTGCGCTTCGTGCGGGAGTCGGGCAACTGGGTGGCGTACCCGGAATAAGCGATCGGGACTGAAGTCCCTCCCACAGGGGGCGCTTACAGGTCTTGTTCGTAGCGGATGTAGGGGACGCGGGATTCTTCCTGGTCCTCGTCCGCGAGCGAGAAGGGGTTCTGGCCCTGGGCATTGAGGTTGGCGGCGCCCACGCTCAGGCGGCCGCGCCACGGGGCGCGCCAGGTGACGCCCAGGCCCACGTCGCTGTAGCGGGTGTTGGTGCCGGGCAGTTCGATCACGCGGCCGATGATCTCGCCGCCGAAGTTGCCCGCCCCCCCACTGAGGGTGAGCGTGCCGGTGTTCCACTCCGGCGGCAGTGCGCCGGGCAGCTGGGCCGCCGACACGATGCGCGCGCGGGCCAGGGTGCCGCCGATGCTCACCCAGCCGGTTTCGCCGACCTTGAGTTCGCCCAGCAGGCCGATGTCTTCCTGTTCGTATTCATTGCCGCGCAGCGACAGCATCAGGTCGGTGCTGACGCGGCCGGCCAGCGGCACGGCGCCGGGCAGGGCCAGCGGCGCCTGCGCATCGAAGCGCGACAGGCCGAGGCTGGCGCTGAGCGCGCCGTCGTTGCCGTCCAGCCGCGCTTCGGCGCGCACGCCGGGGCGGGCCAGCGCGATCGGCGTGCTGGGGTTGGGCGCCAGGTTGGCCACCATGCAGTGCTGGGCCAGCGCGCCGAAGCTGCGCGACTCGGCGTTGCCGTTGCAGAGCAGGCCGATGGTCGGGTTGGTTTCCAGCGCGAGGCTGGTGCTGAGGCGGCGGCCGCCATCGAACGGGAAGGTAATGCCCGCGCCGACGCTGGGCGTGGCGTTGCGGCCGAGCAGGCGATCGAGCGAGCTGCGCGCCGGGTTGGCGGCGCCGAGGCCGGATTCGATCAGCAGGAAACCTTCGACCTGGTTGTTGCGGATGATCGGCAGGGCGGTGGTGTTGTCGTCCTGCTCGGGCATCACCAGCGGCGACGGCGCTTGCGCAAACGCCGGCGCGCCCGAGAGGGCGAGCAGTAGGACGATGGCGTGGCGCAGCAGCGGATTCATGTTCTTTCCTCGTGGCTCGGTTGGAGCCTTGCCGGACCGGGAAGTTCCCGGGTGGGGGGGTGGCACGCGGATTTTACAGGAATTTAACGCTTGAGTCGCCCGGCTTGGAAGTCCCTCCCACAGAGGGGGGGCGCGGGTTATTGGAGGCGGTCGGAGCCGGGGGCGGGGACGGCCAGGCTGAACAGGGCCTCGATCTGTTCAGCCTCGAAGCGGTAGGCCCGGCCGCAGAAGTCGCAGTGCACCTGGGCCACGCCGTCCTCGAGGCTGGCCCGGGCCTCGTCGGCACCCAGGCTGCGCAGCATGTCCTCCACCCGCTCGCGCGAGCAGCTGCAGGCGAAGCGCAGGGGGCGGCGGTCGAGCCGCTTCACGCCCTCCTCGTGGAAGAGGCGCCAGAGCAGGGTGTCCACCGGCAGGCTGGCCAGTTCGTCCTGGCCCAGGGTTTCGAACAGGGCGTTCACCCTGTCCCAGCCGTCGGTGTCGCCTTCGGCGCCGGGCAGCTTCTGCAGGATCAGGCCGGCGGCGCGCTCGGCCTGGCTGGCCAGCAGCATGCGGGTGGGCAGCTGCTCGCTCTGCTGGAAGTAGCCTTCGAAGGCCTCGGCCAGGCTGTCGGCGTCCAGGCCCACCAGGCCCTGGTAGCGGGTCATCTCGGTGGCGCCGGGCGGGGTGGATTCGATGGTGATGGCCAGCAGCGAGCCCGGGCCGAAGGCGCGCGGGGTCAGCGGGCTGGGGATGGGTTCCTCGAAATGGGCGATGCCGCGCAAGGTGCCGGCCGCGGTGCACTCGGCGAACAGGGTGCGCAGGCAGCCGGTGCCGCGCAGCTGCACGCTCAGGCGGCCGTCGATCTTGGCGTGGCCGGTGAACAGGGCGGCGGCGGCGCAGGTTTCGCCAAGGCGGGCGGCGATGGCCGCGGGGTATTCGGCGCGGCCGGCGATCTCGGTCCAGGCCTGGTCCAGGTGCACCACCACGCCGCGGATGCCGGAGCGCTCGAGCAGGAAGCGGGTGAGGGTGTCGCGGTCGGGGTGTTTGTCCATGGGCGCGATTTTAACCCGCCGGGGCAGTACAGTTGGCGCCTTACTTCAGGCAGGGCGGCACCGATGGCACTACGGATGATGGGTTGGGCGCTGGGTTTGCTGGCGCTGGTTTCGGCGGCAAGCGTCCAGGCGGCGCAGGCAAGCGCGGCGGCGCCCGCGGCACCCGCGCGGCCGGTGCCGCTGACCGCGCAGGAAACGCTGGAGAACGTGCTGGTGGCGCGCGGCATGGCCCGGTCCGACATGGCGCAGCTGATGGACTTCACCGGCCGCCAGCTCGACCTCGGCTGGGGCCTGATCCTGGACCAGGCGTTCGCGGTGCCGCTGGTGGTGTTCGACGAGAAGTCGACCGGCCTGGCGCTGGCCCTGGTGCGCAACACCGGCAGCGTGTCGGCCTGCGTGCGGGTGAAGGGCGACATGCGCGGCGAGAGCGTGTTCGAGGAGGCCGTGACCGCCGAGGACGTGCTGGTGCTGCCCGGCAACGCGGTGTCGGTGATCGGCGCGGGCATCCGCACCACCACCGGCGACTGGGACGTGAACATGGATGCGGGCGTGGCGATCTGGCAGGCGCCGGTCGGCGCCACCGACGCCGCGCTGTGCCAGCAGTCGGCGCCGGCCTTGCTGGCGGCGTGGCTGGCCGAGCCGGGCTTCGAGCACTTCGCCGATTTCGCGAACAAGCGCCTGCCCGCGGGCGGCTGAGTTCCCTCCGTGGCCCAGGCGGTGCGTGTTTCCACGGCGGCGCCCAGGCGCCGGCGCTGGCTGCGGCGGCTGCCGTGGCTGCCGGTGCTGTTCGTCGTCGTCACCTTCCTGCAGGTGGCGCCGCTGCGCTTCATCGATCCGCCCACCAGCGCCTTCATGATTTGGCGGCAGGTGGACGGCTTCGGCGAGAAGGGATTCGAACTGCGGCAGGAATGGCGGGACTACGACCAGATCTCGTCGCACCTGCCGATTTCGGTGGTGGCGGCCGAGGACCAGAAGTTCCCCGAGCACCACGGCTTCGACCTCGAGGCCATCGACAAGGCCTTTGATTCCAACGCCCGCGGCGGCCGCGTGCGCGGCGGCAGCACCATCAGCCAGCAGGTGGCCAAGAACCTTTACCTGTGGAGCGGCGGCGGGTACTTCCGCAAGGCGCTGGAAGCCTGGTACACGGTGCTGATCGAGCTGACCTGGCCCAAGCAGCGCATCCTCGAGGTGTACGTGAACATCGCCGAGTTCGGCGACGGCGTGTACGGCGCCGAGGCCGCGGCGCAGGCCTTCTGGCGCAAGCCGGCCAGCGCGCTCACCGCCGCCGAGAGCGCCCGCCTGGCCGCGGTGCTGCCCAACCCGAAGAAGTACAGCGCCCGCAACCCGGGGCCCTACGTGCAGCGCCGCGCGGCCTGGATCCAGCGCAACGCCCGCAACCTCGGCGGCCCTGCCTACCTCGAGTAGTTATGATGCCGGCCATGAACCCCCAGACCCTCACCGTCGTCATCGCCGCCTACAACGAGGAGGCCGCGCTGCCGGTCTTCCATCCGCGCCTGATGAAGGTGCTCGAAGGCCTGGACCTGGCGGCGCGCGTGCTGTACGTGGACGACGGCAGCCGCGACGGAACCTTCGCGCTGCTGCAGGCGTTCGCCGATGCCGACCCGCGCGTGGGCGTGATCGGGCTGGCGCGCAACTTCGGCAAGGAGCTGGCGCTCACCGCGGGGCTCGACCACGCCGACGCCGACGCGGTGGTGGTGCTTGACGCCGACGGGCAGGACCCGCCGGAGCTCATTCCCGCGCTGGTGGCGAAGTGGCGCGAAGGCTACGACGTGGTCTACGGCACGCGCACGCGGCGCGACGGCGAGTCCTGGTTCAAGCGCTTCAGCGCCGCGGCGTTCTACCGGGTGATGGCCTGGCTGTCGCGCACCGACATCCCGCGCGACACCGGCGATTTCCGGCTGATGTCGCGGCCAGTGCTGGACGCGCTGCGCGGCCTGCGCGAGCGGCAGCGGTTCATGAAGGGGCTGTTCACCTGGGTCGGGTTCCGCCAGGTGTCCTTCCCCTACGAGCGCGAGTCGCGCATGGCGGGCCGCACCTCGTTCAACTACTGGAAACTCTGGAACCTGGCGCTCGAGGGCATCACCAGTTTCTCCACCGTGCCGCTGCGGCTGGCCACCTACCTCGGCCTGTTCACCGCGCTGGGGGCCTTCGGCTGGGGCGTGTGGATCATCGTGCGCACCCTGGCCTGGGACGACCCGGTGCAGGGCTGGCCCTCGCTGATGACGGTCGTGCTTTTCCTCGGCGGCCTGCAGCTGGTGGCGCTGGGCATCATCGGCGAATACCTCGGCCGGCTGTACATGGAAGCCAAGCAGCGCCCCCTTTACCTGATCCGCCACATGCAACCCGCCGTAGGAGGGCCTTCAGGCCCGAAGCCCTTGGCCTGAAAGCTTCGGGCCTGAAGGCCCTCCTACAGCCGGTTGCAGGGGTGCAGGCCAGCGCGCACGGGTCTATAGTCTTCCCACGGTCACCGGAGGGCAGCCCCATGCGCAACGTGAACCAGATCCTCGAGAACAAGGGGGCCGGCGGCGTCATCGCCGTGCCGCGGGAAGCCCCGGTGCTCGAGGTCATCCGCCTGATGGCCGAACACCACATCGGCTCCGTGCTCGTGATGCAGGGCCACGACCTGGTCGGCATCGCCACCGAACGCGACTATGCCCGCAAGGTCATCCTGCAGGGCCGCTCCTCGGCCGACACGCCGGTGGGCCAGATCATGTCCAGCCCCGTGGTCTCGGTGCTGCCCACCGACACCGCCGCCACCTGCATGCAGATCATGACCGCCCGCAAGATCCGCCACCTGCCGGTGCTCGACGCCGGCCGCGTGGTCGGCATGGTGTCCATCGGCGACCTGGTCAAGGCCGTCATCGAAGACCAGCAGCTCGAAATCGCCCAGCTCCAGCAATACATCGCCAGCTGAAGTCCCTCCCACAGGGGGGCTCAGGGGCGGAGGACTTGGTGGGTGACGGCGACGAAGTGGCAGGCGCTGCCGATCAGCACGAAGGCGTGCCAGATGGCGTGGGCGAAGGGGATTCGGCGGCTCATGTAGAAGATCGTGCCGAAGGTGTAGGCGAGGCCGCCGCCGAGCAGCCAGGCCAGGGTGTCCATCGGGATCTGGCGCAGGAAGGGCTTGATCGCCAGCACCACCATCCAGCCCATGCCGAGGTAGATCAGCGTGGACAGGCCCTTGAAGCGGCCGGTGAAGAAGAGCTTGAACACCACGCCCGCCACCGCGAAGGTCCAGATCGCGGCGAACAGCCACCAGCCACCATCCTCGCGCAGGCCCACCAGGGTGAACGGCGTGTAGGTGCCCGCGATCAACACGTAGATCGCGCAGTGGTCGAAGACCTTCATCCGGCCCTTGGTGATGCGGTCGTGGCTGGCGTGGTAGAGCGTCGAGGCGCTGTAGAGCAGCACCAGCGCCACGCTGAAAACGATCGCGCCGGCCAGCTGCCAGCCGTTGCCGAAGGTCGACGCCAACGTAACCAGCACCGTGCCGCCCACCAGCGACATCAGCGCGCCGATGCCGTGGGTGATGGCGTTGGCGCGCTCTTCGCGCGGCGATTCGTGGTCGTGTTCGTACTCGGTCATTCGAGGGCGAGCGTCTGGGCGTGCTCGCGGGTGGCGGCGAATTCGAGCTCGGGCCAGCGCTCCATGGTCAGCTGCAGGTTCACGCGCGAGGGCGCGAGGTAGACCAGCTGGCCGGCGGCGTCCAGGCCCAGGTTCATCGCGTTCTTCTCGCGGAATTCCTCGAGCTTCTTCGGCGTGCCGCCCTTCACCCAACGCGCGGTCGAGATGGTGATCGGCTCGAAGCTCGCATCCACCGAGTACTCGTCCTTCAGCCGGTAGGCCACCACGTCGAACTGCAGCGTGCCGACCGCGCCCAGGATCAGGTCGTTGCTCATCAGCGGCCGGAAGAACTGCGTCGCGCCTTCCTCGGACAGCTGCGCCAGGCCCTTCTGCAGCTGCTTGAGCTTGAGCGGGTCGCGCAGGCGCGCGCGGCGGAAGAGTTCGGGCGCGAAGTTCGGGATGCCGGTGAAGGCCAGCGATTCGCCGGCGCTGAAGGTGTCGCCGATCGAGATGGTGCCGTGGTTGTGCAGGCCGATCACGTCGCCCGGGTAGGCGGTCTCGACGATCTCGCGGTCGCTGGCCATGAAGGTCAGCGCGTTCGCCAGCTTCACTTCCTTGCCCAGGCGCACGTGGAAGGCCTTCATGCCGGCCTCGTACTTGCCCGAGCACACGCGCAGGAAAGCCACGCGGTCGCGGTGCTGCGGGTCCATGTTGGCCTGGATCTTGAACACGAAGCCGGAGAAGGTTTCCTCCCCGGGCTCGATCTGGCGCGAGGTGGTGGCGCGCGGCTGCGGGCCCGGCGCGTGCTCGACGAAGAAGTCGAGCAGCGGCTGCACGCCGAAGTTGTTCACCGCCGAGCCGAAGAACACCGGCGCCTGCTTGCCCGCCAGGTAGTCGGCCTTGTTGAACGGATGCGAGGCGCCCTGCACCAGCTCCAGTTCGTCCTTGAGCTCGGCCAGCATCTGCTCGCCGATGCGTTCGGCCAGGCCGGGCGCATCGATGGACGGGAAGATGGTGGAGTCCTGGCGGGTGAAGTTGCGGCCCTGCTCGTACAGGTGCACTTCGCCGCTCACCAGGTGCACCACGCCCTTGAGGCGCTGGCCCATGCCGATCGGCCAGGTGATCGGCGCGCACTGGATGCCCAGCACGCTCTCGATTTCATCCAGCAGCTCGATCGGCTCCTTGCCCTCGCGGTCTAGCTTGTTGATGAAGCCCATGATCGGCGTGTCGCGCAGGCGGCAGACCTCCATCAGCTTGATGGTGCGCTCCTCGACGCCTTTGGCCACGTCGATCACCATCAGCGCGCTGTCCACGGCGGTGAGCACGCGGTAGGTGTCCTCGCCGAAGTCGGCGTGGCCCGGGGTGTCGAGCAGGTTGACGATGTGGCCCTCGTACGGGAACTGCATCACCGAGGACGTGACCGAGATGCCGCGCTCCTTCTCCAGCGCCATCCAGTCGGAGGTGGCGTGGCGGGCGGCCTTGCGGCCCTTCACCGAGCCGGCCATCTGGATCGCGCCGCCGAACAGCAGCAGCTTTTCGGTCAGCGTGGTCTTGCCGGCGTCGGGGTGGCTGACGATGGCGAAGGTGCGGCGGCGGTGGGTTTCGCGCAGGTGCTCGGACATGGGCTGGCCGCGCGCGGGGCGCAGGCGGGAGGTCGGAAGAGGGCCGCGATTATACCCCGCAACCCCTGCGACCCCCGTAGGAGGGCCTTCAGGCCCGAAGCTTTCCGGCGCGAAGCTTCGGGCCTGAAGGCCCTCCTGCGAGGGTCAGGGGGTGGTGCAATCGACGCGCAGGTCCAGGGCCCTGGCGATCTCGCGCCAGTCGAAGGCGCCGGCGCCCTCGTCGTTGTGCGAGACGTACAGCACGCCGTTCGGGAAGGCCTGCGTGCCCACCGCGTGCAGCCAGATGCCGTCGGTCACCGCCACCTGGTCGCCGGCGAAGCTGCCCTTGAACACCAGGCTCTCGCGGTCGAAGACGTGGAAGGCGGTGCGCTCCGGGTTCTGGTCGGCGGTGATCCAGTAGCCGCTGCCGTCGTCGCAGGCCCACAGCGCCACGCCTTCGGCCTGGGCCTGGAAGCGTTCGGGCGGCAGGCTGCGGCCGGTGTAGGTGCCGTCCATGCGGTACTCGCGCAGGGTGGTGCCGATGCGGATGTCTTCCTCGGCGATCAGCAGGCGGTCGTGCACCGGGTCGCCGGCGATGGACTCGACCATGCGCAGCGCACCCTTCTCGCTGGTGTCGCCGAACTGTTCGACCAGGGTGGCGCTCGGCGTGGCGCCGCGCAGGTCGAGGCGATAGCGCTTCACGCGCTGGTCGAGCTCGTCCAGCGGCGGCGCCAGCTGGGTGCGGTAGTCGGCCATGAAGCTGTCGGTGACGAGCAGCTCCAGCTCGCGCGGCGCCAGTTCGTGCAGCCACAGGCCGTAGGGGCTCTTGAGCTCGCCCTTGCCGAACTGCAGCAGCGGGCGGAACGACGGCAGCTCGAACAGCTGTACGCGCTGGTTGTCGCGTTCGACCACGAACAGGATGTCGCCGAACACGGCGATGCCGTTCGGGCGCAGGAACTGGCCGGGCGCGTCGCCCTGGCCGCCGATCTCGCGCAGCATCGCGCCGGTGTTGCCGTCGTAGACCACCAGCTGGTGGGTTTCCTTGCCGGTGGCGATCAGCCAGGTACCGCCGTCGGGGGTATTCCAGGCGGCCACCGAGTCGATCTCGTGTCGGGGCATCGGCGCCGTGACGAAGCTCTCGGCCACGCGCGCCATCGGCGGCGGGGCCTTGTCCGGCAGCGGGCCGGAGGAGCTGTCGGGGCGGCCTGCGGTACCGGCGCAGCCGGCGACGAGCAGGGCGAGGGGGAGGGCGGCGAGGCGCCAGCGTGAAGGACGGGTCATGGGTCGGGATTATGCCGCCGGGCCCGGCTGGCCCGCCACGCCAGGGGTCATTCCATCGCTTCATCCGCATGAAGGGATTGACATCGGCCGCGGCCGGGCGCAAAGTCCACCCCGCAACACCCATCGAGACCGGCTGAGGGGTAGGCCCGAAGACGCCGGGGCAACCCATGCACGAGCAATCGCGCATGAAGGTGCCAATTCCTGCGGGGACCGTGCGTCCGCCGAGAGATGGGTCATGTGCTTCCCCGCGACCGGCGGGGCACGTGACGCCGCTTTCCCGCAAGAACCTCCCTGGGTGCCCCTTGAACCCCAGGAGTCCTGCGATGAGCTTCCAAACCCTTACCGACGCCGACACCCACGCCGCTGTGGGAGGGACTTCAGTCCCGATCGCCGGGCTGACTGTGGGAGGGACTTCAGTCCGGAGGCTTTCTGGCGAAGGGCGATCGGGACTGAAGTCCCTCCCACAGGGGGGCGGCGCGTTCACGCTTCCGCTCACGCTGGCGCTCCGCCATGCGGGCATCCGCCGCGTCGTGGTGCGCGGCGAACGCCTCGGGACCACCGGCGCACCGCTGGTCGTCGTCGCCGGCGGAATCTCGGCCGGGCGCCATGTCGCCAGCGGACCGCAGGTCGCCGCGCCGGGCTGGTGGGAGGCGCAGGTCGGCCCGGGCCGCGCCATCGACACGCGCCGCGTGCAGGTGCTCGCCATCGACTGGCTGGGCGCGGACGGGGCGCTGGACCTGCCGCTCGACAGCGCGGACCAGGCCGATGCGCTGGCCGCGGTGCTCGATCATCTTGGCGTGCCGCGGGCGCTTTGCTTCGTCGGCGCGTCCTACGGCGCGATGATCGGCCTGCAGTTCGCGGCGCGCCACGGCGAACGGCTGGGTCGCCTGGTCGCCATTTCCGGCGCGCACCGCGCCCATCCCTATGCCAGCGCCTGGCGCGCGCTGCAGCGGCAGTGCGTGGCGCTCGGCCGCAGCGAGGGCGCGGTCTCGCGCGGCCTCGCGCTGGCGCGGCAGTTCGCGATGCTGAGCTACCGCACGCCGGAGGAATTCGGCGAGCGCTTCGACGCGCCGCCCGCGCTGCACGATGGCGTCGCCCGCTGTGCCGCCGAGGACTACCTCGACCACTGCGGCCAGCGCTACGCCGCGCGCTGGACCAGTACCGCCTTCCTGCGCCTGTCGGAATCCATCGACCTGCACCGCGTGGACCCGGCCGCCGTGCGCGTACCCACCACCGTGGTCGCCATCGAGGAGGATCGCCTCGTGCCGCTGGCCGACCTGCAGCAGCTGGTGGAAACGCTGGGCGGCCCGGCGACGCTGCGACCCCTGCGCTCGCGCTACGGCCACGACGCCTTCCTGAAGGAAGACGCCGCCATCGCGCGCCTGCTGCGCGAAGCCCTGGCCGCGGCCGAAGGCGGTGCGAAGTGAGCGCCCGCTGTCCCGCCACCGCCGCCGTGCGCGCCGGCATCGACGCCGACACCGCCTTCGGCGCCGTGACGCCGCCGCTGGTGCTGTCGAGCAACTTCAGCTTCGCCGGCTTCAACCAGAAGCGCCGCTATGACTACACCCGCAGCGGCAACCCCACCCGCGACCAGCTGGCCGACGCGCTGGCCGAGCTCGAGGGCGGCGCCGGCGCGGTGGTCACGGCCACCGGCATGGCCGCGATCACGCTGGTGCTCGAGGCACTGCTGCAGCCCGGCGACCGGCTGGTGGTGACGCACGACTGCTACGGCGGCAGCTGGCGGCTGTTCGACGCGCTGGCGCGCAAGGGCCGCTTCGAGCTGGCGCTGGTGGACCTGGCCGACGAGCGCGCGCTGGCGGCCGCGCTGGCCCGGCCCACGGCCCTGGTCTGGATCGAAACGCCGTCGAACCCGCTGCTGCGCATCACCGATCTCTCCGCGGTGATCGCCGCCGCGCACGCCGCCGGCGCGCTGGCGCTGGTGGACAACACCTTCCTCTCGCCGGCGCTGCAGCGGCCGATCGAACACGGCGCCGACTTCGTGCTGCACTCCACCACCAAGTACATCAACGGCCACAGTGACGTGGTCGGCGGCGCGGTGGTCGCGCGCGATGCCGCGCGCCACGAGCACCTGGCCTGGTGGGCGAACGCGCTGGGCCTGACCGGTTCGCCCTTCGACAGTTTCCTCACGCTGCGCGGGCTGCGCACCCTCGACGCCCGCCTGCGCGTGCACCAGGAAAACGCGGCGGCGCTGGCCGAGCGGCTGCAGCGCCATCCGGCCTGCGCGGCCGTGCACTATCCCGGCCTGGCCTCGCACCCGGGCCATGCGCTCGCGGCGCGGCAGCAGCACGGTTTCGGCGCGATGTTGTCGCTCGAACTCGCGGGTGGCGTGCCCGCGGTGCGCGCCTTCCTCGACGGGCTGCAGCACTTCACGCTGGCGGAATCGCTGGGCGGCGTCGAAAGCCTGGTCGCGCACCCGGCGACGATGACGCATGCGGCCATGTCGGCCGAGGCGCGCCGCGTCGCCGGCATCGGCGAAGGCCTGCTGCGGCTGTCGGTGGGCATCGAGGCGCTGGAGGACCTGGAGGCGGACCTCGGCGCCGCGCTTGATCGCGCTGCGCGCGTGGTCGCCGCGGAGATGCTGCCGTGAGCCTGCCCGTCGAAGCGCTGCCGGAAGCACGGCTGGCCCCGCGTCGCGTGGCGCTGCTGGGCGTCGGCACCGTTGGCCGCGCCCTGCTCGAGCGCGTGGCCGGCCTCGCCGACCCGCGCCTGTCGCTGCAGTGGGTCGCGAACTCGCGGCGGCACGTGCACGCACCGCAGGGCCTGTCGCCCTTGGCTTGCGCCGCAGCGCTGGCCCAAGGGAAGTCACACGATGGCGGCGGCGCGCTGCCGGCGGACTTCGGGCCCGGCGACATCGTGGTCGACGCCACCGCGTCGGCCGAACTCGCCGCCTGGCATCCGCGCTGGCTGCGCCAGGGCCTGCACGTGGTCAGTGCGAACAAGCTCGGCCTCGGCGGCCCGCTGCTGCGCCAGCACGAGATCGCCCAGCTGGCCAATGCGCAGCGCCGCTACGGCGATGCCGCCACCGTCGGCGCCGGGCTGCCGCTGCTGGCGACGCTGCGCGGCCTGCGCGCCGGCGGCGACCGCATCGGCGCGATCGTGGGCGTGCTGTCGGGCACGCTGGCCTGGCTGTTCGATGGCTACGACGGCCGCGAACCCTTTTCGGAGCGCGTGCGCGCCGCGGTGGCGCAGGGCTACGCCGAGCCGGATCCGCGCGTGGACCTCTCGGGCGAAGACGTCCGCCGCAAGCTGCTGATCCTGGCGCGCGCCGCCGGCTATCCGCTGGAGTCGGAGGAAGTGCGGGTGGAGTCGCTGCTGACGTCTCGGCTCCAGGCGGCCGGGCCCGACGCAGTGGAGGGCGCGCTGCCGTCCCTCGATGGCCCGATCGGCGAACGCGCCGCCCGCGCCGCGCGCGATGGCCGCGTGCTGCGCTTCGTCGCCCGCTTCGACGCCGCCGGCGCGCGCGTCGGCCTCGAGACGCTGGCACCCGACGACCCGCTCGCCGTCGGCCGCGGCTGCGACAACCGCGTCGCGATCTGGAGCACCCGCTACCGCGACCGCCCGCTGCAGATCCAGGGCCCCGGCGCCGGCGCCGACGTCACCGCCGCCGCGCTGCTTGACGATCTTCTGCGCGTAATTGCGTGAACGCGCGTGGTAGGTGGGGCCGATTGGTTTGGACGCGGATCAAAGCGGAAAAAGCGGATAACGGCGGATAGGCAAATGAAGGTGGGTCTTCGCGTATCCCCTCCTCACGCTAGGACCCACTTACGCGGTATCCGCTCTTATCCGCCTTTTCCGCTTTGATCCGCGTCCAAAACCCTGGACCCCCACCATCGCAATGCAATCCGTCAACGCGCGCTACAGGTTTCCCGAAGGCCCAGGGCCTTGGCGATGTCGAGCCAGTCGAAGGCGCCCACGCCCATGTCGTCGTGCACGGCGTAGAACACGCCGGCCGGGAAGCGCTTCGTGCCCGCCTGGTGCAGCCAGACGCCGTCGGTGTTGGCGACGGCCTGGCCGGCGAAGGCGCCGCGTGGCGCCAGCGTCACGCGGTCGAAGACGTGGAACAGGCTGCGGTCCTTGAACTGGTCGGTGGTGATCCAGTAGCCGCTGCCGTCCGGGCAGGCCCAGAGCGAGAGACCCTCGGCCTGCGCCTTGAACTGCCCGACGCCGATCGAGCGGCCCTTGAACGCGCCATCCACCGAATACTCGCGGTAGCCGGTGCCGGTGGCCACGTCCTCCTCGGCCACCAGCACGCGGTCGTGGGTCACGTCGCCCCAGAGCGATTCGGGAATGCGGATCGCGCCCTCGACGCCGGTATCGCCGAAGGTGCCCGTGGCCTCGGCCGTGAGCGACGGCCCGTCGGCGCGCACGCGGTAGCGGTGGATGCGCCGGTCGAGCTCGTCCATCGCCGGCAGGATGTCCTCGCCCGCGGCGTCCACGCCGGCCATGTAGGCGTCGCTCACCATCACCTCGAAGTCGCCGTCGCCGTGTTCGCGGATCCACAGGCCGTAGGGCTTGCGCAGCGCGTCCTCGCCGAAGGTGAGCCGCGACTCGAGGTCCGGCAAGGACAGCACCTGCACGCGCGCGTTGTCGCGCTCGACCACGAAGGCCAGGTCGCCGGCGACCGCGATGCCGTTCGGGCGGCTGAACTCGCCCGGACCCTTTCCGACCGTGCCGATGTCGCGCAGGGTCGCGCCGGTGTCGCCGTCGTAAAGCACCAGCCCCTTGCTGCCTTCCTTGGCCGTCGCCAGCAGCCAGGTGCTGCCGTCCGGTGCGGTCCACGCGGCCAGGGAGTCGGTGTTGTTCTCGGGAACCATTTCGGTGAGGAAGGCCTCGGCCACCACCGCGTGCGCGATGCCGGCGTCGGCCAGCAGCGGATCGACCTCGACGTTCTCGTCGGGCTCGCGGTCGCGCACGGGCGTCGGCGCGGCGGTGGGCGCGGCGGCGGGCTCGGGCGCGGAAGGCGCGCAGCTGGCGGCGATCAGCAGGGGCAGCAGGGCCAGCGGAAGCAGGGTGGGGCGCATGGTTTTTCCGAAAAATGAAGGGAGGCGGTGACGCTTGTATCGCAGGCGCAAGGCAGTCCCGTGACACCGTCACCGGTCACATTTCGGCCATGTGCGCCGCGTAGAAATCCCCGCATCCATTTCAGGGGAACCCGTGGCAATGACGAAGCATCCGATTGCGTCCCGTCTCTCGCTGGCCATCGCCGGTGCCCTGCTGGCCGGTGCCGGCCTCGCCGCCGCGCAGGACGCGGTGCCCACGCCCGACGGTGCGATGCGCGAGCTCGACACCATCGAGGTGACGGGCGAGATCGTCTACCGCGACCGCACCGAAGAGCCCGCCACCCTGGTCTACGACCTGGCCTATTTCCAGTCGTTCGAGCCGCTCACCGTGGGCGACATGCTCAAGCGCGTGCCCAGCGTCGCCTTCCTGTCCGACGTGCTGGAATACGACGGCGTGCGCCTGCGCGGCCTCGACCCGGGCTATACCCAGATCCTGATCAACGGCAGCCGCGTGCCGGGCGCCGGCTTCGACCGCTCCTTCTTCGTCGACCGCATCCCGGCCGAGCTCGTCGACCGCATCGAGATCGTGCGCTCCTCGTCCGCCGACCGCAGCGGCGACGCCATCGCCGGCGCGCTCAACATCGTGCTGCGCGACGGCTACTCGCTCGAGGGCGGCTACCTGCGCTTCGGCGCGTCTCAGTACCCGGACGACGAGATCGAGCCGACGCTCGGCGCGGTCTGGGGCGGCGAGGCGCTGGGCGGCCAGCTGCTGGTCGGTGCCAGCACCCAGGGGCGACGGAACCCCAAGCGCAAGTTCAGCCAGCGCTTCGACGCGCCGGGCGGCACCCTCGACAACACCGAGGTGCAAACCGACACCCGCAGCGGCGACGACTACTCGTTCAACCTCGACTACTCGGCCGAGGTCGGGCCCGGCCGGCTGGCGCTGAACGCCTTCTACGTGCGGACCGACCGGATTCAGGAGGAGGACTCGATCGAGTACGACGCCGGCGTGCAGGCCGACGCCAGCATCCTCACGATCAATGCGAACGACCTCGACATCCGCACCGACAACTACCAGCTCGGTGCCGAGTACGCCTGGCAGGGCGCCGGCGGCGAGAACCGCGTCCGGCTGGGCTACGCCGGCATCGACGACGACCAGTACGAGTTCGAGGACGAGTACGAGTACCTGCGCGACGCCAATCCCTTCCCGGAGGACGACCGCTTCACCGGCGACCGCACCTACCTCGACATCCGCGACCGCGAGCTGTCCGGCGAGATCCGCCACACCCGCGAGGTGGGCGGCGCCGAGCTTCGCTTCGGCCTGGAGGCCACGCGCAAGGACCGCGACACCGCGATCACCGCCGACCGCAACCGCATCACCATCCCCAATGCCCCGTCACCTCGCCCGGCCATTCCGGGGGAGTTCGGTCCCTTCCTGCCGGTGGATGGCGGCCTGAACACCATCGAAGAGACGCGACTGGAGCCGTTCGCGAAGCTCAGCGGCCGCGCCGACGCGCTGGAGTGGGAGGCCGGCCTGCGCTACCAGCACACCGACGTGCGCATCCACGACCGCACCGTCGACCCCGCCGAGGCCCGCGCGGACAACGATTACGGCGTCTTCCTGCCCTCGGCGCACCTGCGCTGGAACCTCGACGACAGCAACCGCCTGACGGCCTCGCTGGCGCGCACCATGCGCCGCCCCGGCTTCGACCAGATCTCGCCCGCGCTGCGGCTGGCCGAGCTGGGCGACAACGACCTGCTGGGCAATGCCGCGCTGAAGCCCGAGATCGCCTGGGGCCTGGACCTGGGCTGGGAGCGCCGTCTCGGCCGCCGCGGCGTGGTGGGCATCAATGCCTTCTACCGCGACATCAGCGACCTGATCGAGATCGCCAACACCGGCATCGAGGGTGACGAAGGCCCCGGCACCTTCGTGCTGCAGCCGCGCAACACCGGCGACGGCGAGGTGTGGGGCGTCGAGCTCGACCTCTCCACGCCGCTCACGGCCTTCGGCCTGGACGACACCGGCGTGTTCCTCAACTACTCCTGGCTGGACTCGGAGATCGAGGATGCCTTCGGCGTGCGCCGCTTCAACGACCAGTCGCGCAACGTGTTCAACGTCGGCTTCATCCAGCAGCTTCCCAGCGTGGCGGCCTCGTTCGGCGCCAGCTACCGCAAGCAGGGCGATGCCTTCGGCCGGATCGTGGGCGAGGAGATCGCCACTTCGTACGGGGCCGACCTCGAGGTATTCGTCGAGAAGCGCTTCGGCGAACAGTGGACGCTGCGCCTGACGGGATCGAACCTGCTCGACGCCTCGAAGGACGAGGTCTTCGACAAGTTCACCACGCTCGACGACCAGGCCAACCGCGACTACGACGAGTACGAAGTCGAGACCGAGTCCGCTGGGCGCGTGTACCAGCTCATCGCCAGATATTCCTTCTGACGCAAGACACCGTGGGAGGGACTTCAGTCCCGATGCTTCTCGCCGAAAAGCGTCGGGACTGAAGTCCCTCCCACAACAGGGGCGGTCAGCGCAGGGGGAGATAGCCGTCGGGCCCCACCATGCGGAAGGGGATCGAGGCCAGCGCCAGGCCGGCGTTCACCTGCACCGCGAAGTGCAGGTGCGGGCCGCTGGAATAGCCGGTGTTGCCGCTGCGGCCGATCACCTGGCCCAGCGAGACGGCGTCGCCGGGGCGCACGTAGACGCCGTCCGCCTGCAGGTGCGCGTACAGCGCCATGCTGCCGTCCTCGTGCAGCACGCGGATGAGGTTGGCGCGGTTGGCCAGCGCCGGGTCCAGGCCGCCTTCGCGGAAGCCGCCTTCGGCCTGCATCACCACGCCGCTGCGCGCCGCCAGCACCGGCGTGCCTTCGGGGACGATCAGGTCCACCGCGTAGCGGTTGGCGCGGTCATCGTGGCTGAAGCCACCGTGGAAGCCCTGGCCCAGCTCGAACCGGCGCTCGTCCACCGGCAGTGAATAGGCGACGTCGCGCGCGATCTTGCCGGGTGGCCCCGGCGTGGCGTCGAGCCGCAGCGACTGCTTCGCCGCCGGCGACAGCGCCCGCAGCCGCACCAGCTCCACCCGCGCGCGCGCCGGCAGCACGCGCCGCAGGGGCAGGGCGGTGTCGTTGGCCATGTCCACCAGTTCGAGCGCATTGAGCTCGACCTCCACCGGTCCGGCCAGGCGGTTCACCGCGTAGGCCACCAGGTCGGCGCCGCGGCGCTCGATCACCAGGTCGGCCGGGCTGTCGTTGGCCGCGGCCGCGCCGGCCGCGCACAGCAAGACGAGGGCCAGCCACCGCATCGCCCTCACTCCCAGAAGCCCCGCGCGGGTGCCGCGAAATAGGTGGCGATCGGCAGCGGCCGGTCCACGGCGTGGCCCTGCGCGTAGTCCACGCCCAGCTCGGCCAGGGCGCGGCGCTGTGCCTCGGTCTCGGTGTGCTCGGCGATGCTGTGCTTGCCCAGCACGTGCGCGATCTCGTTGATCGAGCGCACCACCGCCATCGACAGCGGCGAGCTGTCCATGTCGCGCACGAAGCTGCCGTCGATCTTGAAGTAGTCCACGTCCAGCGCCTGCACGTAGTTGAAGGAACAAAAGCCGGTGCCGAAGTCATCGAGGGCGAACCGGCAACCCAGCCCGCGCAACTCGTTGATGAAGCGCTGGGCCCGGGCCAGGTCGCGCACGGCGCTGGTCTCGGTGACCTCGAAGCACAGCTTGTCGCCCGGCAGGCCGCCGCGGCGCAGGCGCTCGGTGACGAAGCCGATGAAGCCGTCGTCGATCAGCGCATCCCCCGACAGGTTGATCGAGCAGGTGCGCACCGTGGCGGCCGCGGCCGGGTTCGCCTCCATCCAGTCGAGGGTCTGCCCGATCACCTCGCGGTCGATGCGGGTGCCGAGGTGGAAGCGTTCGGCCGCCGGCATGAAGCGGCCGGGCATCATCAGCTCGCCGGTGCGCGGGTCGCGCAGGCGCAGCAGCACCTCGAAGTGCCGGCCGTCCTTCAGTTCGGGGCGCAGCGGCACGATGCTCTGGCAGTGCAGCTCGAGCGCGTGGTGCTCGAGCGACTCGCGGATGCGCACCACCCACTTCATCGCCGCGGTGCGGTCAAGCAGCTCGCCGCCGTCCAGGCTGGCCAGGCAGACGCGGTTGCCGCCCTGTTCCTTGGCCGTGAAGCAGGCGGCGTCGGCCTGCGACAGCAGCTGGGCGTAGTCGCCCAGTCCCGGCTGGCAGGCCACCAGGCCGACGCTGGCGGTGGTGGCCAGCATCCGGCCGTCCCAGCCGCAGCGGTAGCCCTCGATCGCACGCAGCAGGGCGCGGGCGCGGTCCTCGGCCACCATTGGCGTGCAGTTGCGCAGCAGCAGCGCGAACTCGTCGCCGCCGGTGCGCGCCAGCAGGTCGTCGCGGTGCCGGTGCGCCTCGATCACGCCGGCGATGCCGCGGATCATGCTGTCGCCGGCGACGTGGCTGGCGGTGTCGTTGATCAGCTTGAAGTGGTCCAGGTCGAGGTAGGCCAGCGCCATCGGCGGCGCGGTCGGCTCGGCCAGCGCCGCGCGCACCTGCTCTTCGAAGGCGTTGCGGTTGGCCAGGCCGGTCAGCGGATCGGTGTTGGCGCGCTGGGTGAGGCTGACGGCGCTGGCGCGCTGCTGGTGCATGGCGAAGGAAAGGATCATCGGCAGCGCCGCCACCGCGATCAGGAAGCACAGCAGGCTGGCGCTGTCGCGCGTGTGCGCCGGCGCCGGATAGCCGGCCAGCGCCATGCCGGCCATGCCCGCGATCAGCAGCATCGTCACCGCGATCGCCAGCGCCGTGTGCAGCGGCGGGAAGCGCAGCGCGCTCCAGACCAGGATGCCCAGCGGCAGCGCCACCAGGCCCAGCGCGTAGTTGCCGCCGAGGCTCGCGCCCCAGGCCATCAGCAGGTAGCTCGTGGCCATGGCCACGTTCCAGAGCAGCTGCTCGGGCTCGGCGGCATAGCCGGTGCCGTCGGCGACCCGGCGGCGCTCGCGGCGGGCCAAGGCCAGCAGCATCGCCGGCGCGATGCTGGCCACGCCCAGCAGGTCGCCCAGGAACCACAGCGAGATCGCCGCCGGCAGCGCATCGAGCGCGATGATGCCCGATTGCACCATGCCCACCGTGCCGATCGCGGCGCTGGTGGCGGCCATCGCCATGCCGCCGGCCAGGGCGCGCAGGCCGAAATCGACCGTGAGCGGATCGTTGCCCGGCGCGCGCTTGAGCAGGGACACGCCCACCAGCACGCCGATGAAGTTGCTGGCCAGTGACCACGGCAGGAAGGTCAGCGGCACCGGTGCAAACAGCAGGTGCACCAGCAGCCCGCCGATCGGGACGAACAGCGCCCAGCGCGCGCCGAACCGCATCACGCCCGCGAGCGCGATGCCCGAGCCCGGCCAGAACAGCGCGACCTTCGCGGGCCCGCCCACCAGCTCGGTGGCGTAGGCGCCGCCGGCGACGTACAGCGTCACCAGGAGGACGAACAGGCCGATCCTTCTTTGAGTCTGCTGCATGCCCCGAGGATAGGCCCGGGGACCCGCCGCCGACTAGGGGGCGACCACGTTGTCCGAGCCCAGCAGCTCGAACTTGCCCGAGGCCAGCAGGTCGGTCTCGCCGCTCTGCAGGGCGGCCAGCAGGCCGGGCAGGTCGGCGTGGGGCAAGGGGCGGTAGGCGGCCCAGCCGTTCCGGCCGTGGGCCTTTACGTAGTAGAGGGCCCGGTCGGCCAGTTCGACCATCTGCTCCCAGCCCAGGCTGCCGCGGGCGTCGCGGAACAGCGGGCATTCGATGAAGCCGATCGAGCAGGTCAGCGGGATCGGTTCGTCGGTGCCGACGTCGAAGCGGTGGTTGGCGATGGCGGCCCGGATGCGCTCGCCCAGGATCGGCAGGTGCCGGTTCGGCATCGGCCGGAACACCACCAGGAACTCCTCGCCGCCCCAGCGCGCGATGTAGTCGCCGGTGCGCACCAGGTGGCCCAGCACCTGCGCGAACTGCTGCAGCACGCGGTCGCCGGCGGCGTGGCCGTAGCGGTCGTTGACGGCCTTGAAGTGGTCCACGTCGACCAGCGCGAACACCATCACCTCGCCCGGCGCGGCGCGGCGCACGGCCTCGCGGTCGTAGTAGGCGATGTCGGCGGGGATCTGGTTGGCCAGGTAGCGGCGGTTGCGCAGGCCGGTCAGCGGATCGGTCTGGCTGGCCTCCTCGAGCCGGAAGTTGGCGACCTCGAGCGCCTCGGTGCGCTGGCTCACCAGCGCCTCCAGCGCCTCGCGCTGGCGCAGGTGCTTGCCCTGCTGGCGGCGGTAGCCGGCGAACACCAGGCTGCCGAGCAGGCCGGCCAGCAGCAGCTGGAACAACCCGGTCTCGTGGAAGCGCGGCTGGATGTGGAAACCCAGCTGCGCCGGTGCCGGGCTCCAGATGCCGGCGCTGTTGGCGCCGATGGCCTCGAACACGTAGGAGCCGGGCGGCAGGTTGGTGTAGTTCACGCTGCGGCGGGTGACGTCCTCGAGCTCGCGCCAGTCGCTGTCGTAGCCCACCAGGCGGTAGCGCAGATCGACGCTCTTGGGGTCCTGGAAGCTGAGCAGGGTGAAGTCGAAGCTCAGGTCGCGGTCGTTCTGCCCCAGCCGCCAGTTGGCCGACGGGTCGGCCTCGCGCCACTGCTCGCCGACGCGCACGCGTTCGATCAGGCTGCGCGGCGCGATCTCGCTCTTGACGATGCCCTCGGTGGACATCACCACCAGCCCGCTGCGCGTGGGCAGGTAGAGATCGCTGCCGAACAGGAAGCCCTTGGCGTTGCCGGCGCCGTTGCAGCAGTCGCCCTTCTGGCCGCCGCGGCGGTCGCCGCGTTCGTTGAGCAGCATCTCGCCCTGCACGCGCGCGAGCTCGCCGTCGGCCAGCGCCTGCATGTCGCGCAGGCGGATGCGCTGGATGCCGCGGATGCCGGCCACCCACAGGTAGCCCTGGCGGTCGTGGGTGATGAAGAACGCCGAGTTCACCGGCATCCCCTGCGCGGCGCCGAAGCGCGTCCAGCGGCCGTTGCGCAGCAGGAAGACTTCTTCGGTCAGCGTGCCGATCACCAGTTCGCCGCCGGGCAGCTCGTGGATGGCGGTCACGTCGACGTTGTCGGGCAGGCCGTTGTCCGCGCCCAGCGCCTCGACGCGGTCGCCGATCACCTCGAACAGACCCGCCTGGGTGCCCAGCAGCAGGCGCCCGTCGAACGTTTCCAGCATCAGGCGCGTGCGGGTCTCGCGCAGCCCCTCCTCGGGGCCGAACCCGCGCAGTTCGCCGCGGGCGTGGCGGTACAGGCCCTGCGTGGTCGCGAACCAGAGCGCACCGCGATGGTCGCGCAGGATGCCGTTGATCTGCGCGCCCCGGAACGCGTTGAACTCCGCCGGGCGCTCGAGGCGATCGCCGCGCAGCACCGCGAGGCCGCGCCGGGTGCCGATCCAGACCGTGTCGTCCTCGGGCAGCAGCGTGTAGGCATTGGGATGCGGCAGGTCGCTGCCCTTGACCACCTGCCGGAAGCCGCCGCCCTCCATCACGCTCAGGCCGGAGTTGCTGCCGGCCCAGAGCCGCCCGTCGCTGCCGCGCGCCACCGACCACAGCACCGGGTCCACCAGGCCCTCGCGCTTGCCGTAGCGCCGGGTCCAGCCGTTCCAGACGCGGGTCAGGCCCTCCCACTGCCCGCCGAACCAGACGTTGCCCTCGCGGTCTTCGAACACGGCGCGCACCGCCGTGGCCGCCGGTTCGTCGGTGACGATTTCGATCACGCGGCCGTTGCGCAGCCGCGCCAGGTTCTCGACCATGCCGACCCACAGGTTGCCGTCGCCGTCCTCGAACAGGGTTTCGATCGGCGCCCGCGACAGCGGCTCGCCGCCCTCGTGCCGCTTCCACCCGTCGCCCTCGCGATGGAACAGGCCGCCGCTGGTGCCGGCCCACAGCCGCCCCTGCGCCTCGATCAGCTCGGTGACCACGGTGTCTTCGTCGCCCTCGGGCAGCGGCATCAGCTCGGTGGCGCCGTCGGCCAGCCGCAGCACCTGGCCGCGCTGCCCGACCAGCAGGGCGTCGCCCGTCGCCAGCAGCGCGGTGGGTGGACGCGACATCGGATGGGCCAGCTCCAGCTCCTCGCCCCGCACCCGGAACACGCCCTGCGGCGCGGCGACCAGCAGCTCGCCGGCCTCGGTGCGCACCAGGTCGCGGGTATCGGTGACGGTGCCGGCCGCGGCGCCGGCCAGCCGGATCTCGCGGAAGCCCTGGTGGTCGTGCACCGCCAGCCCGCGATACGTGGACACCCACAGCCGGTTCTCGGGATCCACCAGCAGGTCCTGGATCCAGACGCCGGGCAGGCCGGGCGAGTTCTCGGGGGTATAGACGCTGAAGCGGACGCCATCGAAGCGGGCCAGCCCGGCCTGGGTCCCGACCCAGAGGTAGCCCTGGCGGTCCTGGGCAATGGCCAGGGCGCTGATCTGGGGGAGGCCTTCCTCGATGCTCCAGGTATTGCGGACGTAGTGATGGAAGGCCTTGTCCGGGTCCAGCGCCGCCAAGGGGCCGGTCGCCAGCAGCGCGGCGAGCAAGACGATCCCGGTCATGGCGCGGCGCATGTTCGGCACTGGGACGTCCCGTGGCAGGCTTGCCACGACTATCGCGCCTGCGCCGGCGCCCGGCAAGCGCCCCCCATCACACTTCCCCCGGCATCCGCCGTGCGCCCTGCGCACGAAGGGCCGCACACCGGTGCTTTGCGGCAGCGCCGCCGCCCACAGACATAGGTCTGCGGCCCGACTCAGGAGCGTCATCCTGACCACTGATGTCGGCCGTTCCGGCCTCCTGCCTCCACTTCCGCAGACCTATGTCTGTGTGCGACGTCGCCCCGGAAGCCCGTCGCACAACGCGGGGAAGTCAAGTGCAAAAGCATCGGCAGCTCGCGGTGACCGACTTGCCTCGGTCGTGATCGATGCGTGGCTCGCTCTTCGCTGTTGCATTTGACCTCGGTCCGGTGTGCGACCGGCGGTCGGAGCGCCGCCCTGCGACGATAGGGTTCGACGAAGTGGAGGCAGGAAGCCGTAACGGCCGCCCTTCAATGGGCAGGACGCCGTGTTGAAGGGCGGGCGGCGAACGCTATCGTTGCTGGGCGGAGCTGCCGAGACGTCCCGGTGTGAGGCGGTTCGTGCGCAAGGCGCACGTCGGTCAGCATTCGATGACGTTGACGGCGAGGCCGCCGCGCGAGGTTTCCTTGTACTTGTCCTGCATGTCCCGGCCCGTGTCGCGCATGGTCTTGATGACCTTGTCGAGCGAGACCTTGTGCTTGCCGTCGCCGCGCAGCGCCATGCGCGAGGCGTTGATGGCCTTGACCGCCCCCATCGCGTTGCGCTCGATGCACGGGATCTGCACCAGGCCCCCGATCGGATCGCAGGTCAGGCCCAGGTTGTGCTCCATGCCGATCTCGGCCGCGTTCTCGACCTGGCCGGGCGTGCCGCCCAGCGCCGCGGTGAGTCCGGCGGCGGCCATGGAGCAGGCCACGCCGACTTCGCCCTGGCAGCCGACCTCGGCGCCGGAAATCGACGCGTTTTCCTTGTAGAGGATGCCGACCGCGGCGGCGGTGAGCAGGAAGGTAAACACGCCCTGTTCGTTGGCGCCCGGGCAGAAGCGATCGTAGTAGTGCAGTACGGCCGGGATGATGCCGGCGGCACCGTTGGTGGGCGCGGTGACCACGCGGCCGCCGGCGGCGTTCTCTTCGTTGACGGCCAGGGCGTAGAGGTTGACCCAGTCGAGCACCGTCAGCGGGTCGCGCATGCCGGCCTCGGGCTTGGACGAGAGTTCGGCGTGCAGCGACGGCGCGCGCCGGGCGACGTGCAGGCCGCCGGGCAAGGTGCCTTTCTCGCGGATGCCGCGGGCGGTGCAGTCCTGCATCGCCTGCCAGATCTCGCGCAGGCCGGCGGTGATCTCGGCTTCGCTGCGCCAGGCCTTCTCGTTGGCCAGCATCACGCCGGCCATGTCCAGGCCGGACTCGGCGCAGCGCTGCAGCAGCTCGTCGCCGGAGTGGAAGGGGAAGGGCAGTTCGGTGGTGTCGGCGACGATGCGGTCTTCCGCCGCCTCGTCCTGGTTGACCACGAAGCCGCCGCCGACCGAGTAGTAGTCGCGCGTGGCCAGCTGCGCGCCGTCGGCGTCGAAGGCGGTGAAGCGCATGCCGTTGGTGTGGAAGGGCAGCTTCTGACGCTTGTTCATCACCAAGTCGTGCTTCTCGTCGAAGCCGATCTCGTGGCGGCCGAGCAGGAGCAGCTTCTTCTGCTTGCGGATGCGCTCGAGCGCGGCCGGGATCAGGTCGGGGTCGATCTCGTTCGGCCAGTGGCCTTCCAGGCCCATCAGCACGGCCTTGTCGGTGCCGTGGCCGCGGCCGGTGAGCGCCAGCGAGCCGTACACCTCGACCCGCACCCGCGCGGTGCGCGCCAGCAGGCCGCCGTCTTCGAGCCAGTGGCTGGTGAAGCGCGCGGCGGCGCGCATGGGCCCGACCGTGTGCGAGGACGAGGGACCGATGCCGATCTTGAAGAGGTCGAAGACGCTGACGGCCATGGGATGCGCGGGTTCCGTGGGAAGGCCGGTATTCTATGCGCCATCCCGCCGAAGCGACTGTACGCCGGCGAACTGCCGGCCCCGCCATGCCCCTGACCTTGATCCAGCGCGACGATTGCCACCTGTGCGACCAGGCCTGGGAACAGCTGGCCGCGGCCGGCGTGGTCGACTTCGAATCGCTGTGGATCGATGGGGATGCCGTGCTGGAGGCCCGCTATGGCCTGCGCATCCCGGTGCTGCGGCGGGAGGCGGATGGGGCGGAGCTGGATTGGCCGTTTTCGGGCGAGGCGGTGCGGCGGTTCCTGGCGGGTTGAAGGGCTTCGGGCCTGGAGGCCCTCCTACGGCACCGCGCGTAGGAGGGCCCTCAGGCCCGAAGCTTTTTGCGAAGGCTTACTTGGAAGGCGCCAGCACCAACCGCGTCACCACCTTCACCTCATCCGCGATCACCTCGGTGTCGGCCCAGTCGCCGGTGCCTACTTCGAACTGCAGGCGCTTGAGCACGGCCTCGCCCGCCAGCACCGGCGCGGCGCCCGCCGTCCAGGTGAAGGTGAGCGGCGCGGGCCGGGTGATGCCGCGCAGCGTGAGCTCGCCGTCGGCGACGAAGCGGTTGCCGCCGAGCGCGCGGAACTTGGTGGCGACGTAACGCGCCTCCGGCCGCGCGACGCTGTCGAGGAAGGATTCGCCCAGCATCTCGCCGTCGTAGTCCGGGTTGCCGGTGCTGGCGCTGGCCAGGTTGATGCGCACGTCGAAGCGCGCGTTCGCCAGGTCGGCCGGGTCGAAGCGGATCGCCGGCGTGAACTTCGCGAACCGGCCTTCGAAGGCCTCGCCCTGGTAGAGGCCTTCGAAGCCGAGGCTCGAGCCGGACTGGGCGCGGTAGTCGGCGGCATGGGCGCCGGCGGCAGCCAGCAGCAGGGTGAGCAGCAGGGTCAGTCGCATGGTCAGGCTCCGGGGGTGTCTTGGGGTTTCGGCGCGGGCTTGGCCAGCGGCAGCATGCGCGCCAGCGTTCGGTCGCGGTCGACGTAGTGGTGCTTGAGTGCGGCCAGCGCGTGCACGGTGACGATGGCGGCCAGCGCGATGAACAGCCACTCGTGCGCGGCCAGCGCGAAGTCGCGCAGCGCCGGGTCGCGGTCGCTCAGGCTGGGCAGCTTGAACAGGCCGAACCAGCTCAGGTTGCGCGGCGGGAAGCCCGAGGCGGAGTGGAACAGCCAGCCGCTGAGCGGCATCGCCAGCAGGATCAGGTACAGCACGCCGTGGGTGGCGCTGGCGATCGCCGACTGCCAGCGCGGCGTCCCCGCCACCGGCGCGGGCGCACCGGCGACCAGCCGCCACAGCAGCCGCATCACGGTCAGGCCCAGCACGGTGAGGCCGAAGGTCTTGTGCAGCGAATACAGCTCGGACTTGGTCGAGGAGCTCGGCAGTTCCTGCATGAGGAAGCCGACGGCCACCAGGCCGAGCACCATCGCCACCGTCAGCCAGTGGATGCCGAGGCTGATCCAGCCCCAGCGGTCGGCGTCATTCTTCAGCGGCATCGTCGTTCTCCCGGTCGGGGGTGGGGTTCGCCTCGTCGTCCTCGCGCGCGCCATCGGCGCGGCCGCGGATGGCTTCGGCTTCGATCTGCAGCGTGACCTCGGCGCCGACCAGCTTCTCCCAGGCGGTCATGCCGAAGTCCTGGCGCACCAGCGTGCCGGTGGCGGAGAAGCCCGCGGTGCGCCTGAAGGTGAGCGGGTGCCGCTTGAGGGCGTTCAGCGTGACGTCCAGCGCGACTTCGCGCGTTGCGCCCCGCAGGCTGAGTTCGCCGAACACGCGGGCCGTACCTTCGCCCGTGGGCTCGACCCGCGTGGACGTGAAGCGCGCCACCGGCTGCGCGCCGGCGTCGAGGAAGCTGCGGTCGAGCACGCGCTCGCGCCATTCGGCGTCGCCCAGGTCGAGGCTGTCGAGCGGGATCGCGACCGACAGCGTGGCCGTGGTCCAGTCCGCGGGGTCGAACCGCAGCGTGCCGGTGGCGCCGGAGAAGGTGCCGATGGCGCGCGAGAAACCGGCGTGGTCGACCTGGAAGGCGATGCGCGTGTGCACCGGGTCGAGCTGGTACTCGCGCACCGCGGCGTGGGCCTGGCCGGCCAGGGCCAGCAGGCACATCCCGGCCAGCGCGATCGTCCCCCTCGGCATCGGCGTTCTCCTACAGCCCGACGGCGGGCCTGGCCGTAGTCTAGGCCGACCCGGTGAATGGAGGGTGCATGGCCCCGGAACCCAATGTTGCGTACGGCGCGTGCCGGCGGTGGTGCCGGCGCGCGCTGTTCGGCCTCGCGCTGGTGGCGCTGCCCGCGCTCGCCGCGCCCGGGCCGCAGGTGCTGTCGCTGCAGCGCGTCCGCGGCGGCGAAGTGCTGTCGCTGCCTGCCGATGCGCGCCTGCTGCGGCTCGTGCCCGGCGATGACGCGCTGCGGGTCGTCGTCGGTCCGCTACCGGGCGCGTCGGCGCCGCGGCGCATCCGCTTCCAGCTGCAGGGCCACGACCCGGGCTGGATGGAGCCCGAGCCACTGGGCGAGCGCCTGTTCCGGCGGCTCGATCCCGGCAGCTACCAGCTGCGCATCGCCTGGGCCGGTGCGGATGGCGGCTGGCGCGAGCTGCCGCGCGTGGCCGTGTGGGTCGAGCCGCCGTGGTGGCGGGGCCAGTACGCGCTGGCGCTGTTCGGGCTGCTCGGGCTGGTGCTGGCGGCGCTGCTGAGCCGCGAGTTGCGCGCCCGCCATCGCCGGCGCGAGGCCTGGCGCATGACGCGCGCGCGGCAGCAGCTGGCCGAGCAGCATTCCGAAGCCAAGAGCCGCTTCCTGGCCACGCTGGGCCACGAGATCCGCACGCCGATGACCGGCGTGCTGGGCATGGCCGAGCTGCTGCAGGGCAGCGCGCTCGACGCGCGGCAGCGCGGGCAGGTCGAGGCCATCCAGCGCGCGGGCCAGCATTTGCTGCGGCTGGTGAACGATGCGCTCGACCTCGCGCGGATCGAAGCCGGGCGGCTCGAGCTGGTGGTGGCGCCGTTCCGGCTGCGGCCGCTGCTCGACGAAGTGGCCGACCTGCTGCGGCCGCTGGCCGAGGCGAAGGGCCTGCGCTTCCATCTGGACTGCGCGCCTTCGTTGCCCCAGGCGCTGTCGGGTGACGCGACGCGCGTGCGGCAAATCCTGTTCAACCTTGGCCACAACGCCATCAAGTTCTGCGATGCCGGCGAAGTCAGCCTGCACGTGGCGCCGGGCGAGCCCGAGGGCCTGCTGCTGTCGGTGCGCGACAGCGGGCCGGGGCTGGGGCCGGAGCAGCAGGCGCGGCTGTTCCGGCGGTTCGAGCAGGGCGCGGCCGGCAGCAGCGGCAGCGGCGGCACCGGGCTGGGCCTGGCGATCTGCCGCGAGCTGGCGGTGGCGATGGGCGGCGGCATCTCGGTGCAGAGTTCGCCGGGGCAGGGCGCGCGCTTCCAGGTCAGCCTGCCGCTGCCCGCGGTCGCGGCGCCCGAGCCCGGGCCGCGCGCGGGCGTGCGAGGCAGCGCGGTGCGCCGGCTGCTGCTGGTCGAAGACGACGCGGTGGTGGCCGAAGTCGTGGCGGCGCTGCTGCAGCAGCAGGGGCACCGGGTGCGGCATGTGCCGCACGGGCTCGCGGCGTTGTCCGAGCTGGCCACCGCGGATTACGACCTGGCCGTGCTCGACCTCGACCTGCCGGGCATCGACGGCCTGCAGTTGGCGCGGCTGCTGCGCGCCCGCGGCGAAACCCTGCCGCTGCTGGCGCTCACTGCCCGCGCCGATCCGCAGGCCGAGCCGGAGGCGCGCGCCGCAGGCATGGACGGCTTCCTGCGCAAGCCGGTCACGGGCGAACTCCTCGCCGCTGCGATTGTTGGGCTCGAGCAGGCGCCGGCGCCGCGACGCCAAAAACTCAGCCTTGGCGGCTGAACTCGTGGACGGCGTCCACCAGCACGCGCACGTGCTCGGGGTTCATGTCGGGCGACATGCCGTGGCCGAGGTTGAAGACGTGGCCGTTGCGCGAGCCGCCGTTGGCCGCCGCGTAGTCGTCGAGCGCGCGCTTCACTTCGGCGCGGATGCCCTCGGGCGACGCGTACAGCGTCGCCGGGTCGAGGTTGCCCTGCAGCGCGACGCGGCCGCCGGTGCGGCGGCGGGCCTCGCCCAGCGACACCGTCCAGTCCACGCCCACGCCCTCGCTGCCGCTGGCGGCGAGGTCCTCGAGGTAGGGCGCATTGCCCTTGCCGAACAGGATCAGCGGCGTGCGCCCGGCGCCGTCGCCGCGCGGCAGTTCGGCGGCGATGCGCTGCAGGTAGCGCAGCGAGAATTCGCGATAGACGTGCGGGGCCAGCACGCCGCCCCAGGTGTCGAACACCTGCAGCGCCTGCGCGCCCGCGGCGCGCTGCGCGGCCAGGTAGGCGATGACGGCATCGGTGGTCACCTCGAGCAGGCGGTGCAACGCGGCCGGCTCGTTCAGCGCCATCGACTTGATGCGGGCGAAGTCCTTGCTGCCGCCGCCTTCCACCATGTAGCAGGCCAGCGTCCACGGGCTGCCGGAGAAGCCGATCAGCGGCACGGCCCCGTCGAGTTCGCGGCGGATCAGGCTCACCGCGTCCATCACGTAGCGCAGCGAGCTGCCCATGTCGGGCACGGCCAGCTTCGCGATGTCGGCCGGCGTGCGCACCGGGCGCTCGAACTTCGGGCCCTCGCCGTCGGCGAAATACAGGCCCAGGCCCATCGCGTCGGGCACGGTGAGGATGTCGGAGAAGAGGATGGCGGCGTCGAGCTCGTAGCGGCGCAGCGGCTGCAGCGTCACTTCGCAGGCCAGTTCCGGATTCGTGGCCAGGCCCATGAAGCTGCCGGCCTGGGCGCGGGTGGCGCGGTATTCCGGCAGGTAGCGGCCGGCCTGGCGCATCAGCCATACCGGCGTGCAGTCCACGGGCTCGCGCCGCAGGGCGCGCAGGAAGCGGTCGTTCTTCAGGGTCACGGCAGGTCCAGTCAACGGGGCGCGTCGGCGCCTTGGGCGAACATCACCAGGAAGCCCTTGCGGACCTGGGCATCGCGGGCTTTCTCGAAGGCGGCCAGGGCGGCGCCGCGCTCGAGGTACTGTTCGCGCTTGAGCGAGGCCTTGCCGCCGATCTGGCCGGTCTCGCGCAGCAGCGTCCAGCCGCCGAGCAGGTCCTGCTGGAGCATCAGCTGGACGTACTTCGGCGCTTCGCCGGCAAGGGGTTTCTGCTGCATCAGTAGGCGCATAGGTCCGCCATTCTAACCCGCGGCCCCCTGTAGGAGGGCCTTCAGGCCCGAAGCCTTTCGGCGAAAAGCTTCGGGCCTGAAGGCCCTCCTACACGAGGCGGGTCAGGCTTCGAGGAGGGGGAGGATCTCGGACTCGGGGACGTCGGGCACGACCTCGGCCTGGCCTAGGCCGGCCCACAGGATCAGACGGATGCGGCCGGAGACGGCCTTCTTGTCGAGCTTCATGCGGCCCAGCAGCGCCTCGCCCGACAGGCCGGCGGGCAGGGCTACCGGCAGGTCGAAGCGTTCGAGCAGCGCGGCCAGCCGCGCGGTGTCGGACCAGGGCGCGCGGCCGAGGTCGGCCGAGAGCCGCGCCGCCAGCACCATGCCCACCGCGATCGCCTCGCCGTGCAGCAGGCCGCCGTAGCCCTGTTCGGTTTCGATGGCGTGGCCGAAGGTGTGGCCGAAGTTGAGCAGCATGCGCTCGCCCTGCTCGGTCTCGTCGCGGGCGACGATGCCGGCCTTGTGCCGGCAGCTGGTGGCGATGGCGTGCGCGAGCGCTTCGGGATTGCGCGCCATCAGCGCCTCGGCGTTGTCCTCGAGCCAGGCGAAGAATGCGGCGTCGGCGATGGCACCGTACTTCACCACCTCGGCCAGGCCGGCGCTGAATTCGCGCTCGGGCAGGGTGTCGAGGGTGGCGGTGTCGGCCAGCACGGCCGCCGGCTGGTGGAAGGCGCCGACCAGGTTCTTGCCTTGCGGCAGGTCGACCGCGGTCTTGCCGCCGACCGAGGAATCCACCATCGCGAGCAGGGTGGTGGGCAGCTGCACGAAGCGTACGCCGCGCATCCAGCAGGCGGCCGCGAAGCCCGCGAGGTCGCCGACCACGCCGCCGCCCAGGGCCACCACGGTGGCGTCGCGGCTGGCGCCCATCGCCGCCAGTGCGGTCATCACTTCGGTGAAGCGGGCCAGCGTCTTCTCCTGTTCGCCGGGCGGCAACACCAGGGCCTGCACGGCCTTGCCGGCCAGGGCAGCCTGCACCCGCGCGAGGTAACGCGGCGCGACGTTGCCGTCGGTGACCACCAGCGCGTGGCGGCCGGTCACCAGCGCGGCCAGCGCCTCTGGCTGGTCGAGCAGGCCGCGGCCGATGCGGATGGGGTAGTGGCGCGCGCCGAGTTCGACCTCGAGTTCGTGCAGGGGCATCAGGCGGCTTCCGTGCGCTGCCAGCGCTGTTCGAGCAGGGCGCCGAGGCGCTCGGCGGCGATGGCGACGGTCAGGCCGTCGGCGTCGAAGGCGAGGTCGGCCAGGTCGCGGTAGATCGGGCCGCGCTCGACCGCCAGCGATTCGAGCTTGGCGCGCTTGTCGCCCACCGCCAGCAGCGGGCGGCTTCGGTCGCGGCCCAGGCGCTCGATCTGCTGCGCCACGCTGACCTGCAGGTGCACCACGTAGCCGCGCCCGGACAGCTGCTTGCGGTTGGCCTCGGCCAGCACCGCGCCGCCGCCGGTGGCGATCAGCTGGCCGCGGCCGCGCATCAGCTCGGCGATCAGCGCCGTCTCGCGGGCGCGGAACCCGGCCTCGCCCTCGCACTCGAAGATCAGCGGCACCGCGGCGCCGGTGACTTCCTCGAGGCGATGGTCGCAGTCGACGAAGGCCAGCCCCAGCCGCGCCGCCAGGCGCTTGCCGATCGAGGTCTTGCCGGCGCCCATCGGGCCGATCAGGACGAGGTTGGGGGCGGGATTCATGGGACGCGATGCTAGCATCCCGGCATGAAAGCATCGTCTGGCATCGCACTGGATTTCCGCACCCGCGACCGGTGGCCGGGGTGAGCGCGGGGACCGTGGTGGTCGCCGGCGCCGGCGACGTCGGGCTGCGGCTCGCGCGGCTTCGTGTCGCGCGCGGCGACGAGGTCATCGGCCTGCGGCGCGGCGAAGGCGAGCCGGTCGCCGGGCTGCGCTGGCTGCGCGCGGACCTGTCCCGCGGCGACGGCCTGTCGGCGCTGCCGCGCCAGGTGGATGCGCTGGTGTTCTGCGCTGCGCCGGATGTCCGCGACGAGGCCGCGTATCGCGCGCTGTATGTCGACGGACTGCGCCGCGCCATCGACGCCTGCGACCCGGTCCGCGTCGTGTTCGTCTCGTCCACCGCGGTCTATGCCGAGGACGCGGCTGAGTGGGTGGATGAAGCCACGCCCGCGCGCCCGCCGGCCTTCAACGGCCGGGCCTTGCTGGCGGCGGAGCAGGTCCTGTCCGGGCGGACGCTGGCCACCGCTTTGCGCTGCTCCGGCATCTACGGACCCGGCCGGGGCGCGCTGCTGCGCAAGGCCCGCGGCGATGAGCCCGGCGCGCGGCGCTGGACCAACCGCATCCACGCCGACGACGTGGCCTCGGCGATCTCGCACCTGCTGGGCCTGGATCTGCCGCCCGCCTTGCTGCTGGCCAACGACGACCTGCCCGCGCTGGAACAGGCGGTGCTGGCCTGGCTGCGGGATCGCCAGGGCCTGCCGCCGCTGGCCGCGGCCGGCGCGGACCCGGGCGCCGGTCCGGCCACGGGCCGGCGGGTCGCAAACGCCCGGTTGCGCGCCACCGGCTGGGCGCCGGCCTTCCCGGACTACCGTGCCGGCTACGCCAGCCTGCTTTCCGGGCCGGGCGTATAGTCGTCCGACCCGCTACCGGGTAGGAAGGGAGAAAGTCATGGCTACCGTCACCAAGGTGATCGAAGTGTCCTCCTCGTCCAAAAAGGGCATCGAGGATGCCGTGCAGGCCGGCCTGAAGAAGGTCGGCAAGAGCGTCAAGAACATCCAGGGCGCCTGGGTCAACGACATCAAGGTCGTCTGCAACGAGGACGGCAGCGTCGCCGAGTGGCGCGTGAACATGCGGGTGAGCTTCATCGTCACCTGAGGCGCGGGGTGCATGCGGGGCGCCTTCGGAGCGACAATGGCGCAAACGAGGACCCCCGCATGACCGACCTGTACGCCGAAGCCCTGGACACCTTCGCCACCCTGCTGGCGGAGGCCACCGCCGGGGGCGACCCCGAACCGACCGCGATGACCGTCGCGACCTGCGACGCGCACGGGCGGCCGTCGGCGCGCACGGTGCTGCTCAAGGCATTCGACGCGCGCGGCTTCGTGTTCTACACCAACTACGACAGCCGCAAGGGCCAGCAGCTGGCGGCCAATCCGCAGGCGGCGCTGTTGTTCCTCTGGAAGCAGCTGCGCGAGCAGGTGCAGGTGAAGATCGAGGGCACGGTGGAGCCGGTGGACCTGGCCGAGGCCGACGCCTACTTCGCCTCGCGGCCGCGGCCGAGCCAGATCGGCGCCTGGGCCTCGCTGCAGTCGCAGACGCTGTCCTCGCGCGAGCTGTTCGAGGCGCGCATCGACGCGTTCGAAAAGAAGTTCGAGGGCGTGGACGTGCCGCGGCCTCCGCACTGGTCCGGTTTCCGCGTGGTGCCCGAGCGGATCGAATTCTGGTACGGCGCCAAGTACCGCCTGCACGAGCGCCACCACTACGAGCGCGTGGACGGCCAGTGGCGCAAGCGGATGCTGTTCCCGTGAGCCACGGCCCGCGCCGCATCGTCTGCCTCACCGAGGAACCCACCGAAGTCCTGTACGCCCTGGGCGAGCAGGACCGCATCGTCGGGATTTCCGGCTTCACGGTGCGGCCGGCGCGGGCGCGGAAGGAAAAGCCAAAGGTCAGCGCGTTCACGTCGGCCAAGATCGACGAGATACTGAAGCTGCGGCCCGATTTCGTGGTCGGCTTCTCCGACATCCAGGCCGACATCGCCGCCGAGCTGGTGCGGCGCGGCGTGGAGGTCTGGATCAGCAACCACCGCAGCGTCGAGGGCATCGTCGACTACGTGCGGCGGCTCGGCGCGCTGGTGGGCGTCGCGGGCAGGGCCAATGCCTATGCCGACGAACTGCAGCGCGGTCTCGACGACATCGCCGCCGAAGCCGCCACGCTACCGCGTCGCCCGAAGGTCTATTTCGAAGAGTGGGACGAGCCGCGCATCAGCGGCATCCAGTGGGTGGCCGAGCTGGTGCGGATCGCCGGCGGCGACGACATCTTCCCGGAACTCGCCGCGCAGTCGCTGGCGAAGCACCGCATCCTCGCCAACGACGACGAGATCCTCGCCCGCGCGCCCGACATCGTCTTCGGCTCCTGGTGCGGCAAGAAGTTCCAGCCCGCGAAAGTCGCCGCACGCCCGGGCTGGGAAAACGTGCCTGCGGTCCGCACCGGCGACCTCCACGAAATCAAATCCCCCCTCATCCTCCAGCCCGGCCCCGCCGCCCTCACCGACGGCGTGCGCGCGATTGCGGCTGTCACTCGCGCGTGGGCGTCAAAGGGCGTTTAGCCACTGATGAACACAGATGAACACGGATAAAGCAGAAAGGAATTGAATCAAGCCCTCTCATCGCTCTATCTGTGTTTATCCGTGTTCATCAGTGGCAAAAAACCGCTCTAGCCCAACACCTCGACCCCGAGTCGGGCGAGCAGGGACGTCATGCGGCCGGCCTGGGTGGCCTGGTCGCTGGAGGCGTTGCCTTGCTGGGCGCGTTTGGCGACGCCCTGGGCGATGGCGGCGAGGCGGAAGAAGCTGAAGGCGAGGACGAAGGGCCAGTCGGCGGGGATCGGGCGGCCGGTGAGTTCGGAATAGCGCGCCAGCAGCGCGGCTTCGTCGGGGATGCCCAACGCCGCGCGATCCAGGCCCGCCAGGCCGGGCAGCGCCGGATTGCGCGGCAGCCGCAGCGCCATGCAGAAATAGCCCAGGTCGGCGAGCGGGTGGCCGAGCGTGGACAGCTCCCAGTCGACGATCGCGATCACCCGCGGCTGCGCCCGGTCGAACATCAGGTTGTCGATGCGGAAATCGCCGTGCACCAGCGCCACGCTGCCGTCGTCGGCGGGGCAGCGCGCGGGCAGGGCGGCGATCAGCGCGTCCATGGCGGGGATCGGCTGGGTTTCGCTGGCGCGGTACTGCTCGGTCCAGCGCCGCAGCTGGCGTTCGAAGTAATTGCCGGGCTTGCCGAAATCGGCCAGGCCCACGGTGGCCGGGTCGATCGTGTGCAGCGCGGCCATCGCATCGATGATGCCGCCGTAGATCGCGGCGCGGTCGGCCGGCGTCGTGTCCGGCAGCGACGGATCCCAGAAGATGCGGCCGTCGACGAAGTCCATCAGGTAGAACATCGAGCCGACCACCGAATCGTCGGTGCACAGGTGCAGCGGCCGGGCCATCGGCGCCGGGCCGCCGTGCAGCGCCTGCAGCACGCGGAACTCGCGGTCGACGGCGTGGGCCGAGGGCAGAAGCACGCCGGGCGGCTTGCGGCGCAGCACGTAGGTGCCGCTGGCGGCGTCGATGCGGTAGGTCGGGTTCGACTGGCCGCCCTTGAACTTGGTGGCGGTGAGCGGCCCGCGGAAGCCGGGCACCTTCGCCTGCAGGTAGTCGGCCAGCGCGGCTTCGGGCAGGGCCATCGCGTCGGCGGTCGCCGGGGGTGGGGAGTCGGTCATCAGTAGGCTTCACTTTTGGAACGGGCGAGGAGGGCGCGCACGCCGAGCACCGCGCCGCCCAGCAGCGCCGCGCCCAGGCAGGCCAGGTGCAGGTGCTCGAGCGAGACCGCGCCCAGCCAGGCATTGCCGTCGCGCAGCGGCCACAGCGGCGCCATGTCGGCGTGCATCAGCGCATCCAGCGCGATGTGGGAAAACGTGCCGACGTAGGCCGCCACGAACGAGGACGTCCAGGTGAACGGCGCATGCGCGATCCGCAGCCATCGCAGCACGCGCTCGCTGACGGGGCAACCGATGGCGCCGGCCAGGGTGCCGATCAGCAGCGCGCCCGGCAGGTTGTGCGTGACCCCGTGCAGCGAGTCCCAACCGTAGATCATGCCCAGCAGCGGCTCGAGGTCGATCAGCACCTGCGCGCCGCCGAACACCATGAAGCTGAAGTGCCGCCCCCCGATCGCCTTGAACACCAGGCCCGGCCCGAGGTGGAGGGGCGTGAACGGCATGCTCAGTAATACGTCCAGAGGTCGCGGGCGCCGTGCAGGTGCGGCAGGGCGTTCCAGCTGCCCAGGCGCAGGCGGCCGGCGTGCGGGTGGAATTCGCTGAGCGCGCTGTTGCGCAGCGCCAGGTTGAGTTCGACCGCGCGGTGGTTGGGCACGTCCAGCGCGATCTGCGCCAGCCGCGAGATCACGCCGCCGGAGCTGAGCACCAGCACTTCACCGCCGCCGCCCAGCGCCTCGAGCCGCTCGCCCGCGGCGTGCACGCGCGCGCCGAAGGCGGCCCAGCTCTCAGGTAGCCCGGCCAGCTCGTCGTTGGCCCAGGCCAGCAGCGCCGCCTGGAGCATCGCGCCGACGTCGCGCGGCAGGCCGCTGCGGCTGGCGATGGCGACCGGGTGGTCGGCGTTGTCGCGCAGCCAGGTGCTGAACACCGCTTCGTGGTCGAACTCGGCGAAGCCCGCGTCCGCGACCGGCTCGGGCAGCGACAGGCCTTGCGCGGCGAAGGCTTCGATCACGCCGTCGGCGGTCTCGCGGTGCCGGCGCATGCCGCCCACCACCACCGCCTCGAAGCGATGGCCGCCGCGCGCCAGCCACTCGCCCAGGCGCCGGGCCTGCAGGTGGCCGCGCTCGGAGAGCTTGTCGTAGTCGGCGGCGCCGTAGCTGGCCTGCCCGTGTCGAACCAGCAGCAGGCTCACTGGCCGAAGAACTCCTGGCGGAACACGGTGCGGATCGGGCGTTCGGCGCCCTCCGGGGTCACCGACAGGTCGAAGCTCAGGGTCTCGTGGCCGGCGGTGCGCGCCTCGCCGAGGTAATAGATGGCGTCGCCCTCGCGCACTTCACGCATGCGCAGCTCGACGCGCTGGCCGGCGAGGTTGCTCGCGGTCACCGTCACCTTGGCCGTCACGGCGCGGTCGGCGCCGGGTTCGCCCTGGCGCACCGCGATGTTCACCAGCGCGCGGTTGGCGGAGCGGGTGATGCCGTTGGCGCGCGCGACTTCAGGCGCCAGCGAGGTGGTGGGCAGGGCGTTGAAGTGCACGGTGATGTCGCCGGAGCGCAGGGAGTTCTCGGCCAGCGTCGGCGCCGCGGCGAGCAGCGCGAACAGGGCGATCACGGCAGTCATCGGGCGCATGGCCAGTCTCCTTCCGGGTGGGCGCCCATCATCGCACCGCGCCCGGCCCTGTGGGAGGGACTTCAGTCCCGATGCTTTCCGTCGAAGGGCATCGGCACTGAAGTCCCTCCCACAGGGGGCGGGGGTCAGCCGCCGGCGAGTTGGCGGCCGCGCTCGGTCGCGGCGGCGATGGCTTGCGCGACGACCTCGCGGAAGCCGTTGGCCTCGAAGGATTCGACCGCGGCCTGGGTGGTGCCGCCGGGCGAGGTGACGCGCTGGCGCAGCACCGCCGCCGGCTCGCCGGACTCGCTGAGCATGCGGGCGGCGCCCAGCAGCGTCTGCAGCACGAGGGTGCGGGCGGTGTCCGGGGCCAGGCCCTGGGCTTCGCCGGCGGCCTGCATCGCCTCGGCCAGCAGGAACACGTAGGCCGGGCCGCTGCCGGACACGGCGGTGACGGCGTCCATCAGCGCCTCGTCGGGGATCCATGCGGTGAGGCCCGCGGCCTGCATCAGCGCCTCGGCCTCGGCGCGCTGGGCGGCGCCGACGGCGGCGTTGGCGAACAGGCCGGTGGCGCCGGCGCCGAGCAGCGCCGGCGTGTTCGGCATCGCCCGCACCACGGCCTGGCCGCCGCCGAGCCACTGGTCGATGCGCGCCGTGGGGATGCCGGCCGCGATCGAGACCACCAGCGGCCGCTGGACCTGCGCGAGCGTGGCCAGGCCTTCGCAGACCTCGCGCATCACCTGCGGCTTCACGGCCAGCACCCAGGTGCCGGCGCCATCCGCGGCTTCCGGCCCGGCCGCGTCTACGCGCACGCCGAAGTCGGCCGCCAGCGACTCGCGCAGGCCGGACACGGGTTCGGCCACGCGCAGCGAATCCGCCGCGCGGCCGGTCTTGAGCAGGCCGCCGATGAGGCTGCGGGCCATGTTGCCGCCGCCGATGAATGCGATCGCGTGAGGGTTCATGCCATGGGGTCCACGGAAAGGATTACTGGCCGCGCGGGCCAAACAGGGCGGTGCCGATGCGCACGAGGGTGGCGCCTTCGGCGATGGCCAGCGGGAAATCATCGCTCATGCCCATCGAAAGGGTATCGATGCCGGGGAAGCGGGCGGCGAGGGCGTCATGGAGCTCACGCAGCCGGCGGAAGCTGGCGCGGCGATGGCCGGGGTCCGGGTGCGGTTCGGGGATGGCCATCAGCCCGCGCAGCCGCAGTCGCGGCGCGGCGGCCACCGCTTCGGCGAGGGCCATTACTTCGTCCGGGCGGCAGCCGGACTTGCCGGCCTCGCCGTCCACGTTCACCTGGATGAGGACATTCAGCGGCGGGCGGTCGGCGGGGCGGGCCTGGTCCAGCGCGGCGACCAGCTTCACGCGGTCCAGCGACTGCACCCAGTCGAAGGCCTCGGCGGCCTCGCGGCATTTGTTCGACTGCAGGTGGCCGATCAGGTGCCACTCCAGCCCCAGGCCGGCCAGCTCGCGGGCCTTGCCGGCGCCCTCCTGGACGTAGTTCTCGCCGAAGGCGCGCTGCCCGTCCTCGGCCAGCGCGCGCACCGCCGACGCCGGCCGGGTCTTGGACACCGCCAGCAGCCCGACCTGGCGTGGCCGCCCTGCCAGCACTGCCGCGTTTTCAATGGTTTGCAGGACGTCGTGAAGAGTCGGGTGCACCGATTCCATGGGGGGTATTCACCTTCGTGGATAGGGCTATACTGCCCCGGGGACGCGCGGTCGCCTATCCGTTTGATGCGCCAAGGGGACATTAGTAATGGACATCGCTGAACTGCTGGCATTCTCGGTCAAGAACAAGGCCTCCGACCTCCACCTGTCGGCCGGCCTGCCGCCCATGATCCGCGTCGACGGCGACGTCCGCCGCATCAACATCCCCGCGCTCGACCACAAGCAGGTCCACGCGCTGGTGTACGACATCATGTCGGACAAGCAGCGCCGCGACTACGAGGAATTCCTCGAGGTCGACTTCTCGTTCGAAATCCCGGGCCTGGCGCGCTTCCGCGTCAATGCCTTCAACCAGAACCGCGGCGCCGGCGCCGTGTTCCGCACCATTCCCAGCCAGATCCTCACCCTCGAGGAGCTGTCCGCGCCCAAGATCTTCGGCGAGCTGGTGCAGCAGCCGCAGGGCCTGGTGCTGGTCACCGGCCCCACCGGTTCGGGCAAGTCCACCACCCTGGCGGCCATGGTCGACAGCGTGAACAAGAACGAATTCGGCCACATCCTCACCGTCGAGGATCCGATCGAGTTCGTGCACACCTCGCAGAAGTGCCTGGTCAACCAGCGCGAAGTGCACCGCGACACCCACGGCTTCAACGAAGCCCTGCGCTCGGCCCTGCGCGAAGACCCCGACTACATCCTGGTCGGCGAGATGCGCGATCTGGAGACCATCCGCCTGGCGCTGACCGCCGCGGAAACCGGCCACCTCGTGTTCGCCACCCTGCACACTTCGTCGGCGGCCAAGACCATCGACCGCATCATCGACGTGTTCCCGGCCGGCGAGAAGCCGATGGTGCGCTCGATGCTGTCCGAGTCGCTGCGCGCGGTCATCTCGCAGTCGCTGCTCAAGAAGGTCGGCGGCGGCCGCGTCGCGGCGCACGAGATCATGATCGCCACCCCGGCCATCCGTAACCTGATCCGCGAGGACAAGGTGGCGCAGATGTACTCGGCCATCCAGACCGGCCAGCAGTACGGCATGCAGACGCTCGACCAGTGCCTGCAGGACATGGTCAAGCGCGGCCTGGTGACCAAGCTGCAGGCCAAGGAATACGCCAAGGAAAAGAAGCTTTTCGACTGACGCCGCTGCCGGTCGGGGGGCTGGCAGGACGCCACATGAGCACCGCCACCGGGCCAAGGCCACGGTGGCAGAACAGGAGCACGCATGAGCAGCATCGACTTCACCTCCTTCCTGAAGCTGATGGCGCACAAGAAGGCCTCGGACCTGTTCATCACGGCCGGCGTGCCGCCGTCGATGAAGGTCAACGGCAAGCTGTCGCCGATCACCCAGAACCCGCTGACCCCGCAGCAGTCGCGCGACCTGGTGCTCAACGTCATGAACCCCTCGCAGCGCGAGGAGTTCGAGAAGACCCACGAATGCAACTTCGCGATCGGCGTCTCCGGCGTCGGCCGCTTCCGCGTGTCCTGCTTCTACCAGCGCAACCAGGTCGGCATGGTGCTGCGCCGCATCGAGACCCGCATCCCGACGGTGGAAGAGCTGAACCTGCCCGCGGTCATCAAGACCCTGGCGATGACCAAGCGCGGCATCATCCTGTTCGTCGGCGCCACCGGCACGGGCAAGTCCACCTCGCTGGCGGCCATGATCGGCTACCGCAACATGAACTCCTCGGGCCACATCATCACCATCGAGGACCCGATCGAGTTCGTGCACAAGCACGAGGGCTGCATCATCACCCAGCGCGAGGTCGGCATCGACACCGACAGCTGGGAGGCGGCGCTGAAGAACACCCTGCGCCAGGCGCCCGACGTGATCATGATCGGCGAGGTGCGCACGCGCGAGGGCATGGACCACGCGATCGCGTTCGCGGAAACCGGCCACCTGGTGCTGTGCACGCTGCACGCCAACAACGCCAACCAGGCGATGGACCGCATCATCAACTTCTTCCCGGAAGACCGCCGCAGCCAGCTGCTGATGGACCTTTCGATGAACCTCAAGGGCGTGGTCGCGCAGCAGCTCATCCCCACGCCGGACGGCAAGGCGCGCCGGGTGGCGATGGAAATCCTGCTGGGCACGCCGCTGGTGCAGGACTACATCCGCGACGGCGAGATCCACAAGATCAAGGACGTCATGAAGGAGTCCACCAACCTGGGCATGAAGACCTTCGACCAGGCGCTGTTCGAGCTCTACCAGGCCGGCGAGATCTCCTACGAGGACGCGCTGCGCTTCGCCGATTCGGCCAACGAGGTGCGCCTGAAGATCAAGCTGGCGCAGGGCGGCGACGCGCGCACGCTGTCGCAGGGCCTGGACGGCGTGGAGCTTTCCGAAGTCAAGTAACCCTGGCATGGGGTTGCGCCGAAAACGCCGGGCCTGCCCGGCGTTTTTTTTGATCCCGACCCCTTTCCTGTTGGCGGTAGAATGCGGGGCATGCAGACTTCCCCGTCCCTGGCCGATCACTTCCTGGTGGCGATGCCCGCGCTGGAGGATCCGAATTTCCAGCGGTCGGTGACGCTCGTGTGCCAGCACGACGCGGGCGGCGCGATGGGGATCGTGATCAACCGCCTCGCCGACTACACCGTCGGCGAACTGCTCGACCACCTCAAGCTCGGCACCCAGAACCCCGCCCTGGCCGCCCGCGCCATCGTCGCCGGCGGTCCCGTGCATCCCGAGCGTGGGTTCGTGCTGCACGGCGACGACAGCGAATGGACTTCCACCCTGCACGTGGCGCCCGGCCTGTCGGTCACCACCTCGCGCGACATCCTCGAGGCCCTGTCGCGCGGCGATGGCCCCGCGCGCGTGCTGGTGGCGCTGGGCTACGCCGGCTGGGAGCCCGGCCAGCTCGAGGACGAGCTGGCCCAGAACAGCTGGCTGACCGTGCCCGTGGACCGCGGCATCGTCTTCGACACCCCGCTGGACGAACGCTGGCGCGCCGCCGCGCGGCAGCTCGGCGTCGACCTGTCCACCCTGACCGATTACTCGGGCCACGCATGAGCGACTTCGTCACCCTGCTGGGTTTCGACGTCGGGGCGAAGCGCATCGGCGTGGCCGTCGGCAACACCGTCTCCGGCAGCGCCCGCGAGGTGGGCGTGCTCGACGTGCACGCCAGTGGCCCCGACTGGCCGCGCCTGGACCGCTGGATGCGCGACTGGCGGCCCGACGCCCTGGTGGTCGGCGACCCGGTGCCCGCGGACGGCGGCGACCAGCCCGCGCGCCAGCGGGCCCGCGGGTTCGCCCGCGAGCTGGCGCGGCGCTACGCGCTGCCGGTACAGCAGGTGGACGAAGGCCGCAGCTCGATCGAAGCCGCCCAGCGCTTCGCCGCCGGCCGCGCCGCCGGCGCCCGCAAGCGCTCGCAGGCCGACCAGCTCGACGCCGTCGCCGCGGTCGTGATCCTCGAACGCTGGCTGGGCAATCCCGACCTCCGCCTTCCCCTTGATCCCGGACCCCCGAGCCCATGAGCCATCCCCCGCAGTTCGCCGCCGACGGCCGCCTCGACCACCTGCTGACCCTCGATGGCCTCGACGCCGGCCAGGTCAACGGCCTGCTCGAGCGCGCCGAGCAGATGCTGCCGCACGCGCACGCCGGCACCGCGCTGCGCGGCCGCCACGCCGGGCGCACGCTGTGCACGCTGTTCTTCGAGGCCAGCACCCGCACCCGCAGCAGCTTCCAGCTGGCGGCCACGCGGCTGGGCATGGACGTGCTGAACTTCGACGTCGCCACCTCGTCGACCAAGAAGGGCGAAAGCGCGCTGGACACGCTCAAGACCATCGAGGCGATGGGCGTGGACGTGTTCGTGATCCGGCACGCCGACGACGGCGCGGTCGCGGCGCTGGCGGCCGGCGCCAACCCCGGCACCCACGTCATCAACGCCGGCGACGGCCGCGCCGCGCATCCCACGCAAGGCCTGCTGGACATGCTGACCCTGCGCCAGCACAAGGGCGCCGACCTGTCCGCGCTGAAGGTGCTGGTGGCGGGCGACCTGCTGCACTCGCGCGTGGCCCGCTCCGACCTGCATGCGCTGCGTGCGCTGGGCTGCGGCGAGATCCGCGTCTGCGGCCCGGCCAACCTGCTGCCCGACGCCGCCACCTTGCGCGGCTGCCGCGTCATCACCGACTTCGACGAGGCGGTCCGCGGCGTGGACGTGGCGATCATGCTGCGCCTGCAGCGCGAGCGGATGGAGCAGGGGCTGGTGGCCTCGCTCGAGGATTACTTCCGCGACTACGGCCTGGACCCGCGCCGGCTGGCGCTGGCCGCGCCGGATGCCATCGTGATGCATCCCGGCCCGATGAACCGCGGCATCGAGATCGACGGCGCCGTGGCCGACGGCCCGCAGTCGCGGGTGCTGGCCCAGGTGGCCAACGGCCTGCCGGTGCGCATGGCCGTGATCGACGCCCTGCTCAGCTGATCACTCGCTTTCGACGCTGCCGTTGCGGAACTGCCAGGTGCGGGTGATGTGCAGCACGTCGATGTTCTCGTCCGTGCGCGGCAGCGGCGGGAAGGGTTCGGACAGGCGCACGATGCGCATCGCGGCCTGGTCGAGCACGCCGAGCCCGGAGCTGCGGTTGAGCAGGATCTCCTCGATGCTGCCGTCGCGGCGCACCGCCACCGTCATCACCAGCCGGCCGCCCAGGCCCCGGCGGCGGGCCTCGTCGGGGTAGTTGAGGTTGCCCACGCGCTCCACCTTCACCACCCAGGCGCGCAGGTAGCTGGCGTATTCGTATTCCTTGGTGCTGGCCGAGACGAACTTGCGCTTGGGGCGCTTGGCGCGAAGCTCCTGCCGGCGCTCGATCTCGGCGGCCAGGCGGGCCATCTCCAGGCTTTGCTCGACCAGTTCGCGGCCGGGGGCGAGCTGGCTGGGCTCGGTTTCGCGCTGGTCCTTGGGCGGGGGCAGGGCGAACTCGCTGGGCGCGGTGGTGCTGAGCAGGCGCGGGGTCGGCTCGGGCTCGGGCGGCGGGGCCTGGGCGACCAGGGTTTCCGGGGCCAGGCCGGGCTCGGGCTTGGGCACCGGGGCCAGCTGCTCCTCGCGCGGGCGCTCGGCCACGTCGCTGTCGCCGCCGCCCTGGTTGTTGGCCTGGGCGATGAAGTCGGCGTCCTCGGGGGCGGCGTCGCTGCGGGTCTCGGTCAGGATCACGTCCAGGGTCGGCGTGATCGGGGCCGCCGAGTCGCGGGCAAAGCCCACGCCCAGGATCAGCACCCCAAACGCGACCAGGCTCAGCGCCAGGGTGGCGCTGAGCCGCTCGGACGGACCGATGACGGGTGCCGCCATCTCAGCCGCGACCGGCCCGGCGGGCCTCGATGGCGTCGAACAGCTGGCCGGCGATGTTCAGCCCGAACTGGGCGTCCAGCTCGCGCACGCAGGTCGGGCTGGTGACGTTGACCTCGGTGAGGTAGTCGCCGATCACGTCCAGGCCCACGAACAGCATGCCCCGGCGCTTGAGCTCGGGGCCGACCTGGGCCGCGATCCAGCGGTCGCGGTCGGACAGCGGGCGGCCCTCGCCCCGGCCGCCGGCGGCCAGGTTGCCCCGGAACTCGTTGCCCTGCGGGATCCGGGCCAGGCAGTAGGGCACCGGCTCGCCGTCCACCAGCAGGATGCGCTTGTCGCCGTCCTTGATTTCCGGGAGATAGCGCTGGGCCAGGGCCAGGTTCCGGCCGTTGTCGGTCAGGGTTTCCAGGATCACGTTCAGGTTCGGGTCGCCGGTCCGGACCCGGAAGATCGAGCGGCCGCCCATGCCGTCCAGCGGCTTGAGCACCGCCTCGCCGTGCTCGGCCACGAAATCCCGCAGCTCGGCCGCGTCCCGGGAGACCCGGGTCGGCGGGCAGCACTGGGGGAAGAGCAGGGCGCCCAGCTTCTCGTTCAGGTCGCGCAGGCCGCGGGGATCGTTGACCACCAGCACGCCCTGGTCCTGGGCCAGGCCCAGGATCTGGGTGTCGTAGAGGTAGTTGGCGTCGAACGGGGGGTCGGTCCGGACCAGCACCACGTCCATCTCGGCCAGTGGGCGGCGCTGCACCGGGCCCAGCGAGTACCAGTCGGCCGGATCGTCCCGGACCTCGGCCTCGGCCATCCGGGCCATGGCCCGTTCGCCGTCCAGCGACAGCCCGCCGGGCGCGACGTAGTGCAGGCGGTGCCCGCGGCGCCGGGCCTCGAGCATCATCGCAAAGCTAGTATCCTTCCCGATCTTGATACGGCCGATCGGATCCATCACCACGGCCACGTCCAGTGCCATCGGCGCTGCATCTCCATCCTCGCGGAGCCCTAGACTAGCAGGGCCTCCCGGGGATGGTGAGGTCGGTCACACGGGAACCGTGTCGTGCTTGACACATTCCGGTTCGGCTGGGATATAAGCTAATAATGTGCAAGCCCGGCAAGGGCCTGCGCACTGCCAGGGACAGCATCGCAATGGGGAGTGAGATGGAAGACAACCACCTGGCCGGCTTGCGGGTCATGGTCATCGACGACTCGAAGACGATCCGCCGCACCGCCGAAACCCTCCTCAAGAAGGAGGGCTGCGACGTCGTGACGGCCACGGACGGATTCGAGGCGCTGGCCAAGATCGCCGACCACCAGCCGCAGATCGTGTTCGTCGACATCATGATGCCGCGGCTGGATGGCTACCAGACGTGCTCGCTGATCAAGAACAACCAGATGTTCAAGCAGACGCCGGTCATCATGCTGTCGTCCAAGGACGGTCTGTTCGACAAGGCCCGCGGCCGCATCGTCGGCTCCGAGCAGTACCTCACGAAGCCCTTCACGCGCGATGAGCTGCTATCCGCCATCCGCAAGTACGTCCCGGCGGGCTGAGGCGCGCGCCATGGCCAAGTCCCCGTCCCCGCAGGCCGCCACGCCGTTCGACATCCTCCTCGATTACGAAGAGCGCTCGCTCGCCCACGTCGCCGGCCGCCCGGAAATGATCGAGGCGCCGGGCCACTGGCGTGGCGTCGGTTTCCGCCTCGGCCAGCGGCGCCTGGTGTCCTCGTTCGATGAAGTGGTCGAGATCCTGCCGCTGCCGCCGGTGACGCCGGTGCCGGGCGCCCACGCCTGGATGCTCGGCGTCGCCAACGTACGCGGCAGCCTGCTGCCGGTGGTCGACCTCAAGCAGTTCCTCGAGGGCGACCGCACCGTCGTGCACGAAGGCCAGCGCTGCCTCGTGGTGCGCCAGTCCGGCGGCAACGTCGCGGTGATCATCGACGAGCTGTTCGGCCAGCGAACCTTCAACGATTCCCACCGCACCGAGATGTCCGGCGAGAACGACGGCCGTTATGGCCATTTCGTCGGCCAGGCCTACCGGCTGGCCGACCAGACCTGGGGCGTGTTCAACATGTCGCTGCTCACGCGCACTCCCGAATTCCGCCAGGCCACCGCATAACCAGCCGTCCAAGGTTCCACTCATTTTTGTTTTTTTACAGGGGTTGAGGTCCAGTCATGAGCACTAACTCGCGCTCGTTCACCGACAAGCTAACCAATTTCGGCCTGGGCTTCTGGGCTGTCATCCTGATCATTTCGCTGGCGGTGTTCGGCGCGAACTTCATCTACGCGTCCTACCTCAACGACCAGGAAAACAACGCGCGAGGCCTCACGGCGGACCTCCAGGTGCTTTCGCAGCAGCTCGCGAAGTACACGCAGGAAGCCGTCGACGGCAACGCCGACGCCTTCACCGAGTTCAAGGCCACCAAGGCCCGCATCGACTCGATCGTGGCGGCCCTGCGCACCGGCAGCGAGACCGAGGACGTGCCCGGCTACGAGGGCGACCCGAACGCGCTCGGCGTCAGCAGCGCGCTCGAGAAGGTGACCGAGACCTGGACCCCGATGGCCGAGGCCGCCGACCGCATCACCCAGAGCGAGGAGGAAGTGCTCAACCTCGCCGACACGGCCGCCCAGTTCACCGCCCGCGTGCCGCGACTGGCCTTCCAGCTCGACGAAGTCGTGCGCTCGCTGTCCGACGCCAACGCCCCGGCTTCGCAGATCTCCATCGCCAACCGCCAGCTCGTGCTCGCCGACCGCATGTCGCGCCGCGTGACGGAAATCGTCGCCGGCGGCGAGAACGCCGTGTCGGCCGCCGACGCGCTCTCGCGCGACGCCGGCGTGTTCGCCTCGGTGCTCGAGGGCTTCCGCGACGGCAACGCCGAGGCGGGCTACAACCGCATCACCAGCCCCACCGGCATCGCCAACCTGCAGGCCGCGTCCGACCTGTACGCCGAAGCGCAGGCCGACCTCGACGTGATCCTGGAGGCCGCCGCCGACCTGGCCGAAGTGCAGGGCGCCGCGACCCAGATCTCCGAGGATTCCAACGTCCTGCTCGAGAACAGCCAGGCGCTGTTCGCCAGCTTCGACGCCATCAACTACCAGCGCGTCTTCCCGAACAACTACTTCGCCATCGGCGGCGCCATCGGCGCCGGCCTCGGCATCATCGGCCTGCTGTTCACCATCTTCCGCGACCAGCGCCGCCGCCTCGGCACCACCCAGGAGCTCAACCAGCGTAACCAGGAGGCGATTCTGCGCCTGCTGGACGAAATGGGTTCGCTCGCCGAAGGCGACCTGACGGTCAAGGCGACGGTCACCGAGGACATCACCGGCGCGATCGCCGACTCCATCAACTTCGCGGTCGAAGCGCTGCGATCCCTGGTATCCACCATTAACGAAACGGCCGTGCAGGTCGCCGCCGCGGCCCAGGAAACCCAGGCCACCGCGATGCACCTCGCCGAGGCCGCCGAGCACCAGGCGCAGCAGATCACCAGCGCCTCGGCGCAGATCAACGAGATGGCGTCGTCCATCGACGAGGTGTCGAAGAACTCCGCCGAATCGGCCGACGTGGCGCAGCGCTCCGTGCAGATCGCCGCCAAGGGCGCCGAAGTGGTGCGCCAGACGATCCAGGGCATGGACAACATCCGTGACCAGATCCAGGAGACCTCGAAGCGAATCAAGCGCCTGGGCGAAAGCTCGCAGGAAATCGGCTCCATCGTTGAACTGATCAACGACATCTCGGAACAGACGAACATCCTGGCGCTGAACGCCGCCATCCAGGCGGCCTCCGCCGGTGAAGCGGGCCGCGGCTTCGCGGTCGTGGCCGACGAAGTGCAGCGACTCGCGGAACGCGCCTCGAACGCGACGAAGCGAATCGAGGCCCTGGTGCAGACCATTCAGTCCGACACCAACGAAGCCGTCAGCTCGATGGAACAGACCACCGCGGAAGTGGTGGCCGGTGCCCGACTGGCCGAGGACGCCGGCCTCGCGCTGGGCGAAATCGAAAAGGTGTCGAACGACCTCGCGGACCTCATCCAGAACATCTCCCAGGCGGCCCGCCAGCAGTCCACCGCGGCGACCAACATCACGGCCACCATGTCCGTGATTCAGGAGATCACCACCCAGACGTCGCAGGGCGCGAGCCAGACGGCGGAGTCGATCGGAAACCTCGCGCAGCTCGCTGCCGACCTCCGTCGCTCGGTCGCCGACTTCAAGCTGCCGGGCTGATGCCCGGCCCCGGCTTGCCCCTGGACTCACCCCGGTACGGGCGCTCCTCCCGGCGCCCCTACCTTGACAGGACCTCGGCATGAGGCTGCACGAAAACAACGATTTCACCACGCTCACCTGGGTCAAGCCCGAGCTCGACGAGACCCTGCGCCAGGCTCGCCAGGCGCTGGAGGCCTACGTCGAGGAAGGCGAGGACCCGGGCCAGCTCAAGGCCTGCGCCAACTACCTGCACCAGGTGCAGGGCACGCTGCGCATGGTCGAGCTGTACGGCGCCGCCATGGTCGCCGAGGAAATGGAGCAGCTGGCCAAGGCCCTGGTCGATGGCCGGGTCGCCGAACGTGAAACCGGCTACGCCGCGCTGATGCGCGGCATCGTGCAGCTGCCCGATTACCTCGAGCGCCTGCAGAGCGGCCACCGCGACATCCCCATCGTCCTGCTGCCCCTGCTCAACGACCTGCGCGAGCCGCGCGGCGAGAAGGGGCTGTCCGAATCCGTGCTGTTCTCGCCCGACCTGTCGCGCCCGCTGCCGCCCACCGCGGCCGGCCCGGCCCAGCCGCTGGCGCCGGAAGAGCTCAAGCGCCGCGCCGAAGGCATGCGCCACCTGTTCCAGGGCGCGCTGCTGCGCTGGCTGAAGGACGACAACAGCCAGGCCACCATCCGCGACCTCACCGACGTCTGCGAGCAGCTGGTCCCGATCACCGATTCCGAGCATGCGCGCCGCCTGTTCTGGGTCGCCGCCGGCACGCTCGACGCGCTGGCCAAGAAATCCTTCGAAGCCAGCAACCCGCTGAAGCAGGCGCTGGCCAAGGTCGAGCGCGAGATCAAGCGCCTGGCCGAGGGCGGCGACGCCGCTTTCCGCTCCGACCCGCCGCTGGAGCTGACCCGCCAGCTGCTGTATTTCGTGGCGCACGCGCCCACCGACGCCGGCCGCATCGGCGAGATCCGCCAGGTGTTCGGCCTGGGCGAGTACCTGCCCAGCGAATCCGAACTCGCGCACGCGCGCGGCAGCCTCAGCGGACGCAACCGCGCGCTGCTGTCCACCGTCGCCGTGGCCATCAAGGAAGACCTGCTGCGCGTCAAGGACGCCCTCGACCTGCACCTGCGCACGCCGGAGGCCGCGGCCGTCGGCCTGAGCGACCAGGTGGAAGCGCTCGACCGCGTCGCCGACACGCTCGGCATGCTCGGCCTCGGCGTGCCGCGCCGGGTCGTGCAGGACCAGCGCAACGCCATCCACCGGCTGGTCAGCGGCGAGCGCATCGCCGATGAATCGAGCCTGCTCGACATCGCCGGCGCGCTGCTCTACGTCGAGGCGTCGCTGGACGACCAGGTCGCCCGGCTTGGCGAGGCCGACGAGGGCGCCGACGCCCCCAGCGATGAATCGCTGCTGCCCAACACCGAGGCCCGCAAGGTGCTCGAGGTGCTGGTCAAGGAAGCCATCGCCAACTTCGCGCAGGCGCGCCAGTGCTTCGTCGCCTTCGTCGAAACCCATTGGGACCACGCCCAGCTGGCCGACGTGCCGCGCCTGGTCGAGGAAGTCGCGGGTGCGCTGCGCATCCTCGAGCTGGAGGAGGCGCCGCAGTACCTCGCCGCCGTCCGCCGCTTCACCGAGAACGAACTGCTGCGCCGCCACCGCGTGCCGAACGGCCAGCAGATGGACCGCCTCGCCGACGCGCTGGCCAGCCTTGAGTACTACCTCGAAGCGCTGCGTGATCGTCGCCCGAAGCGCGACCAGATCCTGGAAGTCGCGCGCCAGAACCTTGAGTCGCTCGGCTACTGGCCGCTGCCGGCCGAGGACGCCATCACGGCGCCCGCGCCGGTTTACGTCGAGACGCCGCGCGCCGCTGCACCCGTGGTCGCGCCGGTGGCGCCGGCCGCGCCGGAGCCCGAGCTGGAGGTCCTGCCCGAGCCCGTCGAACCGGTGTCCGCCTTCGATGGCGCCATCTTCGATCCGCCGGCCTTTGACGAAGCGATTTTCGAGACTCCCGCGGTGTCGGAGCCGGTCGCCGAGGCCCCGGTCGCGCCTGTGTTCGAACCGGAGGCGCCGGTCGAACTGACCTCGGCCTTCCACCTGCCGGTGGACCTGCCGCCCGCACCGGTCGCGGCCGTGCCGGCCACGCCTGCCGCGCCTGCCGCGCCGGCGCCCAGCTTCGCGCCGCCGCCGCTGCCGGTCATCCCCGGTTTCGACGGCAGCAGCGACGAGATCGACGACGAGATCCGCGAGGTCTTCCTGGAGGAATTCCAGGAGGAAATCGGCAACCTCGAGCAGCTGCTGCCGACCTGGCGCAAGCAGCCCGACAACATGGAGCAGCTGCGGCCGATCCGGCGCGTGTTCCACACGCTCAAGGGCAGTGGCCGGCTGGTCGGTGCCAAGAGCCTGGGCGAGTTCAGCTGGAAGGTCGAGAGCACGCTCAACCGCGTGCTCGACGGCACCCGCACCGCCAGCCCGGCGGTGGTGTCGCTGATCGAGAACGCCTTCAACACCCTGCCGCTGCTGCGCGCCGCGCTGCAGGGCGAAACCGTGCATGCCGACCTGGAGGGCATCCAGGCCCTGGCCGACCGCGTCGCGGCCGGCGAGGAAGTGATGTACCAGCCGCCCCAGGCCGCGATGTCTGCCGCCGCCGCCGCCGCGGAAGCGGCCCCGGTGGTCGAGCTGGCGCCGGAGCCCGTGGCCGCGCCCGAGCCGTCGCTGCCGGAACCGGCCGTGGTCTTCGCCCAGCTGGAAGAAGCCCCGGCCGACGACGCCGGTGGTTTCGCGATCGACCCGGTGCTGTTCGAGATCCTCAAGCCGGAAGTCGCCGGCCATCTCGAGACCGTGGATGCCTGGCTGGCCGCGTGCGCGGCCCGGGGCCCGCAGGCCGTCACCGATCCGCTGCTGCGCGCCGTGCACACGATGAACGGCGCGTTCGCGATGACCGAGGTCACCGCGCTCACCGACGTGACCGCGCCGCTGGAAGGCTTCATGAAGCGCTCGGTCGCCGACCGGCGCATTCCCTCGGCCGAGGGCGTGTCGGTGGTCCGCGATGCGGCCGCCGCGATCCGCGAGGCCATCGTCGCGCTGGAGCGCCCGGGCGGCGTGGTGCCGTCCTTCGCCGCGCTCGCGGCCCGCGCCGCGGCGCTGCGCGACGCGCTGCCGGAAGCCAACGCCCCGATCCCGCTGCATCCGGACGAGCCGACCGGCGTGATGCCGACCCCGGTGCCGATGGAGGTCCCGGACCTGTCCGGCCTGCCCAGCTTCGACGCCGAGGAAGCCACCGCGGAACCGCAGGAGCGCATCTCGCTCGACGCCTTCCTGCAGGATGTCCGCGTCGACGACGCGGCCCCCGCCTTCACCATCAACGAAGAATTCAACGTCGGTCCGTCCGCCGAAGAACTCGCCGCCGCCGAAGCCGCGCTGGCCGCCGCCGCTGCCGAGGCGGAAGCCGCCGAGGCCGCTGCGGCCGCGGAAGCCGCTGCCGCTGCTGAAGCCGCTGCCGCTGCTGAAGCCGCTGCCGCTGAAGCCGCTGCCGCTGAAGCCGCTGCTGCCGAAGCCGCTGCCGCTGAAACCGCTGCCGCTGAAACCGCTGCCGCCGAAGCCGCTGCCGCCGAAGCCGCTGCCGCCGAAGCCGCTGCCGCCGAAGCCGCTGCCGCCGAAGTCGCTGCCGCCGAAGTCGCTGCCGCCGAAGCCGCTGCCGCCGAAGCCGCTGCCGCCGAAGCCGCTGCCGCCGAAGCTGCCGCCGCCGAAGCTGCCGCCGCCGAAGCCGCTGCCGCTGCCGCTGCCGCTGAAGCTGAAGCTGAAGCTGCTGCTGAAGCTGCTGCCGCTGAAGCTGCTGCCGCTGAAGCCGCTGCCGCCGAAGCCGCTGCAGCCGAAGCCGCCGCCGCCCTGCCGGCCGAGGATTTCTACGGCATGACGATCGAGGAGCTCGAGGCTCTGACGTCGCCCGCCGACGAGTCGGTCACCGAAGACACGGCCGCCGCCGCCGAAGCCGCTGCTGCCGCGGAAGCCGCCGCTGCTGAGGCTGCCGCTGCCGAAGCCGCCGCTGCTGAAGCTGCCGCTGCTGAAGCCGCCGCCGCTGAAGCCGCCGCTGCTGAAGCCGCAGCTGCCGCCACCGCGGCCGCAGCCCTCGCCGCGGCCACGCAAGCCGCCGATGAGCCCGAAGCCCAGGCCAACAGCCAGGTCCCGATGGCCCAGGACCCGGACGATCCGGACGCCGAGCTCGACACCAGCGACATCGACGTCGACCTGCTCGACATCTTCCTGGAGGAATCGGCCGACCTGCTCGACCATTCCGACAGCCTGCTAGCCGAGCTGCGCGACCGCACCACCGACCGCGAGCTCGTGGTCGGCCTGCAGCGCGACCTGCACACGCTCAAGGGCGGTGCCCGCATGGCGGGCATCTTCCCGATCGGCGAACTCGGCCACGCGATGGAGTCGCTGCTCGAGGTCGTCGCCGAGGGCCGGCGCGAACTCGACCAGACCGGCGTGGTCGTGCTCGAGCGCGCCTTCGACCGCCTGCACGGCATGGTAACCCGCGTCGGCGAGCGCAAGGCGATCGCGCTGCCGGCGAACCTGATCGGCCAGATCGACGCGCTCGCCAAGGGCCGCGCGCTGGAGGCAGGCACCGCCGCTGCCCCGGCCGCCCCCGTCGCCGAGCGTCCGGCCACCACCGCGCTGGACCGCCAGGCCGCGGCCGCCGAGGAAGCCGCCGTCACCCGTCCGGTGTTCGCGCCCAGCGCGGGCGCGGCGGGCACGATGGCGCCGCTGTCCGCCCCGATCGATGCGCTCGACGAGGGCGAGGACATCGGTGGCGTCCGCGCCCCGCAGGAACAGGTCCGCATCCGCGCCGACCTGCTCGACCGCCTGGTGAACTACGCCGGCGAAGTCGCCATCTACCGCGCCCGCCTCGAGCAGCAGCTCGGCGCGTTCCGCTCGAACCTCGGCGAACTCGGCCAGACCACCACCCGCCTGCGCGAACAGCTGCGCAAGCTCGACATCGAGACGGAAGCGCAGATCATCGCGCGCTACCAGCGCGAGGGCGAGGCCAGCGACGAGCAGTTCGATCCGCTCGAGCTCGACCGCTTCACCACCCAGCAGCAGCTGTCGCGCTCGCTGGCGGAGTCCGCGGCCGACCTGGTCAGCCTGCAGGGTTCGCTCGACGACCTGACCCGCCAGTACGAAACCCTGCTGCTGCAGCAGTCGCGCGTGAGTTCGGACCTGCAGGAAGGCCTCATGCGCACGCGCATGGTGCCCTTCGACGCGCTGGTGCCGCGCCTGCGCCGCGTGCTGCGCCAGTCGGGCAGCGAGACCGGCAAGCAGGTCAACCTCAAGGTCGATGGCGCCAGCGGCGAAATGGACCGCAACGTCCTCGACCGCATGACCGCGCCGCTGGAGCACATGCTCCGCAACGCCGTCGCCCACGGCCTCGAGCTGCCGGCCGACCGCAAGAAGGCCAGGAAGCCCGAGGAAGGCCTGGTCCGCGTGCAGGTGCAGCGCGAAGGTTCCGAAGTCGTGCTCAAGATCAGCGACGACGGCCGCGGCCTGGACAAGGAAGCCATCCGCAGGAAGGCGATCGAGCGCGGCCTGCTCAAGCCCGACGCCGAGGTCTCCGACGCCACGCTCTACGGCTTCATCCTCGAGACCGGCTTCTCCACCGCACAGACGGTCAGCCGCCTGGCCGGCCGCGGCGTCGGCATGGACGTGGTCTACAGCGAAATCCGCCAGCTCGGTGGCTCGCTCAGCATCGAGTCCGAAGTCGGCAAGGGCAGCACCTTCACCATCCGCCTGCCGTTCACCCTCGCGGTCACCCAGGCCGTGTTCGTGAAGATCGGCGACACCAGCTTCGCGGTGCCGATCGCCTCGGTGCAGGGCGTGGGCCGCATGAGCCGCGCCGAGCTCGACAAACAGCTCGCCACCGAACACCCGAGCTTCACCTACGCCGGCGAGTCCTACGCCATCCACGACCTGGGCACACTGATCGGCCACGCGCCCGCCAAGGCGCAGGACAGCCTGCAGATGCCGCTGCTGCTCGCCCGCTCCGGCGACCTGCGCGCCGCCATCTGCATCGACCAGGTGCTGGGCAGCAAGGAAATCGTGGTCAAGCCGGTGGGCCCGCAGGTCAACTCGATCCCGGGCATCTTCGGCGCCACCATCATGGGCGACGGCCGCGTCGTCGTGATCCTCGACGTCGCGCCGCTGGTGCGCCGCCAGGCCAGCATCGACCGCAGCATCGAGCTGGTGCCGGCCGCGCCGGCCCCGGCCGCCCGCCGCATCCCGGCCGTGATGGTGGTGGACGACTCGATCACCATGCGCAAGGTCACCGGCCGCGTGCTCGAGCGCCACAACATGGAAGTGCTGACGGCGAAGGATGGCGTGGACGCCATCGAGAAGATGGCCGAGCGCGTGCCCGACCTGATGCTGCTCGACATCGAGATGCCGCGCATGGACGGCTACGAGCTGGCCCAGAACATGAAGTCGGACCCGCGCCTGAAGGACGTGCCGATCATCATGATCACCTCGCGTACCGGCGACAAACACCGCCAGCGCGCCTTCGACATCGGCGTGAACCGCTACCTCGGCAAGCCCTACCAGGAAGTCGAGCTGATGCGGAACGTGTTCGAGATGCTCGGCATGGAGCCGGCCAATGCTTGAGTCGCCGGTCCGCGTCGCCCTGCTGGCCCGCCCCGGTGATGCCCGCGACCAGCTCCGCCGCGCCCTCGCGGAGCTAGGTGCACAGCTGGTCGCCGAGGGCGATCCGGCCGAGCTCGATCCGGGCACCGTCGCCTCCGAGAAGCCGACCGTGGTGCTGGTCAGCCTGGAGCCCGCGGTCGAGGAATCGCTCGAGCGCTTCGACGACCTGCTGGCCGCGCCCGGCATCGAGGTGATGTACGACGACGCCGAGGTCACCCGCGGCCTCGACGGCTGGGACCTCGCGCGCTGGGCCCGCCACCTCGCGGCCAAGCTGGTCGGCTCCGACCTGCTGCCGCCGGCGCCCAGCGATGCCGACCACCTGCCGGTCGTCGACCTGTCCATGGAGCCGGGCGCCCCGCGCACGCCGGCCCAGGAAATGGACCACGAGAAGCTCGAGGACTACGCCGCCGAGTCGCTCGACCTGTCCGAGTGGGTGCCGACCAATCCGTCGCTGGCCGCCGAACCGGTGCCGGCCGCGCCCGAACCCGCGGCGGCGCCCGAGCCCGAGCCCGAGGCCAGCATCGATCTCGACCTCGGCGACCTTGAGCAAGCCCTCGGCCGCGTCGATGCCCCGGTGGAAGCCTCACGCGCGCCGGAACCGGCCCTCGAGGACCTGGAGTTCGACGCCAGCAGCTTCGACATCGATCTCTCGGCGCTGCCGGACGAGAACGCGCCGATGCCGACGCTGGACGAAGCCGATTCCCTGTCCCTGACCGACGACGCCGGCCAGGAAGCGCCGCTGCTCGCCGACATCGAACTCGACGGCGGCCCGGTGAATTTCTCGTCGTTCAGCGATGACGACGCCGCCCATCCGGACAGCGTGGACGACGACGTCGCCGCGCTCGCGGCGCAGCTGGAAGCCTTCGAAGCCCAGGACCAGCGCCCCGAGGCGCAGGAGCCGGACTTCGCCACCGACTTTGGCCACCTGGACGACGTGCCGGCCGCGGAGGCGCCCGCGGCGCCGGCGCCCACGCGCGCGCCGGCCACCGGGGGTTCGATGTTCGCTTCGCTCGAGCTGGTGCCGATGGATGGCGCCGAGGCGGCCCCGTCGCCGCCGCCCCCGCCGGCCGAAGCGCCGGTCGTGTCGTTCAAGCCCAGCGCGGCGGGTGCCGCCCTGAGCCTGGTCGACGAAGCCAGCGCCGAGGGAGTGGGCCAACACCGTGGCGCGAGCGCCGGCGTGCTGCTCGTGCTCGCCGGCCTCGGCGGCCCCGATGCGGTGCGCCAGCTGCTGTCGGCGCTGCCGCCGTCGCTGCCGGTTCCGGTGCTGCTCTACCAGCACCTCGATACCGGCAAGCACGATCGCCTCGTCGGCCAGCTCGCCAAGGCCAGCCGCCTGCCGCTCGACCTCGCGGTCGAGGGCCAGCTCGCCCATCCGGGCCGCGTCGCGGTGCTGCAGCCCGGCACGGGCGTGTCCCATCGAGACAACCGTTTTGAGTTCACCGTCAACGGCGGCCTGGCCGACGTCGTGGCCGCGCTGCCGGCCGCCGACAGCGTGGTGCTGGTGCTCAGCGGCGCCGACCCGTCGGTCGTGCCCGCGGTGCTGGCGCTCAAGGACGCTGGCGCGGTCGTGCTGGCCCAGGACCCCGGCACCTGCTTCGACGCCGTGGCCGCCGAGCAGGTCATCGCCGCCGGCGCCGTCCCGGCCGGCCATGCCGACCTGGCGCGCCTGACCATTGATTGCTGGAACTGAAGCAAAGGATCCGGAGTAGACCCATGAATGCCCAGCGCGACATCCGAGGCGTGTTGATCACCGTTACCCAGGGCCGCCTGCTGCTGCCCAACGCCAGCGTCGCCGAGGTCATCACCTACTCGGAGCCGGAGCCCCTGGGCGATGCCCCGGAGTGGCTGCTGGGCCGCGTCCGCTGGCGCGGCTGGCGCCTGCCGCTGCTGTCGTTCTCGCGCCTGGCCGGCTGGTCGGGCGAAGACGGCCAGATGGGCGCCAAGGTGGCCGTGCTCAAGGCGCTGGGCAACAACCCCAAGCTGCCGTTCTTCGCCGTGCTGTCGCAGGGCTTCCCGCGCCTGGTCACGGTGTCGCGCGCCGCGCTGGCCGAATCGCAGGAGCTCAAGGAGCTGCCGCTGGGCGTGCACTCGCGCGTGACGCTCAACGACGACCCGGCCGTGGTGCCCGACCTGCTGAGCATCGAGCTGCTGATCCAGAAGGCCCTCGACCAGGCCCAGGTCGCCGCCTGAGCTACAGGTCGCCCAGGCGCGATTGAAGCGCCGCGATCGCCGCCAACCCCGCCGTCTCGGTGCGCAGGATGCGCGGCCCCAGGCGCAATCCCTTGAAGCCCGCCGCGCGCAGCGTCGCCAGGTCGCGCTCGGACAGCCCGCCTTCCGGCCCCACCACCAGCGTCACCGCGTCGGTCGGCGGCAGCGCCGCGAGCGTCAGTTCGCCGTCGGGATCCAGCATCAGCTTCAAGCCCGCATGCGTGCCGCCGGCCCACTGCGCCAATCCCAGCGGCGACGCCAGCGACGGCACCCGCGCGCGCCCGCTCTGCTCGCAGGCCGCCACCAGCACGCCGCGCCAGTGCGCCAGGCGTTTTTCAGCGCGTTCGGCGTCCAGCTTCACTTCGGTGCGCTCGGTGTTGATGGGCGCGAAGGCGGCGACGCCGAGTTCGGTGCCTTTCTGCAGCACCAGGTCCATCTTCTCGCCGCGCGCCACGCCCTGGGCGAGGGTGATGGCGAGCGGCGATTCGTTCGCCAGCGCCCGCGCGCCCAGGACTTCGGCCTCGGCGCCGCGCTTGCCCACGGCCACCAGGCGCGCGTCGTAGTCGTGGCCGTCGCCGTTGAACAGCACCACGGCATTGCCCACGCCCAGCCGCAGCACGCGGACGAGGTGGCCGGTGGCGGTTTCGGACAGCGTCGCGGTGGCGCCAACCGACAGCGGCGCGTCGACATGGCAGCGGATGGTCCTCATGCGCGGGTCGCCTCTTCGATGGCCGAGGTGGTGACGGCGGCCAGGTGCAGGAGTTCCTCTTCGCCGACGCAGTAGGGCGGCATCCAGTACAGGATGTCGCCCAGCGGACGCAGCACCACGCCGCGTTCGATCGCGTGGCGGTAGGCGCGCAGGCCGCGGCGGTCGGCGGCGGGGAAGGGCGTCTTGCCGCGACCGTCGGCGGCCAGTTCGATCGCCAGGATCATGCCGGTCTGGCGCACGTCGGCCACGTTCGGGTGTGCGGCCAGCGGCGCGGCCAGCGCGGCCATGCGCGCAGCGGTGCCGCGGTTGCGCGCCAGCACGTCGTCGCTGTCGAAGATCGCCAGCGAGGCCAGCGCGGCGGCGCAGCCGAGCGGGTTGCCGGTGTAGCTGTGCGAATGCAGGAAGGCGCGTTCGCGCGAATCGTCGAGGAAGGCCTCGTACACCGCCGCGGTGGTCAGCACCGCCGACATGGGCAGGAAGCCGCCGGTGAGGCCTTTCGACAGGCACAGGAAATCCGGCGAGATGCCGGCCTGCTCGCAGGCGAACAGCGTGCCGGTGCGGCCGAACCCGACCGCGATCTCATCGGCGATCAGGTGCGCGCCGTGGGCGTCGCAGAGCTCGCGGGCGCGCCGCAGGTAGGCCGGGTGGTGCATGCGCATGCCGCCGGCGCACTGCACCAGCGGCTCCAGGATCAGGGCGCTGACCTGGCCGGGGTGGGCCTCGAAGATCGCCGCCAGCTGGTCGGCGCGCCGCAGCGCGCAGGCTTCGGCGCTTTCGCCCGGCTCGGCCTCGTAGGCGTCCGGCGAGGGCGCGAACAGCGGCTCGAGCAGCAGCGGCGCGTACACCCGCCGGTACAGCGGGATGTCGCCCATCGACAGCGCGCCCAGGGTTTCGCCGTGGTAGCCGTTGCCCAGCGCGATGAAGCGCGTGCGGCCGGGGTCGCCGCGGTTGGCATGGCTGTGGAAGCTCATCTTCAGCGCGATCTCGACCGCGGCCGAGCCGTTGTCGCCGTAGAACACCCGCGAGAGCCCGGCCGGCGCCTTCGCCAGCAGGGCTTCGGCCAGGGCGAGGCCGGGGGCGTGCGAGAAGCCGGCGTAGATCACGTGCTCGAGCTCGCGCGCCTGGGCCGCGATGGCCCCGGCGATGCGCGGCTCGGCGTGGCCGAACAGGTTGGTCCACCAGCTGCTGACGGCGTCGAGGTAGCGCATGCCGTCCACGCCCTCGAGCCAGGCGCCGCGGCCGCGGCGGATCGGCACCAGCGGCAGGGTGCCTGGGTGTTCCTTCATCTGGGTGCAGGGGTGCCAGACCGCGGCGAGGTCGCGCGCGCGCCAGGCGGCGGCCTCGGCCTGGCGGGCGGTGTCGGTGTTGGTATCCATGCGCGGATGATCCGGCCCGCGGCCCGGCCTGTCCATGGACACGGCAACCATCACGGCCAGCGGCTAGAATCGGGGCATGTCCGAACCCGCCGACCGATCCCCGCCGCCCGCCAGCGCGCGCCCGCTGCCCGTCATCCACGCCCGCGAGGAGCACGGCGCCGAGGGCGCCCGCCGCGAGCACCTGGACCTGGAGTTCAGCAACGGCGAGCGCCGTCGCTACCACCGCGCGCTCAGCAGCGGCCACGGCTCGGTGATCATCGCCGCGGTGCCCGACCCCGAGCACGTGCTGCTGATCCGCGAGTACGCCGCCGGCGTGCACCGCTACGAGCTGGGCCTGCCCAAGGGCCGCATGGACGCCGGCGAAACCGTGCTCGAGGCGGCCAACCGCGAGCTGAAGGAAGAGGTGGGCTTTGGCGCCCGCAAGCTCACCGCGCTGCGCGCGATCACGCTGGCGCCCACCTACATGAACCACGAGATCCACCTGGTGCTGGCCGAAGACCTCTATCCGGAGCGGCTGCCCGGCGACGAGCCGGAGGAACTCGAGGTCATTCCCTGGCGCCTGGACCGACTGCATGAGCTGATGCTGCGCGACGACTGCTCGGAGGGCCGCTCCCTGGCCGCCCTGTTCATCGTCCGCGAAGTGCTGCGGGGGCGCGCGTGAGCCCACTGCGGGCGGGCTGCCTCGCGCTGGCGGTGGAGGCGGGCGCGGCGATCCTCGCGGTGTACGCGCAGGACTTCGCGGTCGAGCACAAGGACGACGCCTCGCCGCTGACCCAGGCCGACCTGGCCGCGCACCGCATCCTCGCCGCCGGCCTGCGCGCGCTGGCGCCGGACATCCCGGTGCTGAGCGAGGAAGACGCCGGCGTCCCCTGGTCCGAACGGCGCACGTGGACGCGCCACTGGCTGGTGGATCCGCTGGATGGCACCCGCGAGTTCGTGAAGAAGAACGGCGAGTTCACCGTCAACATCGCCCTGGTCGAGCACGGCCGGCCGGTGCTGGGCGTGGTGTATGCGCCGGTGCCGGGCCAGCTGCTGCACGCCGAGGCTGGCGAGGGCGCCTGGCTGCGCACCGACGCCGGCGACGTCGCGGTCACCACCCGCCGCCCGGCCGCGCTGCCGCTGCGGGTGGCCGCCAGCCGCTCGCACCTGGACCCGCGCACCGCCGCCGCGCTCGAGCGCATGGGCGAGACCGAGCGCATCGGCCTGGGCTCCTCGCTGAAGTTCTGCCGTATCGCGGAGGGGCTGATCGACGTGTACCCGCGCTTCGGGCCCACCAGCGAATGGGACACCGCGGCCGCGCAGTGCGTGCTCGAGGAAGCCGGCGGCGCCGTGCTGCGCCTCGACGGCCAGCCGCTGGACTACAACCGCAAGGAGTCGTTGCTCAACCCCGACTTCATCGCGCTGGGCGACCCTGCGCTGCCCTGGCGCGACTGGCTGGAGGCCGCCGCCCATGGCTGACATCCGCGAGCTGATCGAAATCATGGCCCGCCTGCGCGACCCGGAGCGCGGCTGCCCCTGGGACGTGAAGCAGGACTTCGCCAGCGTCGCGCCCTACACGATCGAAGAGGCGTACGAAGTCGCCGACGCGATCCAGCGCGGCGACATGCCCGAGCTGCGCGACGAGCTGGGCGACCTGCTGCTGCAGGTGGTGTTCCATTCGCGCATGGCCGAGGAAGCGGGGCACTTCGCCTTCGACGACGTGGTGGCCGCGATCAACGACAAGCTGGTGCGCCGCCACCCGCACGTGTTCGGCGACGCGGCCGCGCAGGCCGACGCCGAGGCGCAGCTGGCGAACTGGGAACAGCTCAAGCGCGCCGAGCGCGCCGAACGCGGCGAGCAGGACATGAGCGTGCTCGCCGGCATCACCCGCGGCCTGCCCGAGTGGCAGCGCGCGGTGAAGCTGCAGAAGCGCGCGGCCACGGTCGGCTTCGACTGGCCGGGCCCGGCGCCGGTGATCGCCAAGCTGCACGAGGAAATCGAAGAGGTGCGGGTCGAGTTCGACGCCGTGGCCGCCGGCGACGAAGCCGCCCGTGACCGGCTCGAGGACGAGCTGGGCGACGTGCTGTTCGTCGTCGCCAACCTCACCCGCCACGCCAAGGTCGATTTCGGCGCCGCCCTGCGCCGCGCCAACGCCAAGTTCGAGCGCCGCTTCCGGCGCATGGAGCAGCTGGCCGCCCAAGAGGGCCTGGACCTGGCGCAGCTCGACCTCGACGCCCAGGACGCCTACTGGAACCGCGCCAAGCGCGAAGAAAAGCCCGTCCCATGAGCCGCATGCGATCGACCGCAACCGGGTTGGCCGGCGCCACGGCCTCGGTACTGGGCCAGCCCGTCGCCGTGTTCGGGTTCATGATGCTGTTCCTGCTCTTCGGGTGGGCGGATAGCATCGAGGCCAATACCTACCGGCCCGCGCCGCTCTGGCTTTATTTCGCACTGCTGGCCGCCGTGGCCGCCGTGCGGTTGGCCTTTTTCCGGTTCGTGCACCGGGTGCGCTCGGCCCGGGGCCGCCAGCTGCTGGACCAGGCCTACTGGCGGGCCGAGCTGATCTGGTTTGGTACCTTGCCGTTCACGCTGGCGTTCTGTGTCGGCGTCGAGGGCAACCTGTTCGGCTTCTTCGTGTTCCCGCTCTTCATGGCGACGGCGGTAACATGCTTCATGGTCCGGCGCTCGCTGCTGCGCCAGAACCTCGAGCAGGCCTACCAAGCGGGAGCCCTTCAATGAACCGGTTTGCGACCTTCAGCGAGTTCTATCCGTACTATCTCGGCGAACACGCCAACCCCATCTGCCGCCGGCTGCACTTCGCCGGCAGCTGCGTCGCGCTGGGTTTCCTGGCCGCCGCGATCGTCACGCTGAACGCCTGGTGGCTGCTCGCCGCCCTGGTCAGCGGCTACGCCTTCGCCTGGGTCGGCCACTTCTTCTTCGAACACAACCGCCCGGCGACGTTCAAGCACCCGCTGTATTCCTTCGCCGGCGACTGGGTGATGTTCAAGGACATGCTTACCGGCCGCATCAGGTTCTGATCCGCTCCTTGTGGGAGGGACTTCAGTCCCGATGTTTTCCGGCGAAAGGCCTCGGGACTGAAGTCCCTCCCACAGGGTCAGTCGAGGAAGAGCAGGAAGGCGGCAACGACGATCAGCGCGAAGCCGGCGAGGTGGTTCCACTTGATTTGCTCGCCCAGGTACCAGATCGAGAATCCCGCGAACACCAGCAGGGTCAGGATTTCCTGGATGCCCTTGAGCTGCGGCGCCGAGTAGACCGCGTGGCCCATCCGGTTGGCCGGCACCTGCAGGCAGTACTCGAAGAAGGCGATGCCCCAGCTGGCGAAGATCACGATCCAGATCGGGCTGGTCTTGAACTTCAGGTGCCCGTACCAGGCGAAGGTCATGAAGATGTTGGAAAAAAGAAGCAGCAGGACGGGCGTGGCGTAGGCACTGAAATTGGGCATGGCGTCGGGCCGGGCGGGGGCGGGAAGAGGCCGGCGGCACTGGCCGCCGGGCTGGCCAAGGGTAGCGTTGACGCCGCCTTGCCGGGGGCTTCACACCCGGCTCACCGGGTGGGGCGTGTAATCTTCACAAAGCTGAAGACATCCCCTTCACATCCCGGAGATACCCCATGCGACGCGATGACCCGGCCGGCCTGATCCTGGTGGTCGAAGACAACCGAAACCTGTCCGAGATGGTCGGCGAATACCTGGAGTCCAAGGGCTTCGGCGTCGACTACGCGGGCGACGGCATGGACGGCTACCGCCTCGCCGCCGACAACAGCTATGACGTGATCGTGCTCGACCTGATGCTGCCGCGCCTGGACGGCCTGGAAGTCTGCCGCCGCCTGCGCAACGAGGCCAAGAAGTCGACCCCGGTGCTGATGCTGACCGCCCGCGACACCCTCAACGACAAGGTCAACGGCCTCGAGGCCGGCGCCGACGACTACCTGGTCAAGCCCTTCGCGATCCAGGAGCTCGAGGCCCGCGTGCGCGCCCTGATCCGCCGCGACCGCCGCCAGGTCAGCGCCGAGGTGCTGAAGGTGGCCGACCTGGTGCTCGACACCGCCAGCCTGCGCGTCACCCGCGCCGGCCAGGAGATCGCGCTGTCGCCGATCGGCCTGCGCCTGCTCACGATCCTGATGCGCGAGTCGCCCCGCGTGGTCACGCGCCGCGACATCGAGCGCGAGATCTGGGGCGACGGCCTGCCGGATTCCGACACCCTGCGCAGCCACCTCTACAACCTGCGCAAGGCCATCGACCGGCCGTTCGACCGCCCGCTGCTGCACACCGTGCAGACCGCCGGCTACCGCATCGCCGACCTCGACGCCCCGCCGGCCGGCTGAGCGGCGGACCAGGGATGGCCACCGCACGCTCCGGGCTCCGCCGCAAGATCTGGGTCGCCTTCATCCTGCAGGCGGCGGCGATCAGCTTCGCCGCCGTGCTGGGTGTGTACGGCGCCTCGGCGGTGCTCAAGCACGTGCTGATCCAGCGCGCGCTGCAGGAGGAGGCCACGCACTACTGGCAGCGCCTGGCCAGCGATGCGCAGGCCCAGGTGCCGGACACCTACAACATGACCGGCTTCCTGGTGCCCGCCGGCGGCAGCCAGGCGGCGCTGCCCGAGAAGCTGCGGCCGCTCGACGTCGGCTTCCACGCCCTGTCGCGGGCCGAGGGCGGCTCGCTGGTGCTGGTCGAACGCGACCGCAACGGCCACATGCTCTACCTGCTGTTCAAGCAGGAACAGGTCGACAGCCTCGCGTTCTGGTTCGGCGTGACGCCGCTGGCGATCGTGCTGGTGGTGATCTACGTGATCGCCTGGAGCACCTACCGAACGTCGAAACGCGCCGTGTCGCCGGTGATCTGGCTGGCCGGGCAGGTGCAGCGCTGGGACCCCAAGCATCCCGAGGCCAGCGCGCTGCGGCCCGAGAACCTGCCGGTGGACGTGGAGGGCGAGACCCTCGTGCTGGCGTCCTCGCTGCACGATTTCGCCAGCCGCATCGAAAGCTTCGTCGAGCGCGAGCGCGATTTCACCCGGGACGCCTCGCACGAGCTGCGCACCCCGCTCACCGTGATCCGCGTCGCCGGCGACATGATGGAGGCCGACGAGAACCTCAGCCCGCTGTCGCGCCGCGCGCTCAAGCGCATCCAGGGCGCCGGCCGCGACATGGAGGCCCTGATCGAGGCCTTCCTGATCCTGGCCCGCGAAGGCGACACCGGCCTGCCGGACGACGACTTCGCCGTCAGCAGCGTGGTCGAGGAGGAAGTGGACAAGGCCCGCGTGCTGGTCGCCACCAAGCCGGTCGAACTGCGGCTGGTGAAGGAGGACGACTTCCACCTGCATGCGCCCGCCCGCGTGCTGTCGGTGCTGCTGAGCAACCTGTTGCGCAATGCCTGCCACTACACCGACCAGGGCAGCGTCACCGTCTACCTGCGCCGCGGCTCGATCGCGGTGGCCGACACCGGCGTGGGCATGACGCCGGATGAACTGGCGCGCGTGTTCGAGCCGTTCTACCGCGGCGGCGACCGCAAGAAGGACGGGCAGGGCATCGGCCTGTCGATAGTGCAGCGCCTGTCCCAGCGCTACGGCTGGCCGGTGCGGCTCGAGAGCGAGGCCGGCAAGGGCACCGTCGCCACGATCAGTTTCCCGCTGCTGCCGCCGATGCCCTGAGTCCCGCCTCCCGGATCGTCGCGCGACGTCAACGCGCGGCGCGCCCGTGCGTTATCTCCCCACCCGCCACTGCCTTTACTGAATCCGGAGCCACGATGTCGCTTGCCCAGCCCACCGCCCGCCCGTTCCGCCGCCTGGCCCTGGTCGCCGCGGTGCTGGGCCTTGCCGCCCTGGCCTGGTGGGCCTGGAGCGCGCGCACGCCCGAAGCCGGCGGCGGCTTCCGCACCGGCGCGGTCGATCGCGGCGACGTGCGCGTGGTGATCTCGGCCACCGGCACCCTGCGCGCCACCACCACGGTGGACGTCGGCTCGCAGGTGTCCGGGCAGATGCAGGAGGTGCTGGTCGACTTCAACGACCGCGTCGCGAAGGACCAGCCGATCGCCCGCCTCGACCCGGCGCCGTTCGAGAGCCGGGTGAAGCAGACCGAGGCCGATCTCGCCAGCGCGCGCGCCTCGGTGAACGAAGCCCAGGCCACGCTGAAGAACGCCGAGGCCGACTACGTGCGCAAGTCCGACCTGGCCGCGCGCCAGCTGATCGCCCGCAACGAGCTCGACCTCGCGCTGGCCGCGCGCGACCAGGCCCGCGCCCGCGTGGTCTCGGCCCAGGCCGGCGTGCAGCAGCGGCAGGCCGCGGTGGACAACGCGCGGCTCGACGTCAGCTACACCATCATCCGCTCGCCGGTGGACGGCGTGATCCTGCTGCGCGCGGTCGAGCCGGGCCAGACGGTGGCGGCCAGCTTCCAGACGCCGGTGCTGTTCCAGATCGCCGAGGACCTGGGCCAGATGCAGATCGACCTGAGCATCGACGAGGCCGACGTCGGCCAGATCCGCGAGGGCCTGCCGGTCTCGTTCACCGTCGACGCCTTCCCCGACCGCCAGTTCCAGGGCGAGGTGAAGCAGGTGCGGCTGTCCGCGACCTCCACCGCCAACGTCATCAGCTACCCGGTGGTGGTGCAGGTCGACAACCGCGACCAGAGCCTGCTGCCGGGCATGACCGCCAGCGCCGAGATCGTGGTCAGCCGCCGCGAGGGCGTGCTGCGCGTGCCGAACGCGGCGCTGCGCTACACGCCGCCGGACGTGGACGCCGCGGCCGCGCCGGGCGCGGGACGCGGCGGCTTCGGGCAGGACCTGCCGCGGGTGGCCGACGCTCTGCAGCTCGACGCCACCCAGCGCGCGGCCTTCGACGCGGCGCTGGCCGAGGTGCAGGAGCGCGCCGCGGCGCGCGCGGCCGGCCGCCAGGCCGCGGCCGCCGCGGGCGGTGGACGTCCGCCGGGCGCCGGGCAGGGCCCCGCGCCGGGAGCCGGCGGGCCGTCGCCCGAAGCGATGCGCCAGCGCATGGCCGAAGCGCTCAACCGCAGCTTCGCCGACTTCCGCGCCACGCTGTCGCCGGAGCAGCAGAAGCGCTGGGATGAAGAACTGCGCGCCCTCGCCACCGCCCGCCGCGGCGTGGTGTGGGTGCTCGACCAGGGCCAGCCGCGCGCGGTCGCCGTGCGCCTGGGCGCCTCCGACGGCACCGTCACCGAAGTGTCGGGCGAGCTGGCCGAGGGCGATGCGGTGATCACCGGGCAGGAGCGCCCGGCGGCATGACGGCCACGACGACCGGATCGCGCACGCCGATGATCGAGCTGGTCGGCCTGCGCAAGGTGTACTCGCCAGGCACGCCGGCCGAAGTGGTGGCGCTGCGCGGCGTCGACCTGGTGGTGCCGCGCGGCGAGTTCCTCGCCATCATGGGCGCCTCGGGCTCGGGCAAGTCGACGATGATGAACATGATCGGCTGCCTCGACCAGCCGAGCGCCGGCACCTACCGCTGCGACGGCGTCGACGTCGCCACGCTCGACGCCACGCAGCGCGCCAAGCTGCGGCTGGAGAAGATCGGCTTCGTGTTCCAGGGCTTCAACCTGCTCTCGCGCCAGACCGCGCTCGAGAACGTGATGATGCCGCTGGTGTACTCGAACGTGCCGGTGGCCGAGCGCGCGCCGCGGGCGCTGGCGGCGCTGGCCGAGGTGGGCCTGGCCGACCGCGCCGGGCACCGCCCGAACGAACTTTCCGGCGGCCAGCAGCAGCGCGTCGCCATCGCCCGCGCGCTCATCAACCAGCCGCCGCTGCTGCTGGCCGACGAGCCCACCGGCGCGCTCGACTCGCGCACCAGCGAGGAGATCATGGCGCTGTTCGAGCGCCTGCAGGCCGGCGGCCGCACCATCGTCATCATCACCCACGAGCGGCCGATCGCCGAGCACGCCGACCGCATCGTGGTGATGCACGACGGCCAGCTGCACGCCGATGGCTGGGTCCCGAAGGAGAACGCGGCATGACTTTCCCCGACGTGCTTCGCTCGGCGGTGTTCTCGCTGCGCGGCAACTTCATGCGCAGCATCCTGACCGCGCTGGGCGTGATCATCGGCATCGCCGCCGTGATCGTGATGGTGTCGGTGGGCCAGGGCACGCAGAGCGAGCTCGACCAGATGATCTCGCGCCTGGGCTCGAACCGGCTGGAGGTGTTCGCCTCTTCGTCGCGCCAGGGGCCGGTGCGCGGCGGCGCCGGTTCGGCCGCCAGCCTGACCGACGAGGACGCCGAGGCGATCCGGAACGAGATCCCCGAGGTGCAGTACGTGGCCACCTCGATCCGCGGCGGCGGCCAGGTGGTGTTCGCCGAGAACAACTGGTCCACGCGCTGGGAGGGCGTCAACGCCGACTATTTCCCGGTCAACGACTGGGAGTACGCGCTAGGCAACGGTTTCACCGCCCGCGACTTCAGCTCGGCCGCCAAGGTGGTGGTGCTGGGCGAGACCGTGCGCCGCGAGCTGTTCGGCGACGCCGATCCGGTGGGCGCCACCATCCGCCTCGGCCGCGTGCCGCTGCGCGTGGTGGGCGTGCTGGTGCCGAAGGGGCAGGGCAACTGGGGCCAGGATTCCGACGACCTGATCATCGTGCCGCTGGAAACCGGCCGCCGCCGGCTGGCGCCCGCCGCCGCCGCGGCCAGCACGCCGGCCACCGCCACGCCCGCCGCGGGCGCCGCGGCGGCGGTGCCGCGCCAGGCCAGCACCGTGCAGCAGATTTCGGTGAGCGTGGGCCGCGCCGAGGACCTCGCGTACGTCGAGGAGGAGCTCAACGCCCTGCTGCGCCAGCGCCACCGCATCGCGCCGGGCGCGGAGGACGACTTCGCGGTGCGCAACATCGCCGAGATCGTCAGCACCCGCACCCAGACCACGCGGCTGATGTCGCTGCTGCTGGGCGCGGTGGCCAGCATCTCGCTGATCGTCGGCGGCATCGGCATCATGAACATCATGCTGGTGTCGGTGACCGAGCGCATCCGGGAGATCGGCCTGCGCATGGCGGTCGGCGCCGGGCCGAAGGAAATCCAGGCGCAGTTCCTGGCCGAGGCCATGCTGATCTCGCTGGGCGGTGGTTTCATCGGCATCGCGCTGGGCGTGGGCGGCGCGCTGCTGGCGAGCAAGTTCGGCGCACTGCCGGTGATGCTCGATGCCAAGGTGGTGCTGATGGCCACCGGCTTCTCGGTGGCGACCGGTTTGTTCTTCGGGTTCTACCCGGCGCGCAAGGCGGCGCGGCTCGATCCGATCGAGGCCCTGCGCCACCAGGGCTGAGGCAATGCCTCCCACTGGGGAAGCCGCCGGGGCGGACGAGCCGCCCCGGGGCTGGGTGGATCAACGCGTGTACAGCAGGCGGTTCGGCGAACCGGTGAGGATGCCGGTCAGGCGGCCGGTGGTCGCCTTGGCATAGATCGCATTGCGCACCGTGGCCGGCGACGCGCCCGGGTTCGTGGACAGGTACAGCGCCGCGGCGCCAGCGACGTGCGGCGACGCCATCGAGGTGCCGCTGATGGTGTTGGTGGCGGTGGTGCTGGTGTACCAGGCCGAACGGATCGAGCTGCCCGGCGCGAAGATGTTCACGCAGGTGCCGTAGTTCGAGAACGAGGACCGGGCGTCGGTGGACGTGGTCGAACCGACCGTGATCGCGTTGGCGACGCGCGCCGGCGAGTAGTTGCAAGCGTTGGAGTTGTCGTTGCCCGCGGCCACCACCACGGTGACGCCGGCGTTGATCAGGTTGTTGGTCGCGGTGTCGGTGGCCGAGGACGCACCGCCGCCGAGGCTCATGTTCGCCACGGCCGGCTTGACGTGGTTGCTGGCGACCCAGTTGATGCCCGCGATGATCGTCGAGTTGGCGCTGCCGCCGGTGCAGCCGAACACGCGCACCGGCACCAGGCGCGCCTGCTTGGCCACGCCCCAGGTGGCGCCCGCGACGGTGCCGGCGACGTGGGTGCCGTGGCCGTTGCAGTCGCTGGTGCCGCGGCCGTCGCTGATGGCGGTGTAGCCCGACAGCACGCGGCCGCCGAAGTCGCTGTGGCTGCCGAGGATGCCGCTGTCGATCACGTACACGCGCACGTTCGACGCCGTGTAGTCGTAGATGTAGCTGCCGTTGAGCGGGCGGTCGCGCTGGTCGGAGCGATCCAGGCCCCAGGTCGCGCCGGTCTGGGTGGCGCCGATGTAGGACATTTCATCCTCTTCGACGTAGTCCACGCGCGGGTCCTTGAGCAGGCGCTGGATCTGCTTCTCGGTCGCCTCGACGGCAAAGCCCTGCAGGGCGACGTCGTACATCTGGTGCGGCCGCAGCTCGAAGCGGTCGGACAGGTCGACCGCGGCGTTGGCCACCGCCATCGACATGGCTTCGCGGCCATTGCGCGCGTTGGCGGGCAGCACGAGGCTGTTGGGCTTGAGCACGACGATGTAGCTGTTCTTGATCGGATGCTCGGCGCGGCGCAGCTCGGACGCGAGGGTGGACGTGGTGCCGAGCGCGAGGGCAAGGCCGAGCGCGAGCAGGTTGGCGGACTTCATGGTGTGACTCCCCGAATGGTTCGAACAGGTGGTGGTTGGGCTGGGTGCCCGCGTCGGTCCTTCCCCTGTCGGACCGGCCCGCGGCTTCCGGTCGGCGTCTCGCCGTGTCCTTCGTCGCTTGGCCTGGCCGTGGATAGGGGACGCCTGCGGGGGCTGTCAACGCCCCGTGTACGGCGTGGCGCATGCTGCGACGCGGCGACCGCGCTGCACCATCGTTGCCAGGTGCGCTGCTGCGGCCTCGACCCGTGAAGGCCGCCGCAGCGCAGCACGCGTGCACGTGCCCGGGCCGGGCGTGAATTGCTGCTTTGCCGCAGGAAATATGCGCGGCCTGCACGGGCGTGCACGGGGCCTTCGCCCGGCCCGGCTAGACTGTGCGTCCGCGTCCTTTCCCGAGGTCTCCGCCCATGATCCGCACCCTGCTCGTGCTCGCCGTCGCCCTAGCCGCGCCGGCCTTCGCCGCGCCGCCGCCCACCGCCCTGGTCCTGCACGGAGGCGCCGGAGTGATCGAGCGCAGCGCGCTGTCGCCGGAGGACGAGCGCGAGGTGCGCGCGGCGCTCGACCGCGCCCTCGACGCCGGCCAGGCGGTGCTCAAGGACGGCGGCACGGCGCTGGACGCCGTCACCGCGGCGATCGTGGTGCTGGAGGAGTCGCCCTGGTTCAACGCCGGCAAGGGCGCGGTGTTCAATGCCGAGGGCGGGCACGAGCTCGACGCCGCGATCATGGAAGGCCACACGCGGCGGGCCGGCGCGGTGGCGGGCGTGCGCACGGTGCGCAACCCGATCCGGCTGGCGCGCGCGGTGATGGAACACTCGCCGCACGTGATGCTGGCGGCGGGTGGCGCCGAGGCCTTCGCCGATACGCGGCCGGAGATCGAGCGGGTCGCGCCCGACTGGTTCGACACCGACCGCCGCCGCGAGCAGCTCGAGCGCGCGCAGGAGCGCGAGCGCGCGGCGCTGGTTCCGGCGCCGGGTGCGTACTTCGGCACCGTGGGCGCGGTGGCGCTGGATGCAAGCGGCCACATCGCCGCGGCCACCTCGACGGGCGGAATGACCAACAAGCGCTGGGGCCGGGTCGGCGATGCGCCGGTGATCGGCTCGGGCACCTGGGCCGACGCCGAGTGCGGCGTGTCCGGCACCGGCTGGGGCGAGTTCTACCTGCGCACCGCGGCGGCGCACGCCATCTGCGCCCGGGTCGGCCTGCGCGGCGATGCGCTGGCGACCGCCGCGCACGCGGTGATCAACGAAGAGATCGTCGCGCTCGGCGGCGACGGCGGCGCCATCGCCCTCGACCGCCGAGGCAACATCGCCATGCCCTTCAACACCAGCGGCATGTACCGCGCCTGGCTCAAGCCCGACGGCACCCGCGGCACCGCCATCTTCCGCGACGACAAATGAACCAGGTTCATTTGATGGCGGCGGGTTGCAAATGAACCTGGTTCATTGGGTGTTGGCGGCTTCGGAGGTGGTGGCGCTGGAGCCGGTGACGGTGACGGCGACGCGGCGGGAGTCGAGTGTGTTCGAGACGCCGGCCGCCGTGTCGGTGCGCACGGCGCCCGAGGCGGCGCCGGGGCTGAACCTGTCGGAGTGGCTGGGCGGGGTGCCCGGCCTGCTGGCGCGCGACCGGCAGAACTACGCGCAGGACACGCAGGTGTCGATCCGCGGTTTCGGCACGCGCGCCAGCTTCGGCATCCGCGGCTTGCGGGTGATCATCGACGGCATCCCGGCGACGCAGCCGGACGGGCAATCGCAGCTTTCGCACGCCAACCTCGCCAGCGCGGAGCGCGTGGAGGTGCTGCGCGGGCCGTTCTCGGCGCTGTACGGCAACTCGTCGGGCGGCGTCCTGCAGGTCTTCAGCGGTGACGGCTTGGCGCCTGGCGAGGCGCGCGTGGGCGCCGCCGCATCGGATTCGGGGGACTGGCGCGTCTCAGCCGGCTTGCGCACCCGGTGGCGCGGCGCGGGCGTGGTCGCGGGCCTGTCGCACCTGCGCGTGGACGGGTTCCGCCCGCATTCGGCCGCCGAGCGCACGTCCTTCAACGCGCGCCTGCACTGGCCGGGCGAAGGCGGCGACGGCGCCGCGCTGGTGTTCAACCACCTCGACGCGCCGGACGCGCAGGATCCGCTCGGCCTTGACCGCGCGCAGTTCGATGCCGATCCGTCGCAAACCACGCCGCAGGCGCAGACGTTCAATACCCGCAAATCGGTGAGCCAGTCGCAGCTCGGCGGCACCTGGCAGCGGGCGTTCGGCGCCGTGCGGCTGCAGGCGATGGCCTATGCCGGCCAGCGCGACATCGAGCAGTACCTGGCCATCCCGGTCGGCGTGCAGGGCAACCCGCTGCAGTCCGGGGGCGTGGTCGATCTGGGCAGCGGGTTCTTCGGCGGTGAACTGCGCCTGGACGGCGAAACCACGCTGGGCGGGCGCGCGCTGCAGTGGACCGCGGGGGCGGGCTGGGAAGGCCTGGCGCAGCAACGCCGCGGCTTCGAGAACTTCGTCGGCACGCAGCTCGGGGTGCGCGGCCGGCTGCGGCGCGACGAGCGCAACGACGTCGCCGCCTTCGACCAGTTCGCCCAGGCCGACTGGCGCTTCGCCGACGACTGGTCGCTGCTGGCCGGCTTGCGCCACAGCCGCGTGCGCTTCCGCTCGGACGATCGCTACGTCACCGCGGGCAACCCCGACGACAGCGGCACGGTCGACTTCGAACGCTACACTCCGGTGATGGCGCTGCAGTGGCGCGCACAGGCGACGCTGAACCTGCATGCCAGCGTCGGCAGCGGCTTCGAGACCCCGACCCTGGTGGAGCTGGCGTATCGCCCGGACGGCGGTTCCGGGCTCAACCTCGACCTGCGCCCCGCGCGCAGCCGCAACCTGGAGCTGGGCATGAAGTGGCGGCCGCGGCCGGGCTTCAGTGCCGACCTGGCCGTGTTCCGCACCGCCACCCGCGACGAGCTCGTGGTGGCGACCAATGCCGGTGGCCGCGCCAGCTACGCCAACGCCGCGCGCACCCGCCGCCAGGGCGTGGAGCTCGAGGTCGCCGCGCCGCTGGGCGAGGCGATGTCGCTGCAGCTGGCCTGGACCGGACTCGACGCGACCATGCGCCAGGATTACTTCGCCTGCGCCGGCGCGCCCTGCACGGTGCCGACCCAACGCATCGCCCGCGGCACGCGGCTCGCGGGCGTGCCGCGTTCGCAGGGGCGGCTGCGCTGGGACGGCTGGCGCGGCGACTGGCGCGGCTTCGCGGAAGTGCGCGGCGTCTCCGCCGTCACCGTCAACGACGCCGGCAGCGACCGCGCGGCAGGCTACGGCCTGCTCGACCTGGGCGTCACGTGGTCGGCGACGCCGCGCCTCGACGCCTTCCTTCGCCTGGACAACGCGCTCGACCGCCGCCACGCCGGCTCGGTGATCACCAACGACGGCAACGGCCGCTACTTCGAACCCGGCGCCCCGCGCACGCTGTGGCTGGGCCTGGATTTCCGCGCCGTGAATTGAAGCGGGCCCGGTTTCCCGGGCCCGCCTGGTCATGCCTGTCGCGGCTCGCGCCGCGCGATCAGAACCCGCGGTCGCCGGAAATGATGCCGCCCAGCCCGCCCAGCACCGAGCCTTCGCCCTTGCTGCCGCCCTGCTGGTAGGCCGCGGCCATCATCCGGCCGGCCATGCGCGAGAACGGCAGCGACTGCAGCCAGACCTTGCCCGGGCCGGTCAGCGTGGCCAGGAACACGCCCTCGCCGCCGAACAGCATCGACTTCACGCCGCCGACCGGCTTGACGTCGAACTGCACCGTGCTGGTCATCGCCACCACGCAGCCGGTGTCCACGTCCAGGCGCTCGCCCGGGCGCAGGTCGCGCTCCATGATGGTGCCGCCGGCATGGATGAAGACCAGCCCGTCGCCGGTGAGCTTCTGCATGATGAAGCCCTCGCCGCCGAACAGCGCGGTCATGATCTTCTTCTGGAAGAAGATGCCGATCTGCACGCCGCGCGCCGCGCACAGGAAGCTGTCCTTCTGCGCGATGATGGTGCCGCCGTAGTTGCTCAGCGTCATCGGCACGATGGTGCCGGGGTAGGGCGCCGCGAACGCGACCTTGGCCTTGCCGCTGGGCCCGGCGTGCGAGAACACCGTGGTGAACAGGCTCTCGCCGGTGATCAGGCGCTTGCCAGCGCCCACCAGCTTGTCCATGAAGCCACCGCCGGCCGAACCGGCGGTGCCGTCGCCGAACACGGTGTCCATGCTGACCACCGATTCCTTGTACATCAGCGAACCGGCCTCGGCGACGGCGCTCTCGCCCGGGTCGAGCTCGATCTCGACGAACTGCATGTCCTCGCCGTAGATGCGGTAGTCGATCACGTCGCTGCGCTGGCCGGCGTGGCTGGCGGCCGCGGCCGGCGGCGGCACCGGCGCCATCATCGCGCCCGGCGCCGATTCGGCGCGCAGTTCGGTGCAGGCCGCGATCGGGATCCACTCGGGGAAACCCTGGCGCCAGCAGTGGCCGGCCGGGTCGCGGGTGGCCTGGGCGATGGCGGCGGCGTGGTCGAGCGGACCGATCTGCTGGCCGTTGTAGCTGAGGTACCACTGGTGCATGGGGTGCTCCTGTCAGTTGGGAATGCCGAGCTGCGCGTGGATGTCGGCCCGTGTCGCCGCGTCGAGTTCCAGCTGTCCCGCCATCCGGTCGAGGAAGGCGCGCTCCTCGGCGGTATCGGCGGTGATCGCGATCAGCGCCGCCGCATAGGTCTCGGCGCGCTGGCCGGCCGGGGTGCGCACGGTCAGCTGCTCGAGCGTGAGCGGCGCGCGGATCTCGGCGTCGAGGGCGCGCAGGCTGTCGGCGTCCATGCCGGCCTGGCGGGCGCGGCCCAGGATGGCCTCGCGCTCCTCCGCGTCGATCAGGCCGTCCGCGTGCGCGGCGGTGATCATGGCGCGCAGCAGGTGCATGGCTTCTTCGACCCGGGCGGGCGAGGGGTTCGCGGCGGGCGGCGGCGGGGGCGGCATGGCGGAGGCCGTGGCCGGCGGGGGCGGCGGCGCCTGGCCCATCACCGGCTGCGGTGCCGGGGACGGGCTGCCGCCCTGCTGGGAGTAGTGCTGGTAGGCCGCGTATGCAACGCCCAGCAGCCCCAGGCCGACCTTGGCCTTGGTGGCGGTGGACATCCCGCCCGAACCGCCCAGCAGGGCGCCCAGGCCGGATTTGGAGCGCTTGCGCTTGCGGCCGCCCAGCTGGCCCGACATCGCGTCGCCCATCAGCTGTCCCAACAGTTGTTCGGGGTTGAACATTCTCGGCTCCGTGCTTTCAGGGGTCAGCTTTCGACAATGGGGTGGCCCGGCCCAGTGCACAAGGTCAGGGACGGGCGGGCGGGGCGGATGTGTCAAAATGCCCGCCTTGCGACCCTTCACGAGACCCTGATGGCCGACAGCAACGGCAGCCACGCGCCGCGCAGCCCGTTCCGGGTCTGGAGCGCGTTCGTGTGGTCGCTGCAGGGCCTGCGCGCCTGCTGGCAGCTCGAGTCCTCGTTCCGGCTCGAGGTCTACCTGTTCGTCGTGCTGGCGCCGCTGGGCCTGTGGCTGGGCACCGACGGCGTCGAGCGTGCGATCCTGGTCGGCTCGCTGCTGGGCGTACTGGTGGTCGAGGTGCTCAATTCGGCGGTCGAGGCGGTCGTGGACCGCTGGGGCGCCGAACACCACGAACTCGCCGGCCGCGCCAAGGACATGGGCTCGGCCGCGGTCTTCCTGGCCGACATGAACGTCCTGCTTTGCTGGGGTTTGATCCTCGGCCCCCGTTTCCTCTAGAGGCTCCCGCGCGATGGAATGGCTTTTCAGCACTGAAATGTGGGTCGCGCTGCTGACCCTCGCCACGCTCGAGATCGTGCTGGGCATCGACAACCTGGTCTTCATCTCGATCGCGGTCAGCAAGCTGCCGCCCGAGCAGCGCCCGAAGGCGCGCCGGTTCGGCCTGATGCTGGCGTGCGTCACCCGCATCCTGCTGCTGCTGTCGCTGGCCTTCCTGGCCAGCATGCAGCACAACCTGTTCAGCCTGTTCGGCCAGGACTTCTCGGTGCGCGACCTGGTGCTGATCGCCGGCGGCCTGTTCCTGCTGGTGAAGGGCACGATGGAGATCCACGACTCGGTCGAGGGCCGCGACGAGGAGGAAGACATCTCCACCAAGCCCTCGGCGGTGTTCGGCTACGTGATCGCGCAGATCGCCGTGATCGACATCGTGTTCTCGCTCGACTCGGTGATCACCGCGGTCGGCATGGTCGACAACCGCTGGGTGATGGTGGCGGCGATCATGATGGCGGTGGCGGTGATGCTGTTCGCGGCCAACCCGATCGGCGATTTCATCGACCGGCACCCGACCGTGAAGATGCTGGCGCTCACCTTCATCATCCTGGTCGGCGTGGCCCTGGTGGCCGACGGCTTCGAGTACCACATCGACCGCAAGTTCCTGTACTTCGCGATGGCCTTCTCGGCCGGCGTGGAGACCCTGAACATCCTCTCGCAGCGCAAGAAACGGCGGCCCACCTAGCCGCTGCGCCGCCCCGACGGAGCCCGCATGACCCTGCTGCACGACATCGACCCGATCGCCGTCCCGCTGCCGTTCTGGCCGCACGGCATCCACTGGTACGGCGTGATGTACCTGCTGGCCTTCCTGGGCGCGTGGTGGCTGGGCACGCGGCGCATCCGCGGCGGCCGCTTGCCGGGCATCAACGAGGAAGCCTTCGGCGACCTGCTGTTCTACGGCATGCTCGGCGTGGTGCTGGGCGGGCGCGTCGGCTACGTGCTGTTCTACGTCTTCGACGAGTTCCTGGCCAACCCGCTGATGCTCCTGCGCATCAACGAGGGCGGCATGAGCTTCCACGGCGGCCTGCTGGGCGTGATGCTGGCGGCGGCGTGGTGGACGCGCAAGCACCGCCGGCACTTCTTCGACGTGATGGATTTCGTGGCGCCGCTGATCCCGCTGGGCCTGGGCTTCGGGCGGATGGGCAATTACATCGGCGGCGAGCTCTGGGGCAAGCCCACGGGCGGCGACTGGGGCGTGGTGTTCCGCGACGCGCTGCCGGCCGAGCTGGCGGTGCAGCCGGTCGAGCAGCTGCGCCAGCTGCACGCCAGCGGCGCGCTGGACGCCTACGCGCGGCATCCCTCGCAGCTCTACCAGGCCTTCCTCGAGGGCGTGCTGCTGATGGCCGCGCTGTGGCTGTACTCGCGCAAGCCGCGGCCGCGCTATGCGGTGTCCGGGCTGTTCGCGCTGCTCTACGGCGCGTTCCGGTTCCTGGTCGAGTTCGTGCGCGAGCCCGATGCTCACCTGGGTTACCTGGCGTTCGGCTGGCTGACGATGGGCCAGGTGCTGTCGCTGCCGCTGGTGCTCCTGGGCCTGTTCCTGCTGTGGAAATCGCGCACGGCGCCGACCCTGCAGCCCGACCTCTCCAACGTGAAGCCGACCTGATGCGCCAGTACCTCGAACTGTTGCGGCACGTGCTCGAGCACGGCGCCGAGAAGGCCGACCGCACCGGCACCGGCACCCGCTCGGTGTTCGGCTGGCAGATGCGCTTCGACCTGTCGGAAGGCTTCCCGCTGGTCACCACCAAGAAGCTGCACCTGCGCTCGATCATCCACGAGCTGCTGTGGTTCATCCGCGGCGAGACGAATATCGCCTACCTGCGCGAGAACAAGGTCAGCATCTGGGACGAGTGGGCCGACGCCGACGGCGAGCTGGGCCCGGTCTACGGCAAGCAGTGGCGGCGCTGGACCGGCACCGACGGCCGCGAGATCGACCAGCTGCGCAACGTGGTGGACGAACTGCGGCGCAATCCCGATTCGCGCCGCCTGGTGGTGAGCGCCTGGAACGTGGCCGACCTGCCGGCGATGGCGCTGCAGCCCTGCCACACGATGTTCCAGTTCTACGTCGCCAACGGGAAGCTGAGCTGCCAGCTCTACCAGCGCTCGGCCGATATCTTCCTGGGCGTGCCGTTCAACATCGCCAGCTACGCGCTGCTCACGCACATGGTGGCGCGCCACTGCGGGCTGGGCGTGGGCGACTTCGTGCACACGCTGGGCGACGCGCACCTGTACACCAACCACTTCGACCAGGCCCGTGAACAGCTGTCACGCGAGCCGCGCCCGCTGCCGCGCCTCGTGCTCGCGCCCGGCGCCACCGACCTGTTCGCGATGCGCTTCGAGGACATCGCCATCGAAGGCTACGACCCGCACCCGGCCATCAAGGCCCCGGTGGCGGTGTGACGGCGCTGGTGCTGGTGGCGGCGCTCGATCGCGCCGGTGCCATCGGCCGCGGCAACGACCTGCCGTGGCGATTGCCCGATGACCTCAGGCACTTCAAGGCGCTGACCCTGGGCAAGCCGGTGCTGATGGGGCGCAAGACGGCGCAATCGCTGGGCCGGGCGCTGCCGGGCCGACGCAACCTGGTGCTGACGCGCAGCGGCCGGGTGCCGTTCGACGGCATGGAGGCGGTGGCGTCGCTGGCGCGGGCACGCGAGGTTTGCGGCGCGGACGAATTGATGGTGATCGGCGGCGGCGAGGTCTACGCGCTGGCGCTGCCGCTGGCGGCGCGCATGCACCTCACGCACGTGGCCACCGAAGTGGACGCGGCCGATGCCTTCTTCCCCGCGTTCGACCCGGCGGACTGGCAGGTGGTGTCGCGGGACGCGCACGGCGCGGATGCGCGCCATGCCTTCGGCTTCGAGTTCGTCGAGTACCGGCGCCGCTGAGCGGCGCCGGCGGGAGGATCAGGGCAGCTGCGCGCCCGCGATCTCGTAGCGCTGCAGGGTGGCCAGCCGGGCCTCGGCCTGCACGTAGGCCAGGGCCTTCTTCGGGGCGATCACGCGGCTGAGCGTGCGGTAGGTGCGCTCCATCAGCTTGGCCTGGTCGACTTCGATCGCCACGGCCTCGTCGGCGAGCTCCTCGGCATCGTCCTCGTCCAGCTCGGCGCGCAGGCCGGCGGTGACCGCGGCGGCGTTGGCGAGGCGGCGCTCGGCGAGGTCGGCCAGTTCCTCCTGCACCTTGTCGTAGACCGGCCAGAACGCGGCCTGCTCGGCGGGATCCATCGCCAGCTGGCGCGAGATGTAGGCCTGCTTGCCCTGGGCGACTTCCGCCTGCAGCGCGGCCATCTTCTGGGCGCCGTTGCCGGACGACTGGGCGAACGCGGCCGGGACGGCCAGGGACAGGGCGAGCACGAGGGTGAGGATCGATCGGGACATGGGCGGGGGTTCTCCTTTGCAGCCAGACTCAAGACCATACCGGGCCCGTACCGAGGCCCTGCACTAAAAAAAAGGGGGCGGCCCGACTCAGTCGTCGCCGCGGGGGCTGCCGTCGGGCGGGTCGCGGCCGGCCACCTGGTGCAGGCGCAGCTCCGGGCCCAGCTCCATCGCAGTGAGCTTGCCGCCCCAGACCGCGCCGGTATCGATGGCGTAGACGCCCAGGCCCATGAACAGCCCCAGCGTGGACCAGTGCCCGCAGACCAGGGGCAGCTCGCGGGCGGCGTGGCCCGGCACTTCGAACCACGGGTACATGCCGGGCTTCTGGGTGCCCGGCCGGCCCTTGTCCTCGAAGCCGATGCGTCCGCCCGGCGTGCAATAGCGCAGGCGGGTGAAGACGTTGATGATCGCCCGGTGCCGGTCGACGCCGGTGAGCTTGGGCGACCAGGCCGGCTTGTCGCCGTACATGTTCTTGACCAGCTTGAAGAAGCCGTCGCCCTGCAGCTTCTCCTCGACCTCGCGGGCGCGGGCCTCGGCCAGGCTGATGGTCCACTTCGGGGCCAGGCCGGCATGCACCATCGCGAAGCCGAGCGTGCGGTCGACGTGGAAGAGCTTCTGCCGGCGCAGCCAGCCGATCAGCAGCTCGTGGTCGTCGGCGAACAGCACCCGCTGCAGGTCCGGGTTGACCTTGCGCTGGTCGGCCTCGCGGCGGGTGGAGATGGCCAGCAGGGAGAGGTCGTGGTTGCCCAGCACGATGGTGCTGTGGATGGCCAGCGAGTGGATCAGCCGCAGGGTCTCGAGCGACTGGCCGCCGCGGTTGACCAGGTCGCCGCAGAACCACAGGCGGTCGGCGGCCGGGTCGAAACGGATCTTCTCGAGCAGGCGCTGCAGCGCGTCATAGCAACCCTGCACGTCGCCGATGGCGTAGGTGGCCATGTCAGTGCAGCGTCCGCGGGATGGACAGCGTGAACGGGTCGATCCGCGCGTCGAACGCCGTGCCGTCGTCGGCCAGCATCTGGTAGCTGCCGTGCATGGTGCCCAGCGGCGTCTCGAGCACGGCGCCCGAGGTGTATTCGAAGTGCTCGCCCGGGCGCAGCCAGGGCTGCTCGCCCACCACGCCCTCGCCGCGGACCTCCTGCACCTTGCCGTTGGCGTCGGTGATGATCCAGTGGCGGCTGAGCAGGCGTGCCGGCACCTCGCCCAGGTTCACGATGCGGATGGTGTAGGCGAAGACGTAGCGGTTGTCCTCGGGGATCGACTGGTCCTCGAGGAAGCGGGTGGCGACGATCACCTCGATGGCGTGCTGCGGGGATTCCATGCCGCCATTCTACGCAGGACGGTCCGCCGGGGGCAGCGAACCGAGGAATTGCGCCAGTCGCACGAAATCAGCCACCGCCAGCTGCTCGGCGCGGGCGTCCGGGCGCAGGCCCGCGGCCTCGATGTCGGCGCCGGTGCAGACCTGGGAGAGCGCGTTGCGCAGGGTCTTGCGGCGCTGGCCGAAGGCATCGCGCACCACCCGCTCGAACAGCGCCGGGTCGGCGATGCCGATCTCCGCCGCGGGCTTGGGCACCAGCCGCACGACGGCCGAGTCCACCTTCGGCGGCGGCCGGAACGCGCCCGGCGGCACGTCGAACAGCGAGGTGACGGTGCAGTAAGCCTGCAGCATCACGCTCAGCCGCCCGTAGACCTTGCTGCCGGGGTCGGCGGCCATGCGGTCCACCACTTCCTTCTGCAGCATGAAGTGCATGTCGCGCACCGCGCCGGCGTGCTCGAGCGCGTGGAAGAGGATCGGCGAGGAGATGTTGTAGGGCAGGTTCCCGACCAGGCGCAGCGGGCCCTCGTCGCCGGCCAGCTTGCTGAAGTCCACCTGCAGCACGTCCTTGTGGATGATCGTCAGCCGGCCCACGCCTTCCGAAGCCTCCATCAGCGGCGTGATCAGGTCGCGGTCGAACTCGATGACCGTCAGTTCGCCGTGCTTGCGCAGCAGCGGGAAGGTGATCGCGCCCTGGCCGGGTCCGATCTCCACCAGCCGGTCGCCCGGCTTCGGGTTCACCGCCATCACGATCCGGTCGATGTAGCTGCGGTCGGCCAGGAAGTGCTGGCCGAGGTTCTTCTTGGGCGGCGCCTTGAAGTGGCTCATGCGGACCTCCGGTGGCGGGCGAGCCGGGCGCACAGGGCGGCGGCGGCGAACAGGCTGGACGGATCGGCAATGCCGCGGCCGGCCAGGTCGAGCGCCGTGCCGTGGTCGACCGCGACGCGCGGGTAGGGCAGGCCCAGGGTGATGTTCACCGCCTGCTCGAAGCCCGAGTGCTTGAGCACCGGCAGGCCCTGGTCGTGGTACATCGCCAGCACGGCGTCGTAGCCGGCCAGTTTCTGCGGCAGGAAGGCGGTGTCGGCGGGCAGCGGGCCCTCGAGCGCCAGCCCTTCGGCGCGCAGCGCGTCGAGCGCGGGGATGATCGTGTCGAGTTCCTCGCGCCCGAGGTGGCCGTCCTCGCCCGCGTGCGGGTTCAGGCCCAGCACCGCGATGCGCGGCGCGGCCAGGCCGAAGTCGCGCGCCAGCGCGGCGTGCAGGATCCGCAGCGTGCGGGTGAGGCCGTCGCGCGTGATCGCATCGGGCACGGCGCGCAGCGGCAGGTGGGTGGTGGCCAGGGCCACGCGCAGGCGCGGGTTGGCGAGCATCATCACCACCTCGGCGCCGGCCTGCGCGGCCAGCAGCTCGGTGGTACCGGTGTAGGCGATGCCGCCGGCGTTGATGCTGGCCTTGTGCACCGGGCCGGTGACCAGGCCGTCGAGCTCGCCGGCCAGGCAGGCGGCGCCGGCCTGGTGCAGCGCGGCGATCACCGCGGCGGCATTGGCCGGGTCGGGCTGGCCGAAGCGGGTGGGGCGGTCCTGGCGGATCGGGTGCAGGGCCAGCTCGCCCGGTCCGGCATCGCGGTCGGGTTCGATCAGGCGCAGGGGCAGGCCCAGCGCCGCGGCGGCGGCGGTGAGCGCGTCGGGGTCGGCGTAGGCCACCAGGGAGGCGTCCGGTGGCCGTTGGGCCAGCCGGACGCAGAGCTCGGGCCCGATGCCGGCCGGCTCACCAGGAACCAGGGCCAGCCGGGTCCGCATGGGGATCAGCCCGCGGCCGCGAGGCGCGTCTCGACGTAGGCCTCGGAGCGCAGCTGGCGCAGGAAGCGCTCGAACTCTTCCTCGGCCTTGCGCGCACCGATAACCTCGCGCGCCTGGTTGCGGCGGTTGACCTCGGTGACGTCCTGCTCGCGCATGCCCAGGCGGCGCACGATGTGCCAGCCGCTGTCGCTCTGGAAGGGCGCCGACAGCTCGCCATCGGCCAGCTGCTGGATCTGGTTGCCGATCGCGGTGCCCCAGGTGTTGATGGCGAACCAGCCCATGTCGCCGCCGTCGGCGCGGGTCAGGGTGTCGTCGGAGTTCTCGCGGGCCAGCTTCGCGAAGTCTTCGCCGGCGACGAGGCGACGGTGCAGGTCCTCGATCTTCTGGCGCGCGGCTTCCGGCGGCAGGGTCGGGGTCGGGCGCACCAGGATGCCCTGGGCGTTGTATTCGGTGGCGGTCTGGCGGCCGGCTTCGCGGGTCTCGACCAGCTGCACCAGCTGGTAGCCGCTCGGGCCGCGCAGCGGCTGGCTGATCTCGCCCGGCTGCATCGCGCGGATCATGCCGACGTAGTTCTGCGGCAGGGCATCGTAGCCGCGCCAGCCGATGTCGCCGCCCTCGAGCGCGTTGGACGCGTCGGAGTAGCGGATAGCGGCGGCGCGGAAGTCGAGCTCGCCCTTCATGATCACTTCGCGGATGCCGGTGATCTTGCGCTCGGCGGTGGCGATCTGCTCCGGCGTGGCGCCGTCGGGCAGGGCCACGAGGATGTTGGACAGGCGCACTTCCGGGCCGCCGATCTCGCGCACGGCCAGCAGCTGGTCCACCTCGGCCTCGCTGACCTGCACGCGCGACTGCACGTAGCTCTGGCGCAGGCGCTCGAGCATCAGCTCCTCGCGCAGGCTGTTGCGGAATTCCTCGTAGCCCAGGCCGTCCTGCGACAGGCGGTCGCGCAGTTGGTCCTGGGTCATGCGGTTGCGGGCGGCGACGCTCTGGATGGCCTGGTTGAGCTCGCCGTCGCTGACGCGGATGCCGTTGTCGCGGGCGCGCACCAGCTGCAGGCGCATCAGCACCAGGCGGTCGAGCACCTGGCGCTCGAGGATCTCGCGCGGCGGCAGCTGGTTGGGCTGGTTGGCGTACTGGGCCAGGATGTTGCCCACGGCGCGGTCGAGTTCACTGCGCAGGATCACTTCCTCGTCGACCACGGCGACGATGCCGTCCAGCGGGGTGGTGTCCTGGGCCGACGCCGGCGTCGGGGCGAGGGCGGACCCCAGGGCCAGCAGGCCGGCGAGGAGGAGGGGCAGGGCGTTCTTCATGCGGTTCGTGGCTCCGGCGCCGGGGCCGGCGCCATGGGTTCAACGGGAGTAATCAAGGATAGCATCATCAAGCAAACGGGCCGTGTCGCGGCCCAGGCTGCCGACGCCATTCAGCTCCAGCTCAAGGTAGATGCCGAGGTTGCGGTCGCCGCCGAATTCACGGATGTATTCACGCGCCAGCACGCGCACCGCGAGGCAGCAGCTCTTCCACTCGATGCCGGCCAGCGACTCCAGCGTCTCGCGGTCGCGCAGCGAGTAGTTCCAGCGGCCCAGCAGGCGCCAGCGGTCGTTCACCGGCACCACGAAGGACAGGTCGCCCTGCTCGAGCACGTCGGCGCGGTAGCGGTAGGCGGCGTTCACCAGACCGCCGTCGCCGAAACGCCACTGGCTGCGCACGGCCGAGAGGTTGGTGCGCTCGCGGTCGGGGTCCCACTGCTGGGCCAGGCCCAGGGTCCAGCGCTGGCCCAGGGCCAGGCTGGCCTCGGCGACCCAGGCCGAGCCGTCGTCGGACAGCGGCGGGGCGCCGGGTACGGTGACCCGGGGCGGGTCGAAGTAGTGGATGCGGCCGAGGCTGGCGCTCAGGCGCTCGCGGCCGTCGGCCGTGTCGAGGATCCGGCTGGTCAGGGCCAGCGTCACCTGGTCGGCGTCGGCCTGGCGGTCGGCGCCGCCGAAGCGGTTGTCGCGGAACAGGCCGGGCCAGCTGAACGTCAGCGGCTGGGTGTCGAACAACGGCAGGTCGTCCTGCTCGCGGTAGGGCACGTTCAGGTAGACCAGGCGCGGTTCGAGCGTCTGCAGCAGGCGGCCGTCGCCCCATCCGAACTCGCGCTCGAAGAAGGCGCCGGCATCGAAGCGGGTGATCGGCAGGCTGCGCGTGGGCGAGCGGTCGGCGCCCGGCGCCAGCAGGCCGCCGTCCAGCGACCAGCTCGTGTAGCGCCAGGAGAACTCCGGGGTGGCGTACCAGGCCGCGCCGCCGAAGGGCAGGCGCAGGGTCGGGCGCAGGTCCACGCGGTCGCCGCCGGCCAGGGTCTCGTGGTCGAAGCGCACGGCCTCGGCCTGCAGGCCGAATTCCATCCAGGGCAGCAGGGTCTTGGTCCAGCGCAGGTCGGCGGCGGGCAGGCGGCGGAAGGGCTCGGTGCCCGGCAGCACCAGCGGGTTGGCGATCTGCCAGCGCTGGGCCAAGAGGCTGGCGGTCCAGCCGTAGCCGCGGCCGTACAGGCCGGCGGTGCTGGGCAGCAGGGTGATCGAGGTCGAGGCCAGCGAGTCGTTGAAGTCGTCGAAGTAGAAGACGTCGCTGACGTGGTTCAGGTCGGCGCTGGCGTACCAGTTCGGGCCCAGCGAGGTGGTGTGGCGCAGCGAGGCCACGCCGCGGTCGTAGCCGCGGCCCGGCTCGTCGTCGTTGCCCAGCCAGTTGCCTTCGACCACGCCGCGGCTGCGCGCGGTGAGGTAGCGGAACTGGGCGCCGAGCATCAGCCCGCGCTGCGACATCCAGCGCGGCGTCAGGGTGGCGTCGTAGTTCGGCGCGAGGTTGAGGTAGATCGGCTGCTCGTAATCGAAGCCGTTGCGGTCGTCGAAGCCGATCTTGGGCGAGAGCAGGCCGGTGCGGCGGCGATCATCCGTGGGGAAGCGGATATACGGCAGCCAAAGCACCGGCACGCCGCCCAGGCGCAGGGTGGCGTTGCGGGCGGTGCCCATCGCCTCTTCCTGGTCGACGTCGATGCGGCTGGCCGAGAACTCCCACTGGCGCTGCCCGGGCGGGCAGGTGGAGTAGGTGCCGCCGGCCATCTCGCCGAGGTCGCCGCGCATCGTGATGCGGTCGGCGCGGCCGTTGCCGGCGTTCTGGTTGAACTGGTACTGCACGCCGTCGAGCACGATCGTGTCGGCTTTCTGGTCGCCCGCGGCCTGGTCGGCGGTGAAGCGGATGCCGTCGTCCTGGAAGCGCACCGGGCCTTCGGTGACGAAGCGCTCGCTGTCGTGCGAGTAGGTCAGCTTGTCGGTGCCCAGCCACTGGCCGCCGCGGCGCAGCTCGACGCCGCCTTCGAACACCGTGGTTTCGCGGCCGCTGACGTCCAGGTTCTCCGCGCTGATGTCGGTGGCGAGCGTGGCCGGGTCCGCGGCGCCGGCGGCCGGGTCGGCGAGTGGCTGGAACAGCGGCAGGCCCTCCGGCGACGGGCAGAGTGCCCAGTCGGCGGCCGGGGCGGGATCCTGTGCGCGGGCTGCACCGGCGATGGCCAGGCAGAGCGGAAGCAGTCGAAGGGCTTGACGGCGCACGGAGGCATCCCTGGAAAAGACGTGATAGCTTGGCCCAAGGCGCCTGACGGGGCAACACGAAGGCAGGGCGATGGCCGGCAAGATCGAAAAGACCGACGCAGAGTGGCGGGCCGAGCTCAGCCCCGAGCAATACGCGATCTGCCGCTGTTCGGAAACCGAGCGCGCGTTCACCGGAAAGTACTGGAACCACCACGCCACCGGCACCTACGTCTGCGCGGCCTGCCGCGCCGACCTGTTCTCGTCGGTGGACAAGTACGACTCGGGCAGCGGCTGGCCCAGCTATACGCGGCCGGTCGCGGCCGGCGCGGTGGACGAACACGCGGACACCAGCTACGGCATGCACCGGGTCGAGGTGCGCTGCGCGGCCTGCGATTCCCACCTGGGCCACGTCTTCCCCGACGGGCCGCAGCCCACCGGGCTGCGCTACTGCATCAACTCCGCGGCGCTCGATTTCAGGCCGGCGTAGCGCCGGCCAGCCCGTGCAGGTGGGCCACGCTGCAGGCCCGCAGTGCCGCCAGGCTGTAGCCGCCCTCGAGCATCGACACCAGGCGGCCGCCGGCGTGGCGGTCGGCGAGCGCGGCGAGTTCGGCGCTGAGCCAGCGGTAGTCGTCGGCTTCCAGCATCAGGTCGGCCAGCGGGTCGAGCCGGTGGCCGTCGAAGCCGGCCGAGACCAGCACCAGCTGCGGGCGGAAGGCGTCCACCTGCGGCAGCAGGTGCTGGCGCCAGGCGTGCCGGAAGGCGTCGCCGTCGGTGCCCGGCGACAGCGTGGCGTTGACCACGTTGCCGACGCCGCGCTCGTGCGCCAGGCCGGAATTGGGGTAGAGCGGGTACTGGTGCGAGCTGGCGTACATCACCCGCGGGTCGCTGGCGAAGATGTCCTGGCTGCCGTTGCCGTGGTGTACGTCGAAATCGATGATCGCCACGCGCTCGAGCCCGTGCGCGTGCACGGCATGGGCCGCGGCCACCGCGATCGAATTGAACAGGCAGAAGCCCATCGCCACCGGCCCGGTGGCGTGGTGGCCGGGCGGGCGCACGGCGCAGAAGGCGTGCCGGGTTTCGCCTGCCATCACCGCGTCGACCGCGGCGATGCCGGCGCCGGCGGCGCGCAGCGCGGCCTCGGGCGAATCGGGCGACATCGCGGTGTCTTCGTCCAGGCGCAGGCTGGCGTCGAACGGCGTGTCGAGCACGCGCGCCACCAGGTCGCGCGTGTGCACGCGCAGCAGGGCGTCGCGGCTGGCGCGCGGGGCCTCGCGCCAGGGCGCGAGCGGGAAGTTGGCGCGCACCGCGTGCAGCACCGCTTCCAGCCGGGCCGGGCATTCCGGGTGGCCGGCGCCCGGGTCATGCGCCAGGCAGGCGGGATGGGTGTAGAGCAGCACGCCTAGCCTTTCCGGCGCTCGTGGTTCCAGAGCACCTCGCCGTGGCCGCTGGCGCGGGCCAGCACGCGGGCGATCACGAACAGCAGGTCGGAGAGGCGGTTGAGGTAGCGGATCGCCTCGGGCCGCACGGCGTCGTGGTGCGAGAGCGTGACCGACTCGCGCTCGGCGCGTCGGCAGATGGTGCGCGCCAGGTGGCAGTGCGCGGCGGCCAGGCCGCCGCCGGGCAGGATGAAGTCCTTCAGCGGCGGCAGGTCGGCGTTGAAGGCGTCGAGCTGGTCCTCGAGGCGCTGGATGTCGGCGTCGAAGATGGCGGCGTGGCCCGGGATGCAGAGCTCGCCGCCGAGGTCGAACAGCTGGTGCTGCACGGACACCAGCACGCTGCGGACGTCTTCCGGGATATCGCAGGCCAGCACGATGCCGATGGCCGAGTTGGCCTCGTCCACGGTGCCGTAGGCGGTGACGCGGGCGGAGTCCTTCGCCACGCGCGAGCCGTCGCCCAGCCCGGTGCTGCCGTCATCGCCCGTGCGGGTGTAGATCTTCGACAGCCGGTTACCCATGGCGGGCTCAGCGCGCGGTGGCGACGGCGGCGCGGCGGGCCAGGGCCCAGGTCGCGACGACGTGCAGCGCGGCCGCCATGGCGACGTAGCCGCTGGCGTTGCGCAGGTAGGGCAGGAACCAGTCGGCGTAGTTCTTGGCCCAGCCGGCCACGGTCGGCTCGGCGACGGCGCTGGCCAGCCAGTAGAAGCCGCCCTGCGCGAAGAAGTGGCAGGCGGCCACGCTGGCGAACACCGAGACGGCCAGCAGCGCCAGCGCGCGCGGCTCCAGCCCGCGGTAAGCGCGGCGCAGCAGGCTGCCGCCCAGCCACATCGACGCATGCGCCGGCACCAGGAACCAGTAGCCCGGCGACATGCAGTAATGGCTCCAGAAGCTCTGGCCGCTGCCGGTGATGACGAGGTAGTCGACCGCCACCGCCAGCGCCATCAGCGCCGGGAACGCCCAGCGCACGCTGCCGCGCAGGTAGAAGCCGGCGACGAAGAACACCGCCCACGACGCGTCTGGCACCAGGCCGAAATGGTTGAGCCGGGTCGCGGCCATGACGGCGGCGAGCGCCAGGAACACGGCCAGTCGCGAACGGAGGGTCAGGGTCATGATGTGCGGGCTTCCGGAGGTCAGGCCGGCATTTTAGACGAACTGCGCCCCGAGGGGGCATGCATGGGCCTTCACCGGGCGGGCGCGTATCATCACGGCATGCCCGGCAGCGACGGTTTCGACCACGACATCCTCATCCTTGGCGGCGGCCTGGTCGGCAGCGCGCTGGCCTGCGCGCTCGACGGGCGCGGCTGGCGCGTCGGCCAGGTCGAGGCCAGCCCGCCGCAGGCCGGTGCGCCCGGCTTCGACGAGCGCAAGCTGGCGCTGGCCCTGGCCAGCCTGAATGCCCTGTCGGCCCTGGAGGTGCTGCCGCGGCTGGCGACCCCGCCGGCGCCGATCCGCCGCATCCACGTCAGCCGCGCCGGCGATTTCGGCAGCGTGCGGCTGGCCGCGGCCGAGCACGGGCGCGAGCAGTTCGGCGGCGTGGTGCTGGCACGCGAGCTGGGGCAGGCGCTCGAATCGCGGCTGGCCGACTGCGCCGGCCTGGTGCGTCATCGCCCGGCGCGCGTGGTCGCGGTGGCGCCCGACGCCGACGGCCCGGGCGTCACGATCGAGCAGGACGGCGCCACCCGCCGCCTGCGCACCCGCCTGCTGGTGGCCGCCGACGGCAGCCGCTCGCTGGCGCGCGCCGCGTGGGGCATCGGCACGCAGGAACACGACTACGGCCAGACGCTGCTGGTGTGCAGCGTTGCCACCGACCGCGCGCCCGACGGCACCGCCTACGAGCGCTTCACCGCGGAAGGCCCGGTGGCGCTGCTGCCGATGGCCGGCGGCCACTTCGGCGGCATCTGCGGCGTGCGCCGCGAGGCCGCCGACGCGGTGCTGGCGATGGACGACGCGGCCTACCGCGATTACCTGCAGCAGCGCTTCGGCTGGCGCGCCGGCCGCATCACCCGCGTGGGCGAGCGCAGCGCCTATCCGATCGTCCGCGTGGTGGCCGACCGCCTCACCGCGCCGCGCGGCGTGGTGATGGGCAACGCCGCGCAGACCCTGCACCCGATCGGCGCGCAAGGATTCAACCTCGGCCTGCGCGATGCGCTCACCCTGGCCGAACGGCTCGCCGGCGACGATCCCGGCGCACCGGCGGGGCTCGCGGCCTACGCCGAAGCGCGGCGCGAGGATCGCGAGCGCACCCTGGCCTTCAGCGACGGCCTGGCGCGCCTCACCGCCAGCGAGGGTTTCCCGCTGCACGTGCTGCGCTCGCTGGGGCTGCTGGCGTTGGGCCACGTGCCCGGGCTGGCCGATCCGCTGGTGGCCGGGGCGATGGGATTCCGCGGCCGCGTGCCTTCGCTGTCGCGGGGGCGCGCATGAGCCGCCGCGACCTTTATGACCTGGTGGTGGTGGGCGCCGGCGTGGTCGGCAGCGCCACTGCGCTCGCGGCGGCCCGCGACGGGCTGCGCGTGGCCCTGGTCGAGGCGCAGGAGCCCTCCACCTGGTCGGCCGATGACGCCGACCTTCGCGTGTACGCGTTCGCGCCCGACAACGCCGCGCTGCTCGACGACCTCGGCGCGTGGTCTGCGATCTGCGCGGCGCGCGCGCATCCCTACCGGCGCATGCGGGTCTGGGACGCGGCCGGCGGCGGCGAACTCGACTTCGACGCCGACGCCTTCGCCCGCGACCACCTCGGCCACATCGTCGAACATTCGCTGCTGGTGGACCGGCTGTGGGCGGCCTGCGGCCGCGAGCCTTCGCTGCGCCGCGTGGTGCCGGCGACGCTGGCCACGATCGAACAGGACGCCGACGCCGCCACGGCGGTGCTGGGCGACGGCCAGCGCCTCCGCGCCCGGCTGGTGGTGGGCGCCGACGGCGCCACCTCGCGGGTGCGCGCCGCGGTCGGCCTGGACACCGACGCCCACGACTACGGCCAGCGCGGCCTGGTCGCCTACGTCCAAACGCAATCGCCGCACGAAGACACGGCCTGGCAGCGTTTCCTGCCCACCGGCCCGCTGGCCTTCCTGCCCTGCGCCGACGGCCGCAGCTCGATCGTCTGGACGCTGCCGGACGCCGAGGCGCAGCGCCTGCTCGCCGCCGACGACGCCAGTTTCCGGCGCGAACTCACGCGCGCCTTCGATGCGCGCCTCGGCGAAGTCACGGCGGTGTCGGCCCGCGCGGCGTTCCCGCTGCGTCGGCAGCTGGCGAAGGACTACGTGGCGGGGCGCGTGCTGCTGGTCGGCGACGCCGCCCACGCGGTGCACCCGCTGGCGGGACAGGGCGTGAACCTGGGGTTGCGCGATGTCGCCGCGCTGCGGGCGTCTTGGCGCCGTGCGGCGGACGTGCACGCCGACTTCGCGGCCCCGCACCGCCTGTCCCGCTGGGAGCGCACCCGCCGCAGCGAGAACGCCGTCGCGGCGCATGGCTTCGAAACCATCAACCGCGTCTTCAGCAACGACGCGATGTGGCCGACCTTGCTGCGCGGCCACGCCCTCGGCCTCGCCAACCGCCTCACCCCGGTCACCCGCGCCCTCTGGCGCCGTGCGGCGGGGGTTTGAAGGGCGTTTATCCGCGTAAATCCGCGTCAAGAACGCCCTTGCCTCAGGCCGCCTCGGCCTGCGACTTGCGCGGGCCGTGCAGCAGGGCGTGGCGGATGTGCGAGATGACCAGGTCGATCTCGCCGCTGGTGACGCCGAAGTGCGGGGTGAAGCGCAGCGAGTTGGTGCCGCCGTGGATCACGCCGATGCCGCGCTCGCGCATGAACTCCTCGGTGGAGCCGGTGCCGAAGCACTTGAACTGCGGATGCAGCTCGCACGAGAACAGCAGGCCGGTGCCCTGCACCTGGGTGATCAGGCCGCCGCCCAGCTCGTCCTTGAGCGCGTTGATCTTGTCGAGGAACTCGCGGCCGCGCTCGACGATGTTCCGGCGCAGTTCCGGCGTCAGCAGGCCCAGCACGGTCGAGGCGATGTCGAGCGCGCGCGGGTTGGCGGTCATGGTGTTGCCGTAGGTGCCCTTGCGGTACAGGCCCGCGGCGCGCTCGTTCACCGCCAGCACCGACAGCGGGTACTGGCCGCCGTTGAGCGCCTTGGAATAGGTTTCCATGTCCGGCGCTTCCAGGCCCTCGAAGCCCGGGTAGTCGACGATCGACAGCACGCCGTGCGCGCGCAGGCCGGCCTGGATCGAGTCCACCAGCAGCAGCGTGCCGTGCGCCTTGGTCAGCTCGCGCGCGACGGCATAGAACTCCGCTGGCACCGCGCGGCCCGGGTCGCCTTCGCCCATCACCGGCTCGAGGAACATCGCCTCGAAGTACCAGCCGTTGGCATCGGCGTCGGCGAAGGCCTGCTTGAGGGCCTCGATCGAGTAGGGCTCGATGGTGATCAGCTGGTCGTTGTGGTGGCGGTAGCTGGCCAGGTGCTGCAGGTAGTTCTTGCGCGAGGAGTCGGAGTACAGCGCCGGCAGCTCGGTGCGGCCGTGGAAGGCGCCCTTGACCGCGATGCGCTTGACCCGCTTGCCGGCGTGGCGGCCGCCCGGGTCGGTGTGCAGCTTGGTGTTGACGTCGGCGATGCGGCCGGCCAGCGACACCGACTCCGAGCCCGAGTTCAGGCACAGGAACTTCGCGAACGGGCAGCCGCCGCGGGTGTGGCCCAGCTCCTTGCGCAGCGCGCGCACGATGCGCAGCTGCGACAGCGACGGGGTCATGATGTTGGCCAGCACCTGCGGCTTGGCCATGGCCTCCAGCACCGCCTTGGGCGCGTGGCCAAAGCCGAGCATGCCGTAGCCGCCGGAATCGTGGACCACGGCGCCCTTGAGCGTGACCACCCACGGGCCACGCGCGGCGATGGCGACGTACGGGTTCACCGCGTCTTCCGGGTAGAAGTTGACGAAGCCCGCCTGCACGGCCTCGATCTGCGCCTGCTCGTCGAGCTCGAGCAGGTCGGCGAACTCGGCGGCGATCGCGGCGTGCTGCGCGACGGCGGCCTCGACGGCTTCGACCAGCTCGGGGTAGCGCCCGGCGAGATCGAGCACGGTGGCGTCGTCCAGGCCGGCGGTGCGGACCTTGCCAGCGTGGCTGCGCAGGGGCTTGAGGGTGTCGATCAGGTTCATGGCGGGCTCCGGACCCAAAGCAAAACGCGAGGAGTCCCTCGCGTGTCGGGTCTTGCGTTGAAAATCAAATACTTGCGGCGGATGTTACCACCCCGGTGAAGGGCGCGTAACCCCCAGGCGTTTGAATCCGCGGCGGCCGCGGATGACAGCTGTCAGGCGCGATCGCTGACGCCGGCCACTGTGGCGGCGACGGCCCGGCCGGAACACTGGCGCCGTCCCCGAGGAGCGCCGCCATGTCCCCTGATTCGAACTGCCCGACCGTCCTCGCCCGGCTGGAGGCCGCCGGCAAGCGCTACGGCGCCGTCCAAGCCCTGGCCGCGCTCGACCTGACCATCCACGCCGGCCAGGTGCTGGCCGTGCTGGGCGCCAACGGCGCCGGCAAGACCACGGCCCTGGGCCTGCTCACGGGCCGGCTCAGCCCGGACGCCGGCCGGGCCGAACTGTTCGGCGGCGACCCGCGCGATCCGCGCCGGCGGCGCGGCATCGGCGTGATGCTGCAGGACGGCGAGCTGCCCGACACCCTGCGCGTGGCCGAGCACGTGCGCCTGTTCTCGAGCTACTACCCCTCGCCGCGGCCGCTGGCCGAAACCCTGGCCCTGGCCGGCGTCGCCGACCTCGCGCGCCGTCCCTATGGCGCGCTGTCGGGCGGGCAGAAGCGGCGGGTCCAGTTTGCGCTGGCGATCTGCGGCCGGCCGCCGCTGCTGTTCGTCGACGAGCCGACGGTGGGCCTCGATGTCGAGTCGCGCCGCGCCTTCTGGGCCGTGCTGCGGCACCTGCGCGAGGAGGGCACCGGCATCGTGCTCACGACCCACTACCTCGAGGAAGCCGATGCGCTGGCCGATCGCATCGTGCTGATGGCCGGCGGCCGCCTCCTGGCCGACGACAGCCCGGCCGGCATCAAGGCCCGCGCCGACGGCAAGCGCCTGCGCGCCCGCAGCACCGTCGCCAGTGCCGAGTTGGCGTCCTGGCCCGGCGTGCTGTGCGTGGAAGACACCGCCGCGGGCACCGAGCTGGTGACCCGCCAGGCCGAGCAGGTGCTGCGCCGCTGGCTGGCCGCCGACCCCGGCCTGGCCGAGCTGGAAGTGCGCCCGCTGAGCCTCGAGGAGGCCTTCGTTTCCCTGACCCAAGACCCCGTGGCCGCCGGCCCCCTGGAGCAAGCCGCATGAATGCCCTGCCTTCGTCCACCCACGCCGCCCCGTCGCTGCTGCGCATCCAGGCGCTCGAAGCCTGGTACGAACTGCTGGCGGTGCTGCGCCAGCCGGCGTTCGCCCTGCCGACCCTGCTGTTCCCGGTCGTCTTCTACCTGCTGTTCGCGGTGGTGCTGCCGGGCAAATGGGGCGGGCTCGAGCGCGCCGCCTACCTGTTGGCGACCTATGGCGTGTTCGGGGTGATCGGCCCGGCGCTGTTCGGCTTCGGCGTCGGCCTGGCGATCGAGCGGGAGAAAGGCTGGCTCGAACTCAAGCGCGTCTCGCCGATGCCCACGCTGGTGTATTTCCTCGCCAAGATCGCGATGAGCCTCGTGGTCGGCTTCACCGTGGTGTGCCTGCTGACGATCGCCGCGGTGGTCGGTGGCGGCGTGCGGATGGCCCCCGGCACCTGGGGCCTGCTGGTGGCGACGCTGCTGCTGGGCACGCTGCCGTTCTGCGCGATGGGCCTGTGGCTGGGCACGCTGGTGCGCGGCCAGGGCGCGGTGGCGGTGGTGAACCTGGTCTACCTGCCGATGTCGGTGCTGTCCGGGCTGTGGATCCCGATCTTCGCCTTCCCGGTGCTGCTGCAGAAACTGGCCGTGGTCTGGCCGGCCTGGCACCTGGGCCGGCTGGCGCTGGGGGTGGTCGGGCAGGCGCAGGACGTTCGTTGGGGCCTGCACCTTGCCGTGCTGCTGGGCACCACCGCGCTCTTCCTGGCCCTGGCCGCGCGCCGCCTGCGCCGCGGCTGAGGCGGCGGCCATGGCGGGAAATCCGATAGTCTGGAAAGCGATGGGCCAGCCCGCACCGCGACCGCAAGAAGAGGAAACCTACGACGAGCTCATGGGGCGACCGTGGCTGGGCCTGGTCTACCTGCCGTTCGTCTTCCTGCCGCTGGGCTTCTGGACCGACGCGCCGGCGCGGGCCTGGGTGGCCAGCGTGCTGGCGATCGCGGTGTTCCTGCCGATGTATTTCGCGTTCCGGCGCTGGCGCGGCCGGCGCCAGCACGCCCTGGTCGCGGCGACCGCGATCCTGGGCCTGGCCCTGATCGCGATCCAGCCCGGCGGTAATACCTTCGTGATCTACGCCTGCGCGATGGCGGCCACGGTGCTGCCGGCGCGGCGCGCGGTGTGGCTGGCGGCGTTGCTGGTGGCCGCGATGGTGGCGGCCTTCCTCGCGGTGATGCCGCTTCCGCTGGCGCTGGCCTACGCGGCGATGGCGACGGCGATCTGCGCGCTGGTGGTCGCCGGCGTGCTGATGACCCGCGCCCGCCTGCGCCGCGATGCCGAACTCCGCCTCACCCGCGACGAAGTGGCGCGCCTGGCGGCGATGGCCGAGCGCGAGCGCATCGGCCGCGACCTGCACGACTTGCTGGGCCACACGCTGTCGCTCGTGGCGCTGAAGAGCGAGCTGGCCGGGCGCCTGGTGGACACGCATCCCGCCGCTGCCCGCACCCAGATCGGGGAAGTCGAGAGCGTCGCGCGCCAGGCGCTGGCGCAGGTGCGCGAGGCGGTGGTCGGCATCCGCGCCACCGGGCTCGAGGCCGAACTGGCCGCGGCCCGCCTGGCGCTGCTGTCGGCGGACGTGCGCCTGGACCAGCGGCTGGCGCCGGTGGCGCTGGATCCCGCGCTGGAGTCGGCCCTGGCTTTGGCCCTGCGCGAGGCGGTCACGAACGTGCTGCGCCACGCCGGGGCGCGCCGCGTCGAGGTCGAACTGGTGGCCGATGACGGCGAACTGCGCCTGAGCATCGCCGACGACGGGCGCGGCGGCGCCGGCGCGCCGGGCAACGGCCTGGCCGGCATGCGCGAACGCCTTGCGGCCTTCGGCGCCGGGCTCGAGGTCGACAGCCCGCCGGGCGCCGGCACCCGCCTGCAGGTCACGCTGCCGCGGCGCGCGATGGAGTCGGGCGCATGATCCGGCTGGTGCTGGCCGAGGACCAGGCCATGGTGCGAGGCGCGATCGCGGCGCTGTTGGGGCTGGAATCCGACCTGGAGGTGGTGGCCGAAGCCGGCGACGGCGAAGCCGCGTGGGTCGCGGTGGCGAAGCAGGCGCCCGACCTGCTGGTGACCGACATCGAAATGCCCGGCCTCACCGGCCTCGACCTGGCCCTGCGCGTGCGCGACGCCGGGCTGTCCACGCGCGTGGTGATCATCACGACGTTTGCCCGCGCCGGTTACCTGCGCCGCGCGCTTGACGCCGGCGTCCGCGGCTACCTGCTCAAGGATGCGCCCTCCGGCCAGCTTGCCGCGGCCCTGCGCCAGGTGCACGCCGGCGGCCGCGTGATCGATCCGCAGCTCGCCGTTGCCGCCTGGGGCGAGGAGGACCCGCTGACCGAGCGCGAGCGCCAGGTGCTGCGCCTGGCCGGCGAGGGCGCGCGCAGCGTCGACATCGCCGACCGGCTTCACCTCTCGCACGGCACCGTGCGCAACTACCTGTCGGAAGCGATCGGCAAGCTCGGCGCGGCGAACCGCATCGAGGCCTATCGGGTGGCGCGGGCCAAGGGCTGGCTGTGAGCGCGCTTCCGTCCATAACCGAAACACAGGGAAGGAATCACGTGGAAATGTCCGTAGCGCAAGCACAGGCCGACATGCGGCAGGGTTACCACGGCGGAGCCCCGGGGATCCTGGCCTCCGCGCTGGCGTGGTCGGTCGCGGCGGGCTTCGCGGCCCTCGCATCCCCCCAGCAAGCCGTCTGGGCGCTGCTCGTCGGCGGCATGTTCATCCATCCCGTCGGCGTGCTCGGGTGCAAGCTGCTGGGCTCGCGCGGCGCGCACGCCAAGGGCAATCCGTTCGGCCTGCTGGCCGGGGCGAGCACGTTTTGGCTCATCTTTTGCCTGCCCATCGCCTACCTGCTCAGCCTGCACCTGCCGGGCCTGTTCTTCCCGGCGATGCTCCTGGTCATTGGTGGTCGCTACCTCGTGTTCGCCACCGTTTACGGCCTGCGGCTTTACTGGGCCCTGGGCCTGGTGCTGGCAGCCTCGGGCTTCGCCCTTGCCGCGCTCGGCGCCTCGGTTTTCGCAGGCGCGTTGGCGGGAGCCGTGCTGGAGGCCGTTTTTGGCATGGCCGGCCTGGTGCTGCATCGACGCGGGGCAGCGGCCGGAGGCTGAGGCCCGCCTGCACGGCGCCTAACGGCCGGGCGACATTCCCGGCGATAATGCGGCCCCCGCCGCCGCATGCCGCCCCTTTGAAAAAGTCCGACTTCCACTTCGACCTGCCGCCCGAGTTGATCGCGCAGGCCCCGCTGGCCGAGCGCTCGGCCAGCCGGATGCTGGTGGTCGGGCCCGATGCGCCGCCCTACGCCGATCGCCAGGTGCGCGACCTGCCCGAGTACCTGCGCGCCGGCGACCTGCTGGTGTTCAACGACACCCGGGTCATCCCGGCGCGCCTGTTCGGCACCAAGGACAGCGGCGGGCGGGTCGAGATCCTGCTCGAGCGCCTGGTGGGCGGGCACGAGGTGCTGGCCCAGGTCGGCGCCAGCAAGTCGCCCAAGCCCGGCGGCCGCATCACGCTCGACGAGGGCACCGCGCTGGAGGTGCTGGGCCGCGAGGGCGAGTTCTACCGCCTGCGCTTCCTTACCGACGAGCCGCTGGAAAAATTGCTGCTGCGCGCCGGCCGCATGCCGCTGCCGCCCTACATCCAGCGCGAGGCCGGGCACGACGATCTCGAGCGCTACCAGACGCTGTTCGCCCGCCACACCGGCGCGGTGGCCGCGCCTACCGCCGGCCTGCACTTCGACCAGGCGCTGCTGGCGGCGCTGCAGGCCAAGGGCGTGCAGTCGGGCCACGTCACCCTGCACGTCGGCGCGGGCACCTTCCAGCCGATGCGGGTGGAGTCGATCCACGAACACCAGATGCACAGCGAGTGGCTCAACGTCGGCGCAGAACTGTGCCAGCAGGTGGCGCGCACCCGCGCCGCCGGCGGCCGCGTGGTCGCGGTCGGCACCACGGTGGTGCGCGCGCTGGAAACCGCCGCGCGGGACGGCGAGCTCAAGCCCTACGCCGGCGACACCAACATCTTCCTTTTCCCCGGCAAGCAGATCCGCACCGTGGACGCGCTGCTGACCAACTTCCACCTGCCCGAGAGCACGCTGATGATGCTGGTCTCCGCCTTCGCCGGCCGCGAGCGCATCCTGGCGGCGTATGCACACGCGGTGCGGGAGAAGTACCGGTTCTTCAGCTACGGCGACGCCATGCTGCTCTACCCGGAGGCCGCGCCGTGAGCCGGATGCGTTTCGAGAAACTGGGCCAGGACGGCCGCGCGCGCCGCGGGCGCCTGCATTTCCCGCGCGGCACGGTGGAGACGCCGGCCTTCATGCCGGTGGGCACCTACGGCACGGTGAAGGCGATGCTGCCCGAGTCGCTGCGGGCGATCGGCGCCGAGATCATCCTGGGCAACACCTTCCACCTGTGGCTGCGGCCGGGCATGGAGGTGATCAACCTGCACGGCGGCCTGCACGGGTTCTGCCAGTGGGACGGGCCGATCCTCACCGACTCGGGCGGCTTCCAGGTCTGGTCGCTGGCCAAGCGCCGCAAGATCACCGAGGAGGGCGTGACCTTCGCCTCGCCCACCGACGGCAGCAGGGTGTTCCTGTCGCCGGAGGTGAGCATGCAGGTGCAGCGCGCGCTCGACGCCGACATCGTGATGATCTTCGACGAGTGCACGCCGTACCCGGCCACCGAGAAGGTGGCGCGCACCTCGATGGAGCTGAGCCTGCGCTGGGCCGAGCGCAGCAAGCGGGCGCACGAGGGCAACGACGCGGCGCTGTTCGGCATCGTCCAGGGCGGCACCCATCCAGAGCTGCGGGCGCGCTCGGCCGAGGGGCTGAAGGCGATCGGCTTCGACGGCTACGCGGTCGGCGGCCTGGCCGTGGGCGAGCCGCCGGAGGAGCGCGACGCCACGCTCGACGCCCTGGTGCCGCTGCTGCCGGACGACCAGCCGCGCTACCTGATGGGCGTGGGCAAGCCGGAGGACATCGTCGAGGCGGTGGCGCGCGGCATCGACATGTTCGACTGCGTGATGCCGACGCGGAACGCCCGCAACGGCCACTACTTCGTCCGCGGCGGCCAGGTGCGCATCCGCAATGCCCAGTACGAGAAGGACCTGCGCCCGATCGAGGAAGGCTGCACCTGCTACACCTGCGCCAGCGGCTACACCCGCAGCTACCTGCGCCACCTCGACCGCTGCAACGAGATCCTGGCCTCGATGCTGGGCACCATCCACAACCTGCACCACTACCAGCAGCTGATGCGCGACATCCGGGCCGCCATCGAGGCCGGCCGTTTCGAGGCCTGGCGCCAGGCCTTCCACGCCGCCCGGGCGGCCTCCCCGTAGCCGGGGTGGGGTGTGGCATACTTGCGCGCTTGATTCCCTACGCAGACGGTAAAGCCATGTCCCTGCTCGATATTTTCGTTTCCCCGGCGGCCGCCCAGGCCGCGGGTGGTGCCGCCGCCCAGCCCAGCATGATCGGCAGCATCCTGCCGCTGATCATCATCTTCATCGTGTTCTGGTTCCTGCTGCTGCGCCCGCAGATGAAGCGCGCCAAGGAACACCGCGAGCTGCTGGCCAAGCTGCAGAAGGGCGACGAAGTGATCACCAGCGGTGGCCTCGCCGGCCGAATCGAGGACCTGGGCGAGAGCTTCGTCACCGTCGAGATCGCCGAGAAGGTCAGCATCAAGGTCCAGCGCGGCGCCGTGACCGCGGTCCTGCCCAAGGGCACGTTGAAGTCCGCCTGATCCGTCCCCATCCGAATCACCCACGGCCCTGACCGGGCCGCCAACGGTTGTCGCCCATGCTGCAGTTCCCCACCTGGAAATACGTCGTCGCCGCGCTCGTGATCGCGCTGTCGGTGTTCTACTCGCTGCCCAACCTGTACCCGCAGGACCCGGCGGTGCAGATCGCCGCCAACCGCGGCAGCACCATCGACGACTCGCTGGCCCTCCGCGTCCGCGGCGCGCTCGAGGCCGCCAAGGTCGAGGCCAAGTCGGTCGCGGTCGAGGGCGAGAACCTCGTCGTCCGCACCGCCAACCCGGACGTGCAGACACAGGTCGCCGACCTGCTGCGCACCGAGCTGGGGCAGGGCTACACGGTCGCGCTGAACCTGGCCTCCACCGTGCCCTCGTGGCTGACGGTGATGGGCGCCGACCCGATGTCCATGGGCCTGGACCTGCAGGGCGGCGTGCACTTCCTGCTGGAAGTGGACCAGCAGGCCGCCATCGACAAGCGCACCAATGGTTTCGCCGACGAGATCTCGGCGATCCTGCGCGACGGCAAGTTCGCCTACACCAGCGTCTCGCGCACCGCCGAGGGCATCCAGGTGCTGCTGCGCGACGGCGCCGACATGGCCCGCGTCCGCGCCGCCATCAGCCGCGATGCGCCCGAGCTGGAGCTGATTTCCGACGAGGCCCAGCCCGAGCGCCTGCTGGCCCGGGTCACGCCGGCCCAGATCAAGGCGATCATGGACGGCGCCATCGAGCAGAACCGCACCACGCTCGACAACCGCATCAACTCGCTGGGCGTCGGCGAGCAGGTCATCCAGCGCCAGGGCGAGAGCCGCATCGTGGTGCAGCTGCCCGGCGTGCAGGACACCGCCGAGGCGCGCAAGCTGATCGGCGCCACCGCCACCCTCGAGTACCGCCACGTGGTGGACAACGGCGCCCAGGCCATCGAAGCCGCGCGTACCGGCGTGGTGCCGGCCAATGCCCGCCTCTACTACATGCGCCAGCTGGGTCCGGACGGCAAGCCGATGCCGATCCTGCTGTCGCGCCGGGTCATCGTGTCCGGCGACCAGCTGGTCAACGCCACTTCCAACCCGGATCCGCAGGGCGGCGGCCCGGCCGTGCAGATCGAGCTCAACAACGCCGGCGGCAACCGCATGCTGGCGCACACCCGCGAGAACGTCGGCAAGTTCATGGCCGCGGTCTACATCGAGACCATCCCCGAAGTGAAGATGGTCAATGGCCAGGAAGTGCGCACCTCCCGGGTCAGCGAGGAAGTGATCAACGCCGCCGTGCTGCAGGGCGTGTTCGGCAAGAACTTCCAGACCACCGGCCTCGACAGCCAGGAAGAAGCGGCCAGCCTGGCCCGCCTCCTGCGCGCCGGCTCGCTGGCGGCGCCGATGGTGATCATCGAGGAGCGCATCATCGGCCCGAGCCTCGGTGCCGAGAACGTCGAACGCGGCCTGTCGGCGGTGTTCTGGTCCTTCGTGTTCGTGCTGGTGTTCTTCCTCGTCTACTACAAGATGTTCGGCATCGTCACCAACCTGGCGCTGCTGCTGAACCTGCTGATGGTGGTGGCGGTGATGTCGGTGATCGGCGCCACCCTGACGCTGCCCGGCCTGGCCGGCATCGCGCTCACGGTGGGCATGTCGGTGGACGCCAACGTGCTGATCAACGAGCGTATCCGCGAGGAGCTGCGCAACGGCAACACGCCGCTGGCCAGCATCGCCAACGGCTACGACAAGGCCTCGGGCACCATCACCGACTCCAACACCACGGCGCTGCTGGCGGGCGTGGCGATGGCGGTGTTCGGCTCCGGCCCGATCCGTGGCTTCGGCATCACGCTGATCATCGGCATCCTGACCTCGATGTACACCGCGGTCTCGGTGTCGCGCGGCATCGCCACCCTGATCTATGGCAAGCGCAAGAAGCTTGCCAAGGTCTCGATCTAACGCATTCCTGGAGGCGGCGTGGAACTCTTCCCGTCCAATAGCAACATCAATTTCATGCGCGTCCGCTACGTCTCGCTGGCGGTGGTCGCGCTGCTCATGCTGGCGTCGCTGTTCTTCCTCGGCACCAAGGGCTTCAACTACGCGCTCGACTTCACCGGCGGCACCGCCACCGAGATCGAGTTCGCGCAGCCGGTGGACGTCGAACAGGTTCGCCAGCAGCTCGAGGCCGCCGGCTATGCCGGAGCGGTGGTGCAGACCTTCGGCGCGGGCAACGACATCGTGATCCGGCTGCAGCCGCAGGAACCGGGGGCGGAGGGCGAGGGCACGCAGCGCGAATACAGCGGCGCGGCGATCCTGGCCGCGGCCCAGCCCGAGGGCAACCCGGGCAAGGTGCTGCGCAGCGACTTCGTCGGCCCGCAGATCGGCAACGAACTGGCGCTCAACGGCGTCTACGCGGCGATCTTCGTGGTGCTGGGCTTCCTGGCCTACATCTGGGCGCGCTTCGAGCTCAAGTTCGCGATCGCGGCCATCCTCACCACGCTGGTCGACCTGCTGGTGGTCTGCGGCTGGTTCGCGCTCAGCCAGCACGAGTTCGACCTGACGGTGCTGGCCGGCATCCTGTCGGTGATGGGCTTCTCGATCAACGACACGATCGTGGTGTTCGACCGCGTGCGCGAGAATTTCCGCACGCTCAAGCTCGAGCCGCGCGAGATCCTCAACAAGTCGGTCAACCAGACGCTGTCGCGCACGATCATCACGTCGTTCGTGGCCTTCCTGACCATCCTGGCGCTCTATCTCTACGGCGGCCAGTCGCTCAAGGGCATGGCCGAGTCGCAGATGATCGGCATCGTGTTCGGCACGCTGTCCTCGATCTTCGTGGCCTGCCCGCTGCTGCTGCTGATGGGCGTCACCAAGCAGGACCTGATGCCGCGCGCCAAGGACGACCTCGAAGCAGAACTCGCCCGCCGGCCCTGAGCCGCGCGCGTCTTGCTTCCGCAAAGGCCCGCTTCGGCGGGCCTTTTTCGTGCGCCTGGACCTGGCGCCGGTGCCACCGCGGAAGCGAAGGTCACTTCCTCCTCCGTGAAGCCTTTTATGTCGGAGGCAGTGACCTTCGCTTCCGCGGCGTCCCCGGTGCGTGTCAGCAGGACGCCCAACGAAGGGCCCGCGGCCGCGGGCTCCGATGCTTGCGCGTGTCGATCAGGACCAAGGCGCAACATCTTTCTCGCTGTCCTTGCTTGGCTGACCCGCTCAAGGCAAGTGGCCACTGACGGCCCATCGCGCGCGTCCCTTCGGACGCGAGATGCCGCCGCTTGGCCAGCGTGGAAGGCGGCCAGATTGGGAGACCTATCCGCCCGGCGGCGGGTGGGGGTGCACGTCGTAGCGCCTGGGTCCGTGCTTTTCCTTTGGGCACCCCGCGATCAGGAGCCAGCGAGCTTCTCCCGGATCCGCGCGCACGAAAAAGGCCCGCCGAAGCGGGCCCCTCGATGCAGCAACCTCGCCGCGGATCAGACCGAGAACGCGGCCGCGTAGTTGGAGTTCACGATGGCCTTCTGCAGGTGCTCGGTGATCTTGAGGTTGCCGGCGACGATCTGGCTGGACATGAGCAGCTTGTCGCCGCCGCCCCGGAAGTCGCAGACACGGCCACCGGCTTCCCGGACCAGCAGCAGGCCCGCCGCGATGTCCCAGGGCTTCACGCCCGCCTCGAAGTAGGCATCGGCCCGGCCGCAGGCCACGTAGGCCAGGTCGAGCGCCGCGGAGCCGGTGCGCCGGATGTCCTCGGCTTCGCCCAGCACTGCTTCCAGCGCCGCCAGGTGCGGCGCGACCCGCTTGCGCTCGCGCGGCGGGAAGCCCGTGATGAGCATCGCCCCGTTGAGGTCCTTGCGCTCGCCGATCCGGATCTTCTTGTCGTTGAGCACCGCGCCCGCGCCGCGCGAGGCGGTGAAGAGCTCGTTGCGCAGCGGGTCGAAGATCACGCCGTGCACCGGCTCGCCGCCCTCGCACAGCGCGATGGACACGCAGAAGTGCGGGAAGCCGCGCAGGAAGTTCGAGGTGCCGTCCAGCGGATCGATGACGAAGGTGTGGCGGCCCGAGCCCATCGCGCCCGATTCCTCCGCCAGGATGGCGTAGTCCGGGAACGCGCGGCGCAGCTCGCGTATGATCTCCGCCTCGGCCTGGGCGTCGACTTCGCTCGCGTAGTCCTGCTTCGACTTCTCGAAGACGCTCAGGCTGTCGAGCTTGCTCATGTGGCGCAGGATCAAGTTGCCGGCCGAACGGGCCGCCTTGACCATGACGTTGACGACAGGTTTCTGCATATGCCCGTCCAAAGGTCCGCTGGATTGTGAAGAGAACAAGGGGCCGGTCGAGCCGGCGCGGCGCAAAGGATAACAGGTTGCCCTGAACGGGGCCTCTAAAACCATGATCGACGGCCTTCCCAAACTCCGCATCGTGCTGGTCGGCACCCAGCATCCGGGCAACATCGGCTCGGCCGCGCGCGCCATGAAGACCATGGGCCTGTCGGCCCTGCACCTGGTCGCCCCCGAGCGCTTCCCCGACCCCGAGGCCAACACCCTGGCCGCCGGCGCCGACGACCTGCTGGCCGCGGCCCCGGTGCACCCGGACCTCGACGGCGCCCTGGCCGGCTGCCACCTGGTGCTGGGCACCAGCGCCCGCCGCCGGCACGTGCCGCTGCCGGAACTGACGCCGCGCGAGGCGGCCGAAAAACTGGTCGAGGCCGTAAGCCGGGGCCCGGTGGCCCTGCTGTTCGGCCGCGAGCGCACCGGGCTGGAGAACGCCGAGCTGCAGCGCTGCCACTACACGGTCGGCATCCCCACCGACCCGGGCTTCAGCTCGCTCAATCTCGCGGCCGCCGTGCAGGTGCTGTCCTACGAGCTGCGGCTGGCCGTGCTGGCGCGGGCCGGGGAGGCCCTGGCTTCGGGCCGGCCGATGCCGCCGCCGGACGTCGAGCCGCCGGCCACCGCCGACGAACTCGAGGGCTATTTCCGGCACCTCGACCAGGCCCTGCACGACATCGACTTCCACAAGGGCAAGCCGCCCGAGATGGTGATGTCGCGCCTGCGCCGTCTTTACCTGCGGGCCGGCCTCGACGCGCGCGAGGTCAAGATCCTGCGCGGCATCCTGGCCGAGGCCCAGCGCATGGCCCGGCTGGCCCGGGGCGGGGCCGCCTAGCGCGGTCGCCGTGGGGCGAATAGAGTAGGCCCCCAGTAGTCCAGCCGCCCCGAGCCCGAAGTGACGCCCAAGCCACCCCGCAAGAAGTCCGGCGCCCGGCGTCTGCTGTTCCTGTTGATCCTGCTGCTGGCCGGCCCGTCCGCCGCGGCCGACGGCGTGCTGGTGCTGGGCCGCATCAGCGACGATCCCCGCCGCCACCACGAACAGCTCAAGCCGCTGCTCGACTACGTCGTTCCGCGCATGCGCACCGTCGGCATCACCGAGGGCCGGGTGCTGATGGCCCGCGATCCGCAGCAGATGATGAGCTACCTGCGCCGCGGCAAGGTCGACTGGGTCACCGAGACCCCGGGCACCGGACTGCTGCTGGCCGATCGCGCCGGCGCCCGCCCGCTGCTGCTGACCGAACGCAGCGGCGCCCGCGAGTACCGCAGCGTGGTGTTCGTGCGCCGCGACAGCGGCATCACCGAAATCGACCAGCTGCTGGGCAAGACCATCGCCTTCCAGTCGCCGTCCTCCACCAGCGCCTACCTGGTGCCGGCCCTGGCCCTGCGCGAGCGCCGGCTGCCGATGGGCCTGATGGTGTCGCCGCTCGAGGGCCGCGAGCCCGGCAGCGTCGGCTACGTGTTCGCCAACACCGACGCCAACCTGGCCGCCTGGGTGCACAAGCGCCTGGTGGACGCCGGCGGCTTCAGCGACCAGGACTGGGACCAGCTGCAGCGCGTGTCCGAGGCGTTCCGGCGCGACCTGGTGGTGATCCACACCACCGACCCGGTGCCGCGCGCGATGGAACTGGTCAACGGCAACATGTCGCCGGCCGTAGAGGCGAGGCTCAAGGAAGTCCTGCTCGGCGCCAGCACCGATCCGCAGGCGCGCGACGCACTGCGCCAGTTCTTCCGCACCACCGGCTTCTACGAGGCCGATGCCGCCACCCAGGCCCGCCTCGACAACTTGCGCCGCGGCGCCCGCGAGATCCGCGAGGCGCTGGAATGAAGCCGCCCGTGAAGCTCGGCCTGCGCGGTGAACTGCTGCTGATCATGTGCGGCGTGATGCTGGTCATCGCCGCGCTGGTGGCGGCGCTGTGGCTGCACGAGAAGGCCAGCAGCCGCGACGCCCGCGAGCTCAGCGCCAGCGCCATGCGCGAACTCGCGCGCGAGGGCCTGCTCGGCCGCGGCCAGACGCTGTCGAGCCAGCTCGCCGACGCGGCGACCAATCCCCTCTATTACCTCGACCTCGCCAAGCTGGGCGAACTGGCCCGCGCCACGCTGCGCCAGCCCGACGTGGTGTACGTGGTCATCCACGACGCCGAAGGCCAGGTGGTGCACGACGGCTCCGGCGACATCCCGGCCTTCGGCCAGCCGATGTCCGACCCGATGGCCTACGAGGCGCTCAACGCCGAGGGCGTGCACGGGCAGTGGAGCGACAAGCTGCTCGACGTGGCCAGCCCGATCCGCATCGGCGGCGAGCGCATCGGCGGCGTCCGCGTCGGCCTCTCGCGCGAAAGCGCCAACCGCCGCGAGGCGGAAATGCTCGAGCCGCTGGCCGAGCGCCTGCAGGCGGCCAGCAACGAGCACCTCGGCTGGATCCTGGCGCTGATGGCGGCGCTGGTGGCGATGGGCGTGAGCGCGATGGGCCTGCTGCAGCGGCGCATCGTGACGCCGATCAGCGGCCTGGCCGAAGCCGCCGCGCGCATCGAGCAGGGCCGCTACGCCGACGTCAGGGTCTCGTCGGACCGCCAGGACGAAATCGGCGAACTGGTGCGTGCCTTCGCGCGCATGAGCGAGTCGGTGGCGCGCCACGACCGCGACATCCGCCGCATGGCCTACACCGACTCGCTGACCGGCCTGTCGAACCGACTGGCCTTCCGCGAGGCGCTGGACGACCGCCTGCTGACGCTGCAGGCCAGCAGCGGCGAGCTCGCCCTGCTGTTCGTCGACCTCGACGACTTCAAGCGCGTCAACGACACCCTGGGCCACGAGGCCGGCGACGAGGTGCTGGGCCAGCTGTCGATGCGCATCCGGATGGCGGTCGAACGCCTGGGCGGGGTCGGCGCCGAGATCGCGCGCTTCGGCGGCGACGAATTCATCGTGCTGTTCATGGCCGAGGACATCCGCGCCAGCTCCGGCCACCTGGCCGAGTCGCTGATCGAGGAGATCCAGCGGCCGCTGGTGCTGCGCGGCCGCCAGGTGTTCCTGGGCGCGTCGGTGGGCATCACCCTGTTCCCGTTCGACGCCGCCAGCGCCGGCCAGCTGCTCAAGAACGCCGACATCGCCATGTACCAGGCCAAGGTCGCGGGCAAGGGCTGCTACCGCTTCTACTCCAAGGCCATGGACCAGGCCGTCGAGCGCCGGGTGCAGCTCGAGGAAGAGCTGCGCGGCGCCTGGGAGCGCGGCGAGCTCAGCCTGCACTACCAGCCGATCTACCGCCTGGCCGATCGCCGCCTGATGGGCGCCGAGGCGCTGTGCCGCTGGCAGCATCCGCGCCTGGGCGTGGTGCCGCCGTCGGTGTTCATCGAAGTGGCCGAGCAGAGCGGCTTGATCGAATCGCTGGGCCGGCACGTGCTGGTGCAGGCCTGCCAGGATGCGGCCGCGTGGTCGCAGCCGGGCATGGAGCCGCCGTTCGTGTCGGTGAACATCTCGCCGCGCCAGCTGCGCACCGGCGACCTGCCCGATGTGGTGGCCAGCGCGCTGGCCGCCACCGGCGTGCTGCCCAAGCAGCTGCACCTGGAGCTCACCGAGACCGCCGTGCTCGGCGACGAGGTGCAGGCCAGCGCGCTGCTGTCGCGCCTGCGCGCGACCGGCGTCAAGGTGTGGCTGGATGATTTCGGCACCGGCTTCTCGGGGCTGAGCCACCTGCGCCGGGTGCCGGTGGACGGCGTCAAGATCGACCGCAGTTTCGTCGCCGACGTGCTGCGCGATCCCGACGACCTGGCGCTGACCTCGGCCATCATCGCGATGGCGCATTCGCTCGGCATCACCGTGGTCGCCGAGGGCATCGAGGCCGAAGGCCAGTACGAAGTGCTGCGCGAGCGTGGCTGCGACCAGGGCCAGGGCTTCTGGCTGGGCCGGCCGATGCCGGCGTCCGAGATGCAGCGCCGGTTCCGCGAGTAATCAGCGGAACAGGTCGCCCACCCAGGTGGCGATCTGCCCGGAGAAGAAGCCCACCACCACCAGCTCGGCCAGGCCCAGCGCCCACGCGGCCAGCATCAGCCGGCCGTCGCGCTCGATCAGGGCAATGGCGAAGGCCAGCAGGATCAGGCCGAAGGGATAGTTGGTGGCCGGCAGCGGCAGCGCCAGCAGGCCGCCGAGCAGCACCAGCATCAGGCCGGTAAAGGTGCGCGCCGCGGGATGGTCGATGATCGCCTCGGCGCGCGGGCGGCTGATCTTCTCCAGCCAGCCGAGCAGGCGCGAGGTGCGGTTGCGGAATTTCTCGACGCCTTCGCGCGAGAGCTCGCGCCGCGACAGGAAGCCGGGGATCCACGGATGGGCCAGCTGGAACATCAGCTGCAGCCCGATCAGCGACACCAGCGGGCCGCTGATGGCGCCGGCGCCGATGGGCAGCGGCACGAAGGCCGGCAGCACCGCGATCAGCAGGAAGACGCCGAAGGCCCGCGCCCGGAACTGGTCGAGCAGGTCACCCAGCGTCAGCGAATGCCCCGCACGCCCCTCGGCCAGGGCATGCAACAGGGCGCGCGTGCTGATTTCTGGGCTCATCGGGGCCGGAGTCTGTGGGGGGCCGGCTTTATCGGCCCTAAATTGCCGGGGAATCGTCGGCGTCCGGCAGCCTTGAAATCAGCAGCTTGTCGATCCGGGCGCCGTCGAGGTCCACCACTTCGAAGCGCCAGCCTTCCCAGTCGAACAGCTCGCCGGCGTGGGGGATGCGTCCGAAGCGCGCGATCACCATGCCAGCGACGGTGTGATAGTCGTGTTCTTCCTCGCCCGGCAGCGCGTTCACCGACAGCACCTCGCGCAGCTCCTCGGTCGAAAGGCGGCCGTCGACCAGCAGCGAGCCGTCGGCGCGGGTGACCACCAGGGCCTCGTCGTCCTCGGATTCGCTGGCCTGCACGCGGCCCAGCACCGCGTCCAGCAGGTCGTTGGCCGAGACCATGCCCTGGATGTCGCCGTACTCGTCCACCACCAGGGCCATGGTCTGCTGCTCCTCGCGGAAGATCTCCAGCAGCTTCAGGGCGTGGGTGGACTCGGACACGAACAGCGCCGGGCGCAGCTCGCGGAACAGGTCGGGGGTGGTGGTGGCGCCGGCGCCGAGCAGGCCGGTCAGCGACTTCACCTCGAGGATGCCCAGCACGTCGGCGTCGCTGCCGCGGTAGACCGGGTAGCGCGCGAACGGGGTCTCGCGCATCGTCGCCAGGTTATCCTCGGTACTGGCGGCGGCGTCGAGCCAGACGATGCGGGTGCGCGGCGTCATCAGGCCGGCGCTGCTGCGGTCGCCCAGGCGCAGCACGCGGTTGATCATGTTGCGCTCGTCGGCGTCGATCACGCCCTGCTCGTGGCTCTCGGCCACCAGCAGGCGGATCTCCTCTTCCGTCACCTGGTTGTCGCTGCCCTGGTTGAGGCGCAGCAGGCGCAGGATGCTGCGCGTGCTCAGCGACAGCAGCCAGACGAAGGGCATGGCGATCTTCGAGACCCAGGACATCGGAAGCGCGACGCCGCTGGCGAACTTCTCGGGCGCCAGCAGGGCGATGCGCTTGGGCACGAGCTCGCCGAGGATGATCGAGAAATAGGTGATCAGGATCACCGCCATCGCGGTGCCGATGGCCTGGTTCACGTCCAGGTCCACGCTCATCCAGGCCAGCACCGGCTCCAGCCAGCCGCCGACCAGCTGCTCCAGGCCCAGCGGTTCGATCCCGGCCGCGATGCCGTCGCCGAGGGCATCGCCACCGAACATGCCGGTGAGGATGCCGATCGAGGTGATGCCCACCTGCACGGTGGACAGGAAGCGCTCGGGGTGCTCGGCCAGGGCCAGGGCGGCTTCGGCCCGGCGGCTGTCCTGGGCCATCTGGCGCAGCTTGGGCTTGCGGGAGGCGACTACCGACATCTCCGACAGGGCGAAGAAGCCGTTGCAGATGATCAGGAACAGGACGATGGCAAGGGCGAGGGTCATGGGCTGCCGGGACGGGCCGGCACGGGATTCCGTTCAGGGAGGGCGGGCGGAGGGTGAACTATGCCACAGCGCCCCGGCCCGGCCCGGCCTCCCGGACCGCTGGATGCCCGCGGGGCGGGCGTCCGGGCGTCATGCCGTTGTAATATTGCGGCCACATTCGACATCCACGGCCGGGGCTTCCCGGCCAGCCAGGGGCCCGCATCCATGTTTTCCCTCCAGACCATCTTCGGCAAAGGCGACAAGTTCTACGGCCTGCTCGAGGCCAGCGCCGCGGCCGCCCGTGAAAGCGCCCGGGCCCTGGGCGAACTGCTCGCCACCCCGCCGGCCCAGCGCTCGCTGGAGAAGTTCAAGCTCGCCCGCCAGCGCGAGAAGAACCTCGCCGCCCAGATCAGCCACGAGCTGGTGAACACCTTCGTCACCGCGCTCGAGCGCGAGGACATCGAAGCCCTCAGCAACGTCCTCTACAAGATCCCCAAGGTGGTGGAGAAGTTCGCCGAGCGCTACATGCTGGCTTCCGACCGCATCGGCGACGTCGAGTTCGTGTCGCGCGCGGCCATGCTCGAGCGCGCCTGCGTGGTGCTCGAGGAAATGGTCGGCCTGCTGCGCAAGGGCATGAACCTCGAGACCACCAAGGGCCTCAACGACAAGCTGCAGGCCATCGAGGCCGAGGCCGACCGCCTGATCCTCGAGCTCTACCGCGACACCTACACCAAAGAAACCGACCCGATGCGCTACCTGATCCTCAAGGACCTGTTCGAGATCCTGGAGAAGGCCATCGACCGCTGCCGCGACGCCGGCAACGTCATCTACGGCGTCGTCCTCAAGAACGCCTGAGCCATGACCACCGCGCTCATCCTGGTGCTGGCCGTCATCCTGACGGCCCTGGTGTTCGAGTACATCAACGGATTCCACGACACCGCCAACTCCATCGCCACCGTGGTGGCCACCAAGGTCCTGAACCCGACCCAGGCGGTGGCGCTGGCGGCCTTCATGAACCTCATCGGCGCGCTGGCCGGCACGGCGGTGGCCAAGACCATTTCCTCCGGCCTGATCGACGACCAGGTGGTGGTGGTCACCTCCCAGCTGATCATCTGCGCCCTGATGGGCGGCATCGTCTGGAACCTGATCACGTGGTGGTTCGGCCTGCCGTCCTCGTCCAGCCACGCGCTGATCGGCGGCCTGTGCGGCGCCGCGCTGGCGGCGTCCGGCGGTGACTTGGACGCGCTGATCTGGGCCCGCGAGGCTGAGCACTGGACCAAGAACCAGGGCATTTTCTGGAAAGTGATCGTGCCGATGATCAGCTCGCCGGTGGCGGGCTTCACCCTCGGCCTGCTGATGATGGGCGGGCTGATGGCGATCATCAGCGCCATGAACGGCGCCGGCGGCTGGCTGGCGCGCATCTCGCGGCCGCGCTGGATCAACGCGGTGTTCGGCAAGTCGCAGATCGTCTCGGCGGCCTACATGGGCTTCGCCCACGGCACCAACGACGCGCAGAAGACCATGGGCATCATTGCGCTGGCGCTGATCGGCGCCGAGGCGGCGGGCACGCTCGACAACCTGCCGGGCTGGCTGGCCTTCATGCACCCGGGCGACAGCCAGGGCATCGAGACCTGGATCATCGTCACCTGCGCGATCGTGATGGCGGCCGGCACCGCGGCCGGCGGCTGGCGCATCATCAAGACGCTGGGCCACAAGATGGTGAAGCTGCATCCCATCCATGGTTTCGCGGCGGAAACCAGCTCGGCCACGATCCTGACGCTGGCGGCCCACTTCGGCATGCCGGTGTCCACGACCCACAGCATCTCGACCGCGATCATGGGCGTGGGCGTGGCCAAGAACCCGCGCGCCCTGCAGTGGACCGTGATCCAGAAGATCGTCTGGGCCTGGATCCTCACCATCCCCGCCTCGGGCGGCCTCGCCTGGCTCCTCCTCAAGGGCGTCACGGCGATGGGCTGGGGGTGACGTAGAGAATTTTTTGCCACGGATGAACACTGATGAACACGGATAAGGCAAAAGACAGAAGGTTGGTCTTCGACGTTTCCTACTGACGCCGCAACCCCATATACCCTTTGCTTTATCCGTGTTTTTCAGTGTTCATCTGTGGCTAAAACGCACTTAAAGAAGGTCGCCGCCGGCGGAAAGCATGCGTTCCATCTGGTCGCCGAGGCCGCCGATTTCCAGCACGAGGCGGTCTATCTCGGCTGCGGTGAGGGTGTCGTAGGGGCGGTTTTCGCACAGCTGCAGGTAGGGCACGGAGTCGAGTTCGCCGATGGCGAGGTAGCCCACGCGGCTCTGCCAGTTGAACTGCAGCATGCGGCGGGCGTCGATGCCGGTCATCGGCGCGATCACGGTGCTGACCCGCAGGTAGGGACGCTCGTCCTCGCCCACCATCTCCGACAGGAAGATGCTCTGGTGCCGCTTGCCCTTGTCCAGCGAGAGCTGCACGCAGGCCAGGTAGGGTTCGCTGGCGGTGAGCTTGTACTTGCCCTGGAGGTGGCTGCGGATCTGTTCGAAGTTCTGCATGGCGGCGTGGAAATCTGCGGGAGGGGTATCCTAAACCCCCATGGCCCCAAAGCCCAACGCCAGCGAATCGCCCGCCGCCGCCCGCCAGCGCATCCTCGCGGCGGTGCGCGCCATTCCCGCGGGCGAGGTGGCCGGCTATGGCGAAGTGGCGCGGCGCGCCGGCCTGCCGGGGCGGGCGCGGTTGGTGGCGCGGATCCTGTCGGCGGGCGACGAACCGGGGTTGCCCTGGCACCGCGTGCTGCGCTCCGACGGGCGCATCGCTTTTCCCGAGGGTTCGGAAGGCTTCGATGAGCAGGTGCAGCGGCTGCGCGCCGAGGGCGTGCGGGTCGAGGCGGGTCGGGTGCGCGGGCAGCGCGCGGCGCCGACGCTGGACGAGATGCTGTGGGCGCCGCCGGCCCGCAAGCGCTGACGAAGTGCCTCAGCCCCGCGGGCGCTGGCGGAACCAGGCCGCGACGCTGTAGCGCGGCTGCGTCGCCGGCAGCACCTCGTGGTCCACGTCGGCGCTGAGGAAGATCGCCACCGTGCCCAGCCGCGGCGCGATGTCCACCGGACCCTCGGGCAGGTGCAGGCGCAGCTGGCCGCCGGCGGCGTCGGGCCAGTCGGGATTGAGGTAGAGCACCAGCGACAGCACGCGCGCATCGTCGCTGCGGAAGCGGTCGCGGTGGCGGGCGTAGCCGGCGCCGGGCGGGTAGTGCGCGAAGTGCGCCTCGACTTCGTCCAGGCCCAGCAGCAGCCGGCGGTTGAGGCCGCTGCGCAGCGCGTCGAGCGAGGCCAGCAATTCGCGCGCGGCCGGGCCGCAGGCGGGGTCGTCGAGCCACAGCGTGGCGTCGCCGCGCAGCCCGGCGAACTGGCGGCCGTCGGCGCGGCCGGTGGCGGCGGGCACCAGGCGCCCGGCCGCGGCGTGCGCGCGCGCTTCATCGGCGGCCGCGTGCAGCCGGGCATCGGCGGGATCCAGCGCCAGCGTGGCCCAGTCGCGCTCGCGCAGCACGCCGGCCAGCGCGTCGAGCGCATCGTCACCGGGGATCAACGGAAGGGGCGGGGCCATGCCGCTATGATACGGGCTGGCTCCCCACCGGCACTTCCCCATGCGACTGCCTCCGGCTACCGCCGGCCTGCTCTGGGCCCTTGGCATTGGCTTCCTGCTGCAGAACTTCCTGCCCGAACCGCTGCTGATGTACTTCGCGCTGTGGCCGCTGGGCGAACACCCGATGGGATTCACTGCCGACGGCTCGCCGATCAGCGTCGGGTTCCTGCCGTGGCAGGTCGTCAGTTACGGCTTCCTGCACGGCGATTTCCCGCATTTGCTGTTCAATGGCCTGGCGCTCTTCATGTTCGGCGCTTCGCTGGAGCAGACCTGGGGTACGCGCCGGTTCCTGGCCTACTTCTTCATCTGCGTGGCCGGTGCGGGCCTGGTCCAGCTGGCGGTGGTGACCTCGGGCATCACGGGGCAGGGCGTCTATCCCACCATCGGCGCCTCGGGCGGCGTGTTCGGCCTGCTGCTGGCCTACGGCATGCTGTTCCCGAACCGGCAGGTGATGCTGCTGATCCCGCCGATCCCGATGAAGGCGCGCACCTTCGTGATCGTGTTCGGCGCGATCGAGCTGGGCATGGGCGTGTTCTCCAGCAATTCCGGCATCGCCCACTTCGCGCACCTGGGCGGCATGCTGTTCGGTTGGCTGGTGATCCGCTACTGGCGCGGCCAGCCGCCGTTCCGCCCGCGCGGTCCAAGGCTCGTCCGCTAGCCGGGAAAAAGGGGTCAGAGTAATTATTCGTTTCAAACGAATAATTACTCTGACCCCTTTTTTGTCAGCGGCGGAGCTGGAGGAAGTCGGTGCTGGCGACGAGGCGGAGGCTGTCGAGGCGGGGGCGGGCGGTGGGCAGGATGGCGAGCAGCTGCTCGCGCTCCTGTTCGAGTGCGCTGATTTCCTCGGGGCGGACCGCGGGGTTCACGCGGGCCAGGGCCTTGAGCCGGGCGATTTCGGCGCCAAGCAGGGCGTCGGCTTTCGCCATGGCCTCGGCCACGCGCTCCTGCGCGCGCAGCAGGGCTTCTTCGCGGGCGCGCTCGAGCATCGGCGGCACCAGCGCGGCCAGCACCTTGCGCTGGGGCGAGAGGTCGAAGACGCGGTCGCCGGCGCGCAGCCGGGCGCGCTCGCCCGGGGCGAAGTCCGGTCGGACCTGCAGGCGGGTGTCCACCGCCACGCTCAGCGGCGCCGGCGGCAGGTAGCGCTCGACGTCGAGGCCGCGCGGGGCGACGCACTCGATCACGTTCACGGCCTCCATCACCACGGTGCGCGGCGGCAGGCTGTCGTCGACCAGGAAGGCGGCGTTGCCGGTCTCGCCCGAGACCAGCAGCTCGTTGGCCGAGAGCAGCAGCGGGTGGTCGTCGCGCAGGTAGAGCAGGTCGTCGCGGCCCAGCGCGGTGGCGCGGTCGAAGGTGACGGCGCGCGGGCCCTGCTTGAGCTCTTCGAAGCCGTCCACCGTGAGGTGCTCGGGGTCGAGCAGCCACTGGTTCGGGCCCAGCGGCTCGTTGTGCACGCCGAAGGCCTCGAGCAGGCGCAGCGCGTGGTCGTCCATCGCGGCGTGCTGGTCGTCGCCGTGCAGCGCGGCCAGCAGCTCGCCGCCGTCGGTGCCGCGGCTGCCGAGTTCGAGCAGGCGGTCGCGGCCCTCGGCGATGATGCGGGCCAGTTCGGCATGTTTTTCGCGGCTGCGGGCGATGAGCTCAGTGAGCGCGGGCTCGCGCGCGTCGGCGTCCTGTTCGGCCAGCTGCAGCAGTTCCGCGCCGAAGCTGCGCAGCAGCTCGCGGCCGTCGGCCAGCACGCCGCGGAAGGCGTCGAGGCCCTCGTGCACCCAGCGCAGCAGCACTTCCTGCGCGCTGCCGGCGACGGCGGCCGCGTGGAGGTTGACGTCGCCCTTCTGGCCAATGCGGTCGAGGCGACCGATGCGTTGCTCGAGCATGTCGGGGTGCAGCGGCAGGTCCCACAGCACCAGGTGCTGGGCGAACTGGAAGTTGCGGCCTTCGGCGCCGATCTCGCTGGCGATCAGCAGGCGCGCGCCGTCGGGGTCGGCGAAGAAGGCGGCGTTGCGGTCGCGCTGCAGGAGGTTCATGTCCTCGTGGAAGCGGGCGACCTGCAGGCCGGTGCGCAGGCGCAGCGCTTCCTCCAGCGCCTGCACCTTGGCGCGCGAGCGGCAGAGCAGCAGCACCTTGGCCGGCGCGACCTGCTCGAGGATGCCGAGCAGCCAGTCGGTGCGCGGGTCCCGGGCGTAGTCGTGCCCGGGCTCGTCGTCGCTGTCGCCGACGTCGTGCGCGAACTCGGCGCGCAGCCGGCCGAGCACGGTGGGGTCTTCGGGCGCGTCGAGCGTGGTGATCCAGGGCAGGCGCGTGGGGAAACCGCCCACCGCGGCGCGGCGGTTGCGCACCATCGCGCGGCCGGTGCCGTGGCGGTCGACCAAATCGGCCAGCAGCGCCTCGCGCTCGGCGTCGTCGCCGGCGGCGATGCGGCCCAGGCGCGCGACCAGCGCGGCCTCGTCGCCGGGGAACAGGCCCGACAGCGTCGTCATGTCCGCGGTCGTCAGTGATTGGCCTTCGAGCAGGCGCTCGGCCAGCGCGGAGAGTTCAAGGTAGCCGCGCGATTCGGCGCGGAACGCGTCGAGATCGGTGTAGCGCGCGGGGTCGAGCAGGCGCAGCCGCGCGAAGTGGCCGCCCAGGCCCAGCTGCTCCGGCGTCGCGGTGAGCAGCAGCAGGCCCGGCGTGCGCGCCGACAGCGCTTCCACGAGCGCGTAGCCCGGGCTGGAGAACTCCGGCGTCCACACCAGGTGGTGCGCCTCGTCCACCAGCAGCAGGTCCCAGCCCGCGGCCAGCGCCTGGCGCGCGCGCTTCTCGTGGCTGGCCAGCCAGTCCACCGAGGCGATGACGCACTGCTCGTCCTCGAAGGGATTCGCCTTGGGCTCGGTCATCTCCAGCGATTCGCAGCGCTCTTCGTCGTAGATGGCGAAGGGCAGGTTGAAGCGACGCAGCAGCTCGACGAACCACTGGTTCACCAGGCTTTCCGGCACCAGCACCAGCACGCGTCGGGCGCGGCCGCTGGCGAGCTGCTGGGCGGTGACCAGGCAGGCCTCGATGGTCTTGCCCAGGCCCACTTCGTCGGCCAGCAGCAGGCGCGGCGGGCGGCGGCGGCCGGCCATCTCGGCCACGCGTAGCTGGTGCGGGATCAGGTCGATGCGCGCGCCCAGCACGCCCCAGCCCGGGTGCGCGCGCGCGTCGGCGCGGCGCTGCAGGCATTCGCGGCGGAATTCGAACTGGTCGTTGCGGTCCACGCGCCCCGACAGCAGGCGCGAATCGGCCTGCGACACCGGCTGCTCGGCGTCGAGCTCGCCCTCGGTGTGCAGCTGGCCGTCGCAGGTGTAGTGGATCAGGGCGTCGCGCAGCTCGGCGCGCTCGACGGTCTTGTCCTGGCCGCCGATGCGCACGCGCTCGCCCGGCCGGAACACGGCGCGCAGCAGCGGCGCCGAGCCCAGGGCGTACATGCGCACCACGCCGGTGCCGGTGAAGACGATCTGCACCTGCCGCCCCGCGAGGCGAAGCACCGTGCCGAGCCCGAGTTCAGGCTCGGCGCTCGAGAACCAACGTTGTCCGGGAGCGAAACTGTTCATCAGCGCCAGAGGGCGACCTGCTCCTTGGCGGGCCGCTGCATCGCGACGCGGCCCTTGCAGCCGAAGGCCTCGGCGAAGGCGGGCAGGTTGGCCAGTGGGCCGTTCACCCGCCACCTGGCCGGGGCGTGGATGGCCTTGGCCTGGGCCGCCGCGAGCGCGGTGGCCACGTCCTGGCGCGGCCACAGGCCGGCCCAGCCGGTGAAGAAGGCCTTGGCCGCGGCGGCATCGGGCTTGCCCTGCGCGTTCAGCGCGGCCCAGGCGATCTCGAGGCCGGCGAGGTCGGCGGCGTTCTGCGCCAGCGAGCCGGCGCCGTTGACGCGGGTCGCACCGCCGGTGGCGGAGTAGGCGGCGTACTGCGGCACCAGCGGCGCGACGCGCTTGTCCCAGGCCGCCTTGTCGGCGCCTTCGAACGCGAGCGCGAGGCTCATCTGCTGCGCCACCAGCCCACCGAGGCTGCCGAAGTCGGCGGCGCTGCCGCCATCGTCGAGCACCGGCGGCTGCAGGGTGGCGGCGGTGACCAGCAGGCGGTTTTCCTTCGGCAGGTAGGCCACCATCGGCTGCCACTGCTCGGCCGGCCAGGCGAAGCGGGCGCGCACCAGCGCGTACTTCATCAGCCACTTGCGCAGGGTGATCACGTTGCCGGCGAAGTTGTCGCGGCTGAAGCGCAGGTCGTCGAACACGTTGTCCGGCACTTCGGTGCCCAGCTGCACGACCATCGACTCCAGGCGCTGGCGGGCGCTGGCCTTGCCGGCCTCGCTGAGCCAGGCGGCCTGGCCGACGCGCTCGATGGCGGCGGCGCGCACGGCGGCGGCGATGGCCTGGGCGCGCTGCTGGCGCGGCACCGGCAGGAAGCGCTGGGTGTAGGCGGCGTCGATCAGTTCCGGCACGCGCGCCTCGAGCACCCAGCGGGCGCGCAGGGCGCGCGGCGTCGGCGCGTCCTGGCCGCGCAGGGTGACGTCGTAAAGCTGCGCCCACGGGTCGTTGAAGGCCTTGCCCAGCGTAGGCGCCATGTCGCGGGCGATGTGCGCGCGCAGGTAGGTCTTCCACTGTTCGGGCTTGGTCCGGGCGATCAGCTGGTCGAGCGCGACGAAGAACTCCGGACCGGTCATGGCCACTTCGGTGGCCTTCAGGCCGTGCGCGGCGAGAAGGTTCTTCAGCCCGAGGCCGGCGGCCAGCTTCTCGGCTTCCGCAGTCGGCATCACCGTGAAGGACACGCCGGGCAGGGTGGCCTTGGCGAGCTGGCGCTCCATCTGCAGCACGGCGGCGGCCTCGGCGGCGGCCTTGGCTGGGGCCGAACCGGTCAGCTTCAGCCATTCGGCGACGGCGGCCTGGTAGCGCGCCTCGACTGGCTGCACCAGCGGGTCGGCGTTGCCGTAGAAGCCGGGGTCGGGCAGGCCCATGCCGCCCGGGCCCACCTGGGCGTAGGGGTTGCCGCGGGCGTCGCGCAGCACCTGCAGGTCGACGATCAGCGGCATGCCGGCGGCGTGCAGGGCGGCGATGGCCGGCGCGATGTCGCGCGGGCGGCGGATCTTGTTGATGATCGCCAGCATCGGCTCGATCGGGCGGATGCCCTGGGCCTCGATGGCGGCCTCGTCGCCGGCGCTGGCGAACAGGTCGGCCAGGCGCACCGAGACGGTGGCATTGGCCGGCGCGGTGGTCGCGGCCAGCACCTGGTCGCGCTGCTGCACGCCCAGGGCATTGAGCTGGTCCCAGCGGCTGAACGAGGCGGCGCCGGCGGGCAGCTTGTTCTGGGCCAGCCAGGCCGCGTTCGCGTGGCCGTAGAAGTCGGCGCAGGCCAGCGGGGCCCGCTGCTGGGCAGCCACCGGGCCGGCGGCCAGCAGGGCGATCAGGAGGGACGGGAACAGGGGGCGCATGCGAAGGGGCATGGCGGACTCCGACTTGGGGGACCGCGATTCTACCGCCTGCGCCGCCCGCCCTGTAGGAGGGACTTCAGTCCCGAAGCTTTTCGCGGGGTGCCTGGGGTTTGCGTGGGGGAAGGCGGTTTTGGACGCGGATTTACGCGGATGAACGCGGATAAAGCGAAATCAGAATGGGCTTTTCGCAGGGAATAACGCCCTGGCGAAGGTCCCATCCCCCGGCCTTTGCGCTATCCGCGTTCATCCGCGTAAATCCGCGTCAAGATGCGCTTCGTACCCCAGGCCCAAGAAAAAGCCCGGCGCGGGGCCGGGCTTTTCCTGGGCAACGCAAGCGTGGGGCTTACCAGATGGCGACCTTGGCCTCGCCGCTGCGCACCATCGGGTCGCCTTCCTGGCAGCCGAAGGCGGCCGCGAAGGCCGGCAGGTTCGAGGGCGCGCCCATCGCGCGGAAGCGGGCCGGGGCGTGCGGGTCGGTCTGCAGGCGCACCTTGAGCTCTTCCGGCTTGTAGTTCACGCGCCAGACGGTGGCCCAGTTCATGAAGAAGCGCTGGTCGGGCGAGTAGCCGTCGATCTCGGCCACGCGCTTGTTCTCCAGCGACTTCTGCAGCGCGTCGTAGGCCACGGCCAGGCCGCCCAGGTCGGCGATGTTCTCGCCCAGGGTCAGGTTGCCGTTGACCTTCATGTCGTCGCCGTAGCCGTAGGCGTCGAACTGCGCGACCAGGCGGCCGGTGCGCTCCTTGAAGCCGGCCATGTCGGCCTCGGTCCACCAGTTCTTGAAGTTGCCGGTGGCGTCGAAGCGGCTGCCCTGGTCGTCGTAGCCGTGGATCATCTCGTGGCCGATCACGGCGCCGATGCCGCCGTAGTTCACCGCGTCGTCGGCCTCGGGGTCGAAGAACGGCGGCTGCAGGATCGCGGCCGGGAACACGATCTCGTTGGCCAGCGGGTTGTAGTAGGCGTTCACCGTCTGCGGGCTCATCTGCCACTCGGTCTTGTCCACCGGCTGGCCGATCTTGGCGAGGTTGAACTTGTGGTTGAACTCGCCGGCGGCCATCAGGTTGGCCACGAAGCTGTCGCGGCTGGTCTGCAGGCCGCTCCAGTCGCGCCACTTGTCCGGGTAGCCGATCTTGGGCGTGAACGAAGCCCACTTCACCAGCGCCTGCTCCTTGGTCTCCGGGCTCATCCACTCCAGGTTCTCGATGCGCGCCTTGAGCGCGGTGCCGAGGTTGCCCACCAGCTCCTGCATGCGCGCCTTGGCCTCGGGCGAGAACGCCACGTCCACGTATTCCTTGCCCAGCGCTTCGCCCATCTGGCCGTTGATGGTGTTGAGCACGCGCTTCCAGCGCGGCTGCTGCTCGGCCTGGCCGCGCAGGGTCTTGCCGTAGAAGTTGAAGTTCTCCTCCGCGAAGGCGTCCGACAGGTACGGCGACAGCCCGTCCACCGTCTGGAAGCGCAGGTAGGCCTGCCAGGTCGCGGCCGGCACGTCGGCCAGCATCGTGCTCACTTCCTTGTGGAAATCAGGCTGGGCCAGCGAGAACATCGCCGGCGCCTCGAGGCCCTGCGAGGCGAAGAAGGCCGACCACTTGAAGTTCGGCGTCAGCGCGTCGGCGTCGGCGACGCTGACCGGGTTGTAGTACAGCGACACGTCGCGCGAGAGCTGCTCGCTCGAGGCCGACACCTTGGCCAGGCGCGTCTCGAACGCCATCACCTCGGCGGCCTGCGCCTGCGCGCTGGCCTCGTCGGCGCCGGCCAGCGCCAGCACCTTGGCGATGTGGGCGACGTAGGCCTCGCGCACGGCGGCGTGCTTCTCGTCGAAGTAGTAGTCGCGGTCCGGCAGGCCCAGGCCGGCCTGGGTGGCGTAGGCGATGTTGAGGCTCGAGTCCTTGAAGTCGGCCAGCGGGCCGAACGAGAACAGGTAGCCCTGGCCCTTGGCGTAGCTGCGGCCGATGAAGTCGGCGATCTGCTCCGGCGTCTGCAGCGCGGCGATGTCATCCAGCATCGGCTGGATCGGCGCGATGCCGGCGGCGTTCACCGCGGCCTCGTCCATGCCGGTGGCCCAGACGTCGCCGATGAGCTTGGCGGTGCCGGTGGCGCCTGCCTGCGCGGCCAGGTTCTCGACCAGCTTCTGCTGGATTTCCAGCGAGCGCTCGGACAGCACCACGAACGGGCCCCAGGTCGTGCGGTCGGACGGCACCGGGTTGGCGGCCAGCCACTTCGAGTTCACGAAGCCGTCGAAGTCCTGGCAGGCGGCGATGTTGGTGTCCACGTCGCTGGCCTGCAGCGAGATGGCGGGAGTCTTGAGGGTGGCCAGGTCGACCACGGGCGCGGGCGCGACCGGGGCGGCGGCGGTTTCGGCCGGGGCGTCGGCCTTCTGGCAGGCGGCGAGGGCGACGCCGACCGCGAGGGCCAGGGCGAGGGGCTTGAGGTTGCGAGGATTCACGGAAAGCTCCAGGCCCGTCCGGGCCATCAGGAAAAGTGGGCCGGCCGCGGTCGCGGCCAGCCCCGCGATTCTGGACCCCTCCCCCCGCCCCGGCATAGGCCACTCGTCACCCTTGCGCGTGCGCCTAGCGCACGAACCGCGGTATCGCGTGGCATCCCGGCAGCGCCGCCGCCCACACACAGGGGTCTCCCGCCCGACTCGGGAGCGTCGTCCTGACCACCGATGTCGGCCGTTCCGGCCTCCTGCCTCCACTCCGGGAGACCCCTGTGTGTGTGCGACGTCGCCCCGGAAGTCAGCCGCACACCGGCTCGAAGTCCAGAGCCAAGGCGAAGTGCAAGAGCGAAGTGCAGGAGCAATGACGAGATCGTGGGCTGTTGATCCGGTTTCGCTCTTGATCTCGATGCGGTGTGCGACGGACTCCCGGGGCGACGTCGCACACTCACCCAATACTTCTGAAGTGAAGGGCAGGAGGCCCGTAACGGCCGACGTTTGCTGCCATGGATGGCGCTAGCAAGACGGCGGGCAGAAGTACTGGGTGAGTGTGCGGCGGCGCTGCCGAGAAGTCCCGGTGTGCAGCGGTTCGTGCGCAAAGCGCACGCCAGAGGCAGGGCGGGAAACGAAAAGCCCGGCGCGGGGCCGGGCTTTTCGGTGCAGCGTGGTGCGGGGGATTACCAGATGACGACGCGGTCGTCGCCCGAGCGGACCATCTTGTCGCCTTCCTTGCAGCCGAAGGCTTCGGCGAAGGCCGGCAGGTTGGAGGGCGCGCCGATCGCACGGAACATGCCCGGCGAGTGCGGGCCGACCGTCAGCTGCTGCTTGAGCTGCGCCTCGGTGAACGCGATGCGCCAGACCGTGGCCCAGTTCATGAAGAAGCGCTGGTCCTGGCTGAAGCCGTCCACCATCGGGTCGGTGAAGCCCTCGCCCTGGGCGCGCTTGAGCGCGTCGTAGGCGACGGTGACGCCGCCGAGGTCGGCGATGTTCTCGCCCAGGCCCAGGCGACCGTTGACGTTCATGCCCGGCAGCGCCTCGTAGCCGCTGTACTGCTCGGCCAGCTTGTCGGTGCGGGCGTTGAAGTTGGCGCGGTCGGCATCGGTCCACCAGTTGGCCATGTTGCCGGCCGCGTCGAACTTGCTGCCCTGGTCGTCGAAGCCGTGCAGCATCTCATGGCCGATCACGGCGCCGATGCCGCCGTAGTTGAGCGCGTCGTCGGCGTTCACGTCGAAGAACGGCGGCTGCAGGATCGCGGCCGGGAATACGATCTCGTTGGCGGTGGAGCGGTAGTACGCGTTCACCGTCTGCGGGCTCATGCCCCACTCGCTGCGGTCGACCGGCTTGCCGATCTTGTCGAGGTTGTAGCGGTAGTTGAAGGCCGAGGCGCGCATCAGGTTCTGCGCGTAGCCGTCGGTGCCAACCTGCAGGCCGCTCCAGTCGCGCCACTTGTCCGGGTAGCCGACCTTCGGGGTGAAGGTGGACCACTTCTCGATCGCCTTGACCTTGGTCTCCTCGCTCATCCACTCGAGGTTCTCGAGGCGGACCTTGAGGGTGGCCATCAGGTTCTGCACCAGGGCCTCCATCTTGGCCTTGGACTCCGGCGGGAAGGCCTGGGCGACGTAGAGCTGGCCGAAGCCTTCGCCCATGCTGCCGTTGAGCGCGCCGAGCACGCGCTTCCAGCGCGGCTGCATTTCCTGCTGGCCGGAAAGCGTCTTGCGGTAGAACTCGAAGTTGGCCTGCTCGAAGGCGCTGCTCAGGTAGGGCGCGGCGCTGTCGATGGCGCGGAACTGCAGCCAGGTCTTCCACTGCTCCACCGGCACGTCGGCCAGCATCGCGTCGAATTCCTTGAAGAAGCCCGGCATCGCCAGCGAGAAGCTGGCCGGGGCGTCGACGTCGAGCGCGGCGAAGAACGCGGTCCAGTCGAAGTTCGGCGTGCTGGCGTTGGCGTCGGCCAGGCTCACCGGGTTGTAGCGGGTGGCCGGGTCGCGCAGCTCGACGCGGCCGAGCGAGGACTTGGCGATGCGGGTCTCGAAGTCGAGCACCTGCTGGGCCTGGGCCTTGGCGGTCTCGGCGTCGGCGCCGGCGAGCGTCATCAGCTTCTCGACGTGGACGAGGAAGGCGGCGCGGGCGGCCTTGTAGTCCTCGCGGTCCTCGAGGTAGTAGGCCTTCTCGGGCAGCGACAGGCCGCCCTGGGTGGCGTAGGCGATGTTGGTGTTGGAGTCGTTGTAGTCGGCCATGGCGTAGAAGCCGAACAGCATGCCGTTGCCTTCGGCATAGGCTTCGCCGAGGTAGGCCGGGATCTCGGCGTTGCTGGTGATGGCGGCGATGCGGTCGAGCTGCGGCTGGATCGGCGAGATGCCGGCGGCTTCGATCGCGGCCTCGTCCATGCCGGCCTTGAAGAAGTCGCCGACCTTGCGCTCCATGCTGCCTTCCGGGAAGTCACCGGCGGCCGCGGCCTTGGCGATCTCGTGCTGCACCTGCAGCGAGCGCTCGCCCAGCGCCGGGAAGGCGCCCCAGGTCGTGCGGTCGGCCGGCACCGGGTTGGCGGCGAGCCACTTGGCGTTCACGTGGCCGTTGAAGTCCTGGCAGGCCTGGATCTCGGGGCTGATGTCGTCGGCGCGCAGCGCGATCGGCTGCTGCGCGACCTGCGAGAGGTCGACGCTGAGCTTGGGCGCTTCGGCGACCGGCGCGGGTTCGGCGGCGGGCGTTTCGGCCTTCTGGCAGGCGGCCAGGGCGACGGTGATGGAGAAAGCGAGGGCGAGTGGCTTGAGCTGGCGCAGGTTCATGGAATCCCCGGGGTTTGGGCAACGGACGGCGAAGACTAGGGCATCCGGGGTGAGCGTGGTGTAGGCCAGAGGTCATGGCCGGGCAGGGGCCGGGGTGATTGCCAGCCCCGGCCCGATTGCGTACCGTGGGGCCGTTGGTCCTGGACTCCCATGCTCATGAAGCCCCGTCTCCAGACCCGCAGTCACGCCGGTGGCATCGCCTCGCATCGGCTTTCTGAAGGTCACAGCGCAATCGCGCCATCCGATCGCCCCCGGGCGTCGATGCTCCTTGCCCGCACGTCCGTGCGCCGGCAGACGGTGGAATTCCTGCGTATCCCCCCGGCCGCTCCCGCGGTCGCCGGCGTGTCCGTGGCCTGAATCCGGGTCCGCCGCCGCGTCCCGGGTCCGGGGCGGGGGGGCGGGCTCCCACCGCTGTTGATTCCGAGGAGATGGCAATGCGCGTTCTGGCCTGTGATGGCATCCATGAAGACGGTCTGGCCCTGTTCAAGCAGGCGGGCTGGACGGTCGAGGTTTCCGATCCGATCAAGGACCCGAAGGTCCTGGCCGGCAAGCTCGAGGGCTTCGACGCCGTGCTGGTGCGCTCGGCCACCCAAGTCCCGGCCGAGGCGCTGGCCCAGGCCGGCAAGCTGCGCGTGATCGGCCGCGCCGGCGCCGGCGTCGACACCATCGACGTGGATGCCGCCACCGCCCGCGGCATCGCCGTGATGAACGCCCCCGACGGCAACACCCTGGCCGCCGCCGAGCACGCGCTGTCGCTGCTGTTCGCGCTGGCCCGGCACGTGCCGCGCGCCGACGCCGGCATGAAGGCGGGCGAGTGGCCCAAGGCCGGCCTCACCGGCTTCGAGCTCGAAGGCAAGAAGCTGGGCGTGATCGGCCTCGGCCGCATCGGCGCCACCGTGGCGCGCAAGGCGCAGGGCATCGGCATGGAAGTGGCCGCGCACGATCCCTTCCTGCCGGCCTCGGCCGCGGGCAAGGGCAGCGTGCCGCTGATGTCGCTGCCCGACCTGCTGGCGTGGGCGGACGTGATCACGCTGCACATCCCGCGCACCAAGGACACCACCAACCTGCTGGACGAAGCGCGCCTGCGCGGCATGAAGCCCGGCGCCTTCCTCATCAATGCCGCCCGCGGCGGCCTGGTGGACGAGGAGGCGCTGCTGCGCCTGCTCGAGGAAGGCCACCTCGCGGGCGCCGCGCTCGATACCTTCGTCACCGAGCCGCTGCCCAAGGACTCGCCGCTTCGCGGCAACCCCAAGCTCATCCTCACCCCGCACCTGGGCGCCAGCACGGGCGAGGCGCAGCAGGCGGTGAGCACCATCCTGGCGCGGCAGATCATTGATTTCGTCGCCACCGGCGCCGTGGCCGGCTGCGTCAACCTGCCGCCGCTGACGCCGGAAACCGCGCGCGAGGTGGGCCCGTGGATGCCGCTGATGACCGCGCTGGGCAAGCTGGCCGCGCGCCTGGTGCCGGCGCCCACGCGCCTGCAGGTCACCTACGCGGGCCGCACCGAAGGCCTCGACACCCGGCCGCTGACGCGCCTGCTGGTGGCGGCGCTGCTGGGCCCGGCCTCGGGCCGCGTGACCCCGGTGAACGCGCTGCACGAAGCCGCCGCGCGCGGGCTGGAAGTGGCCGAGACCCTGGGCGGCGACGGCGACGGCTTCGACCGACTGCTGCGCATCCGCGTCGAGGGCGGCGGCACCTTGCGCGAGATCGAGGCGACCCTGCACCGCGGCCCGCGCGTGGTGCGCCTCGACGGCGTCGAGCTCGACTTCGACCCGCTGGCGCACATCCTGCTGATGCGCAACGAGGACAAGCCCGGCGTGATCGGCCTGGTCGGCTCGCACCTGGGCGCGGCCGGCGTGAACATCGTCAACTTCTCGCTTGGCGCCACCGGCGACGGCGGCGCGATCGCCGCGATCACGGTGGACCGCGAGGTGCCGGCGCTGCAGCTGGCCTCGCTGCGCGGCATCCCGGGCATCCTGGCGATGGAGCAGGTCTGATGAAGGTCCTGCTCGCCCGCCACGGGGAGACGCCGTGGAATGCCGAAGGCCGCTACCAGGGCCAGCGCGACATCGCGCTCTCGCCGATCGGCGAAGACCAGGCCCGCAAGCTCGGCCAGCGCCTGGCCGAGGTCGGGATCACCCGCGCGGTGTCCTCGCCGCTGGCGCGCGCGCGCCGCACCGCCGAACTGGCGCTGGGCGAGGCGCGCGCGGCGTCGCTCGCGTTCGATCCCGGCCTGCAGGAGATCGGTCACGGTGACTGGGAAGGCCTGCTGGCCGCCGAGATCCGCGCCAAGGACCCGGTGCGCCTGAAGGCCTGGCGCGATGCGCCGGAAACCGTGCAGATGCCGGGCCCCGGCGGCGAGTCGATCGTCGAGGTGCTCGATCGCGCCTGGCCCGCGTTCCAGCGGGCCTGCGAAGGCCTCGGCGCCGACGACACGCTGCTGGTGGTGGCCCACGACGCGGTGAACCGCGTGATCCTGTGCCGCATCCTGGGCCTGCCGCTGTCGCGGATGTGGAGCTTCCGCCAGGCGCCGACCACGCTGAACCTGCTCGAAGGCGAATCGGCGCACGCGCTCGACGTGGTGCGGCTCAACGACTGCAACCACCACACCGGCCTGTTCGGCGAGGCGGTGCACCGGGCGCTCTAGCGCCCGGTCACGGGTCAGGCCTCGTTCGGGGCGGTGTCGTCGCCGTCGTCCGTATCGGCGTCATCCTGCGCGTCGGCCGGCTGGCCCGCGCGCTTGCGGGCGGCCTTCTCGGCTTCCTTTTCGGCCTTTTTCTTGGCCTTGGCGAGCTCGCGCTGGCGCTTTTCGAACGAGTAATTGGGCTTGGCCATGGGCGGGCTCGGTGCGGGAAGGCGTCCAGTCTAACCGCTGGGATGCGCCGGCGGCCCGCGCGCGGCGGATAATGGGGCCATGAAGCGAACCCTCGAGCAGTGGCTGGCGTACCAGCAGCAGGTCCATCCGCGCGACGTGGCCCTGGGCCTGGAGCGGGTGGGCGAGGTCTACCGGCGGCTCGCGCCGGGCCGGCCGGGACGGCGGGTCGCGGTGGTCGGCGGCACCAATGGCAAGGGCTCCACCGTGGCCTTCCTCGAGGCGATGGCGCGGGCCGCGGGCCTGCGCGTCGGCGCGTTCACCTCGCCGCACCTGCTGCGCTACAACGAGCGCATCCGCATCGACGGCCGGGACGCCGACGACGCGGGCCTGGTCGATGCCTTCGAGCGCATCGAGGCCGCGCGCGACGGGATCCCGCTGACCTATTTCGAATTCGGCACGCTGGCGGCGCTGCTGCTGTTCGCCGAGGCCGGGCTCGACCTGGCGATCCTCGAGGTCGGGCTGGGCGGCCGGCTCGACGCGGTGAACATCGTCGATGGCGACGTCGCGATCATCACCACCGTCGACCTCGACCACCAGGACTACCTGGGCCCGGATCGCGAAACCATCGGCGCCGAGAAGGCCGGCATCCTGCGCGCGGGCAAGCCCGCGGTGCTGGCCGAGAAGGATCCGCCGTCGTCCGTGCTGCGCCGGGCCTACGCGATCGGCGCGTTCGCCATCCGCGGGCACTCCGATTACCTGATCGACGACCTCGGCGCGGACGGCTGGCGCTGGCGCGAGCCGGGCTACGAGATCGAGCTGCCCCCGCCCGGGCTGGAAGCGCCCGCCCAGCGCGGCAACGCCGCCGCGGCGATCGCGGCGCTGCGGGCGCTCGACCTGCCGGTGCCCGACGCGGCGCTGCGCGAGGGCGTGCGCGCCGCGCGCGTGCCGGGCCGCCTGCAGCGCCTGCCGGGTCCGCCCGAGCGCGTGCTGGACGTCGCCCACAATCCGCAGGGCGCGCGCCAGCTGGCTGAGTGGCTGGCGGCGAACCCGCGGCCCACGGTCGCGGTGTTCAGCGCGCTGGCCGACAAGGACATCGCGGGCATCGTCGGGCCGGTCGCGCCGCACGTGAAGGCCTGGCACCTGGGGCCAATCACCGACGCCGGGCCGCGCGGCCTGGACGTGGCCGAACTGTCCCGGCGCGTCGGGGCGGCCCTGCCGGACGCAGCGATCCACCGGCACGAGCGGCTGGGCGCCGCGCTGGCGGCGGCCGCCGCGGACTGCGGGCCCGAGGGACGCGTGCTGGTGTTCGGTTCATTCCACACCGTGGCTGAAGCCTTGGCGGCGCGCTGAGCCGGAGCGGGTGGCAACCCGGCTATAATTCGCGCCACCCCCCGGCCGGACCGCGCCCCGATGGATTCAGCCCTGAAACAGCGCCTGATCGGCGCCGCCGTGCTGGTGGCGCTGGCGATGATCTTCCTGCCCATGCTGCTCAAGGGCCCCGACCCCACCGAACCCGACGCCGCGCGCGTGCCGCTGGAAATGCCGGCCGCGCCCGACCAGGCGTTCGAAACGCGGGAAGTGCCGCTGACCCTGCCGGCGCCCGAGGCCCCGGATGGCGGCGTGCTCGGCATGGACACCCGGCCGCCGGCCTCGGATGACCCGAATGCCGTGGCCACGGTCGACCAGACCGGCCTGCCGCCCGCGCGCACCGACGTCGAGCCCGAGCCCGAGGACGCGCCGGCCACGGCGGTCGATGCCGCCACCGGCTTGCCTGAGCCGGCGCCGGCGCCGGTGGCCGCCGCGCCGACGCCCGCCGCCGCGGCGGCAACGCCGACCCCCGAACCCGCGCCGGTCGCCGCACCCTCCCCGGTCGAACCCGCGCTGCCCGCCACCGCCGCCGGTGGCCGCTACGTGGTGAACGTGGGCAGCTTCTCCAACCTCGCCAACGCCCGCAGCCTGGCCGACAAGCTGCGCTCGCGCGGCCTGCCGCTGACCAGCGAATCGGTGGACGTGGGCGGCAAGCCGGCCATGCGCCTGCGCGTCGGTCCCTACGGCGACCGCACCGCCGCCGAGGCCGCGCGCCTGCGCGTCGAGGCCGTCACCGGCGGATCGGCCGCCGTGGTGGCGCTCGACGCGGCCCCGGCCGCGGCGTCGTCGTCCTCGCCCGCGCCGGCCCCCGCGCGCGCCAGCACCGCGCCCAGCGTCGGCTTCGCCGTGCAGCTCGGCGCGCTCAGCTCCGAGGCCGATGCCAACGCGTTGCGCGACCGCGCCCGCGCCGCCGGCTTCGTCGCTTTCCACCAGCGCGTGAACACCGACCGCGGCGCCGTCTGGCGCGTGCGCGTGGGCCCCGAGGCCGACCGCGCCGCCGCCGACCGCCTGCGCGAGGCCGTGCGCAGCCAGCTCGGCCTGCCCGACGCGATCGTCGTGCCGCACCCGTGACCCTGCGCGCGCGCCACCGATGAACTGGGCCGACTACGCGCTGCTGCTGGTGCTGCTGGTGTCGATGGGCGTCGGCCTGTGGCGTGGCTTCGTGGTGGAGGTGCTGTCGCTGACGGTGTGGGTCGCCGCGTTCTGGCTGTCGATGGGCTTCGGCGCCGACGTGGCGGCCTGGTTCACGGGTGTCGAGGAGCCTTCGGCGCGCCTGTTCCTGGGTTATGCCGGCGTGTTCGTGGGCGTGCTGCTGCTCGGTGGCCTCATCACCTGGGCGCTGGGCAAGTTCATCGCCAACACCGGGCTGTCGGCCACCGACCGCGTGCTGGGCGTGGGCTTCGGCCTGCTGCGGGGGCTGGTGCTGGCCTGCGTGGCGGTGCTGCTGATGGGCTTCACCACGCTGCCGTCCGAGCCCTGGTGGCAGGCCTCGAAGCTGATGCCCGGCGTGCAGCTGGGCGCCGAGTGGATGCAGGGCTTCCTGCCGGCCAGCGCCGCCGACGAACTGCGCTTCGCGCCGCCGGCCCCGGCGACGCCCGAAATGATCGACCCGGTCGTGCCGCACGAAGCGGCCGGCCCCCCTGTTCCGGAGAACTGAACCATGTGCGGCATCATCGGAATCGCCGGCGCCAGCGACGTGGCGGCCGCCCTCTACGACGGCCTGACCGTGCTGCAGCACCGCGGCCAGGACGCGGCCGGCATCGCCACCATGGACGGCAACCGCGTGCACCTGCACAAGGGCAACGGCCTGGTGAAGGAAGTCTTCGACGAGCGCGCGATGGCGCTGCTCACCGGGCGCGTCGGCATCGGCCACTGCCGCTACCCGACCGCGGGCTCGGAGGGCTCGGACGAGGCGCAGCCGTTCTACGTGAATTCGCCCTACGGCATCGCGCTCGCGCACAACGGCAACCTGATCAACACCGACGCGCTGCGCCGGCTGGTGTTCGAGGAAGACAAGCGCAACGTCAACACCGAGTCCGATTCCGAGGTGCTGCTCAACGTGTTCGCGCACGAGCTGGCGCAGCAGGGCGCGCTGACGCCGCAGGCCGCGGTGGCCGCGGTGGCCGGCGTGCACCGCCGCTGCACCGGTGGCTACGCGGTGGTGAGCATGGTGCTGGGCCTGGGCCTGGTGGCCTTCCGCGACCCGCACGGCATCCGCCCGCTGGTGCTGGGCAAGCGCGTCGGACCGAACGGCACCGAGTACGCGGTGGCGTCCGAGTCGGTGGCGCTCGACATCCTGGGCTTCGTGCGCGAGCGCGACGTGCAGCCGGGCGAGGCGGTGGTGATCAGCTTCCGCGGCGAGCTGCACGCCGAGGTCTGCGCCGCGCCGCGGCCGCACGCGCCGTGCATCTTCGAGTACGTGTACTTCGCGCGCCCCGACTCGATGATCGAGAACATCTCGGTGCACAAGGCGCGCATGCGCATGGGCGTCACGCTGGGCCAGAAGATCCTGCGCCTGCGGCCCGACCACGACATCGACACGGTGATCCCGATTCCCGACACCTCGCGCGACGCCGCGCTGGAGATCGCCAACGTGCTGGGCGTGAAGTACCGCGAGGGCTTCATCAAGAACCGCTACGTGGGCCGCACCTTCATCATGCCGGGGCAGGGCGAGCGCGTTAAATCCGTGCGCCGCAAGCTCAACCCGATCCCGCTGGAGTTCAAGGACCGGGTGGTGCTGCTGGTGGACGATTCGATCGTGCGCGGCACCACCAGCCAGCAGATCGTGCAGATGGCGCGCGACGCCGGCGCCAAGAAGGTCTACCTGGCCTCGGCGGCGCCGCCGGTGCGGCACCCGAACATCTACGGCATCGACATGCCCTCGGCCGACGAACTGGTGGCGCACGGCCGCACCGAGCAGGAAATCGAGAAGCTGCTGGGCTGCGACTGGCTGATCTACCAGGACCTGGCCGACCTCGAGGCCGCGGTCGCGGGCCCGAAGTTCCCGAACCGTCCCTTCGACAGCTCCTGCTTCAGCGGCGAGTACGTGACGGGCATCGAGCCGGGCTACTTCGAACGCATCCAGCAACTCCGCTCCGACGACGCCAAGCGCAAGCGCCGCGCGTCCTGAGTTGTTTTTTTGCCACTGATGAACACAGATGAACACAGATTGAGCAGGGGCAACCCCGGTGCGGTCTTCGAGCAGGCGTCCTCACCCGCGAAACCCAAACCGTAATTGCTATTGCCCTATCCGTGTTCATCTGTGTTCATCCGTGGCGAAAATGATCTCTCCTCTAGCATCCAGATAGCCCTTCGAATGCCGAGCCTGCATGACGCTGCGTTGGATTGCCTGATGGCGCGGGAGCCGGGGGAGAAGCTGCGGATGACGCATGCGGTGGCGGCGGCGTTCCGTGCGGGGGAGTTGGGGGTGCCGGACGAGGCCCCGGCCGCGGAGGTGATCGCGGTGCCCGGGCGGCCTGAGCGGCCGCTGCTGGTGTCGCCGCGCGAGGTGCCGCAGCGCGGCCTGGGCAGCGTGGCGGGGCGGGCGGCGTTCCTGCATGCGGTGGCGCACATCGAGTTCAACGCGGTGAACCTGGCCTGGGATGCGGTGTACCGCTTCCGCGGCATGCCGCGCGCCTTCTACGTTGACTGGGTGGCCGTGGCCGACGACGAGGCGCGGCATTTCGCGATGTTGTCCGCACGCCTCACCGCGCTCGGTGCCGCCTACGGCGACCACCCCGCGCACAACGGGTTGTGGGAAATGGCCGTCGCCACCGCCGACAGCTGCCTGCGCCGGATGGCGCTGGTGCCGCGCGTGCTCGAGGCGCGCGGGCTGGACGTGACGCCGGGCATGATCACGCGGCTGCGGCTCAACGGTGACGACGAATCGGCCGACGTGCTGGAAGTGATCCTGCGCGAGGAAGTGGCGCATGTCGCCGCCGGCACCCGCTGGTTCCACTGGTGCTGCGAGCGCGAGGGCCTGCCGCCGGGGCGCGAGTTCATCCGGCTGGTGCGCGAGGCCGCGCGCGGCTCGCTGCGCGGTCCCTTCAACCGGCCGGCGCGCCAGGCCGCCGGTTTCGACGATTACGAAATGACCGAACTCGAAGCGATGGAGCCCGCGCGATGAAACGACTGCTGCTGCCCGCCGTGCTGCTGCTGGCCGCCTGCCAGCCCCAGGAAGTGGATCCGGCCTACGACGAGGCCAAGGGCGCCGAGCTGCTGGCCGCCTACGAGGCCGCGCGCGCCGACGGTGATTTCGAGATCGCCGAGGCGCGCGGCGACGAGCTGCGCCAGCGCCACGGCGAGACGAAGGCCGCCGCGACGATGCGCGAGACGCTGGAGCAGGTGCGCATCGAGGCCGAGGCCATGCGCGAGCGCCGCCGGTTGGTGCAGCTCTGGGATTACCAGCAAATCCCCGCCGCCGGCGGCATCCAGCACAGCGCCGCGATCTACAGCCGCGTCGCGGTCGATCCCGAGACCGGCCGCGGCCTCGCCATTCCCGACGCCCAGCTGATCCTGCGCCGGCACCCGGCGTGGGGCGAGAGTGCCTATCTGGTGCTGACGCAGAAGACGCTGCAGTGCGGGCCGCCGTGCCGGCTGCAGATCCGCTTCGACGACGGCGAGACGCTGGCCTTCGAAGGCGACCCGGCCGATACCGGCACGGGACCGGCGCTGTTCATCGTCGACCGCGACCGCTTCCTGGCCGCGATGACCGAGGCCACGCGCGTGCGCATCGAGCTGCCGCGCTCGGGCGCGCTGGTGCCGGTGTTCGAGTTCGAGGTGGGCGGCTTCCAGCCGGCGCGGCACCTGCGCGACTGAGTTCAGTCGGCCGGCGCCAGCGCGTCGAGCCGCAGGCCGTCGCCGTCGAGGCGCAGCACGCTGCCCTGGTCGTACCAGTCGCCCAGCACGATGCGCTGGGCGCGCCGGCCCGCGACCTCCAGCGAATGGATGGCGGGGCGGTGGGTGTGGCCGTGGATGAGCCGCGTGACGCCGTGGCGCGCCATCACGGCTTCGACCGCCTCCGGCGCGACGTCGGTGATGGCTTCCGACACGCCCTTCTGGTGCTGCTGGCTGGCGGCGCGCGCCTGCGCGGCGAACGCTTGCCGCGCAGCCAGCGGCTGGGCCAGGAAGTTCGCCTGCCAGGCCGGGTCGCGCACCTGGCGGCGGAAGGCCTGGTAGGCGGCGTCTTCGGTGCACAGCAGGTCGCCGTGCATCAGCAGCGTCGGCACGCCGTGCAGGTCGACCACGCAGGGGTCGGGCAGCAGCGTGGCGCCGCAGCGTTCGGCCATGCGCTGGCCGTAGAGGAAATCGCGGTTGCCGCGCATCAGGAACACCGGCACGCCACAGTCGGCGACGGCCTTCAGCGCTGCGCAGACCGAGGCGCCCGGCTCGCCGGGATCGTCATCGCCGACCCAGGCCTCGAACAGATCGCCGAGCACGTAAAGCGCTTCGGCCGAGCGCGCTTCCCCGGCCAGGAACTCCAGGAACAGCCGGGTGATGCCCGGACGCGCGGCATCGAGGTGCAGGTCGGACACGAACAGCACGGTCATGGCGTCGCGGCATCCTCGGCCACCGGCGCGGCCTCCTCGGCTGGCGCCGGGCTGGCCGGCAGCGGGTCGAGCACCTGCACGCGCTCGATCACCACCGGCACCACCGGCACCCATGCCGCGAACGGACCCTCGGCGCCCGTCGGCACGGCGGCGATCCGGTCGATCACTTCGAGCCCCTGCAGCACGCGGCCGAACACCGCGTAGCCGGCGGTGTAGGGATCGCCCGGCGCGGTCTGGTCCAGCTTCGGGTTGTCGGCGAGGTTGAAGAAAAACTGCGACGTGGCCGAATCGAGCACGCCGCGATCGCGCGCGGCCGCCACGGTGCCGCGACGATTGGAAAGCCCGTTGCCGCCCTCGTGCGGCACCGGCGCCCGGCTCGGCTTTTGCTGCAGGTCGGGCGTGAACGCGCCGGCCTGCACCAGCAGCCCCGGGATGACGCGGTGGAACACGGTGCCGTTGTAGTGGCCGTCGCGGGCGTAGGCCAGGAAATTCTCCACCGTCTTCGGCGCCGCGGCGGCATCAAGCTCCAGCGTGATCTCGCCCAGCGTCGTCACCAGCAGTACGCGCACGGGCGGCGGTGCCGGCGCGAACTCCGGTGTGGGGAGCGCGGGACTCGCCTGCGCGCTGCGGGCCACCAGCGATAGAAGCAAGGTCAGGGCAAGGCGGAAAGACATCGGTACACCAGTTCAAAACCCGCCGCCATGGTACCCCTCCCACAGGGGTGGGGGCAGTGGCGGGGGAGGGTGGGGATTTGGCGTAAAATGCGGGGCCCTTTGATCCCGAGCCCGGCCCGATGACCTGCCGTACCCGCTTCGCCCCCAGCCCGACCGGTTTCCTGCACATCGGCGGCGCCCGCACGGCGCTGTATTGCTACCTGGAGGCGCGCCGCCGCGGCGGCCAGTTCATCCTGCGCGTGGAGGACACCGACCGCGAGCGCAGCACCCAGGCCGCCATCGACGCCATCCTCGAGGCGATGGACTGGCTGGGCCTGGAGTACGACGAAGGCCCCGTCTTTCAGACCGCGCGCCTGGACCGCTACCGCGAGGTGGCCGAGCAGATGGTCGCCGCCGGCACCGCCTACTACGCCTACGAAACCAAGGAAGAGCTCGAGGCCATGCGCGAAGCCGCGATGGCCGCCAACCTCAAGCCGCGCTACAACGGCTTCTACCGCGACCGCAACGAGCCGTACCGCGACGACCCGAACCGCGTGGTCCGCTTCAAGAACCCGATCGGCGGCACGGTGGTGTTCGAGGACAAGATCAAGGGCCGCATCGAGTGGAGCAACGACGAGCTCGACGACCTCGTGATCTTCCGCTCCGACGGTTATCCGACCTACAACTTCGCCGTGGTCGTGGATGACCTGGACATGGGCATCACCGACGTCATCCGCGGCGACGACCACGTCAACAACACCCCGCGCCAGATCAACATCTACCGGGCGCTGGGCGCGACGGTGCCGCACTTCGCGCACATGCCGATGATCCTCGACCCCGAGGGCGCCAAGCTGAGCAAGCGCTCTGGCGCGGCCAACGTGATGTCGTACAAGGAAGAGGGCTACCTGCCGCACGCGCTGGTGAACTACCTCGCGCGCCTGGGCTGGTCGCACGGCGACCAGGAGATCTTCAGCCGCGACGAGCTCAAGGCCCTGTTCGCCATCGAGGACGTGAACCAGAAGGCCTCGCGCCTGGACCCGGCCAAGCTGGGCTGGCTCAACCAGCACTACCTCAAGACCGACGACCCGGCGGACGTGGCGAAGCATTTCGAGCCGCAGCTGCTCGCGGCCGGCTACGACCTCGCCGCGGGCCCGAAGGCCGCCGATGTCGTGGTCGCCCTGCGCGACCGCGTGCAGACGCTGAAGGAAATGGCCGAGCGCGCCGCGGTCTGGTACCAGCCGCTGGCGCAGTACGACGAGGCCGCCGTGGCCAAGCACCTGGTGGCCGCCGCGAAGGCGCCGCTGGAGACGGTGCGCGCCGAGCTGGCCAAACTGACCGACTGGTCGGCGGCTTCCGTGCACGGTGCGCTCGAAGCTACCGCCGCGGCGCTCGGCATCGGCCTGGGCAAGATCGCCCAGCCGCTGCGCGTGGCCATCACCGGCACCCAGGTGAGCCCGTCCATCGACCACACGGTCTTCCTGGCCGGCCAGGCCGAGGCGCTGGCCCGCATCGACGCGGCGCTCGCCCGCATTCCCGCCTGAACCGCGACCTCGCCTTCACCCGGCGCGAATTGATTTCGCGCCGGGCTGGGGCCACCCTACCGCCATGCCCAAGACCGCCCGCGAGCACGACTGCACCAACCCCGAGCATCATGTCCACGATGCCGGCGGCTACCTGCAGGCGGTCGAGAAGGCCTGCGAGGAGCGTGGCGTCCGCCTGACGCCGCTGCGCGCCCAGGTGCTCGGCCTGATCGCCGCCGCCGGCCGGCCGGTGAAGGCCTATGACCTGCTCGACTCGATGAAGGCGCTCAATGGCTCCAGCGCGCCGCCCACCGTGTACCGGGCGCTGGATTTCCTGCTCGAACAGGGCTTCATCCACCGCCTGGCCTCGATGAACGCCTTCGTTGGCTGCCACCATCCGCATGAGCGGCACTCGGTGCCTTTCCTGATCTGCGACGGCTGCCAGACGGCGATCGAGCTCGAGGACGAGCGCATCACCCGCCTGCTTGACACCCAGGCCAAGGCCATGGGCTTCTCGCCCCGCGCCCAGACCCTCGAGGTACACGGCCTGTGCGCCCACTGCTCCGCGGCCTGAGCCGAACCCTGCTGGCGACCGCCGTCGCACTCGCCGCGGCCGGCGCGCAGGCGCAGGACTATCCGATCGACCCGCCCGGCGCCGAGCCCGGGAAGGACCCGGTGCCCCCCGCCGGCATCGCGGCGCCCGAGCTGTTGGCGCCGCCGCCCGCGCTGGTGACGCCGCTGGCCCTGCTCGACCGCCTGGTGGTGCCGGGCACGCGCCTGCAGCTGGAATGGCGCCCGGGCGGCGGCATCAGCACGGCCGAGATCCCCAGCCCGGTGATCGTCGCCCGCGGCGCCAAGGCCGGCCCGGTGCTGTGCCTGGTGGCCGGCATCCACGGCGACGAGATCAACGGCGTCGAGATCGTCCGGCGCCTGTCGCACGGCGTCGATCCGACCCGGCTGTCGGGCACCGTGATCGGCGTGCCCATCGTCAACGTGTTCGGCTACTCGCGCGGCAGCCGCTACCTGCCGGACCGGCGCGACCTCAACCGCCATTTCCCGGGCAGCCGCAGCGGCTCGATCGCTTCGCGCATCGCCAACGCCTTCTTCCAGGACATCGTGCGGCACTGCGACGTGCTGGTGGATTTCCACACCGGCTCCTTCGACCGCAGCAACCTGCCGCAGGTGCGGGCCGACCTCACCAATCCCGAGGTGCTCGAATTCACCCGCGGCTTCGGCGCCACCGTGGTGCTGCACAGCCCGGGCAACCGCGGCATGCTGCGCGTCGCCGCCACCAAGGTCGGCATTCCCGCCGTCACCTTCGAGGCCGGCGCGCCGACCCGGCTCGAGCCGGCCGAAATCGCGCAGGCCGTCGCCGCCATCGACCGGCTGATGATCAAGCTGGAGATGCGCGAGGATCCCAACGCGGGCCAGCTGGTCACGGTGGACGCGCCCCTGGTGGTGGCGGACGCGCCCGAGCCCGCGCCGATCTTCCTGGATTCGCGCTGGGTGCGCGCCAACTCCGGCGGGCTGCTGATCAGCGAAGTGTCGCTGGGCCAGCGCGTGCTGGCCGGGCAGCGGCTGGGCAAGGTGATCGACCCGGTCAGCAACGTCGAGCGCTACATCCTGGCGCCGGTGCCGGGCCGCGTGATCGGCATGGCGCAGAACCAGGCCGTGCTGCCCGGCTATGCCGCCTTCCACCTCGGCACCGAGACCAGCGAGCAGCAGGCCGTGCAGGAAGCCGCGGCGCCCGGCCCCGCGCCGGCCGAAGCGGTGGCCGAGGATCCCGAGGACCGGCCCGAGGCCGTGGACGTCGAGGACGGCGAGGACTACGAGTAGTCCCCGCCGCCTGCCGCGTCAGAAGTCGACGCGCAGGCCGACCGCGATATTGCGACCCGCCAGCGGCGCGACGTCCTTGAGGTAGGACGTGTGCGCGCGTGCGTCCTCGTCGCCCAGGTTGCGGCCCTCGACGAAGGCTTCCCAGCCGGCGCTGCCGACGTCCCAGTGGTAGGCGAGGCCGGCGTCGAACAGGGTGTAGCCTTCGGTCGCCGATTCCAGCGCGGCCACGTCGTCCTGGTCGGCGACGCGGATGGCGCCGACGCGGGCGCGCCAGTTGCCGCGGCTCCACGACAGGTCGGTGCCGACGCGCGACGGCGCGATGCGCGGCAGGTTGCCACCGGCGTCCAGCTCGGCATCCACCGCGTCGGCGAACACGCGCAGGGTCCACAGGCCGGTCTCGTTCTCGACCAGGTCCACCTGGCCCTCGGCTTCCCAGCCGGTGAAGGTGGCGTCGCCCTGCACCCAGGTGCGCACCGGCAGCTCGTCGAGTTCGAGGTCGGTGTCGGCGAGGTAGATGAAGTCATCGAAGCGCGACTGGTACACCGAGACCTTGCCCTCGAAGCGGCCGGCGTGCACATGCAGGCCGAGCTCGCCGCTCAGCGCGGTTTCGGTGTCGAGGCCGGCGTCGCCGATCTCGTAGCTCTGGGTGGCGATGTGCGGGCCGTCCGAGAACAGCTCCTCGGCCGAGGGTGCGCGCTGGGCGCGGTCGAGGTTGGCGCTCAGGTGCATGCTCTCGCTGAAGCGCCAGAGCGCGCCGACCGCCAGGCTGGTGGCGTCCTGGTCCACGGTCGGCAGGTCGCCGGCCGGGTCGATGCTGACGCGGTCGTGGCGCGCGCCGAGCTCGAGCTTGACGTCGCCGAAGTCGCGCTCCTGCACCACGAACAGGCCCAGGTCGCGGGTCACCGACGGCGGCACGAAGGCCTCGTCGCCGATCGCGGAGAAATCGCGGTCGCCATACTGCAGGCCGAAGGCGCCGCGCCAGCCGGCGATCTCGTTCTGCACGGCCTCCAGGCGCGCCTCGGTGCCGCGGTTCTCGAACACCGTGCCGACTTCCTCGCCCTCGAATTCGGTGTGTTCGTACTGGCTGCGGGTGACGCGGTAGTTGAGCTCCTGCAGCGGGCCCAGGCCGCGGATACCGCCGCGCACGTCGAGGCGGTCCTGCAGCATGTCCAGGCGCACGACTTCCTCTTCTTCCTCCTCGCCGCCGCCGTGGTCCTCGCCTTCCTCTTCGTGCGCATGCGCGCCCGGCGGGATGCCGTAGTCGGTGCGGTAGGTGCTGACCGAGGCGCCGAGCCAGCTGCGCTCGCCGAACCAGGTGGCGCCAACCGCGCCGCCCAGCGTGGACAGCGAGCTGTTCGGCAGGCGGCCCTGCGCCAGCTCGTCCGGCGATACGCCCTCCTCGATTTCCTCGGCCACCAGCTCCGGCGAATAGGCGTAGCCCGGGATGCGGACATCGCTGGCCTCGCGGCGGAAGCCATCGGCGTGGAAGGTCCACGGGCCCGCGTCGGCGTCGAGGCGGAACATCGCGGTGTTCTCGTCGGCGGCGCTGCCGTGGCGGACCTCGGCGCGGCCGGCGACGTCGCGACCGACGCGGCGGGTCGGCACACGGCCGTCCACCACGTTCACCGCGCCGCCGATCGCGCCACTGCCGTAGAGCAGGGTGGCCGGGCCCTTGAGCACTTCGATCTGCTCGGCCAGGAAGGGCTCGATGGTGACGGCGTGGTCGACGCTCACGGTGGACACGTCGAGCGAACCGGTGCCGCTGCTGAGCACCTGCACGCGGGCGCCGTCCTGGCCGCGGATGATCGGGCGGCCGACGCCGGCGCCGAAGAAGGAGGACTGCACGCCGGTCTGGCGTTCGAGGGTTTCGCCGAGGTTGCCGGCCTTGCGGGCGTCGAGTTCTTCGCCGACCAGCACGTCCACCGGGCGCGTCAGGTCGTCGATGGCGTTGCGCAGCGGCGAGGCGGTGACTTCGACGGCATCGAGCACGCGGGCGTCGTCGTGCGCGTGGCGGTCGGTGCGCTCGTCGGCGTGCGCGAGCAGCGGCAGGGCAATCAGGATGGCGGCGGTCAGCGGGGCATGGCGCGGCATGTTGGGGGTCCGGTTGATTGGCGTCGGGCCGCAATGTTATATTGTTCCAACCTCAGCGCAAGCCCCCCAAGCCATGGTCGCGATCGTCAAACGAAGCAAGCTGCAGCTGCCGCCCTGGGCCGATCGGCTGGGCGCGATCGGCGCCTTCATCTGCGCCCTGCACTGCGCGCTGATCCCGATCGCGCTGGCGCTGATCCCCACGCTGGGCCTCGGCCTGGTGGCCTGGCACGGGGCGGAAATTGGCTTCAGCGTGCTGGCCACGGTGCTGGCCATCACCAGCCTGGTGCTGGGCTACCGCAACCACCGCGCCTACCACGCCTGGCTGCTGGTGGCGCCGGGCCTGGCCCTGATCTGGGGCTCGCTGCTGTACCCGCCGCTGCACGCCTCGGTGCTGCCGCATGCGGTGGCGATGACCGTGGGCGGCGTGCTGATCGCGCTGGCGCACCTGGTCAACCTGCGCCTCTCGTACGGCCATACCCACTGAACCCCGCGCCCCGGCTTGGTGGGGCGGGCACGCGGTGATAGGCTACGCGCCTCACCGGACACCACTTTCAAGGAATCACCATGGGTAGGGGCGACAAGAAGACCGCCAAGGGCAAGCGTTTCACCGGCAGCCACGGCAATGCGCGACCGCAGACCAGCAAGAAGCCGACCGCCGGCAAGACCGCGGCCACGGTGAAGGCCCCGGCCAAGGCCGCCACCAAGGCGCCCGCCAAGAAGGCCCCGGCCAAGAAGGCCGCCGCCGCGAAGTAATTCGCCGCGCCAAGGCCGCATCGCACGAAGCCCCGCCTTTGCGGGGCTTCGTCGTTCACGGGGGTCGAGAATTTTCCGGTTGGTGGGTTTGCCGCGACCGGGGCATCATGCGGCATGCCCATTCGCGCATCGCTCCCGGGTTGGCTGTTTCTGTGGCTCGCGTTTTGGTCGGCGCCGTCGGCGGCCGACACCTGGCGATGGCCCGAAACCAAGGCGTACACGTCGGATGGCGCCCGGTTCCGCCTCACCGTCGAGCCCGGCCGCCTGTCGGGCGAGCGGCAGTCGCCCTCGGGCACGCTCGAACAGCGTTTGCCCGACGGTGAATGGCGTCGGGTCTGGGCGCGGCCCTTGGTGAACCTGCACGCGCCCGTCAGCGCGATCGTTGCCGACGCCGGCGACTTCGTCGTTACGTTCGACAATTGGCACAGTCTCGGCCACGGGGACGATGTCGTGGTCGTGTACGAAGCGCAGGGTGGGATCGTTGCGTCGTTGGCGCTTGGCGACTTCCTTCCGTCCGCCATCGTGCAGGCCTTCCCGCGCTCCTCCAGTTCGATCTGGTGGGGCGGGGAGCATCGATTCGATGGCGCGGGTGACGCCGCGGTGCTGGAGGTCGCCGTGCCCGAGGTCGGGGGCATCCCGCGTGCCGAGCGCCACTTCCGGGTTCGACTCGATCTCGCGACCGGGACTACCGAAATCGTGCGGGACATGGACTGGATCGCCGCACTGGCCGCGACGCGGCGGATCAATGCCCTCCAGGCGAGGCAGCGCCGGGAATTCGAGGCACCGTTGGTCGCGCCGGCCGTCAACAGCCGCAGGGCCTGGCAGGCCTACGCTCGCGAAGTCCACCGCCGTCTCGATCCAAGCTGGCCACCCTCGGCGCACGAGCTGCTGCTGTTGCGAATGCCACCGGACGCTGACTTCATGGGAGAGGTCCGTTCGATCCGGGGCATGCTGGGCTTCAGCCGCTTGGCGGACTGGCGAGCGACGGACGGTCGGCGACAGTCATGGCAGGAGGCACCGACCGCCTTCGTCTTCGCGTCACCGGCGCCGGGGAAACTGGCCGATGCGCTGGTCACGGAGGCTGCGACCCTGCGCTCTGGCTCCCTCGCCGGTTGGCGCGTGTACGCCACGTGCGAGCCACGGGATCAGGGCCGACTGCGCCTGGCGTTGGCGCGGCTGGGCGCTGAATTCATCCCGGTTGGCCTGGACCAGCCGATTCCCCAGCGGCTTGAGCGGCTCCGCGACGAGGAGTGATCGCCTGACTCAGCCGCCGACGCGGCGGCCGGCGATATGCACGGCGTGCACCAGGTCGCCGCCGAGCCAGTAGGCCAGCTCAGCGGGATGCTGGATGTTCCACTGCACGAAGTCCGCGCGTTGCCCCGGCAGCAGGCGGCCGCGGTCGTGCAGGCCGAGCGCGCGCGCGGCGTTCACCGTGGCGCCGCGCAGGGCTTCCTCGGGCGTGAGGCGGAAGTGGGTGCAGGCGAGGCTCATCGCCAGGCGCAGCGACTGCAGCGGCGAGGTGCCGGGGTTGAGGTCGGTGGCCACGGCCATGGGCACGGCGTGCTCGCGCAGCGCGGCGATCGGAGGCAGTTTCGTTTCGCGCAGCACGTGGAAGGCGCCGGGCAGCAGCACGGCGACGGTGCCGGCGGCGGCCATCGCCCGCACGGCCTCGTCGCCGGTGTATTCGATGTGGTCGGCGGACAGGCCGCCGAACTCCGCCGCGAGCGCCGCGCCGCCGAGGTCGCTGAGCTGGTCGGCGTGCAGTTTCACCGGCAGGCCGAGGGCGCGCGCGGCTTCGAACACGCGCCGCGTCTGCGCGGGGCTGAAGCCGATGCCTTCGCAGAAGGCGTCCACCGCATCGACCAGGCCTTCGGCGTGCAGGCGCGGCAGCCACGCACACACCTCGGTGATGTAGTCGTCGGCGCGGCCGGCGAACTCCGGCGGCAGCGCGTGCGTCGCGAGGTAGGTCGTGCGGACCGTCAGCCCAAGCGCTTCGCCGACGTCCCGCGCCACCTGCAGCATCTTCCGTTCGTTGTCGAAGTCGAGGCCATAGCCCGACTTGATCTCGAGCGTGGTGACGCCGTCGGCACGCAGCGCGCGGGCGCGGGGCAGGGCGGTGGCCAGGAGCTGTTCGCGGCTGGCCGCGCGGGTGGCGCGCACGGTGGAGACGATGCCGCCGCCCTCGCGCGCGATCTGCTCATAGCTGGCGCCCTGCAGCCGGCGCTCGAACTCCGGCGCGCGGTCGCCGGCGAAGACGAGGTGCGTGTGGCAGTCGACCAGGCCCGGCGTGATCCAGCGGTTCTCGGCCGATTCGATGCGGGCGGCCAGCGTCGACGGCTCGCCCGGCAGGTCGGCGCGCGGGCCGGCGTAGGCGAGCAGGCCGTTCTTCCAGGCCAGCGCGCCGTCCTCGATCGCGCCCCAGGCGCCGAGGTCGTCGCGCAGCGTCGCCAGCCGCGCGTCGAGCAGCAATTTGTCCCAGGGCGGGGCGAGGCGGCCGATCATCGGATCGCCCCTTCGTGGCGCAGCCGCTCGGGTACGAAGCCGTACTCGCGCGCGATCTCGTCGCTGTGCTGGCCCAGCGCCGGCGGCGCCCGTTCCAGCCGCGGCGGCGAAGCGGAGAGACGCAGCGGGCTGCCCACCATCGGGATCCCATCGATCACCACGCGCATGCCACCGGCGGTGGCCACGGGGTGGTCGAGCGCCTGGCGCACGCTGTTGATCGGCGCCGCCGGCACGCCGGCCTGGCTGAAGAGCGCCAGCCAGTGCGAAGCGTCCTCGGTGGCGAACAGTTCGGCCATCGCCGCGCATAGCGCCTGCCGGTGCTGCACGCGCGCGGCGTTGTTGCCGAAGCGCGGATCACGCAGCCAGTCCTCGCGGCCCAGCGCCTGGCAGGCCTGGATCCACAGCTTCTCGCTGGCCACGGCGAGCACGAACTCCCGGTCGCGGGCCCGGAACGCCTGGTAAGGCACGATGCTGGCGTGCGCGTTGCCGTGGCGCGGCGCATCGGCGCCGGTGAACAGCGCGTTGCTGCCGACGTTCGCCAGCATGGCCAGCTGGCTGTCGAACAGCGAGACCTCGATGCGCTGGCCGCGGCCCGTGCGGTGGCGCTGCAGCAGCGCGGCCAGGATGGCGGTGGCGGCGTTCTGCCCGGTGGCGAGGTCGGCCACCGCGACGCCGGCCTTGTAGGCGCCGCCGTCGGCCGGGCCGGTGATGGCCATCATGCCGGCCTCGGCCTGCACCACGTAGTCGTAGCCCGGCAGCCTGGCGCCGGGGCCGGTGCGGCCGTAGCCCGAGATCGAGCAGTAGACGAGGCGCGGGTTGATCGCGGCCATGGCCTCGTAGCCCACGCCCAGCGCTTCGGCGCCGCCGGTGCGGTAGTTCTCCACCAGCACGTCAGCCTCGCGCACCAGGGCTTCGAGCAGGGGGCGAGCCGAGGGCGCGCGCAGGTCGATCGCCAGCGAGCGCTTGTTGCGGTTGCAGCAGGCGAAATAGGCCGACATGCCGTCGAGGAAGGGCGGGCCCAGGCCGCGGGTGTCGTCGCCGTCGAAGGACTCGAGCTTGATGACGTCGGCGCCGAGGTCGGCCAGCACCATGCCGCACCACGGGCCGGCGAGCACCCGCGACAGCTCAAGCACCCTTACACCGGTCAGCGCATTCATGGCCGGGATTGTATGCGCCCCGCGCGGCCTCATGCGAAACTCGTCGCCATGCCCGACATCGCCGCCCCAGGTTTCCCGACTGCCGCCGGTCCCGACGGCCACTGGCGCCTGCCGGGCCTGCCGAACCTGCATTCGCACGCCTTCCAGCGCGCGATGGCCGGGCTGGCCGAGCGCCAGAGCGATCCGCAGGACAGCTTCTGGACCTGGCGCGAGCTGATGTATCGCTTCGCCGGCCGCGTCGACCCGGAGTCGCAGTACGCCATCGCCACCCAGCTCTACGCCGAGATGCTGGAAGCCGGCTACACCAGCGTCTGCGAATTCCACTACCTGCACCATGCGCCGGACGGCCAGCCTTACGCCGATCCCGCGGCGATGTCGCATTCGCTCATCGCCGCCGCGCGCGACACCGGCCTCCGCCTGACCCTGCTGCCGGTGCTATACATGAGCGGCGGCTTCGACGGCCGCCCGCTCGGCGAGCGGCAGCGTCGTTTCGGCCATTCGCTCGATGCGTACCTGGCGCTGCTGCAGTCGCTGCGCGCGCTCGAATCGGCCACGCTGAAAGTCGGCGTCGCCTTCCACAGCCTGCGTGCGGTGCCGCCGGACGCGATGGCCGCGGTGATGGGCGCCATCGGCGACGCGCCGATGCCGATCCACATCCACGTCGCCGAGCAGGTGGGCGAAGTCCAGGACTGCCTCGCGCTGCGCGGCGCCCGCCCGGTCGAATGGCTGCTCGCGAACGCCGCCGTGGACGCGCGCTGGACCCTGGTGCACGCCACCCACCTCGAGCCGGCGGAAGTGCAGGGCATCGCCCGCAGCGGCGCCACCGTGGCCATCTGCCCGACCACCGAGGCGAACCTGGGCGACGGCCTGTTCCCGCTGCGCGAATACCTGCAGGCGGGCGGGCACTGGGGCATCGGCTCGGATTCGCATGTGTCGGTGTCGCCGGTCGAGGAATTGCGCTGGCTCGAGTATGGGCAGCGCCTGGTGACCCGCCGCCGCAACATCGCGGTGAGCGCGGACCAGCCCAGCACCGGCGCGCTGCTGTATTCGCAGGCCCTGGCCGGCGGGCTGCGCGCCTGCGGCCAGGGGGCCGATGCCGCGGCCGACGTCGTCGTGCTGGACGGGCAGGCCCCGGCCCTGGCCGGCGCGCGCGCGGCCGACCTGCTCGATCGCGTCGTCTTCGGCGGCAACCGCCCGCTCGTGCGCGAAACCCACGTGGCCGGCCAGCGGCTCGTCGCCGAAGGCCGTCACCGCGACGGCGAGGCCATCGCCGCCCGCTACCGCCGCGCGCTGGCCGACCTGCTGGCCTGACCGCCTCGATTTTCCTGAACGTTTCCGGTCAGCCGGGAGCCAGCTTTCCGACGCGCGCCGGCGTAGGCTGGCAGCCACGAACTCCCCGGGAGCCTGCCGTGAACCGTGCCGTCCTGACCCTGCTGATCGCCCTGTCCCCGCTGGCCGTGCTGGCGCAATCGCCCGCCGCGCCGACGCCCGCACCGGAAGCGCCGGTGGCAACCCCCGCGACCGGCACCGACGCCGGCGACGAGGCGACCCCGCCGGCCGCACCCGCTGCCGACGCGCGCGCCGAGGACCTCGCCGACGCCGAGGCCACGCACGACCGCCACTGCCTGCGCGACACCGGCACCCGCATCAAGCGCCGCGACCGCCGCGGCTGCACGCCCGGCATCGGCGAGTCCTACACCGGCGAGGAGCTGCGCCAGACGGGCGCCACGAATACCGCCGAGGCCCTGCGCCTGCTCAGCCCGCGCGTCGGCGGCTGAGCCCCGGGCGCGCCGCGCCCGCACGGGAACCTATAATCGGCGCCTGCCTTCCCGGAGCCGCCGATGCCCACGTCCCCGCGCCATGACCCCTCCCGCCAGATCCGCGCGCCGCGCGGCGCCCAGCGCAGCTGCCGCAGCTGGCTGACCGAAGCCGCCTACCGGATGCTGCAGAACAATCTTGATCCGGACGTGGCCGAGAACCCGGCCGGCCTGGTGGTATACGGCGGCATCGGCCGCGCCGCCCGCGACTGGGCCTGCTACGACAAGATCCTCGAGACCCTGCGCACGCTCGGCGACGACGAAACCCTGCTGGTGCAGAGCGGCAAGCCGGTCGGCGTGTTCCCGTCGCACCCCGACGCCCCGCGCGTCCTGATAGCCAACTCCAACCTGGTGCCGCATTGGGCCACGTGGCAGCACTTCAACGAACTCGATGCCAAGGGCCTGATGATGTACGGCCAGATGACGGCCGGCAGCTGGATCTATATCGGCTCGCAGGGCATCGTGCAGGGCACCTACGAAACTTTCGTCGAGATGGGCCGCCAGCACTACGGCGGCAACCTCTCGGGCCGTTGGATCCTCACCGCGGGCCTGGGCGGCATGGGCGGCGCGCAGCCGCTGGCGGCGTCGCTGGCGGGCGCCTGCTCGCTCAACATCGAATGCCAGCAGAGCCGCATCGACATGCGCCTGCGCACCCGCTACGTGGATGAGCAGGCCAGTGATCTCGACGACGCCCTCGCCCGCATCGCGAAGTACTGCGCGGCTGGCGAAGCCAAGTCGATCGCGCTGCTCGGCAACGCCGCCGAGATCCTGCCCGAGCTGGTGCGCCGCGGCGTGCGGCCCGATGCCGTCACCGACCAGACCAGCGCCCACGACCCGCTGCACGGCTACCTGCCGGCCGGCTGGACGCTCGAGGAGTGGTTCAGCGAGCAGAAGAACAACCCGCAGCGCGTCATCGATGCCGCCAAGCACTCGATGCGCACGCACGTGGAAGCGATGCTCAACTTCGAGGACATGGGCATCCCCACCTTCGACTACGGCAACAACATCCGGCAGATGGCCTTCGACGTCGGCTGCACCGATGCCTTCGATTTCCCGGGCTTCGTGCCGGCCTACGTGCGGCCGCTGTTCTGCCGCGGCATCGGCCCGTTCCGCTGGGTCGCCCTCAGCGGCGACCCGGAGGACATCTTCAAGACCGACGCCAAGGTCAAGGAACTGATCCCGGACAACCCGCACCTGCACCGCTGGCTGGACATGGCGCGCGAGCGCATCGCGTTCCAGGGCCTGCCGGCGCGCATCTGCTGGGTCGGCCTGGGCGATCGCCACCGCCTGGCGCTGGCCTTCAACGAGATGGTGAAGAACGGCGAAGTCAGCGCGCCGATCGTGATCGGCCGCGACCATCTCGATTCCGGCTCGGTCGCCAGCCCGAACCGCGAAACCGAGGCCATGATGGACGGCAGCGACGCCGTGTCCGACTGGCCGCTGCTCAACGCCATGCTCAACGTCGCCGGCGGCGCCACCTGGGTATCGCTGCACCACGGCGGCGGCGTGGGCATGGGCTACAGCCAGCACAGCGGCGTGGTGATCGTGGCCGACGGCACCGAGGCCGCCGCCGCGCGCCTGGGCCGCGTGCTGTGGAACGACCCCGGCACCGGCGTGATGCGCCACGCCGACGCCGGCTATGAGATCGCCAAGGCCTGCGCGCGCGAGCAGGGCCTGAAGCTCCCGATGCTGTGAACCCACCCGGAGAATCCCGATGATCGGCTACGTCACCCTCGGCACCAACGACCTTCCCCGCGCCGTCGCCTTCTACGATGCACTGTTCGGCGCGATGGGCGGCAAGCGCTTCATGGAACACGAAGGCGTCTTCGTCGCCTGGGTCACCGACCCCAAGGGCGCGGGCCTCAGCGTCACCAAGCCCTTCAACGGCCAGCCGGCGACGGTGGGCAACGGGGTGATGGTGGCGCTGGACGCGCCGAACCCGGCGGAAGTGGATCGCCTGCACGCGCTGGCGCTGTCGCTGGGCGGCACCGACGAGGGAGCGCCGGGCCCGCGTGGCGACAGCTTCTACTGCGCCTACTTCCGCGACCTCGACGGCAACAAGCTCAACTTCTTCTGCTTCACCGGCGGCTGAGCCCGCACGGCCCGTCGTCCCCGGTCAGCCGGGGACGACGTGGATCTCGATGTCGTCCAGCCGCACCACCTGGCCCGCGCGGATCTTGGCGGTCTTGCGCAGCTCCTGCACGCCATCCACCGTGACCTCGCCGCTGGCGACGATCTGCTTGCCCATGCCGCCGCTGTCGCAAAGGCCGGCCAGTTTCAGCAGCTGGTTGAGTTCGACGAACTCGCGCTCGAGCGGGAACTCGATGGATGTGGTCATGGCCGTGGCGGCTCCGGGCGCGGGTCGCACAGGTTAACGGATCAGGCACCGTCTCCGGCGAACTCCCCGGGTGTCGCGCGAGGGAGGCGCCCGTGCCGGCCGGGAGAGAGGACAATGGCGGCCAGACACGAAGCGAGCTTGCCCGAGCCATGAAGAATCCCGCGCCCCTTCCGACGCCCGTGCAGGCCGCCGACCCGGCCCCCTGGCGTACGCCGCTGGAGCTGGGCCTGCTCGCCGCGATCTGGGGTGCGTCCTTCCTGTTCCAGCGGGTGGCGGCGCCGGAGTTCGGCACCGCGGCCCTGGTGGAGCTGCGGGTGGGCCTGGGCGCGCTGGTGCTGCTGCCCTTCCTGTGGGCGGTGCGTGCGCAGTTCCCGCTGCGGATCTGGCCGCGGCTCGCGGCCGTCGGGCTGATCAATACGGCCCTGCCGTTCGCGCTGTTCGCCTGGGGCGCGCAGCGGGCGCCGGCCGGCGTCGGCGCGATCACCAATGCGATGGCGGTGCTGTTCACGGCGCTGGTGGCCTATCTGTTCTTCCGCGAAAAGATTGCGCTGCGCAAGGTGCTGGCACTGCTGGTCGGTTTCGGCGGCGTGGTGGTGCTGGCCAGCGACAAGACCCAGGGCAGCGGCATCGGCTGGGCGGTCGCGGCGGGTGCGACGGCGGCCTTCCTCTACGGCATCGGCGCCAACCTGATCCCGCGGCTGTTCGCCGGGCTGCCGCCGGCGGGCATCGCGGCGGCCACCCTGGCTTCGGCCGCGGTGCTGTCGCTGCCGTTCGCGCTGGCGCAGTGGCCCACCGCCACGATCACGCCGCAGGCCTGGGGCTCGGCGGTCGCGCTCGGGGTGGTCTGCACCGGCCTGGCCTACTGGATCTACTTCCGTCTGTTCCAGCGCGTCGGGCCCGGCCGTGCGGTGACCGTGACCTACCTGGTGCCGGTAGCCGGCGTGGCCTGGGGCTGGGGGTTGCTCGGGGAAACCCCGACCTGGGCCATGGCGATCGCCTGCGCGCTGATCCTGGGCAGCGTGGCCATCAGCCAGCGCGCGCCCGGATAACGCAGGCAAAAAAATGGCAGGGCCGCCTGTCCCGAAAACAGTCGATTGCCCTGCCCAAGGTCGTCAACGCCAGGGGGCTGTTGAACGTAAAACCACCGGCCCGAATCGACGAGGAAGAAGTCGTGCCGGCCGCGTGGAAGGGAATGGACCACCGACCCGGGGTCACCGGCAAGGGGGAGGGGGAGAAGCCGCTCGTGTTGGCGGTCCTTGCCTGCTCAAAGTCACTAACCGAGATGTCTTCATGCCCGGTTTATCCGGGGGAATCCCCGGGAACAGCAGCAAATCAGGACAAGATGCGCCTAGTGCGGCTTACTACGTCCTGTTTCGCTGACAAACGGGGTTCGTTTGCGCGCTTCCATCAAGCGCTTGAAGTTGCCCTTGGCCGGGACCGCCCACACAATACAGTTGTCCTCCAGGAGCCCCGATGAGCCATCCCGCCGAAGCCTCGCCCCCGACCGTCAACCTGCGCCAGCTTTGCGCGCAGTTCGCGAAACCCCAGCTCGGCAAGGCCGTCTGGCAACTCATCAACACCCTGCCGCTGTTCGCGGCGATCTGGGCCCTGATGGCCTGGAGCATCCACGCCGGCTGGCACTACGGCTTCACCCTGCTGCTGGCGCTGCCGGCGGCGGGCCTGTACGTGCGCACCTTCATCATCCAGCACGATTGCGGCCACGGCAGCTTCTTCGCCAGCACCCGCGCCAACAACCTCGTCGGCGGCGTGCTCGGCCTGATCACGCTGTTCCCCTACGGCTACTGGAAGAAGACCCACGCCGTGCACCACGGCACCTCGGGCAACCTCGACCGCCGCGAGATGGGCGACATCGACACGCTGACCGTCGCCGAGTACCAGGCGCTGCCAGCCTTCAAGCGCTTCTGCTACCGGTTCTACCGCAGCACCCCGGTGCTGCTGGGCATCGGCCCGGCCTACCAGTTCGTGATCAAGCACCGCTTCCCGTTCGACCTGCCGTTCACCTGGAAGAAGGAGTGGGCCAGCGTGCTGGTCAACAACCTGATGCTGCTGCTGGTGGGCGGCCTGATGGGCTGGGCGATCGGCTGGAAGACCGTGCTGATGGTGCACCTGCCGATCGTGCTGATCGCCGGCGCGCTGGGCGTGTGGCTGTTCTACGTGCAGCACACCTTCGAGAACGCCTACTGGAAGCGCGGCGAGGAGTGGGATTCGAACGAGGCCGCCATCAACGGCAGCTCCTACTTCGACCTGCCGCGGGTGCTGCACTGGTTCACCGGCAACATCGGCTACCACCACATCCACCACCTGGCCAGCCGCATCCCGAACTACCGCCTGCGCGAAGCCTTCCTGTCGCATCCGCTGCTGCAGGCGGGTCCGCGGGTGACGCTGTGGAGCAGCTTCAAGTCGGCGAAGCTGAAGCTGTGGGACGAGGAGTTGAACCGGATGGTCGGCTTCCCCAAGCGCCGGCGCGCCAGCGCCTGATCAGTCGCGCGGCGGCGCCCGTCGCTGCTGCGCTTTCGCCAGCGACCAGCCGGTCAACGCCCAGGCCACGGCCAGGGCGGCACCGGCCACGGCCACCACCGCCGGGTTCGACGCGATCGCGTCGATGCCCGCCTTGACCCAGCCGCTCACCGCATCGGCACCGCGATAGACCGCGGTGTCGATGACGTTCTTGGCCTTGTACTTGGCTTCCGGCGGGACCACGGTGAACAGCATCTCGCGGCCCGGGCGGGCGAGGGCGTACTCGCCGGCGCGGCGCGTCACCATCACGATCGCGAACACGGCGAACGTGGGCGCCAGCGCCAGCCACAGGAAACCGAAGGCCATCACCACCGGCACCGTCACGAGCAGCACGGCCAGGCCCAGGCGCTGGACGATGCGGCCGGTGATGAAGACCTGGGTCAGGATCGCCAGCGCCTGCACGATCGCGTCCAGCGTGCCGAACACCCGGGTCTGGTCGACGCGGTCGGGGAAGTGCAGCGCCACCAGCCGGGCCTGCTCGAAGTAGAGGAAGGTGGTGACGCTGGCCAGCAGCACCACGAACAGCGCGATGCCCATCAGGTAGGGCGAGCGCAGCACCGTGGAAATGCCGGCGAAGGGATTGCCGCCGAGCGGCGCCCGCGGTGCCGCCTGCTCGCCGGGCGGCAGCGGCTGGCGCTCCCGCCAGCGCTGCAGCGCCAGCGCGCAGCCGGCCGACGCGAGCAGGAAAGCCGTGGCCACGACCATCAGCCCGGCCTGTCCGATCCAGCCCACCAGCGCGATGCCCAGCAGCGGGCCGGCCAGTCCGCCGGCGCTGGCGCCCGCGGCCATCAGCGCGAACAGGCGCTTGGCCTGGCCGGTGGCGAACACATCGGCCAGCACGCTCCACGCCACCGAGATCGCCAGCAGGTTGAACACCGACAGCCAGATGTAAAACGCCCGCGCCAGCCACGGGTTCTCCGGCGCGGCGGCGATCGCGGCGGCGAAGCCGAGCAGGTTGCTGGCGAAGAAGCCGTAGGTCCACGGCAGGATCCGGCGCCGCGGCGCGACCGTCGCGATCGCGCCGAACAGCGGGATCGCCAGCAGGGTCGCGACGAACGTGCCGGTGAACAGCCACTGCAGGTTGTCGACGCCGCCGGCGATGCCCATCGTCTCGCGCACCGGCCGCAGCATGAAGTAGCCGGTGAACAGCAGGAAGAACATCGCGACGCCGGCCAGCACCGCCGGCGCCTCGCCCTCCTTCACGTCGAACAGCCGGGACAGCCGGCGCGCCAGCGGCCCCGGCGCCATCAGGCGAACATCGCGATGAGTTCGGCCTGCTGCGCCTGGTTCAGCAGCGGCCCGGTGCCGCCCTTGAGGTTGTCGACCTGGCGGTCGGGCTTGCCGGTGGCCGGGATGACCACGGTGACGGCCTCGTGGCTGATCGCGAACTTCAGGAACATCTGCGCCCAGGACGTGACGCCCGCCTCCGCGGCCCAGCCCGGCAGCGCCTTGCCGGCGACGCGCGAGAACAGCTGGCCGTCGGCGAAGGCGCGGTTGATCATCACCGCGGTGCCGCTGTCGCGCGCCACCGGCAGTACCCGCTTCGCGGCGTTCGGCGCGGCCACCGAGTAGTTGATCTGCACGAAATCGGGCTTCTCGGCCGCGACGATGTCGGCCAGCGCGTCGTGCTGTGCGTCCATGAAGTGGGTCAGGCCGACGTATTTCACCTTGCCCTGCGCCTTGAGTTCGCGCGCGTACGCCAGCTGGGTCTTCCAGTCGCGCAGGTTGTGCACGGCCAGCAGTTCGAAGCGGTCGGTGCGCAGCCGCCGCAGCGAGTCGGCGAACTGGGCCTCGCCGGCGGCGCGGTTGTCGGCGGCCAGCTTGGTGGCGAGCCAGATCCGGTCGCGCAGGCCGAGCTCGGCCATCAGGTCACCCAGCACGTCCTCGGCGTTGGAGTAGTTCGGCGAGGTGTCGATCACCGAGGCGCCGCCCGCGACGAAGCGCCGCAGCACTTCCTTCAGCGGTTCGCGGCCGGCCGCATCGACTTCGAAACTGCCCGACGTGCCCATGCCGATCACCGGGATCAGTTCACCCGTGGACGGGATCGGGCGCCGCAGCAGCGACGGGGCGGGAACCGTCAGCGCGAACGCGGGCAGGGGACGCAGGGCGGCGGCGGTGGCGGCGACCGCAGCGGCGGCCAGGAAGGAGCGGCGGGTGGTCATGGCGGGCCTCCGGTGGGCGGATGTGGCGCGAGGGTGCCCCAGCCTGCGTGAACTTTCCGTTCACCGTCCCCTGCCACCGGTCATGGCGGCCCGGCGATCGGTCCGCCCGGCGGGTCGTCGCGGAACTTGCGCGGTGCCAGCTGGCGGGTGAAGCGCAGCACGCCTTCGCGCACCACCCGGGTCAGGCGCAGGTCGATGATCGTGGTTTCGTTTGGCCGCACCAGGTCGAGCAGGCTGGCGACGTCGGCGCCAAGTTCGGCGAGCCAGTGTTCCACCAGCTGCTCGTCCTGGCGCGGCAGCAGGCGCAGGCCGTAGGGCGGGCGAGGGACCAGGGCCTCGCGCACGAGGCGCTCGCCGTCGCGGATTTCCGGGCAGCCGGCGAGGGCCGCGTGGTTGAGGAAGAAGCACAGGTTGCCCGGCGCGCGCCGGTTGCCCTGGCGGTCGGTGAGGAAGCCCTGCGGCAGCTGGTTCGGGTCGGCCGAGGGGCCCGCGGTCAGCAGCAGGTTCATCTCCGGCACGCGCGTGCCGCTGTCGTCGAGCAGGCGGAACAGCACCATCGCGTGCGGGTCGTGCACGTAGCGGCGGTCCGGCAGCACCGGCACCTTCTCCACTTCGACGCGGCGCGCCGGTGCCTGGTGCTCCGCGTTCTCGCGCTCGAACTCACGACACAGCGCGGCGTAGCCCCGCGCGTCGCGCACGCCCAGGCAGCGCAGGATCGCGTCCACCGTGGGGTGCGGCCGCGCGTCGTTGGCCACGCTGCCCATGATCCCCATGCGCTCGCCGCTGTGGGAGACGCCCGGCACGATCTTGAAGGCGGTGGTCGGCGCGCGATGGGCGGAGGCCTTTTCCAGCGTGCGCAGCCGCTTTCGCGCCGCCGGCAGCGCTTCGTCCGGCGCTAGCGCCGGCTGGGCCAGCACCAGGTGGCTGGCGTTGAGGTTGGCGGCGGCCAGGCGTACCACGCCGTCGCCGCCGGTCTCGCCGGTGTAGGCGTTGACGTGGTCGTAGAGCTTGCGGTCGAGGGCATCGCCGCTGAGCACGAAGGGGAACACCGGCCGCGGCCGCGACGGCAGGTCGAGCGCGGGATAGTCGTGGATCCAGCGCAGGTTGAGCGCGATCGACTCCGGGCTGGCCAGCTCCAGCCAGTCCAGCACGCCCTGGCCCGGCTCGATGCCGCCGAACCAGGCCTTCATCGCCCCGAGCCGGCTCTTGCCCAGCTGCGCCAGCGCGGAGCCGAAGTTGGCCGGGGCCAGCATCACCAGGTGGCTCATGGGGCAGTCGTCGAGGCGGCCGGTGCGGACGTAGTGCCGGTCCAGCCATTCCCGCACCACGGGCCCGCCGGTGCTGTGGGTGATGCAGGCGAAGCGCCGGCCGCGCCCGGCCTCGGCCAGGACCGGGCCGAGCGCCGCTTCGAAGGCGCGCGCGATGTCGTCGACCCTCACCTCGTCGCGGAAGCTGACGTACTGGCCCAGGTGGACGTGGGCAATGTCGATGCCGGGGCCGCCTTCACGCGCCGCCTCGGCTTTCAGGCGGGCCGGCAGGCCGCCATAGGTCGCTGTGCTGGTTACGCTCCAGCCATGGACGAAGACCAGCAGGGGCTTGGGCATGGCGGGGGTCAGCGGGGGGCTGGGGGCATGCTAACTTAGCCCGGCGACACAGTTCACGGGGGCGTTGCCGATGGCGTTGGAAGAGCGGCGGATGCTGGTGGGTCTGCTGGAGAAGGGGATGTTCGTCAGTCGCCTCGACCGCGACTGGGTCGGCACGCCCTTTCCGTTCCAGGGCTTCTTCATCGAGTCCGAGAAGGACGTCGAGCTGCTGGGCAATTACTGCACCAGCGTCTTCATCGACGTCGTCAAGAGCAATGCGCCGGCCGAGCCGCTGCTGACGCTGGGGCGCAACGGCAAGTCGGTGTTCCCGCCACGGGTGCAGGAGTACCGCAACACCGTCGACCTGCACGACGAACTCCCGCGCGCCCGCGAGGCCCACGCCAGCGCCCGCAAGCTGGCCCAACGGCTCGAGGCCGACGTGCGCGGCAGCCGGCGCCTGGTCGCCGGCGACATCCATGATGCGGTCGAGCCGATGGTCGAGAGCCTGATCCGCAACGTCGATGCCTTCTTCTGGCTGATGGCGCTGCTGCGCCGCGACGACTACGCCTACAGCCACGCCGTGCACTGCAGCGCCCTGGCCGCCGCGTTCGGCCGGCACCTGGCGCTGCCGCGCGAGGTGCTGGTGGACCTCGCCACCGGCGGCATGCTGCTCGACATCGGCAAGGCGGCGCTGCCGGAGGAGCTGTTCAAGCACCCGGGGCCGCTGTCGCCCGAGGCGGTGGTGGCGATGCGCAGCCACGTCGCCGAGGGCCTGAAGGTGTTCGACGAATCCGGCCTGCACGGCGTTTGGGCCCGCGACATCCTCGCCGGCCACCACGAGCGGCACGACGGCAGCGGCTACCCGAACGGCCTCAAGGGCGACCAGATCCCGCTGGCCGCGCGCATGGGTGGCATCATCGATACCTACGACGCGATCTGCAGCGACCGGCCGCACGCCAAGGGCGCGTCGCGCCACGTCGCGCTGCAGGCCGTCTACCGCGCCAGCGACAAGCTCTACCAGGGCGAGGTGGTCGAGCAGTTCCTGCAGTGCCTGTGCGTCTATCCCACCGGTTCGCTGGTCGAGCTGAGCTCCGGCGAAGTCGGCATCGTGATGGCCCAGAACCAGGCCCGGCGCCTGCGGCCGCGGGTGATGCTGCTGCTCGACGCCGACAAGCGCGCCTACCGTCCGTATCGCGACATCGACCTGATGGCGGTCGAGCGCGACGCCGGCGGCAGCACCGCGGTGCGCATCGTCACTTCGCTCGAGCCCGGCGCCCACGGCCTCGACCCGGCGGCGCTGTTCCTGGCATGAACGCGCCCCTGGCCCTGCGCGGCGCCGAGCTGCTGGCCCACCTGCAGCCCTACGTGCGCGGCAGCCTGCGCAAGGGCGAGCCGATGGCGCTGCTGCGCATGAGCCTGCTGGGCTCGCGTGCCTTCAACATCCAGCACGGCCCGGCCGTCGCCGATGAACTCGCGACCCGGATGCAGGCCCAGGCCCAGGCCGCCCTGCGCCCGGGCGACGAGGTGATCGCCCTCGGGGCCAGCGATTTCGCGGTGTTCCTCCCGACCGTCAACGACGGCAACCACGCCCTGCTGGCGGCGGCGCGGCTGCTGCGGCAGTTCGAGCAGGCGCTCGAGCTCGACGGACGCCCGGTGATGACGCCGGTGGCGGTGGGCGTGGCGGTGACGCCCGACCACGGCGACGACGCCGAGTCGCTCTGCCGCAGCGCCGAGGCCGCGCTGGCGCTGGCCGAGTCCTCCGCCGACCGCATGTCGCTGGCGCCGCCGCGCGACGCGACGCCGCTGATTTCGCCGTCCGATCTGCGCGATGCCATCCACGCCGGCCAGCTCGAGGTCCACTTCCAGCCGATCTGGGACCTGCGCGCCGCCCGCATCACCGGCGCCGAGGCGCTGGCGCGCTGGACCCATCCCAGGCTGGGCCCGATCAGCCCGGCGCAGTTCGTGGCCATGGCCGAAACCAGCGGCATGATCGCCGAGCTCACCCGCTGGAGCGTCAATGCCAGCCTGCAGCACGCGGTCGAGGCGCGGAAGGCGGGCCTGCGGCTGCCGGTGTCGATCAACCTTTCCGCGGTGGCCTTCGCCGAGCGCGGCCTGGTCGAGCACCTGCTCGATGCGCTCAAGCTCTGGGGCGTGCCGCCGCGCGACCTGGTGATCGAAGTCACCGAGACCGCGATCATCTCCGACCTCGACCGGGGCGCGCACATCCTCGACCGCCTGGCCGGCGAGGGCGTGCGGGTGTCCATCGACGATTTCGGCGTCGGCAACTCGTCCTTCGCCTACCTGCGCGAATTCCCGGCCACCGAGCTCAAGATCGACCGCTCCTTCGTCACCGGCATGGTGCAGAACGCGCGCTCGGCCAAGCTGGCCAAGGCCATGATCGACTTCGCCCACCACCTGGGCATGCAGGTCGTCGCCGAGGGCGTGGAGGACAAGGCCACGCTGGGCAAGCTGGCCGAACTCGACTGCGACTACGCCCAGGGCTACGTGCTGGGCCACGCCAAGCCGGCGGCGCAGTTCGTCGCGGCGATGATCGCCACGCGCTGAGCGCGGCTCAGCTTCCCGCCGGTTCGCCTTCCGATTCCGTTGCCGCCTGCGGCTGCGCAGGCAGGCGGCGCGGCACCGAGTGGGCGTCAAGCAGGCGCTCGATGCGCGCGAACACCTCGGCCCGCGCGAAGGGCTTCTTCATGAAATCGTCGGCGCCGATGCGGTGCACGTAGAACTGCTCGGTGGCCTGCTCGTTGCCGCTGATCATGATCACCGGGATGTCGCGCGTGGCCGGGTCGCGGCGCAGCTGGCGCAGGGCGGCGAAGCCGTCCATGCCCGGCAGCACGATGTCGAGGAAGATCAGTTCGGGCGCCTGGGTGCGGGCGATCTCGAGCCCGGCCTCGGCGTCGCCGGCCTCGAGCACGGTGTAGTCGTTCTGGCGCAGCATGCGGCCAAGCAGGGCGACGATGGTGGGCGAGTCGTCGACGACCAGCATGCGGGTGCCGGGGCGCGCGTTCATGCGCGGCTTGCCGCGGCGTTCGGTGCCCTTGGGTCCGGTTTCCACGGGCGCGGCCGGGGCGGCCGGGGGCATCGGCGTGTCGTCGGCCAGCAGCGGCTCGCTGGACGCCTTCGGACTCACCGGCCGGGTGTCCCAGCCGAACATCAGCTTGATCTTGTCGTAGAAGGACACCGTGCGCTCCCCAACGCGGAATGGGCGATAGTGTCCCTGTCGCGCGCCCGGCTGGCAATCGCGGCCGGCGCGGGCTGGACATCGTCGCCCGCAGCGCGCACCCTGCCGGCCCGAACGACGCCCCCAGGAGCGCCCGTGGCCCCGAAATCCACCGTCTACAAGGCCCAGCTGCAGGTCAGCGACATGGACCGGCACTACTACGCCGGCCACGACCTGGTGCTGGCCCAGCATCCATCCGAAACCGACGAGCGGCTGATGCTGCGCCTGCTCGCCTTCGCCCTGTTCGCCGACGAGCGGCTGGAATTCGGCCGCGGCCTGAGCACCGAGGACGAGCCCGACCTGTGGCGCAAGGACCTCACCGGCCTGGTGGAGCAGTGGATCGAGCTGGGGCATCCCGACGAATCGCGCGTGCGCAAGGCCTGCGGCCGCGCGGCCGAGGTGGTGGTGCTGACCTACGGTGGCCGTGCCTCCGACCTGTGGTGGGAGAAGAACGAAGCCGCGCTGGCCCGCTGCCGCAACCTCACCGTGGTCGATGTGTCGCCCGAGGATGCGAAGGCGCTGGCCGCGCGGCTCAGGCGCGGCATGGAGCTACAGGCCATGGTCCAGGACGGCGTGCTGCAGCTGGTGGACGGCGACGTGACGCTGGAGATCACCCCGCGCCTGCGCCGCGGCCCGGGCTAGTCCACCGTCTTCGATTCCGCCGTGCCCAGCGGCATCGGGTCGGCCCGGTGCGGCGGCCGCCGCACCAGCAGCGGGTGCGCGAACACGCCGGCCAGGATGATCGCGACGCCGGCGTAGAACATGACGCCCAGCTCGCGCTGCTCGCCGAGCAGCACGATGGCGAGCAGGATCGCGTACACCGGCTCCAGGTTCACGGCCAGCTGCGCCGAGAACGCGCTCAGGTGCCGCAGCGCCACCAGCGACAGCGCGAACGGCAGCAGGGTGCAGGCCATCGCCAGCACCAGCAGCAGCACGCCGTCCCGCAGCCCCGGCAGCACCAGCGGCGAGCCGAACCACGGCAGCAGCGGCGTGCACAGCGCCAGGAACAGGCCGCCCGCGCCCAGTTCGACGAAGGTGACCGTGAGCGGGTCGCCGCGCTCGACGTGCCGCTTGTTGAGCGCGCCGAAGAAGGCCACCAGCAGCGCCGAGACCGTGCCCACGACGATGCCCAGGTACATCTCGGCCGGCACGCCGCCGACCACCAGCGCGACGCCCGGCACCACCGCCACGCCGATCAGCAGTTCGCGCGGCTGGAAGCGCTGGCCGGTGATCCAGGGCTCGACCAGCGGCACGAACACCGTGGCCAGCGCGATGCAGGTCACCGCCACCGAGGCATTGGCGAGCTTGATCGCGCCGTAGAACGTGAGCCAGTGCAGCGCCACCAGGAAGCCGATGCCGGCGTAGATGGCCAGCTGCCGCGCCGGCATCGCCCGCAGCCCGCGCCACACCCGCGGCACCAGCAGCAGCGCCGCGGTGACCAGGCCCATGCGCCAGACCACCAGCGCCATCGCGTCGAGCGTGATCGCCTTGCCCAGGATCGCGGTGAAGCCCCACAGCAGCACGCAGGCGTGCATCTGCCACTGCGCCTTCGCCGCCGGCGTCATGCGCCGCCTCCGGCGACCAGCGCGCGCTTGGCCTCGGCCGGCAGCTGCTTGATGGCGTACTCCGCCTTCAGGGCACTGGAGCGGTCGGGATGCTCGAACCGCGCCAGCAGCCGGCGTGGCGGGTGCGAACGGGTGTAGCGCGCGCCCTTGCCGGCGGCGTGCTCGGCGTAGCGCTTGTCCACGTCCACGGCGATGCCGGTGTAGATGCTGCCGTCCTGGCATTCGACCAGGTACACGAACCAGGCCACGTCAGCGCAGGCTCAGCGCGATGCGGCGCCAGTCGTCGCGGACCTCGGCGCAGTCGCCGCCGCCCATCGCGAACTCGCGGCAGACGAAGGGGCGCTGTTCGTAGATGCCGCAGCACATGCGCTCGCGGTCGAGCGCGACGCACCAGCCGTCGTCGGCCTTGGCCATGATCAGGTAGCCGTCCTCGTCTTCATCGAGGAAATGATCGGGCGGCGCGTCGCCCGGCAGCACGCGCACGGGCAGCTGGCAGCAGCAGGCCTGGCAGTCGCTGCACTGGATGGCGGGGTCGGTGTCCACGCGGGCATTGTCCCATGCCGACCGGGCCGCGGTACCAACGGCACTGTCACGGGAGGGGTGCGGGCGTAGCATCGAAGCCCCCGCCCGGAGACCCGCCATGCGCCCGCTGCCCGCTGCGTTCGCCGCACTGCTGATGCTCGCGCCACTGGCGGCCGGGGCGGCCTGTCCGCCGCGGGGCTGGGACCGCGGCGAGCTCGACGCGCTCAAGGCCGGCGGCTTCAAGGGCCTGGCACCCGAATCCCGCGAGCGGCTGGCGCTCGGCCTGGTGGATTGCCTGGCCGACCGCGACCCGGCGCTGCGCGACGGCATCGCCTACGAAGGCCTCGCGACCTGGTTGCGCGCCGAGCCCTCGCTATCGCAGGCGACCCGCGAAGCCCTGCTCGAAGACCTGCAGGCGCGGCTGGCAGCCACCGATGCAGCCGGCGTCGAAGCGCCGTTCGCGGCGCTCGTGCTTTCGGAAGTGGCCCGCACGGACCGGGTCTCGGCATGGATGACGCCCGTGCAGCGCGCAGCGCTGGTCGAGGCCTCGGCCCGCTACGTCGAGGGCGTCCGCGACTACCGGGGGTTCACGGACGGCGAAGGCTGGCGCCATGGCGTTGCCCACGGCGCCGACCTGCTCATGCAGCTGGCGCTCAACCCCGCCCTCGACAAGGACCGGCTGTCGCGGCTGATGGACGCCGTGGCCGCGCAGGTCGCTCCCGCCGGCGCGCCGCCCTATGTCCACGGCGAGTCGGAACGGCTGGTCCGCCCGGTGCTTTTCGCATTGCAGCGCGGCCTGCACGACGAGTCCGAATGGCGCGCCTGGCTGGCGCGCGTGTCGGCGCCGGCCCCGATGGCGGATTGGTCCGAGGCCTATCGCTCGGAAGCCGGGCTGGCGCGACGGCACAATGCGCGCGGCTTCCTGCTAGCGCTGTATGTGTCCCTCGACGCCAGCGACAGCGAGGTGCTGAAGGCAAAGGTGCCCGCGGTGGCAGACGCCATGCGCGCCGTTCCCTGATTTGAGGTGGAAAGCGCCGCCGCGACCCGGGCGGCGCCATGCGTCGCGGCGACCCGGTTATTCGGCAGCGGCCACGCGCACCGGCACCGGCACGTTGCACAGGTCGATGTGGCCGGCCGGGTGCACGTACCAGTCGTCGCGGCGGTTGCGGCGCGACTCCACCAGTTGGGCGAAGGCCGGGCGGTCGGTGCGGAACACTTCGAGCTTGGCGCGTTCGGCCTCGGGCACGTCGGCGGCGAGCTTGATGGACAGCATCGGCACCCGCTGCTCCGGCTTCTCGTAGAAGCCCAGCGGGCCGGTGCCGCGCGGCAGGACGCTCAGCAGCTCCATGCCCTGCACGACGCGGCCGACCGTGGTGATGTTGCGGTCGAGCTGGCGCGGCGACTGCCCCGTGACCACGTAGAGCTGGTTGCCGGTGCTGCTGTCCGCGGCCGCGGCGCGCCCGGCACCGACGGTGGCGTAGCAGTGCGCCAGCCAGGCGATGCCGGCCTTCGGGTCGCGCGCCGCCGGGAAGCCCTGCACGAAGCCGACCTCCGGGGCCCAGCCATCCACGTCGGGCAAGGTCGTGAAGTCGAGTCCTTCGCTCGGACGGATGAACTCGGCCGGCAGCTTGGCCTTGGCCTCGCCCATCGGGCGCGCCTTGGCGGGGTCTTCGCCCTCGGCATCGCCCCACTGCACGACGAAGTTGTCCTGCGAGCGATTGATCGTGAGGCCATCGAAGTAGCCCGCGCGCACCAGGGTGCGGATGTTGGCGACGTGCTGCGGCGCAAAGGCCGGCGCCAGCTCGATCACGACCCGGCCGCCGGCCAGTTCGAGGTAGAGGGTGTTCTCGGGGTCGAGCGTGCGCCAGTCCTCCGGCGTCGAGGCGTCGATCACGTCCTGCATGGTCAGCGCTTTCTGCGGCGGGCTGGTGGCGCAGGCCGTGCCCAGCGGCAGGACCAGGGCAAGGGCAAGCAGGGCAGGGCGCAGCGTCATGGCGTGGCTTCCGGGCAGGTTGGTTGGCTGAGCCTAACCGATTCGCCGGTGCGGCATTAAGGGCATTTGACGCGGATTTACGCGGATGGACGCGGATAACGCAAAGTCAGTCAAAGGGTGGGGCGCCAGCCAAACTATTTTTGCCCTATCCGCTTTTATCCGCGTAAATCCGCGTCCGAACCGCTCTAGCCCGCTTCGGGATCGGGTGGCGGCTCGTGCAGGGCGGCGAGTTGTTCCTGCATCTGGGTGATGACGGATTCCCAGTGGCGGGGGGCCTCGAACCAGGGGAAGGCGGCGGGGAAGGCGGGGTCGTGCCAGCGGCGGGCGATCCAGGCGTTGTAGTGCAGCAGGCGCAGCGTGCGCATGACTTCCACCAGGTGCAGCTCGCGGCGGTCGAAGCGGCGGAACTGCTCGTAGCCCTCCAGCAGCCAGCGCAGCGGCGTGGCGCTGTCCTCGCGGCGGCCGGCCAGCATCCACAGGTCCTGCACCGCCGGGCCCGACAGGCAGTCGTCGAGGTCCACGAAGTGCGCCTGGTCCTCGCGCCACAGGATGTTGCCGGGGTGGCAGTCGCCGTGCAGGCGCAGTTCGTGCACGTCGCCGGCGCGAGCCCAGGCGTCATCCATTGCGTCCAGCAGCGCGTCGGCCAGGGTGGCGAAGTTGTCCTCGAGGTCGGGCGGCAGCCAGCCGCCCTCGAGCAGGAAGTCGACCGGCGCCACGCCGTGGCTCTCTATGCCGATGTGGCCGCGGTGATGGAAGCGCGCGCCGTCGCCGACCGCATGCATCCGGCCCAACACGCGCCCGAGGTGGGTCAGCACCGCGCGGTCGCCCAGCTCCGGCGCGTGACCGCCGCGCAGCGGGAACAGCGCGAAGCGGTGGCCTTCGAACGGATGCAGGGTGCGGCCCCGGTGCACGATCGGCGCCACCACCGAGAGGTCGGCGGCCAGCAGCTCGGCCGAGAAGGCGTGTTCTTCCGCGATGGCGGCGTCGGTCCAGCGGCCGGGCCGGTAGAACTTCGCCACCAGCGGCGGGCCGCCCTCGATGCCGATGCGGTAGACCCGGTTCTCGTAGCTGTTGAGCGACAGCACGCGGCCGTCGCTGGCCAGGCCCAGCGATTCCACCGCATCGAGGATGCGGTCGGGGCCGAGGTCGGCGTAGGGCGTGTCGCCAGGGGCGGGATTCATGCGCGCAGGTTACCCGCGGCGGCCCTCGCGCGTGCGGTTTTCGTGGCGGCGACCAGCGGCTGGCGTCAGCGCGGCAGTTCGAGCGCGGTCGCCGCCGCGGCGACGGGGGCGCTGAGGTAGGTGTGCGAACCGACCGCCGTGAACCCCGCGCGGGCGAAGGCGCGGCGGTACCAGGCCGCCGGCCGGCGCCGCATCTCGTGCAGGTCGCCCACGATCTCGTCGCCCTCGGCGAACACCTCGAGGAAGGCGACGCCGTCGCACAGGCGCGCGAACTCGGCCAGCCCGCGCTTGAGCTCCTCGTCCGACAGGTAGTGCATCACGTCGGAACACACCAGCAGGTCCACCGGCCGGATCGGCGGCAGCGCGGCCAGGTCGCCGAAGGGCAGCCAGTGCAGGTTGCGGCGCGCGCCGTGGCGGGCGATCGCATACTCGCTGGAATCCAGGCCCATGTAGTGCAGCTTCGGCCGCAGTGCCAGCAGCGGCGCGCGCCAGGCGCCTTCGCCGCAGCCCACGTCCAGCACCGAGCGGATCGGGCGGCCCAGGTGGTATTCGGCCAGCGCGACCGCCAGCGCCACCTTGCGCGCCAGCGCGGCCTTGCCGCCGAGGTCGCGCTGCCGGTACCAGGAGTCGAAGTAGCGCTTGTCGTAGGCCTTGCTCACGCCGTGCGCTTCCGGCGGTGCAGCAGCCAGGCGGCGAACACCGCGCCGGTGAGGTACATGCTCAGCGAGTAGATCGCCGGCGCGATGGTGGCCTGGGTGCGGCCCAGCACCTCGATGGCGATGAAGATGGCGAGGGTGCCGTTGTGGATGCCGATCTCGAAGCCGATCGCGATCGCCTGCGGCTCGGCCAGGCGCGCGCCCTTGGCCGCGAAGTAGCCCGACAGCAGGCTGGCGAGGTTGAAGCTGATGCAGGCCAGGCCGACCACTGGCGCAAAGGCGCGCACGGTGTCCCATTCGGAGTAGAAGGCCAGCGCGATCAGCACGCCCAGCAGCAGCGAGGACAGCGTGCGCACCGGCTTCTCGGCGGCATCGGCCAGCCGCGGGTACCAGGCGCGCAGCGCCATGCCCAGCGTGACCGGGGCGATCACCAGCACCGCCACTTCCAGCACCTTGCCCACCGGCGGCGGCACGTGCGCCTCGGCCCCCAGGAACCACGACAGCGCCAGCGCCGTCCACAGCGGCAGCGTCAGCAGCGCCAGCAGGCTGTTGATGGCGGTCAGCGTGATGTTGAGTGCGACGTCGCCGCGCGCGATGTGGCTGAACAGGTTGGCGGTGACGCCGCCCGGGGACGCCGCCAGCAGCACCAGGCCCAGGGCCAGTTCACCCGGCAGCGAAAAAGCCAGGCACAGCCCGATGGCCACCGGCGGCAGCAGCAGCGTCTGCACGACCAGCGCCACGGCCACGGCCCGCGGCACCTGCAGCACGCGCCGGAAGTCGGCGAGCGTGAGGTGCAGGCCCAGCCCCGCCATCACCACTGCCAGCGCGATAGGCAGGAACACCACCAGCAGCGCGTTGTCGGCCACGGACGGTCAGGCGCCGACCAGCACGGAGCGCATCGAGATCGAACTCGCCACGCTGTCGTTGAAGAACTCGACCGCGTCGTCCTCGCGCTGCAGGGCCAGGACGTACAGCAGCGGCAGGTAGTGCTCGGGCGTCGGGATGGCGAGCAGCGCGTCCGGGCCCAGGGTTTCGTAGCCCAGCATGCCTTCGTGGTGGCCTTCGGCGATGCGGTCGGCGATGTCCTCGTCGAAGCGCTGCGCCCAGTCGTAGGGCTCGGCCTGGTTCGGCTTCCAGTGGCGCAGGTTGTGCACGATGTTGCCGCTGCCCACTACCAGCACGCCCTCGTCGCGCAGCGGCGCCAGCTGGCGCGCCAGGTCGTAATGCCAGGCGCCGGGCTGCAGGCTCGACAGGCTCAGCTGCACCACCGGGATGTCGGCCTCCGGGTACATCGGGCGCAGCACGCCCCAGGCGCCGTGGTCGAGGCCGCGGTGGCTGTCGAGGTGCACGCGCGGCTGCGTGATCAGTTCGGCGACGCGGTGCGCCAGCGCGGGGCTGCCCGGCGCCGGGTAGCGCACGTCGAACAGCGCGCGCGGGAAGCCGTGGAAGTCGTGGATGGTCTCGGGCTTCTCGGTCGAGCTGACGTACACGCCCTGGGTTTCCCAGTGCGCCGAGATGCAGAGGATGGCCTCGGGCCGCGGCAGGCGCTGGCCCAGGGCCTGCCAACTTCGCCGCCAGGCGTTGTCCTCGATGGCGTTCATTGGCGAACCGTGCCCCAGGAAAACCGCGGGCATCGGGCCGTTCATGGACGCAGCGCTCATCGAGGACTTCTCCGGTGGGGGGTGGGTTTGGGCATGACATTACCACCCTGACTTCCGGCACTGAGAGCCCCCCGGGTGGTTTGCCTAGTATTGACTCAACGATACCGTCAATGGCGCTATACCCAGCGCCCGGAGAGTGCGATGAGCGACACCGAGCCGCACCTGAAGAAGTTCCAGAAGGAGCTCAGCACCGGGACCGTGTCCCTGGTGCTGCTGGCCGTGCTGGCCCAGTCCGGCGAGCCGCTTTACGGCTACCAGATCGCCAAGCGCCTGGAGCAGACCGGCGACCCGCTGCTGGGCGGCAAGCAGAGCGCCCTGTACCCCGTGCTGCGCAACCTCAGCGCCGCCGGCCTGGCCGACAGCCACGTCGAGCCTTCGGTCAGCGGCCCGCCGCGCCGCTACTACCGCATCACCCCGCTGGGCCAGCGCGTGCTGGCCGAGTGGCGAACGAGCTGGGAAACCACCCGCCAATCCGTCGACGCCGTGCTGGAAGGACAACTGCGATGAATACCGCTACCCCGGGCACCATCCCCGAATACCTCGACGCGCTGCGCCGCGAGCTGCGCGGCGCCGACCCCTCCCTGGTGCAGGACGCGCTGTACGACGCCGAGGAATACCTGCGCTCGGAGCTGGCCGACAACCCCGGCACCGACGAGGCCGCGCTGCTGGCCAGCATCGCCGGCAGCTACGGCGACCCGGCCGAGGTCGCGGCGATCTACCGCGATACCGAAGTCCAGGTGGCGCAGGCGCTGCGCACGCCGCCGCCGGCGCCGCGCGCCAGCCTCGCCGGTCGCTTCTTCGGCGTGGCGGCGGATTCGCGGGCCTGGACGGCCTTGTTCTACATGCTGCTGTCGCTGGCCACGGGCATCGTCTACTTCACGACCGTCGTGACCGGCATCAGCCTGTCGGCGGGCATGGCGATGCTGGTCATCGGCATCCCCGTGGTGATCCTGTTCGTCGGCATCGTGCGGCTGCTGGCGCTGGTGGAAGGCCGGCTGGTGGAAGCGATGCTGGGCGAGCGCATGCCGCGCCGTCCCCTTTACGTCGGCCGCGGGCTGCCCTGGCTGGAGCGGATCGCGGCGATGTTCACCGATCCGCGCACCTGGTCGACCATGCTTTACCAGGTGCTGATGCTGCCGCTGGGCACGGTTTACTTCACCGCGGCGATCACCGGGCTGTCGGTGTCGCTGGGCCTGGTGGTGGCCGGCTTCGCCGCGCTGCTGGAGGGCACGGGCCTCCTGGACCTCGAGGGCACGCTGCACGTGTGGCCGTTCGCCAGCCCGCTGGTGGCGGCGCCGGTGCTGATCGTGGTGGGCGTGCTGGGCCTGTTCGTGGTGCTGCATCTCGCCCGCGGCGTGGGCAAGGTGCACGGTGCGCTGGCCAAGCACCTGCTGGTGAAGACCGCGCAGCACTGATGCCGGAGGGGATCGCGGGGCCGCGTGGCCTCGCGATCCCGGCAAGACTCAGCCGGCCAACAGCAGCGTCCAGATGACGCCCCACGCGGCCATCACCAGCAGCACCGCCAGCGCCAGCAGGCTGATGGCGAAACCCGGGCCGCGGTTGCGGCCCGGCACGGCGTAGGCCGCGGCGTACCAGATGCGCCCGGCCAGCCACACCGCGCCGGCCAGCGCCGCCCACTCCGGGTTGCCGAAGTACGCCGCCAGCCACAGCGTCGGCAGGAACATGATCGCGCCTTCCTGGGTGTTCATCTGCACGCGGAACGCGCGCTCGAAGCCCTCGTGGCCGGTGGTGGCCGGGGCCAGGATCTTGTACTTGCCGCGCGCGCGGCCCACCAGGATCGTGCAGGCGATCATCAGGACGATGGTGAGCAGGGTGACGAGGGCGATCAGCGGATGCATGGCGGGCCTTGGCGATGGAGTGGCGCCACTCTAGCCCGGCGGGCGATGGCTGTCGTGAATCCGGTATCGTGGCCATCCCGACCCGGCCCGCGAACCCGTGATGAGCGATCCCCTGGCCCAGCCGCTGAAACTGCCCTGTGGCGCCGTCGTTCCCAACCGCCTTTGCAAGGCAGCGATGACCGAGGGCCTGGGCGACGCGCGACTGCGCGCGACCGAACGCCACGTCCGCCTCTACCGCGCCTGGAGCGAGGGCGGCGCCGGCCTGCACGTCACCGGCAACGTGATGATCGACCGGCACGTGATCGAGCGCCCGGGCAATGTCGCCATCGACACCACGCACGCGCCCAGCGTCGACGCCGAGGCGCGCGCACGGCTCAAGGCCTGGGCCGCGGCGGGCACGGTCGGCGGCAACGGGCTGTGGATGCAGATTTCGCACGCGGGCCGGCAGTCGCCGCGCTACGCCACGCGCCAGCCGGTGGGGCCGTCGGCGGTGCAGCTCGAGCTGCTGGGCAACTACGCGCGCCCGCGCGCGCTGCGCGAGGACGAGATCCTCGACCTGGTGCAGCGCTTCGCCGCGGTCGCGGTGATCGCGCGCGAGACCGGCTTCACCGGCGTGCAGGTGCACGGCGCGCACGGGTACCTGCTGAGCAGCTTCCTCTCGCCCGTCACCAACCAGCGCACCGATGCCTGGGGCGGGTCGCTGGAGAATCGCGCACGCTTCCTGGTCGAGGCCGTGCGCGCGGTGCGCAAGGCGGTCGGCGCGGATTTCCCGGTGTCGGTGAAGCTCAACTCGGACGACTTCCGCAAAGGCGGCTTCAGCCATGCCGATTGCCTTGGCGTGGTGCAGCTGCTCAATGGCTGCGGGCTCGACCTGCTCGAGATCTCGGGCGGCAACTACGAGCAGCCGCGCCTGCTCGGCGTCTCGGGCCGTGACGGCGACGCGGTGGCGGTGCGCGAAAGCACCAAGGTCCGCGAGGCCTATTTCCTCGACTACGCCGCCGCCATCCGCAAGGTGGCGACGATGCCGATGATGGTGACGGGCGGCTTCCGCACCCGCGCCGGCATGGAGGCGGCGCTGGCCAGCGGCGACACCGACCTGATCGGCCTGGCCCGCCCGTTCTGCACGCATCCCGACGTGGCGCGGCGGCTGCTGGCGCGCGAGATCGACGAGCTGCCGGCCTACGAGCGCCGCCTGCACCTGCGCCCGCGCGGCTGGCTGTCGCCGGCCAGCCCCTGGCTGCTGCCCAAGATGGTGAACGTGCTCGGCGCGCAGGGCTGGTACTACCAGCAGATGGACCGGTTGGCCGACGGGCGCGCGCCGGACCTCGGGCGTGGCATGCTGCGCTCGTTCGCGCGCTACTGGTGGAACGACCTGGGCAAGGCCGCCCGGCTCACGCGTTAGGAGGCCCGATGCACACCCACGATCCCATGCACGGCGACGAGCCGCTGGCCGACGAGGCGGTGGTGGCGGCGATGCGCGAGTGGCTGGAGAAGGCCGTGATCGGCCTGAACCTCTGCCCGTTCGCCAAGGCGGTGCACGTGAAGCGGCAGATCCGCTACGTGGTCAGCCAGGCCGAAACCGAAGAGGCGCTGATCGAGGACCTGCTGCACGAGCTGCAGCTGCTGGCCTCGGCCGACCCGGGCGACATCGAGACCACGCTGCTGGTGCACCCGCGGGTGCTGGGCGATTTCCTCGACTACAACGATTTCCTCGACATCGCCGACGCGGCCGTCGAGGAGCTGGGGCTGGACGGCGTGCTGCAGGTGGCGAGCTTCCATCCGCAGTACCAGTTCGCCGACAGCGACGCCGACGACATGGCGAACTACAGCAACCGCGCGCCGTACCCGACCCTGCACCTGCTGCGGGAGGACAGCGTGGACAAGGCCGTGGCCGCGTTCCCGGAGGCGAACCGGATCTACGAAGCGAACATCGCGGCGCTGCGCGCGCTCGGGCCCGAAGGCTGGAAGAAGCTGTTCGCGCGCTAGCCGGGGCGGGCGGCGGGGGCCGCCGCCGGTCGGAGCCCCGGCGCGTGGTATTCCCGCTTACTTGTCGTTGCTGGCGGCGTCCGAGGCTTCGTCGGCGCCGGAAGCGCCCGCTTCCTCGGCCAGGCGCGCGTCCTCGGCCTGCAGCGCCGCGACCAGTTCGCCCATGTTCTCCATCACCTGGCGCTGGCCGAGCTCGCCGCCCAGCTGCATCATCCGCGGCATCTTGGCCAGGAAGGTCTTGCCGGCCGGCGTCGAGTAGAAGTCGCTCGCGGCACGCATCTCGGCGGCGGTGAACTCCTGCGCGTAGAGCTCGACCAGCGGCTCGCGCAGCGCGTCGTAGCTCATGTGCTTGGCGAAGAAGGCTTCCATCACGTGGCGGTAGCGCACCAGCTCGGGCTTTTCCTGCAGCTGCATGTCCATCATCACCTTCAGCGCGCCGGCGAGCTGGGTGTCCATGTCCATGGCGTCGAGCAGGCGCAGCGCTTCCTTGCGGGCTTCGGGGTCGGCGGCGGGCGGGTTGGCGGGCTGGGCCGCGGCCGCCAGCGGCAGGGCCAGGAGCAGGGTGCAGAGCAGGCGGCGGACGAGGGTCATGGCTTTCCTGGGACGTGTGGGGTGCGACGAGTGTGCCAGACGGACGCGCGCGGGCGCGACCGCCGGTGGCGTCAGAAGTCGTCGGCGGCGATCGCCATCAGGGTGGCGGCGCCGGCGCGGGCCGCCCGGAACTGGTGCGCGGTCTCCGGCAGCAGCCAGGCGAAGTAGAAGCGCGCGGTCGCCAGCTTGGTGCCGTAGAACCCTTCGCCCCCGTGCTGCAGCGACACGGCCGCCATCCGCGCCCACATCCACGCGTAGGCCAGGTGGCCGATGATGCGCAGGTAGGGCACCGAAGCGGCGCCGACTTCGTCCGGGTTGGCCTGCGCGCGCGCGCCCAGGTCCTTGGTCAGCGCCACCGTATCGGCCAGCAGCTTGGCCAGCGGCCCGGTGAATTCGGCCATGGCGGCGTTCGCGGCGTGCTCCTCCAGGAAGGCCTGGATGAGCGTGGCGAAGCGGCCGAACTTCTTGCCGCCGTCCATCAGCACCTTCCGGCCCAGCAGGTCGAGCGCCTGGATGCCGTTGGTGCCCTCGTAGATCATGTTGATGCGCGAATCGCGCACGAACTGGTCCATGCCCCATTCGGCGATGTAGCCGTGGCCGCCGAACACCTGCTGGCAAAGCGTGGTGGTTTCCCAGGCGTTGTCGGTGATGAAGGCCTTGACCACGGGCGTGAGCAGCGCCATCAGCTCGTCGGCTTCCTCGCGCACGGCCGGGTCGGGATGCGCGTGCTCGCGGTCGATCAGCAGCGCGGTCCAGGTGGTGAAGGCGCGGCCGGCCTCGGTGTAGGCGCGGCTGGTGAGCAACATGCGGCGCACGTCGGGGTGCACGATGATCGGGTCGGCCGCCTTCGCAGGCTGGGCGGCGCCGGTGGGCGCGCGGCCCTGCAGGCGGTCCTTGGCGTAGGCCACGGCGTTCTGGTGCGCGGCTTCGGCCTGGCCCAGCGACTGCATGCCGACGCCGAGGCGCGCGGAGTTCATCATCACGAACATCGCCGCCAGGCCTTTGTGCGGCTCGCCGATCAGCCAGCCGCGGGCACCGTCGAGGTTGATCACGCAGGTGGCGTTGCCGTGGATGCCCATCTTGTGTTCGATCGAGCCGGCCTGGATGGCGTTGCGCTCGCCGGGCTGGCCGCTCGCGTCCGGGATGAACTTGGGCACCAGGAACAGCGAGATGCCCTTGGTGCCCGCGGGGGCGTCGGGCAGGCGGGCGAGGACGAGGTGCAGGATGTTCGGCGCCAGGTCGTGCTCGCCGGCGCTGATGAAGATCTTGGTGCCGCTGAGCGCGAAGCTGCCGTCGCCGTTCGGTTCGGCCTTGGTCTTGAGGATGCCGAGGTCGGTGCCGCAGTGCGGTTCGGTCAGGCACATGGTGCCGGTCCACTCGCCCGAGACGATCTTGGTCAGGTAGACCTGCTTCTGCTCGTCGGTGCCGAAGGCGTGCAGGCATTCGTAGGCGCTGTGCGACAGGCCCGGGTACATCAGCCAGGCCTGGTTGGCCGAGTTCCACATTTCGTACAGGCGGTTGTTGACGATCGCGGGCAGGCCCTGGCCGCCGAAGTCCGGATCGCAGCTCACCGAGGGCCAGCCGGCTTCGACGAACTGCGCGTAGGCCTCCTTGAACCCGGGCGGCGCGGTGACCACGCCGTCGCCGTGCCAGGTGCAGCCCTCGCGGTCGCCCACCTGGTTGAGCGGCTGGATCACCTGGCTGGCGAACTTCGCGCCTTCCTCCAGCACCGCCTCGATGGTCTCCCGGTCGACGTCGGCATACCGCGGCAGCGATTTGAGCTCATCCTGGACCTTGAGCAGGTCGAACAGCACGAAATGCATGTCGCGCAGCGGAGCGGTGTACTGGGGCATGGTCGAAAGCCGGCAGGTTGGGAGCGCAGACTCTACCATACCCGCCCGTACGGGCCAGGTGAAAACAAATGAACCAGGTTCATTTACCGGCGTAAATGGACCTGGTTCATTGGTTTGTCAGGCGGATTGGCCGGCGGCGTGGCCGGAGGCCCAGGCCCACTGGAAGTTGTAGCCGCCGAGCCAGCCGGTGACGTCGAGGACTTCGCCGACGAAGTAGAGGCCGGGCGCGTGCCGGGATTCCATCGTGGCCGAGGACACGCCGCGGGTGTCGACGCCGCCCAGGGTGACCTCGGCGGTGCGGTAGCCCTCGGTGCCGCTGGCGACGATGGGCCAGTCCGCCAGCTGCCGGGCGATGTCGGGCAGTTCGCGGTGGGTGAACTGGCGCATGGGCTTGTTGGCGAACCACACCTCGCACAGGCGCTGCGCGAAGCGCTGCGGGAAGGCTTCGCCGAGCACGGTCTTGAGCTCGGCGGCGGGCTTGGCGGCCTGGCGCTCGAGCAGCCAGGCCTCGGCGTCGCGGTCCGGCAGCAGGTCGAGCCGCAGCTCGCGGCCCGGTTCCCAGTACGAGGAAACCTGCAGGATGCTGGGGCCGCTGAGCCCGCGATGGGTGATCAGCAGCGCATTGTCGAAGCGCGCCTTGCCGCAGCGGGCCGAGACCCGGAAGGACACGCCGGCCAGCTCGGCGTAGTGCTCCTGGTGCTTGCCGCTCAGCGTCAGCGGCACCAGCCCGGCGCGCGTGGGCAGCACCTCGTGGCCGAACTGCCGCGCGAGCTCATAGCCAAAGCCAGTGGCGCCCATGCTCGGGATCGACAGGCCGCCGGTGGCCACCACCAGCGAGGGCGCGGTGAGCGGCCCCTGCGAGGTGCGCACGCGGTAGCCGCCGCCCGCCATCGCCTCCACCGATTCCACCGTGCAGGAAACCTGCACCACCACGCCGGCGCGCGCGCACTCCTCCAGCAGCATCGCCACGATCTGCTTCGAGGACTCGTCGCAGAACAGCTGCCCCAGCTCCTTCTCGTGCCAGGCGATGCCGTGCGCATCCACCATCGCGATGAAGTCCCCGGGCCGGTAGCGCGCCAGCGCGGACTTGCAGAAATGCGGGTTGGCCGACAAGAAGTTCGCCGGCGTGGTGCCCGTATTGGTGAAGTTGCAGCGGCCGCCGCCCGACATCAGGATCTTCTTGCCGCAGCGGTTGGCGTGCTCGATCACGTGCACGCGGCGCCCGCGCCGGCCGGCGGTCAGCGCGCACATCAGCCCCGCGGCGCCGCCGCCGATCACGATCACGTCGGTTTCCATGCCGCGCACTCTACCGGTCGCAATCAGTCGTGCGACGGGCCCTTGCGGTGCGGCTTCTTGAAGGCGGGCTTGTCGCCACCAAACTTGCGCGGCCCGAACTCCTTCTTGCCGCCGGCGAACGGCTTCTTACCGAATCCCGGCTTGCCAGGCGCCTTGCCGGCCGTGTCCGGCGCCTCGCCGTCGCGGGTGATGCGCAGCTGCTGGCCGGCGCACCAGACGGTCTTGAGGTGCTGCATCACGTCCGGCGGCATGCCGTCGGGCAGGTCGAGCAGGGTGTGGTCCTCGAAGATCTCGATGCGGCCGATGTGCTTGGCGTCCAGGCCGGCCTCGTTGGCGATCGCGCCGACGATGTTGCCCGGCTTCACGCCGTGGTCGTAGCCCACTTCGATGCGGAACGTGCTCTTGCCCTCGTCGGGCGTGCGCGGTTCGCGGACCTTCTTGGCGAAGGCGGGCCGCTCGGGACGCTCGGCGCGCGCCGGGCGCTCGCCGCGCTCGGGCTTGTCGAAGCGCGAGGGCTTGGCGTACTTGTCGGTGGCCGCCTGCACGTCGCGCTCGAAGGCGCGCTTCTTGGCCTCGAACTTCGGCGGCTCCATCAGCAGCGGCACGTCGCCGCGGGCCATCTTGGCCAGGGCGGTGGCGATCTCGATGGCCGGCACGTTCTTCTCGCGCTCGTAGTCCTCGATCAGCTTGCGGAACTCGCCCAGCTCCCCGGCGGCCAGGGTGTCGCTGATCAGCTGCTTGAACTTGGCGATGCGCACGTCGTTGACGGCGGCCACGGTGGGCAGCTCCATCGGCGTGATCGGCTGGCGCGTGGCGCGCTCGATGGCGCGCAGCATGCCGCGTTCGCGCGGGGCGATGAACAGGATCGCCTCGCCGCTGCGGCCGGCGCGGCCGGTGCGGCCGATGCGGTGCACGTAGCTCTCGGTGTCGTAGGGCACGTCGTAGTTCACGACGTGGCTGATGCGGTCCACGTCCAGGCCGCGGGCGGCGACGTCGGTGGCGACCAGGATGTCGATCTTGCCGTTCTTGAGCTGCTCGATGGTGCGCTCGCGCTGCGCCTGGACCACGTCGCCGTTGATGGACGCCGCGGAGAAGCCGCGCGCCTGCAGCTTCTCGGCCAGCTCGTCGGTGGCCTGCTTGGTGCGGGCGAAGACGATCATGGCGTCGAAGGGCTCGGCCTCGAGGATGCGGGTGAGCGCGTCGAGCTTGTGCAGGCCGGAAACTTCCCAGCTGCGCTGGCGGATGTTCTCGGCGGTGCGGGTCTTGGCCTCGATCGTGACCTCGACCGGGTCCTTGAGGTAGGTCTGGGCGATGCGGCGGATCGCGTGCGGCATGGTGGCCGAGAACAGCGCGGTCTGGCGCGTGGCCGGCATCTTCTTGAGGATGGCCTCGACGTCGTCGATGAAGCCCATGCGCAGCATCTCGTCGGCTTCGTCGAGCACGAGGTTCTTCAGCAGCGAAAGGTCGAGCGAGCCCTTGTCGAGGTGGTCGATGATGCGGCCCGGGGTGCCGACCACGACGTGCACGCCGCGGCGCAGCGCCTGCAGCTGCGGGCCGTAGGGCTGGCCGCCGTACACCGGCAGCACGTGGAAGCCGGGCATGTGCGCGGCGTAGCGCTGGAAGGCCTCGGCGACCTGGATGCCCAGCTCGCGGGTCGGCGCCAGCACCAGGGCCTGCGGCTTGGTCTGCGAGAGGTCGATCTGCGCGAGGATCGGCAGCGCGAAGGCGGCGGTCTTGCCGGTGCCGGTCTGGGCCTGGCCCAGCACGTCGCGGCCGCCCAGCAGGTGCGGGATGGTCGCGGCCTGGATCGGCGAGGGCGACTCGTAGCCGACCTCGGCGAGCACCTTGAGCAGGGGCTCGCCCAGGGCGAGGTCACGGAAATGCAGCGGCGCGCTGGGCGCCTCGGTCGTCTGGGCGGTCATGGGGAGTCCGTAGGTCTGGGTCCGACTGAATCGGGGAGACTTCGCATACCGGCACACCACGGACACGAAGAAGGCGCGGGATTGTACCCCAGCGGCGCTTCAGGCACCTGAACCGCGCCCGGCTTGCGGCGCCCGGGCGATGCGCCAATCATGGGGCCCGGTCCGAGAAGGAGAGTCCCCATGCGCCTGCGCCCCGCGAAACTCGCCGCCCTGCTGACCCTGGGCCTCGCCGCCGCCTGCAGCACCACGCCCACCGGCCGTTCCCAGCTGATCCTGGTCGGCGATGCCGACATGGACCGGATGGGCGCCACCGCCTTCGCCCAGGTCAAGGCCGGCGGCAAGGTCTACGGTGATGCCGCCTCCACCCGCTACGTGAACTGCGTCGCCCGTGCCCTGATCGCCCAGCTGCCCGAGCCGGCCCGCAGCAAGCCCTGGGAAGTGGCCCTGATCGACGACGCCAGCGCCAACGCCTTTGCCCTGCCGGGCGGCAAGGTCGGCGTGCACACCGGGCTGCTGAAGGTCGCCGCCAACCAGGACCAGCTGGCCTCGGTGATCGGCCACGAGCTGGGCCACGTCACCTCGCGCCACGCGGCCGAACGCGTGTCCAACCAGTTCGCCACCGACGCCGCGCTGCAGGTGCTCAACTCCGCCACCGGCGGCCAGCGCCAGCAGCTGCTGGGCCTGCTGGGCCTGGGCGCGCAGGCCGGTATCGCGCTGCCGTTCTCGCGCCAGCACGAGACCGAGGCCGACGTGCTCGGCCAGCGCTACATGGCCAGCGCCGGCTTCGACCCGCGCGCCGCCGCCACGCTCTGGGAGAACATGCAGAAGCAGGCCGGCGGCAGCCGTGCGCCGGCCTGGCTGTCCACCCACCCGGATCCGCAGCGCCGCATCCAGACGCTGGCCGCGGCCGCGCCCAGCCTGATGCCCACCTACGAGCAGGCGCGCAGCGCCGGCCGCCGCCCGAACTGCCGCTGATCCCTTCCTTTCCCCGCCGAGACCCGTCGCCCCATGGCCTACCTCTGGACCAAGCTCTTCCACGTGCTGTTCGTGATTTCCTGGATGGCGACCGTGTTCTACCTGCCGCGCATCCTGGTCAACCTGGCCGAGGCGGGTGCCGAGCCGGCGGTGCGGGCGCGGCTGGCGCTGATGGGGGCGCGGCTCTATCGCTTCGGCCACGTGATGTTCGGCATCGCGCTGCTGCCGGGGCTGGCGCTGTGGATGCACTTCGACCGCAGCGGCGGCTGGGTGCACGCGAAGCTGACGCTGGTGGCGCTGATGCTGGCGCACTTCATCGTGACCGGCCGCTGGATCAAGCGCGCCGCCACCGGCGCGCCGCTGCCATCGCCGACCGCGCTGCGCTGGTTCAACGAGGTGCCGCTGGTGCTGGTGGTCCCGATCCTGTGGCTGGTCTACTTCAAGCCGTTCTGAGGTCGCGACTCGCAGGGCCCGCCGCTGTCCGGCGGGCCACCGCCGCGCGCGCCGCGCCGTGCGTCAGGCGCGGCGTCGGCGGCGCAGCTCGCGCGCGACCACCACGGCGAGCGTGATCAAGGTGAGCGGGATCACCACGGCGCGCATCACCAGGCTGTATTCGTCCAGGGCATCGTGCTCCTGCGCGTACAGCACGAGGTAGGTAGTGTAGGCCACGTAGTAGCCCAGGAACACCGCGCCTTCCCAGCGCGCGATCAGGTGCCCGGTGAACAGCACCGGCAGGCAGGCCACCGCCACCGCGATCATCACCGGCAGGTCGAAGGCCAGCAGCGAGGGCGGCACGGTGAGGCCGCTGCCCGACACCAGGGCGCTGATGCCCAGCACGGCGCCGAGGTTGAAGATGTTGCTGCCCAGCACGTTGCCGACCGCGATCTCGCGCTCGCCGCGCACCGCGGCGATGACCGAGGTGGCGACTTCGGGCAGCGAGGTGCCGGCGGCGACGATGGTCAGCCCGATGACGAGCTGGCTGACGCCGAGCATGGTCGCGAAGGTGATGGCCGAGTCCACCAGCCAGCGCGACCCGAGCACCAGCATGCCGAGGCCGACGATGATCAGCGCCAGCTGCGCCGGCAGCCGCGACAGCCAGGCCGGGCCGGTGGGCAGCAGGTCGTCGGTGACTTCGCTGGCCGGCGCGTTCTTGCCCTGGAAGTACAGCAGCGCCGTGTAGCCGGCGATCAGCAGCACCAGCAGCGCGCCCTCCGCCGCGGACAGCCGCAGGTCGAGGACCATGCCGCCGACCAGCAGGCTCAGGCCGATCACGATGGGCACTTCCTGGCGGATCAGCTGCCGGTCCACCACGAGCGGCGCGATCAGGGCCGACAGCCCGAGGATGAACAGGATGTTGAAGATGTTGCTGCCCACCACGTTGCCCAGCGCGATGTCGGTCTGGCCGTCGAGCGCGCCCTTGATGGACACCGCGAGTTCGGGTGCGCTGGTGCCGAAGGCGACCACGGTCAGCCCGACCACCAGCGGGGCGATGCCCAGCGACAGCGAGAGGCGCGAGGCGCCGCGGACCAGCAGGTCGGCGCCGACGATCAGCAGGGCCAGGCCGGCGAGGAACAGGATCAGGGTCATGGGGTACTCCGGGAACAGGCCGCCATTATCGCCCGCAACGCTGCGTTTCCGGGCGTGAAGAACCGGATGACCCGGTGGCCGCCTCCCGGTATCGTCCCCCCACGCTCTTCGAGGCAAGCCCGATGTCCCTGGTCTCCCGTTGGTTCCGCATCCCCTTCTGGCAGCGCGTGTTGGCCGGCTTCGTGCTCGGCGCACTGGCCGGCTGGGCCCTGGGCGAACAGGCCGCGGCCTGGTTCCAGCCGCTGGGTACGCTCTACGTCACCCTGATCAAGATGATCGCGACGCCGCTGGTGTTCTTCGCGGTGATCAACGCGGTGGCCAGCCTGCACGGGCAGCAGTCGGTGGCGGCGCTGGGCGGGCGCACCTTCGCCTGGTTCGCGGCCACGGCGGCGCTGGCGGTGGGCGTGGCCTTCGCGGTGGGTGCGGTGATGCAGCCGGGCCTGGGGCTGGGCGAGCTGGCCGTGGCCGAGACCTATGTCGAAAAGGTCGTGCCTGGTCCGGTGGCGGTGCTGCTGGACGTGGTGCCGGCCAATCCCTTCGCGGCGCTGGCGGACGGCAAGATCCTGCAGGTGATTTTCTTCGCGGGCCTGGTCGGCTTCGCGCTGGTGAAGCTGGGCGAGAAGACCGCGAAGCTGCGCGCGCTGGCCGGCGAGGCCAGCGACGTGATGATCCAGGTGACGCGCTTCGTGCTCGAGGTCACGCCGATCGGAACCTTCGGCCTGATCGCGGCGCTGGTGGGCAGCTACGGCTTCGAGCGGCTGCTGCCGCTGGGTGGGTTCGTGGTGGCGCTGTACCTGGCCTGCGCGCTGCACATCGTCTTCGTCTACGGAGGTTTGCTGCTGGCGCACGGCCTGAATCCGCTGCGCTTCCTGCGCGGCGCACTGCCGGCGATGCAGGTGGCGTTCGTTGCCTCGTCGAGCTTCGCGGCGCTGCCGGCCTCGCTGCGCGCGGCGACGCATGCGCTGGGCGTGAAGCAGGAGTATGCGGCGTTCGCGGTGCCGCTGGGCGCCAGCATCAAGATGGACGGCTGCGGTGCGATCTTCCCGACGCTGACGGCGATGTTCGTGGCGCAGTACTTCGGGATCGAGCTCAGCGCCTCGCAGTACTTCGTGATCCTGCTGGCCTCGGTGCTGGGCAGCTTCGGCACCGCCGGCGTGCCGGGCACGGCGATGGTGATGGCCACGGTCGTGCTGAGCTCCGCCGGCCTGCCGCTCGAGGGCATCGGCTACCTGGTCGCGATCGACCGCGTGCTGGACATGATGCGCACGATGACCAACGTCACCGGCCAGGTGCTGGTGCCGGTGCTGGTGGCGAAGGAAACCGGCCTGCTCGACCAGGCGGTGTACGACCGCGCCACCGGCGACATCGGCCTCGACGACGCGGCGCCGCGCGCCTGATGACGCCGCGCCGCGCCACCCTGGCCGGGTTCGCGGCCGTGCTGCTGTGGTCCTCGCTGGCGGTGCTGACCGGCGGCACCGCCGGCATCCCGCCGTTCCAGCTGCTGGCGATGGGTTTCGGCGTCGCCGGCCTGGCCGGCGGCGCGCTGCTGCTGCGGCCGGGAGGCCCCGGCCTGGCTGGGCTGCGGCAGCCGCTGGCTGCGGGCGCGCTGGGCATCGCGGCGCTGTTCGGCTACCACGCGCTGTACTTCATCGCGCTGAAGAATGCGCCGGCGGTGGAGGCCAACCTGATCAACTATCTCTGGCCGCTGCTGATCGTGGTGTTCGCCGCCTTGATCGGCGACGCGCGGATCCGCGCCGGGCAGTGGCTGGGCACCGCGCTGGGACTCGCGGCCGCGGTGTTGCTGGTGACGCGCGGTGGGCGCGTGCAGGTCGATCCCGCGCACCTGCCGGGCTATGCGGCGGCGCTGGGCGCGGCCCTGGCGTGGGCGCTGTATTCGGTGCTCAACCGCCGGTTCGAGGCGGTGCCGAGTTCGGCGATGGCGGGCGCCTGCCTCGCGGTCGGCGTGCTGGGCGGCCTCGCGCACCTCGCGCTGGAAACCACGGTGGTGCCGACGGCGGGGCAGGGCGCGCTGATCCTGCTGCTGGGCCTGGGCCCGACCGGCATCGCCTTCTGGCTCTGGGACATCGGCACCAAACGCGGCGACATCGCGCTGCTGGGGACGCTGTCCTACGCCGCGCCGCTGCTCTCGACCGGCCTGCTGCTCGCCTTCGGCCAGGCGACGCCGCACTGGACGCAGGCCGTCGCGGTGGCCCTCTTGCTGCTCGGCGCCTGGCTCAGCGTCCGCCCGAAAAAGGGGTCAGAGTAATTATTCGCTTCAAACGAATAATTACTCTGACCCCTTTTTTTCAGCGGGCCAGGCGCCAGCCGAGCAGGGCGAAGGGGATCGGGATGGCCAGGCCGGCCACCACCATCCACGCCGGATGCGGGATCACCGAGAAGTTCAGGGCCACCAGGGCCAGCATCACCACGCCGACCGCGATCGCGACGCCGCGCTTGTGCGCCACGCTGATGGTGGTGGCGGTGAAGGCGCCGAGGAAGGTGCCGAAGGCGTAGGCGATGAGTACCAGGCCCAGCGCCATCTTCGGCATCTGTGAAATCAGGGCGACCATCGCGTCGTGGTCGGTCGGGTCGATGCCCGGGGGCGGCGGATAAATCGAATGCCCGAGCCACTGCACCGCCGCCACGGTGATCCCCATCACCAGGATGCCCGCCAGTACCGCCAGGATGCTCCGCAACATGTCCTTGCCTCCCCCGAAGATGCTTCGCAGCTTCCGGCAGCCTTGTCGCGAAAGCAAGGCGGTTCTTGGACGCGGATTTACGCGGATAAACGCGGATACAGCAAAGCCGGTTTTTTTGCGACGCGAGGGCGTGCATCCCGCGAGGACCCAATATTGAGGCTTTTTGCTCTATCCGCGTTTATCCGCGTAAATCCGCGTCAAAAAAAGGCCGCCCCGGAAACGAAAAAGGGCCGCGCGAGGCGGCCCTTCCCTTGGCAACGCAGCGTGGGATCAGCGCGCGGTGCGGGCCTCGCCGCCGCGGCCGCGGCCGCCGTCGCGCGGGCTCTTGGGGCCCGCGTGCGCGTGGCGCTCGCCGTTGTTGACGTGCGGGCGGCGCGCGTGGCGCTGCGGCGGACGCTGGCCGCCGGCCGGCCGGCCCGACGGGGCGTCGTTGCCCATGCGGATCGGGCGCTGCGGCGAGTAGCCCTCGACTTCCACCATCTCGATGTCGGCCTTGAGCACGCGCTGGATGGCGCGCAGCAGGCCGCCCTCGTCGTGCGAGACCAGCGAGACCGCTTCGCCGGAGGCGCCGGCGCGGCCGGTGCGGCCGATGCGGTGCACGTAGTCTTCCGCGACCATCGGCAGGTCGAAGTTGATGACCATCGGCAGCAGCGGGATGTCCAGGCCGCGCGCGGCGACGTCGGTGGCGACCAGAACGCGGGCCTTGCCGGACTTGAAGTCCTTCAGGGCCTTGAGGCGCTGGGCCTGGCTCTTGTTGCCGTGGATGGCGACCGAGTTGATGCCGGCCTTGTCCAACTGCTCCGACAGGCGGTTGCAGCCGTGCTTGGTGCGGCCGAACACGAGCACCTGGTCCTGGTAGCGCTTGGACAGGATCTCGAGCAGCAGGTCGCGCTTGCGGCTGGCGTCGACCGGATGGACGATGTGGGTGACGTTGGTGGCGACCGCATTGCGGACCGAGACCTGTACTTCCTTCGGCTCGCGCAGGAACTCCATCGCCAGCTTCTTGATCGCGTCCTCGAAGGTGGCCGAGAACAGCAGGGTCTGGCGGCGCGACGGGATCTTGGCCATCACGCGCTTGATCGCGGGCAGGAAGCCCATGTCGAGCATGCGGTCGGCTTCGTCCAGCACCAGGATCTCGACGTGCGAGAGGTCGACGCTGCGGCGCTCGAGATGGTCGAGCAGGCGGCCCGGCGTCGCCACCAGGATGTCGACGCCGCGGCGCAGCGCGTCGATCTGCGGCTGCATGCCGGCGCCGCCGTAGATGGTGGTGCTGGCCAGGCGCAGGTGCTTGCCGTAGGCGCGCAGGCTGTCGAACACCTGCACGGCCAGCTCGCGGGTGGGCACCAGCACCAGCGCGCGCGGCTTGCGCGGGCCGTGCATCGGGCCGGCCTGGGCCAGGCGGTGCAGCAGGGGCAGCGAGAACGCGGCGGTCTTGCCGGTGCCGGTCTGGGCGCCGCCCATCAGGTCGCTGCCGGCCATCACCAGCGGGATCGCTTCGGCCTGGATCGGGGTGGGGTTGGCGTAGCCGAGTTCGGCCAGCGCACGGGTGATCTCGGGCGCGAGCCCAAGGGTTTCAAAAGACATGGTTGTACTCCGTTCGTGTAACCCGGAGCGTTCCCTGAAACCGCGCTGCGAGCTGGTGCATCTGGTTTTACGGCAGGGACCAAGGCGGTCCTGACGGGTTTGCGCAGCGAAAGGCGTGCGGAGTGGGGCCAGACGCAGGGCGAGCGGGGCTCGGAACCTGGGTGGCGGGCATACCGGGGGAAAACGGTCAGCCGTGCAGCAAACGGGGCGGATGCTACGCGAAACCGGACCTGCCGGCCAGCGCCCATGAACCCCGCGTTCATCCGCCCCCCGTAGGAGGGCCTTCAGGCCCGAACCGTTTCGGCGAAAAGCTTCGGGCCTGAAGGCCCTCCTACGGTCCCTCCCACAGGGGGCCGGGCCGTGAAGTAGGATTGGCGCGTGAAGATCACCTTCGAACTCGAACCCGGCGACATCGAGCGCTTCCACGAAGCCCTGGCCCGGGCCGAGCGGCGGGTGGCCTGCGCCGAGGAGTGCGACATCGTCGCCGCCGCCCGCCACGCGCTCGAGACCCTGCCCATCGCCTGCGCCCCGGGCTACATCCGCAAGACCCTGCTGTCGGTGGTCCAGCTGATCGAGATGCTCGAGGACGAGGCCTGGTCGCTGCCCCAGGTGGAACGCGCGGAGTTGCTCCGGCTGCTGGCCTACTTCAGCGACCCCGAGGACATGATCCCCGACGACGTGGCGGTGATCGGCCTGCTGGACGACGCGATCATGCTCGAGCTGCTGCTGCAGCGCAGCCGCCACGTGCTGGACGCCTACGCGGAGTTCCGCGGGGTGCGCGATTCGCAGCCGGCCGCGGCCGACGCCGCCGGCCGCATCGGCCTGGCGCGCGAGCTGGCCGGGCACCGCGATCGCCTGCACGAGCGCATGCGCCAGCGCGCCGTGCGCGACGCCGTCGACGATGCCACCTCGGGAGCCCCCGCATGAGCGGCGAACAGCGCGAACTCACCTTCCGTTTCCTGGCCGAACCCACCGACGTCAACTACGGCGGCAAGGTCCACGGCGGCGTGGTGATGAAGTGGATCGACCAGGTGGGCTACGCCGCCGCGGTCGGCTGGAGCGGCCGCTACAGCGTCACCGTCGCGGTGGGCGGCATCCGCTTCGTCGCGCCGATCCGCACCTCCGACCTCGTCACGGTGACCGCGAAGCTGGTCTACACCGGCACCTCGAGCATGCATTTCGCGGTGGACGTGCGCGCCCGCGATCCGATGCAGGACGGCGGCGAGCGCCTGTGCACGCACTGCGTCATCGTGTTCGTGGCACTCGATGGCGTCGAGGGCAAGCCATCCACCGTGCCGCCCTGGCGCCCCACCGATCCCGACGACCAGCGGCTGGCCGAGTACGCGCTGAAGGTGATGGCACTGAGCAAGGACATCGAGCAGGCCGTGGCGGGCCTGCGCGCCGAATGAGCCTGGGCCGCCGCGCCCGGCGCTGGCTGTGGCTGGTGCTGGCCTACGCGGCCCTGGGCCTGGGCATCGTCGGCATCTTCCTACCGGGCCTGCCCACCACGCCGCTGGTGCTGCTGGCCGCCTACGCCGCGGCGCGCGGCTCGGATCGCCTGCATGCCTGGCTGCTCGCGCATCGCCTCTACGGCCCGATGATCCGCGACTGGCAGGCCACCGGATCGGTCAGCCGGCGCGCCAAGCAGTGGGCGATCGGCAGCATGGCGGTGTGCGCCGTGATCTTCTTCCTGACCGCCCCGAAGTGGTGGATGGCTGCCATCGGCACCGGAATCATGGCCGTCGTCGGCACCTGGCTCTGGCTTCGGCCTGAGCCTGCGGCTTAGTCCAGCAGGCGGCGGGCGCCGTCGTAGTGGCGGCCCCAGTAGGGCCCGTCGAGGCGGTCGAGGCGGACCGTGCCGCCGGTGCTGGGGGCGTGCACGAAGCGGCCTTCGCCAACGTAGATGCCGACGTGGAAGGTGGGCTTGCCGAACAGCACCAGGTCGCCCGGCGCCAGCCGGTCGCGCGGCGGCTTGCCGGCGCGGACCTGGGCGATCTCGCGGGTGGTGCGGGGCAGGGCCATCTGGGCGGCGTCGCGGAACACGAAGCCGACCAGGCCGCTGCAGTCGAAGCCGCCGGCCGGCGTGTTGCCGCCCCAGCGGTAGGGCGTGCCCACGAGGCCCAGGGCCCGCATCAGCACGTCGTTGGCGCGCACCGGATCGGCCGGGGCCACGTCCACCACGCGGATCGCCGGCGCGGCGACACGGGCCGGGGCATCGGAGCGCTTGGGGCCGGACGAGCAGGCGGCCAGCGCCAGCAGGGGCGCGAGCCACAGCCCGCGCAGCAGGTGCCTCGGGGGACACGGGCCGTGGGCGCGGGGAACTGGCGCCGGAAGGGGGTGGCCGGGATAATGCGCGCTCGCTGTCACGGGCCGAGTGTGCCCCATCCCGCCGGTCGCGTCACCGGCCCAACCCGGAACCATCATGAAGATCGAGAAGAACCGCGTCGTCCGTTTCCACTACACCGTGTCCGAAGTCGGCCAGCCGCCGACCGAGACGTCCCGGGATCGCGAGCCGCTGGCCGTGCTGATCGGCGCCGGCAACATCATCCCGGGCCTCGAGGCCGCGATGATGGACAAGGCCGCCGGCGACAGCTTCGAAGCCACCGTCACCCCGGACCAGGCCTACGGCGAGCGCCGCGAGGGCTTCGTCCAGCGCGTGCCCAAGAAGCACTTCCGCGAGACGCGCCTGCAGCCGGGCCAGCAGGTCGTGCTGGGCACCAACATGGGTCCGCGCGCGGTCACCGTGGTCAAGGTCGGCGCCACCGTGGTGGACGTGGATCTCAACCACCCGATGGCCGGCAAGACCCTCAACTTCCAGGTCGAGATCGTCGACGTGCGCGAGGCCGAGCCGGTCGAGATCGAGCACGGCCACGTGCACGGCGACGGTGGCGTGCAGCACTGACGCGCTGCCGGCACCGATGACTCGCGGGGCCCGCTTCGGCGGGCCCCGTTTCGTTTGCGGGCCGCTTGCGGCGCGGGCAGCCGGCCCGGATGATCCGGGAACCCCCTGCCGCGAGCGCCCGCCATGTCCGAACCGACCCCGATCGACGCCGCCGGCGCCCCCGCGCGGATCGACGCGATGGACGTCCTGCGCGGCTTCGCGCTGCTGGGCATCCTGCTGATGAACATCGAGGGCATGGTCGGTCCGCTGCTGGGCGCCATGACCGGCCTGGATCCGGCCCTCACCGGCGCCGACCGGTGGGCCGACGCGCTCATCTACGTGTTCGTGCAGGGCAAGTTCTACCCGCTGTTCTCGCTGCTCTTCGGCATGGGCTTCGCGGTGATGATGATGCGGGCCGAGGCGAGCGGCCGGTCCTTCCTGCCCACCTACCTGCGCCGCATCCTGGCCCTGCTGGCGATCGGCCTCGCGCACGCGCTGCTGGTCTGGAACGGCGACGTGCTGGTGTCGTATGCGCTGCTGGCGTTCCCGCTGATGTTCCTGTTCCGGAACACGCCGCTGTCGCGCCTGCCGAAGTGGGGCACCGCCTTCATCCTGGCGCCGTCGCTGTTCTTCCTGCTCGTGGGCGCCCTGGTGAGCCTGGTGATGATGGCGCCCGGCGGCGGCGCCGAGATGGAAAAGGGCATGGCGGAAGCCGCCGTGGCCGTGGCGGCCGACCTCGAGGCGCAGCGCCAGGCCTACGGCACGGGCACCTGGGCCGAGGCGGTGGCGCAGCGCAAGCAAGACCTGCTGCAGATGCTGGGCTTCCTGGTGTTCTGGGGCTGGCAGATCCTCGGCCTGTTCCTGCTGGGCGCGTGGTTCGCGCGCAGCGGGGCGATCGCGCGGCCGCAGGACTTCCCGGTGCTCTACGCCAACCTTCGCCGCGTGGCCCTGCCGGTGGGCCTGCTGATGGTGCTGGTCTCCTGCGCCATCACCCCGACCATGGACTTCGTGCGCTCCGACTTCCCGGTGGCGGCGGCGATGGGCCTGTTCACGGTGGGCGGCACGCTGATGGCGCTGGGCTACCTGGCTTGGATCCAGCGCGCCCTGCAGTCCTCGCTGGCGCCGCGGTTGATGTGGCTGGCGCCGGCCGGGCGGATGGCGCTGACCAACTACCTGGTGCAGTCGCTGGTGTGCACCTGGATCTTCTCGGGCTGGGGGCTGGGATATTTCGAGCAGCTGCCGCGGGCCTGGCAGGTGCCGTTCGTGTTCGCCTTCTTCGCCGTGCAGGTGCTGCTGAGCCAGGCCTGGCTGGCCCGCTTCCGGATGGGGCCGATGGAATGGCTGTGGCGGGCGGCCACCTACTTGCGGCTGCCGCCGATGCGGCGTTGACCGGCGGCCCCGGGCCGGCGGGTAAACTACGGGCATGAACGAGAGCGGCGATGCGGATGTCCTGATCCTGGGCGGTGGCGTGATCGGCCTGGCCTGCGCGCACTACCTGCTGGCCGAGGGCCGCTCGGTGCGCATCCTCGACCAGGGACGGGTCGGCGGCGGGGCCTCGTGGGGCAACTGCGGCACGCTCACGCCCAGCCACGCGCCGCCGCTGGCCGCGCCGGGCATGGTCGGGCAGGCGCTGCGCTGGATGCTCAGCCCGTCGGCGCCGCTCTACATCAAGCCGCGCTGGGACCCGGCGCTGATGCGCTGGCTGATGCGGGTGGCCGGCCGCTGCAACGCCGCCGACTGGCGCCAGAGCGGCGTGGCCAAGGGCGCGCTGCTCAACCTCTCGCGCGCGCTCACCGAGGACCTCGTGTACGGCCAGGGCCTGGACTGCGGCTTCGAGGCCTCGGGGTTCCACTACGTCTTCCGCAGTGCGCGCGCGCTCGAGAAACAGCAGCGCGACCTGGGCCTGCTGGCCGAGCTCGGCATCCCGGCCCGCGTGCTCGACGGCGCCGCGCTCGCGGCCGACGAACCCGCGCTGCGGCCCGGCATGGCCGGCGCCATCCATTTCCCCGGCGACGCCCAGCTGCGCCCCGACCGCTACACCGCGGAGCTGGCGCGCATCGTGCGCGAGGCCGGCGGCGTGATCGAGGAGGGCGTGCTGGTGGGCGGGCTCGAGCGCGGCCGCAACGGCATCGACGCGGTGCAGACCAGCGAGGGCCGGCGAAGCGGCGGCAAGGTGCTGCTGGCGATGGGCGCGTGGTCGCCGCGTTTCGGCCAGATGCTCGGGCTCGACATCCCCGTGCAGCCCGGCAAAGGCTATTCGATCACCTACGACCGCCCGGCCGTGGTGCCGCGCCGGCCGCTGGTGCTCAAGGAGCGCAGCGTCTGCGTCACTGCCTGGGACGACGGCCTGCGCCTCGGCAGCACGATGGAATTCAGCGGTTACGACGATCGCCTGAACCCGACGCGCCTCGCCGCGCTCGAGCGCGGCGCCGCCGAGTACCTGGCCTCGCCGCCGGGCGGCGCGAAGCGCGAGACCTGGTGCGGCTGGCGCCCGATGTGCGTCGACGACCTGCCCCTGATCGGCCGTTCGCCCAAGCACAGCAACCTGTGGCTCGCCACCGGCCACGGCATGATGGGCATGGGCATGGCCGCCGGCACCGGGCGCCTGGTGGCCGACCTGATGCTGGGCCGGTCGCCGCCGGTCGACCCCGCGCCTTACGCCCCCTCGCGCTTCCAAGGCCGCGGCGCATGAGCGCCTGCACCCTGCATCGGGGCGACGCGCCGCTGCTGGTGAGCCTGCCGCACGACGGCACCGAGGTGCCGGCCGACATCGCCGCCCGCCTGCTGCCGGCGGCGCGCGCCGTGCCCGACACCGACTGGTTCGTCAGCCGGCTCTATGCGTTCGCGCGCGCGCTCGGCGCCTCGGTGCTGGTGCCGCGCTATTCGCGCTACGTGGTGGACCTCAATCGTCGCCCGGATGACGTGTCGCTTTACCCGGGGCAGAACACCACCGGCCTGTGCCCGGCGGTGCGCTTCGACGGCGAGCCGGTGTACCTGCCGGGCCAGGCGCCCGGCGTGGATGAAGTTCAGGCGCGCGTGGAAACCTACTGGCGGCCCTACCACGACGCGCTGGCGGCGGAACTCGCGCGCCTGCGCGAACGCCACGGCCGCGTGCTGCTGTGGGAAGGCCATTCGATCCGCGGCACCGTGCCCTTCCTGTTCGAAGGCCGGCTGCCCGACCTCAACCTGGGCACCGCGGCGGGCACCAGTTGCGCGCCCGGTGTACAGGCGCGGCTCGAGGCGGTGTTGGCGGCGCAGTCGGATTATTCCTGGGTGGCCAACGGCCGCTTCAAGGGCGGCTACATCACCCGCCACTACGGTCGCCCCGCGCAGGGCGTGGACGCCGTGCAGCTCGAGCTGGCGCAGCCCACCTACATGGACGAGGACGCGGTGTGCTACGACGAGGCGAAGGCAGCGGCCCTGCAGCCGCTGCTGTCGGCGCTGCTGCGTGCCGGGATGGCCTCCGCCGGCTAGGGAAGCGCCGCGCCGGCGACGAGCCGCCGGGCGCTGGCCGGGCGATGGCGCGGGTCGAAGAAACACACCGCCTGGCGAGGCGTCACGCGGTCGGGCAGGTCGCAGCCGGCGAGGCGCGCGGTGCGGCCGTCCAGTCCCTGCAGCCCGATGGTGGCCTGCGCCGCGCGGCTGTCGTCCACCGAGGCGTACTGCAGCGCGATCGCATGGCTGCGGTGGTAGAGCACCGCCTGTGCGCGCAGCGGCTGGCTGCTCGCCAGCGCCGTGGCGCGCTCGAAGCGGTTCCACTCGACCACCGTGCACGGCTCGTCCGCGCCGCTCGCGGCCGCGCGCGGGCAGGCCGGGAAGTAGGCGTGGCGGACGTGGCCGCCGGCCTGGGCGCGCAGGTCGTCGTGGTAGACGTAGACGCGGTCCTGCACCGCCGCGGCGTTGTCGGCGCGCGCCGGCAGGCGGCAGTCGTTGCTGAAGTCGGCGCCGTCCTCCTGCGCCAGCGAGCCGGCCGCGGCCAGGTAGCCGTTGGCCGACACCACCAGCGCCTCGTTGGGCAGCTGGTAGAACTCGAAGGGTTCGGCCAGCGGCAGCACCGCGGCGAAATCGTCGCTGGCGGCCGCCGGATGGCCGGGCTGCAGCGCCAGCACCTCGGCGTGCTCGCCCAGGTCGACGTAGTCGTAGCCGCAGGTCGGGCCCATCGGGCTTTCCACCAGGGTATAGCCGTAGAGATCGGCGCCGCCGCTGGCGCGCTCACTCGCCTGCAGGCCCACCGCGATCGCCGCGGCGACCGCCAGGCCGACCAGCCGGACCAGCAGGGACGTCTTGTCGTGGTTCATCGCTGGCGCCTCGCGCCGATGTCGACGCGCTGCTGGTCGCGCACGCTGACGTCCACCGCGCGGCGATCGAGTTCTTCGTCGACGAACCAGGGCAGCGGCAGGTTGTCCGGCACCACGGTGACCACGTGGGCGCCGACGGCGACGCGCGGGAAGGTGAATTCGCCGTTGCTGTCGGTGCGCACGGCGTACAGGCCGTCGAGCAGCACGGTGACGTTCGCGGCCGGCTGTTCCGACGCCGCGCGCTGGCCGTCGCCGTTGTCGTCGAGGTAGACGCTGCCGGTGATGCTGCCGACCGGGCTGCCCGGCGGGCCGCCGAGCACGCCCGAGGCAGTGCCGGCGCGGTGCTGGTAGCGCAGGCTCAGGAACAGCGAGCGGTCGCGCGGGATGTCGATGAAGGTGTCGGGTGCGAGCGGATCGAGGATGAAGGGCGAGCGCCGCGCGCCGCGGTTCTCGAAGATGCTGCCGACCAGCGACCACTCGCGCGCGAAGCGCCAGGCCAGGTTGAGGTTGAGGTCGGTGCCGCGGAAGGCGCCCGGGCCGGTGCCGCGACCGTAGCGCGCGCTGCCGTCCAGGCTCAGGCGCGGGGTGAACTCGATGCCGCCGTTGAGCGACACCGACGTGGTGCGGGTGGCCGCTTCGCCCGCATAGGAAAGCGAGCCGTGGTTGAGCGACATCGACAGCCGTTGGCCCGGCTTGAAGGGCAGCGTGTGGTCGAGCTTGACCTCCCAGCTGTCGCCCCCGGCGGTGCCGTTGTCGACGAAATCCCACTGCAGCCGGGTCTGGCCCCAGCGGTTGAGCTGGTCGACGAACAGCTGGGTGCTGTAGGCGGTGCCGCTGTCGGCATCGCGCACGTTCAGGCCACCGCCATAGCCCAGGCGCGTACTGGCCTGGTAGCGGCCGTAGAAGTTGCCGTACAGGCCTTCGAAGCTGCGGCCCGAGACCGACCGGATGTGGTCGAGGCCGGCGTTCCAGTTCCAGCGGGCGTAGGAATAGTTGAGCCGGTAGTAGGCGCCTTCGGCGTCGTTGGCGATCGGCAGCGCGCCCCAGGCCAGTTCGGGCTCGAGCCGGAACAGGCCGTAGCGGTGCTGGTAGCGGCCCTGGTCGGCGCGGCCGTCCAGCCAGGCGCCCAGCGCGCTGGCCGGATCGCCGCCGCTGGACTGCAGGTTCAGGGTCAGCGATTGCGTGGCGCTGCGCCAGCCGTTGCTCACCAGCACGGCGCGGGTGCGGTTGTCCTCGATCTGCACGCCGCCGTCGCCGCCGGGCACCAGGCGGCCGTCGGTGGCCAGCGCGGTCGCGGCGCCGGTCCAGCCGGGCGCCCAGTCCCACTGCGCGCCGAGGCTGGCGACATCGCCATCCGAGCGCTCGAAGCCGACCACGCGCGCGCCGTCGAACACGCCGCCGCGACCGTAGGAGCCCATCAGCTGCAGGCCGCGGCTGGCCTGGCGCCAGTCGGTGCTGACGCCGGCGAAGGGAACGCTGGGCAGCAGGAATCGGTACTGGTCGCGCGCCAGCGTCGGCAGCGCGGTGTTGAGCACGCCCAGCCCATTGTCGCCGCGCCAGCCGCCGTCCAGGAACAGGCCGCGCTGCCACAGCGTCGCGGTGCCGCCCCAGCCATTGCCGTCCTGGTTGCGGTCGCGATCGGCATGCAGCAGCGTCGCATCGAGCGACAGGCTGCCGTGGTCGAGGGTTTCCCAGAAGCCACCGACCGTCAGGCCCTGCTCGTTGAAGGTCTCGGGGCCGCGCTCGGTGCGGCTGACCAGCAGCTGCAGGTCGAGCGAGCGGGGCAGGCCCTCGGCATCGAAGGCCTCGCCTTCGTCCTCGGGCAGCGGCGCGAGCTGGTCGGAGGGAATGATGCGGTCCTGGTAGGCCGGCGCGCCTTCCTCGCCCGTGTCCTGCGCGAACGCCTGGCCGGCAAGCGCAAGCGACAGGCCGATGGCGAGCGCCAGCGGCTGGATGGCAAGCGAGGGCCTCACTGCTTCGCCACGTCCGAATCGATGTCCAGGCGCAGCGGCGGCGATTCCAGGCGGCCTTTCAGGCGCAGCGGGAAGCTGAGGACGGGTTCCGGCGCGTCGGCGGTTTCGGCGACGGGAATCAGCGGGATATCGCGGGTGGCGCCCGGCAGGATCGGATCGGCCGACGGCAGCAGGGTTAGTCGGCGGCCATCGCTGCCGATGGCGTCGAGGAAGCCGGCCAGGCGCGCGTGCGCGTTGCCGGTGTTGCGGATGCGGACCACCGGCAGGTCGCGGCCCTGCACCGACTGCACCTGGGTTTCCACCAGGGTCAGCACCGGCGCGCCGTTGCCGATGGTGAGGTAGACGATGATCGCGATGCGGCCGTTGACCTGCATCGAGCCATCGGGCTTGAGCTCGGGCTCGCCCTCGACCACCAGCGCGAACCGGCACTGGCCGTCGGCGGCGTCGGCCGGCACCGCTACCTCGAAGCGGAACCGGCGGCGCGCGTTCGGTGCGACCACCAGGTTGGCCGACTCGATCGCCACCCAGGGCCGGCAGCTGCCCTCGGCCAGGGCGTCCGAGAACAGCACCGAGCCGTCGGGCGCCAGCGTCCAGTCGGCGGTCTTGAGCCGGAAGCGACCTTCGGCGTCGCTGCTGTTGGTGACCTCGATGACGTTGCGGTGCACGGTGCCCGGCTTCGCGGTTTCCTCGAAACGCGGCGGCGCCACCTGCACGGCGAAGCCCTGCGCCGCCACCGGCAGCGCGCCGGCCAGGGCCAGCAGGGCGATGGCGATGCGTGCGGCGAGGCTCATTACTGCGGCTCCAGTTCGATCTCGAAGGTGAACTCGAGGCGGGAATGATCGGGCAGGCGATCGCCGTCGGCCTGCAGGGTGACTTGCAGGGTGTCCTCCAGCGTCGCGGTCATGATCGGCCCGGCGTAGACGAGGGTGCGCTCGCCGTCGCGCAGCTGGCCCGGCTGCAGCACGCCGCGCGAGGTCCACTGTGCGCGGACCGGGGCCTGCACCTGGGGCGCCAGCTTCTTGTAGATGCGGCCGGTGCGGCCCAGCCAGGGCGACACGTCGAGCCGCACGATCACCGTCATCCGGCCGGTCATGGTGGAGGCGGCCCCGGGGCGCGGCACCGGGTCGTCCCAGCGCATGCGCACGTTGCCGTCCAGCACCTGGCTGGCGGAGTCGTCGACCGGATACGCCTGCGCGGCGACCGGCGCGGGCAGCAGCGCGAGGAGCAGCAGGACGGCGAGGGCGAGGGTCCGGATCACGGCGCGCTCAGGGTGTAGGTGACGGTGTTGGTGTAGCTGCCGGCCGCGACCACCTGGTCGTTGCCGTAGAAGAAGGTGAGGCAGCTTTCGTTCCACTGGTTGCGGCCGAAGGCAGCCACCTGCTGGCCGCTGCCCGTGAACGAGCCGCTGGCGAAGGGCTGGAAGGGGCCATCGCCGTTGCCGCTGCTGACCCAACGGATCTGCGACATCGGGATGGTGTCGCCGCCGGGCGTGCTCAGGTTGGCCGGGTAGTTGGCCGTGACCGTGGCGTTGTTGTTGCCGCCGCCGCCGGTCGGTCGACGGAAGAAGGCGCCGATGTAGATCTGGCCGGGGTTGCAGAAAAGATAGTTGTCGATGTGGCTGACGAGGTCGCCGTTGCCGGTCATCTGCAGGTCGTTGCCGTTGCCGATCTGGCCGGCGGGGACGTTGACGAGCACGGTCTGGACGGTGGTGTTGTTCACCGGGCGGGCGCCCTGGTTGTAGCTCAGGGCCGAGGTCATCGAGCCCGTGCCGACCCGCAGGTACAGCGCGCGCGAGTCGGCGGAAATGTTGGCCTGATAGGCCGCCGCACCCTGGCAGGCCAGCAGGGTGGCAAGCAGGAGCAGGCCTCCCGTGGTCTTGCGGATGCGGTTCATGGGATCACTCCGTGGCGGAGGAAAGGGGCGGCGAGGCGCCGCCCCTCGTTTCATCACAACGTCGCGGACCGGGGTCCGCCCACGCGGTTTACGGCATGGTCGCGGTGTAGACGACCTGGCCGGCGTAGGTGCCGGCGCCGTACACGGCGGCGTTGTTGAACTCGTACGACCAGGTGGCCGTGCGGTTGGTCACGCGGGTGCCGGAGGTGACCGCGACCGCGACCGGCGCGCTGGCGCCGTCGGTCAGGACCGGGGCGTTGATCGTGCCGGCGTCGAGCGTGGTGGAGATGGCGCTGAACGGGATGGTGTCGGCGCCGCTGTTGAGCGGGTCGGCCGAGGTGTCGGCGCTCAGGGAGATGGCGCCGCCGTTGCCGCGCAGGGCCACGTCCACGGTGATGTCGCCGGCGACCGGCGCGGCGGCGTTGCCGACGTCAGCGGCGGCCACGTCGAAGACGACGGTGTCGACGACGGCATTGGCCGAGCCGACGCGGAATTCGAGGAAGCGCGGCACGTTGACCTGGAAGTTCAGGCGGGCGTTGGCGACGGTCGGGGTACCGGTGGTGACGAACTGCGACTCGGCGAAGGCCGGGGTGACAGCGATCAGGCCGAGGGACGCCAGGCTGGTCAGAGCAAGGCCTCGGATGGCACGGACGTTCTTCATGATGCGGATTCCTTGGTTAGCGCCGGAAGGCGTTGGTTTGGTGTGTCTGGACAATCCGGGCCGGAGGGCCGACCAGGGGCGCGCAGTTGCGGGCAGGAGGGTGGAAGCAGGAAGCGTGCCAACCGTGCCGCCGCGTCGGCGGAGCGCCGGGCGGGCGTCGGAAATGCCAATTGCGTCACATTTGTGAAGGTTGGCGGCCGACGCGGGCCAGGCGCAGCACTGGCCGGCGCCGCCTGTCGGGACCGACGAGCGGCTCGAATTCAGGAACGAACGGACGCGAAATGTGACGCGATGCGTCACATTTCTGGTGACTGGGTCACGGTTTCGACCGGGCGCCGGCGCGGGCCGGCCGACGGGGCCGGCGGCTCAGACCTCGAGCGAGGCCAGGTCGCCCTTGGCTTCCAGCCAGGCCTTGCGGTCCGAGGCGCGCTTCTTGGCCAGCAGCATGTCCATCAGCGAGCGCGTTTCCTCGGCGTCGTCCACCGTCAGCTGCACCAGCCGCCGGGTGTCGGGATGGATGGTCGACTCCCGCAACTGGACCGGGTTCATTTCGCCCAGGCCCTTGAAGCGGGTGACGTTGACCTGGCCGCGGATCTTCTCCTTTTCGATCCGGTCGAGCAGGATCCGCTTCTCTTCCTCGTCCAGCGCGTAGAAGACCTGCTTGCCCACGTCCACACGGAACAGCGGCGGCATCGCCACGAAGATGTTGCCGGCCCTCACCAGCGCCGGGAAATGGCGCAGGAACAGGGCCGAGAGCAGGGTGGCGATGTGCAGGCCGTCGGAATCGGCGTCGGCCAGGATGATCACCTTGCCGTAGCGCAGGCCGTCGATGTTCTCCACGCCCGGGTCGCAGCCGATGGCCACGGCCAGGTCGTGCACTTCGTTCGAGGCCAGCACGCCGCCCGACTCCACTTCCCAGGTGTTCAGGATCTTGCCGCGCAGCGGCAGGATGGCCTGGAACTCCTTGTCGCGGGCCTGCTTGGCGCTTCCGCCGGCCGAGTCGCCCTCGACCAGGAAGAGTTCGGTGCGGCCCAGGTCCTGGCTGATGCAGTCGGCCAGCTTGCCGGGCAGGGCCGGGCCCTGGGTGATCTTCTTGCGGGTGACCTGCTTCTCGGTCTTGAGCCGCGCCGAGGCGCGATCGATGGCGAGTTGGGCGATCTGCAGGCCGGCCTCGACGTGCTGGTTCAGCCACAGCGAGAACGCATCGTGCGAGGCGTTCTCGACGAAGGCCGCGGCCTGGCGCGAGCTAAGGCGCTCCTTGGTCTGGCCGCTGAACTGCGGGTCGGTCATCTTGATGCTGAGCACGTAGCTGACGCGGTCCCAGACGTCCTCGGGCGCCAGCTTGACGCCGCGCGGCAGCAGGTTGCGGAAGTCGCAGAACTCGCGCAGCGCGTCGGTGAAGCCCGAGCGCAGGCCGTTCACGTGGGTGCCGCCCTGCGCGGTCGGGATCAGGTTGACGTAGCTCTCCTGCACCAGCTCGCCGTCGGGCACCCAGGCCACGGCCCAGTCCACCACCTCGGTGTCCTTGGCCACGTGGCCCACGAACAGGTCGGCCGGCAGCAGCTCGCGCCCCACCAGTTCGCCGCGCAGGTAGTCGCGCAGGCCGTTCTCGTAGAACCACTCGTTGCGCTCGCCGGTGGCTTCGTCGTAAAGCTTCACGGTCAGGCCGGGGCAGAGCACGGCCTTGGCGCGCAGCAGGTGGCGCAGCGCCTTCACCGCGAACTTGGGCGTGTCGAAATACTTCGGGTCCGGCCAGAAGCGCAGCCGCGTGCCGGTGTTGCGCTTGCCCACCGTGCCCACGACCTCTAGCGCCGAGCTGCGGTCGCCGTCGCGGAACTCCATGCGGTGCTCCTGGCCTTCGCGGCGGATGAACACCTCGACCCGCCTGGACAGCGCGTTCACCACCGACACGCCGACGCCGTGCAGGCCGCCGGAGAAGGTGTAGTTCTTGCCGCTGAACTTACCGCCCGCGTGCAGGCGGGTCATGATCAGCTCGATGCCTGGGATCTTCTCTTCCGGGTGGATGTCGACCGGCATGCCGCGGCCGTCGTCGATCACCTCGCAGCTGCCGTCGGCGAAGATCGTGACCTCGACCGTCTTTGCGTGGCCGCCGAGCGCCTCGTCCACCGAGTTGTCGATCACTTCCTGGGCCAGGTGGTTGGGCCGGGTGGTGTCGGTGTACATGCCGGGCCGGCGCTTGACCGGGTCCAGGCCCGAGAGGACTTCGATGTCGGCGGCGTTGTAGCGGGTGTTCATCCGGGGGTGGGCTCGGGTGGGGCAGGGCGGCGGGAGGCCCGCAGGATGGGCGTCGCGCCCCGGTCGGTCAAGGCGGGGCCGCCGGGCCGCGGTTTCAAGTCATTGATGCGAAAAAGTTTCTCGCCCCGGGGCGGCCGAGCCGGTAGAATGCGGTTTTCCAGCGCCCCCACATCCCATGACTCGTCTTATCTTCGTTACCGGTGGCGTGGTGTCCTCGCTAGGCAAGGGCATCGCCGCGGCCTCGCTGGCCGCCATCCTGGAGGCGCGCGGCCTGCGCGTGACCATGATGAAGCTCGATCCCTACATCAACGTGGACCCGGGCACCATGAGCCCGTTCCAGCACGGCGAGGTCTACGTCACCGACGACGGCGCCGAGACCGACCTCGACCTGGGCCACTACGAGCGCTTCCTGCGCGTGCGCCTGAGCCGCAAGAACTCGGTCACCACCGGCCGCATCTACGAGAACGTGATCCGCAAGGAGCGCCGCGGCGACTACCTGGGCGGCACCGTGCAGGTTATCCCGCACATCACCGACGAGATCAAGCGCGCCATCTTCGAGGCCACCGACGGCTTCGACGTCGGCCTGGTCGAGATCGGCGGCACCGTGGGCGACATCGAGTCGCTGCCCTTCCTCGAGGCCATCCGCCAGATCCGCACCGAGCGCGGCCCGGACCAGGCCATCTTCATGCACCTCACGCTGGTGCCCTACATCGCGGCCGCCGGCGAGCTCAAGACCAAGCCCACCCAGCACTCGGTGAAGGAGCTGCGCTCGATCGGCATCCAGCCCGACATCCTGGTCTGCCGCAGCGAAAAGCCGCTGCCGGACTCCGAGCGCCGCAAGATCGCCCTGTTCACCAACGTGCACGAGAAGGCCGTCATCAGCTGCGTGGACGTGGACAACATCTACAAGCTGCCGCTGTGGCTGCACAGCCAGCAGCTCGACCAGATCGCGGTCGAGCGCCTGCGGCTGGAAGACAAGGCCAGGGCCGCCGACCTGTCCGAGTGGCAGGCGGTGGTGGACGCGGTCGAGCATCCTGTGGATGAAGTCACCGTGGCCGTGGTCGGCAAGTACATCGACCACCAGGACGCCTACAAGTCGCTGTCCGAGGCGCTCAAGCACGGCGGCCTGCGCCAGCGCACCCGCGTGCGCCTGAAGTGGCTCGAGTCCGAGCAGGTGGAGAAAGAAGGCGTGTCGGTGCTGGCCGGCGTGGACGCCATCCTCGTGCCCGGCGGCTTCGGCGACCGCGGCTTCGAGGGCAAGGTGCTCACGGTCAAGCACGCGCGCGAACAGGGCATTCCGTACTTCGGCATCTGCTACGGCATGCAGGCGGCGGTGGTGGACTTCGCCCGCCACGTGGCGGGCCTGGCCGGCGCCAACAGCACCGAGAACGACCGCAACTGCGCGCACCCGGTCATCGGCCTGATCACCGAGTGGCGCACCGCCAGCGGCGAAGTGGAGCGCCGCGACGAGAAGTCCGACCTCGGCGGCACGATGCGCCTGGGCCTGCAGGACCAGCGCCTCAAGCCCGGCACCAAGGCCCGCGAGATCTACGGCAAGGACGTGGTGGGCGAGCGCCACCGCCACCGCTACGAGTTCAACAACCGCTACCGCACCCAGCTCGAGGACGCCGGCCTGGTGATCAGCGCCAAGTCGATGGACGACCTGCTGGTCGAAATGATCGAGCTGCCGTCGCATCCGTGGTTCGTGGCCTGCCAGGCGCACCCGGAGTTCCTCTCCACGCCGCGCGACGGCCATCCGCTGTTCATTGGCTTCATCCGCGCCGCCCGCGACCACAAGGCCCGCTCCCAGGTAGGAGGGCCTTCAGGCCCGAAGCTCTACGGCGAGTCCGCGGCATTCGCGGCTGAAGCCGCTCCTACAGGAGGCAACTAACCCATGGATCTTTGTGGCTTCAAGGTCGGCCTCGACCAGCCCTTCTTCCTGATCGCCGGCCCCTGCGTGATCGAATCCGAGCAGCTGCAGGTCGACGTGGCCGGCCAGCTCAAGGAAATCACCGGCCGGCTGGGCATCCACTTCATCTTCAAATCCAGCTTCGACAAGGCCAACCGCACCTCGGGCACCAGCTTCCGCGGCCCCGGCATGGAAGCGGGCCTGAAGGTGCTGGCCGAAGTGAAGCGCCAGCTCGGCGTGCCGGTGCTCACCGACGTGCACGAATACACCCCGATGGACGAAGTGGCCTCGGTGGTGGACGTGCTGCAGACGCCAGCCTTCCTGTGCCGCCAGACCGACTTCATCCAGAAGGTCGCCAGCGCCGGCAAGCCGGTGAACATCAAGAAGGGCCAGTTCCTCTCGCCCTGGGAGATGAAGCACGTCACCGACAAGGCGCGCGCCACCGGCAACACGCAGATCATGGCCTGCGAGCGCGGCGTCAGCTTCGGCTACAACAACCTGGTGTCCGACATGCGCTCGCTGAGCGTGATGCGCGACACCGGCTGCCCGGTCGTGTTCGACGCCACCCACAGCGTCCAGCTGCCCGGCGGCATGGGCGGCAAGAGCGGCGGCCAGCGCGAGTTCGTGCCGGTGCTGTCGCGCGCCGCGGTGGCCGTCGGCATCAGCGGCCTCTTCATGGAAACCCACCCCGACCCGGACAAGGCCCTCAGCGACGGCCCCAACGCCTGGCCGCTCCCGAAGATGGAGGCGCTGCTCACGACCCTGCTGGCGCTCGATCGCGTTGCCAAGCGGTCTGGATTCCTTGAAAGCCAAAGCTGAGATTTGTTGACGCGGATTTACGCGGATGGACGCGGATAGGGAAAAAGCATTGAAGTCTGTTTTTCGCCAGCCGTGACGTCCTTGGGGAATCCACCACCCGTGCTGTTGCTCTATCCGCGTTCATCCGCGTAAATCCGCGTAAAAAGAAGCCCTACCACTACCCCCAGAGCCAAAATGACCACGATCAGCAAAGTCCACGCCCGCGAGATCCTCGACAGCCGCGGCAATCCCACCCTCGAAGCCGAGGTCACGCTCGCGGACGGCAGCTTCGGCCGCGCGATGGTGCCCTCGGGCGCGTCCACCGGCACCAAGGAAGCGGTGGAGCTGCGCGACGGCGACAAGAGCCGTTACCTGGGCAAGGGCGTGCGCAAGGCCGTGGCCAACGTCAACACGACGATCGCCGATGCGATCAAGGGCTTCGATGGCGCCGACCAGGCCGGCCTCGATGCCAAGCTGATCAACCTCGACGGCACCGAGAACAAGGGCCGCCTGGGCGCGAACGCGCTGCTGGGCGTGTCGATGGCGAACGCGCACGCAGTCGCGGCGTCGAAGCGCCAGCCGCTCTGGCAGCACCTGGCCGGCGGTCGCGCCGTGTCGCTGCCGGTGCCGATGATGAACATCATCAACGGCGGCGCGCATGCCGATAACAACGTCGACATGCAGGAATTCATGGTGCTGCCCGTGGGCTGCGACAGCTTCGCCGAGGCGCTGCGCTGCGGCACCGAGGTCTTCCATTCGCTCAAGGCCGTGCTGAAGGGCAAGGGCCTGGGTACCGCGGTCGGCGACGAGGGCGGCTTCGCGCCGGACCTGCGTTCGAACGAGGAAGCGATCGAGGTCATCCTCGAGGCGATCGGCAAGGCCGGTTACAAGGCCGGCGAAGACGTGCTGCTGGGCCTGGACGTGGCCAGCTCGGAGTTCTTCGAGAACGGCAAGTACAACCTGGTGGGCGAGGGCAAGCGCCTGTCGCCGGAGCAGTTCGTGGATTTCCTCGCCGGCTGGAGCGCGCAGTACCCGATCATCACGATCGAGGACGGCATGGCCGAGAACGACTGGGCCGGCTGGAAGCTGCTCACCGAGCGCCTTTCGGGCAAGGTGCAGCTGGTCGGCGACGACCTGTTCGTGACCAACCCGAAGATCTTCAAGGACGGCATCGCGCAGGGCGTGGCCAACGCCATCCTGATCAAGGTGAACCAGATCGGCACGCTGACCGAGACGCTGGAGGCCATCGCGATGGCCGACGCGAACCGCTACGCCGCGATCGTTTCGCACCGCTCGGGCGAAACCGAGGACACCACGATCGCCGACATCGCGGTCGCCACCACGGCCACCCAGATCAAGACCGGCTCGCTCTGCCGCAGCGACCGCGTGGCCAAGTACAACCAGCTGCTGCGCATCGAGGAAGCGCTGGGGGCCCAGGCCCGCTACGCCGGCCGCGACGCCTTCACCAGCCTCAAGCGCTGAGCCGACGCCCTTGCGCCGCTGGTGGCCCTTCGCCCTACTGCTGCTGGTCCTCGCGGGCCTGCAGTTGAAGCTGTGGTGGGGCGAGGGCGCGCTGGGCGAGGCGCGGGTGCTGGAAGAGCGGGTGGCGGACCAGCGGCGCGAGAACGCGCGGCTGCAGCAGCGCAATGACGCGCTGTCGGCCGAGGTCGAGGACCTGAAGTCGGGCGAAGCCGCGGTCGAGGACCGCGCCCGCAGCGAGCTGGGCATGATCAAGCCCGGCGAGACCTTCTACCGCGTGGTGGAACCGGCGGGCGCGCCGCCGCCGGCGGCCGAGGCGCCCCGCGACGCCGCCGCCGGGGACGCGGAATGACCTGGGCCATCGTGCCCGCGGCCGGCCGGGGCACGCGCTTCGGCGGCGAACGCCCCAAGCAGTACCTGTCGCTCGCGGGCCGCACGGTGATCGAGCACAGCCTGCGCGCGGTGCTGTCCCATGACGACGTCGACGGCGTGGTGGTGGCGCTGTCGCCGGAAGATGCCGACTGGCCCGGCTGGCGCGAGATCGGGGGCAAGCCGGTGCTCACCTGCGTCGGCGGCGCCGAGCGCGCCGACTCGGTGCTGGCCGCGCTGCACGCGCTGCCGGGCACGGTGGACGCCGACCAGTGGGTGCTGGTGCACGACGCCGCGCGGCCCTGCCTGCGCGCGGAAGACCTGGCGCGCCTGCTGCTGATCGGCCAAGCCGACCCGGTGGGCGCGCTGCTGGCGGCGCCGGTGCGCGACACCCTCAAGCGCGCCGACGACCTCGGCAAGAGCCAGGCCACCGAGCCGCGCGAGCATCTCTGGCGCGCGCTGACGCCGCAGCTCTTCCGTCGCGGCGGCCTGACCCGGGCCCTCGAAGCCTCCCTGCGCGCCGGCCTTCGCCCCACCGACGAAGCCATGGCCATGGAACGCCTCGGCCTGCGCCCCTGCCTCGTCGAAGGCCGCGAAGACAACCTCAAGATCACCACCCCCGCCGACCTCGCACTGGCTGAGTTCCTGCTCTCGAGTGGAACCTGATTTTTTGCCACGGATGAACACAGATGAACACAGATTCATTTGTCCTCATCCGTGTTTATCCGTGTTCATCAGTGGCTGAAGAAAAACAATGAAAGACATCCGCATCGGCCAGGGTTACGACGTGCACGCTTACGGCGAGGGCGACCATGTCGTGCTCGGGGGCGTGCGGATCGCGCACGAGCGCGGGGTGGTGGCGCATTCGGATGGCGACGTGGTGATCCATGCGCTGTGCGATGCGCTGCTGGGCGCGCTGGCGCTGGGGGATATCGGCGTGCACTTCCCGCCGTCCGACAACCGCTGGAAGGATGCGGACAGTCGGCAGTTCCTGCGCCACTGCCGCGCGCTGCTGGCCGAGCGCGGCTGGGCGGTGGGCAATGCCGACGTCACCGTGGTGTGCGAGCGGCCCAAGGTCGCGCCGCACGCCGCCGCGATGCGCGCGAACCTCGCCGAGGATCTCGGCGTAGACGTCGATGCCGTGAGCGTGAAGGCCACCACCTCGGAGAAGCTGGGCTTCACCGGCCGCGGCGAAGGCCTGGCCGCGACGGCGGTGGCGCTGCTGGTGCGCGCGTGAGCGGGCTGCCGCGCGCCCACGGCGCGCCGGTGCTGCAGGCCCGCTTCCGGGTCGCGCCCGAGGATTTCCAGGTCGAGGAGATCGACGGCTTCGAGCCGACCGGCGAGGGCGAGCACTTGCTGCTCACCGTCGAGAAGCGCGGCATGAACACCGCCTTCGCCGCCAAGCGCATCGCGCGCTGGGCCGGCATCCCCGAGATGGGCGTCGGCTACGCCGGCATGAAGGACCGGCACGCCGTCACCCGGCAGCGGTTTTCGGTGCATTTCCCCAAGCGCGTGGCGCCGGCCCTCGACGAGCTCGTCTCCGACGACCTGTGCGTGCTGGCCTCGCACTGGCACAACCGCAAGCTGCCCAAGGGTGCACTGAAGGGCAATCGCTTCGTGCTGCGACTGCGCGACGTCACCGGCGACCGCGGCGACATCGAGCGGCGCCTGCAGGGGATCTCAGTGCAGGGCCTGCCGAATTACTTCGGCGCCCAGCGCTTCGGCCGCGAAGGCGACAACGTCGAGGCCGCGCGGCGGATGTTCGCCGGCCAGCGGGTGCCGCGCGAACAGCGCTCGATCTACCTGTCGGCCGCGCGCTCGGAAATCTTCAACGCAGTGCTCGCGGCCCGCATCGCGGCCGGCACCTGGGCCAGCGGCGACGCGGGCGAAGTGTGGATGCTCGACGGCAGCCAGAGCGTATTCGGCCCCGAGCCCATCGACGAGGCCACGCGGGCGCGCGCCGCGGCCCAGGACATCCACCCGACCGGCCCGCAGTGGGGCCTGGGCGAACTGCGCTCGCGCGATGCCGTGCGGGCGCTGGAAGACGCGGCGGTGGAACCCTTCGCCGACCTGCGCGCCGGGCTCGAGGCCGCCGGCATGAAGCAGGAGCGCCGCGCGCTGCGCGTGCGCGTGCACGACCTGCAGTGGCAGTGGCCGGCGGCCGACGAACTGGAGCTGCGCTTCGCGCTGGCGCCCGGCGCCTACGCCACCGGCCTGCTGGATGAACTGGGCGCGGTCACCGACGCCAGCGGCGGCCGCTGAGCCCTCAGCCCAGGCCCAGGCGCTCGCCGGGCCGCTTCTTCGCCAGCAGCACCAGCACCGCGCCGGTGCCGCCCATGGCCTCGGGCGCGGAGGCGAAGGCCAGCACGTCGGCGCGCTGGCGCAGCATCCGGTCCACCATGGCCTTGAGGACCGAGCCGCCCTCGGCCGTGCGCAGGCCCTTGCCGTGGATCACGCGCACGCAGGCGTGGCCCAGGGCCCGGGATTCGTGCAGGAACTCGCGCAGCCAGCGCTCGGCCTCGACGGCGCGCAGCTGGTGCAGGTCGAGCTCGCCGCCCAGGCTGTACTGGCCGCGCTTGAGCGCCTTGAGCACCTTCTCCGGGACTTCGTCGCGGCGCCAGGCCAGGGCCTCGGCGGCATCGATCGTGGCCTCCAGGTAGCTGGCGGTGCGCGACTGGACCAGCGCCAGGGCTTCGTCGCGGGCCTGCATGCGCGGCACCGGGGCCGGCCGCGGGCGCTCGGGTGCGGGCGGCGGCGGCGCGATTTCCCGCACTTCGCCGATCGCCTCGCGGAACAGCGCGACGTCTTCGGGGGCCACGGCGGGCGGGCGGGGCGGCTTGCGCTTCATGGGGGAAGACTAACCCGCGCCGCGGTGATGGCAAGGTGGCCGCGGGCGCGGGCGCATCCGCTATCATGTGGACTTTCCGCGGGACCCCGAATGCGCGTACTGGTTAGCAATGACGATGGCGTGGAAGCCCCGGGCATCCGGGTGCTGGCCGAAGGCCTGAGGGCCGCGGGCCACGACGTGACCGTGGTGGCCCCCGACCGCGACCGCTCCGGCGCCAGCAACTCGCTGACGCTGGACGCGCCGATCCGGGTCAAGGACCTCGGCGACCGCGTCTGGCGCGTGGGCGGCACGCCCACCGACTGCGTCCACCTCGCGCTCACCGGCCTGTTGGCCGACGATCCGGACATCGTGGTCAGCGGCATCAACTCCGCCGCCAACCTCGGCGACGACGTCATCTACTCCGGTACGGTTGCCGCGGCGATGGAAGGCCGCTTCCTGGGCCTGCCCGCGGTGGCGATGTCGCTGGTGACGAGCGAGCATTCCGGCCGCCACTACGACACCGCCGCCCGCGCTGCGCTCGAGATTACCGCGCGCCTGCTGGTGGACCCGCTGCCGGCCGACACCATCCTCAACGTCAACGTTCCCGACCTGCCGTGGGAGCAGCTGCGCGGCTACGAAGTCACGCGCCTGGGCCACCGCCACCGCGCCGAGGCCTGCATCGAGCAGGTGGATCCGCGCGGCCGCCCGCTCTGGTGGATCGGCCCGGCCGGGCCCGAGCAGGACGCCGGCCCCGGCACCGACTTCCACGCGGTGCGCACCGGCCACATCTCGATCACTCCGATCCACGTCGACCTCACCCGCTACCAGGCCCTCGAGAAGGTGGCCAGCTGGGTCGGCGGCCTCGGCGAAGGCATGAAGCCCAGCGCATGACCCCTCGTTTCCACACCCAGCCGGCTGCCCACGGCCTGGGCATGACCTCGCCGCGCGCGCGCGACCGCATGATCGAGCGCCTGCGCGCCGAAGGCGGCATCAGCGACGAGCGCGTGCTGACCGCGATGCGCACCGTGCCGCGGCATTTGTTCATCGACGAGGCCCTCGCCAGCCGCGCCTACGAAGACACCGCGCTGCCGATCGGCAACGGCCAGACCATTTCCCAGCCCTGGGTGGTGGCGCGCATGACCGCGGCCCTGATCGAACACGGCCTGCCCGCGCGCGTGCTCGAGGTCGGCACCGGCTCCGGCTACCAGGCCGCGGTGCTGGCCACGCTCGGGCTGGAAACCTACAGCGTCGAGCGCATCGAGGAGCTGCTGCGGGTCGCGCGCCGCCGCTTCCGCAACCTCGGCCTGAACATCCGCACCAAGCACGACGACGGCCGCGCCGGCTGGCCCGAGTACGCGCCGTTCCCCGGCATCATCGTCACCGCCGGCGCCGCCGCGCTCGAACCCGCGCTGTTCGACCAGTTGCCCGAAGGCGGCACCCTGGTCGCGCCGATCGGCGGCGCCGGCGGCCAGCGCCTGCTGCGCGTGCGCCGCATCGACGGCGCGCTGGTGCAGGAAGACCTCGGCGGCGTCGTCTTCGTCCCCCTGCTGCCCGGGACACTCTGAGTGAGGTCGCCCCGGCCACCGCGTCCCGCCCGCCGCGTTGTGCCGGCAGTCATCCTGGGCACCATCGCCTGGCCGAGCATGCACGGATGATGTCTCCCCTCTCCCGCGTCCTCGTCATGCTCGCCGCCGCGCTGGTGCTCGCGGCCTGCGGGCAGTCCCGCGTGGTCAAGCGCGAAGGCCCGGCCAGCGCCGCGCCGGCCCAGCGATCCGTGCAGGCGCCGCCGCGCAGCGGCGAGTACCGCGTGCGCGCGGGCGACACGCTTTACGGCATCGCGTTCCGGCACGGCCTCGATTACCGCGAGGTCGCGGGCTGGAACCGGATCCCCGCGCCCTACACGATCTACCCCGGGCAGACGCTGCGCCTGGCGCCCGCGGGCGGCCGCGCCGCCGCCACGGCCTCCGTGACCGGCATGCCCGCGCCGCGGCCTGCCGCGACCCAGGGCTTCGAGACCGTCAGCCCGGCGCGGCCGTCGCCCACTGCTTCCGCGACCGCCCCGGCGCCGACGCGCCCCGTGGCCCCGTCGCCCGCCAGCTCTTCCGCGGTGTCGCCGGCGGCCGGCGCGACGGCGGGTTCGACCCCGGCGCGACCCACCGTCCCGGCGCCCTCGGCCGGCACCGGCACGGTGCAGGGCACGCCGGTGGTGGTGCCGTCCGCGCCGGTGGTGCCGGCCACGGTCAGCGCCGGCGGCTGGCGCTGGCCCACGCGCGGCCAGCTGATCGGCCGCTTCGCCGCGGGCGACCCGAAGCGCCAGGGCATCGACATCGCCGGCACCGCGGGCCAGCCCGTGCTGGCCGCGGCCGATGGCGTGGTGGTGTACTCCGGCGCGGGCCTGGTCGGCTACGGCGAGCTCATCATCGTCAAGCACAGCGACGAGTGGCTTTCAGCCTATGCCCACAACCGCCAGCGCCTGGTGGGCGAGGGCACCGCGGTCACCGCCGGCCAGCAGATCGCAGAACTCGGCCGCAGCGGCACGAGCCGCGACATGCTCCACTTCGAAGTCCGCCGCAACGGCAAGCCCGTGGATCCGCTCACCGTCCTCCCGCCGCTGTAATGGGCCCCCGGGCCCGAGGCGTGCGCCTTGCGCACGAACGGCTGCACGCCATGGCCGTGTCGCAGCGCCGCCGCCCACTCACCAGGTACTTTTGCCCGCCGTCTTGCTAGCGCCATCCCTGGCAGCAAACGTCGGCCGTTACGGGCCTCCTGCCCTTCACTTCAAAAGTACCTGGTGAGCGTGCGACGTCGCCCCGAATGCCGCGGGTACGCCGCGGCCAAGAGCTTTTGATCTCGCCCTTGATCTCCTTTCGGTGTGCGACTGGCCTCCGGGGCGACGTCGCTGCCGAGAGGGCCCATGTCGTGCGCAAAGCGCTCGCCGCGTCAGCCGGGGACCAGGAAGGCGGCGACGACCTTGCGGCCTTCGGTGGCCAGGACGTTGAAGGTGCGGGCGGCGGCGGCGCTGTCCATGACCTCGAGGCCGATGCCGCGGGTGAGCAGCGCGGCCATCACGGCCGGCGCGGGGAAGCGCTGGCGGGGGCCGGTGCCCAGCAGCACCAGCGCGGGCTGGAGCGCGAGCACGGCGTCCATGTCTTGTGGCTGCAGGTCGGCCACCGAGGCGGGGCGCCAGTCCTGGACCAACTGGTTGGGGGTCAGTACGAAACTGGTCGCGAGGGTTTCCTGGTTCACCAGCACGCCGGCGGGGCTGATGCCGCGCAGCACGTAGATGAAATCGGGGTTTTCCTGGGAGAGCTGCACGTGGGCGGCGGGCTCAGGCCTTGGGCAGGACGATCAGCGGGTTGTCCTGGCTGCGGCGGTACAGCACCGCCATGTTGCCGATGCGCGCCACCAGGGCAGCGTCGGCGCGGGTGCAGAGCTCGGCGATCCACTCGTCTCGCAGCTCGCGGTCGCCCGCGGCCACGTGCACCTTGATCAGTTCGTGGCGCTCGATGGCCAGGCCGGTCTCGGCGACCAAGTTGTCGGTGATGCCCTTGGCGCCGACCAGGATGACCGGCTTGAGATCGTGGGCGAGGCCGCGCAGGTAACGCTTCTGGGGGTTGCTGAGGGCGGCGGCCATGACATTCCGGACGGGTTCGAAAGGGGGCGTAGGGTATCATGGCGGCCACTTCCGCCTCCCCAGGGGCCGCCCGGCCGACCCATGGCACGCAGCAAAAGCAGCCCCCGCTGGCTCAAGGAACACTTCGACGACCCCTTCGTGAAGAGGGCCCAGGCCGAGGGCATGCGCTCGCGCGCGGCCTACAAGCTCGAGGAGCTGATCGAGCGCGACCGCCTGCTCAAGCCCGGCATGGTGGTGGTGGACCTGGGTGCCGCGCCCGGCGGCTGGTCGCAGGTGGTGCGCCGCGACCTCGGCGACAAGGGCCGCGTGATCGCCCTGGACATCCTCGACATGCCCCCGATCGCCGGGGTCGAGTTCATTCACGGCGATTTCAGAGAGGACGGGCCATTGTCCCAGCTGGAATCCCTGCTCGGCGGCAAGCCGGTGGACCTTGTCCTTTCCGACATGGCCCCCAACATGACGGGTGTGGATACCGTGGACCAGGCCCGGGCGATGTACCTGTCCGAACTGGCCCGCGATTTCGCGGAGAGCCACTTGAAGGTGGGCGGCAACTTCCTGATCAAGCTGTTCCAGGGCGAGGGCTTCGATGCCTACGTCAAGGACCTCAGGACCCGCTACGACAAGCTGGTGATCCGCAAGCCGGCGGCCTCCCGCCGCCGGTCGAACGAAGTCTATGCGCTGGCACTGGGCAAGCGCCGAGGAAGCACTAAATGAATGACCTGGCCAAGAACCTCCTGCTCTGGTTGATCGTCGCCGTCGTGCTGATGGCGGTGTTCCAGAGCATGTCCGCGCCCGTGAACGCGCCGTCCAGCGAACTGACCTACAACCAGTTCATCGACGAGGTGAAGGCCGACCGCGTGGCCAAGGTCAACATCGACGCCAACAACATCGGCATCGTCGGCGAGCGCAAGGACGGCAGCCGCTTCACCACGGCCAACCCGCGCGACCCGCTGCTGGTGGACACGCTGTTCGAGAACGACGTGGTCACCATCCAGGAGAAGCCGACCGAGCGCTCGCTGTTCTGGAGCCTGGTCACCAGCTTCCTGCCGATCCTGCTGCTGATCGGCGTCTGGATCTACTTCATGCGCCAGATGCAGCAGGGCGGCGGCAAGGGTGCGATGAGCTTCGGCAAGTCGCGCGCCAAGATGCAGGGCGAGAACGAGGTCAAGGTCACCCTGGCCGACGTCGCCGGCTGCGACGAGGCCAAGGAGGAAGTCGGCGAGCTGGTCGAGTTCCTGCGCGATCCGGGCCGTTTCCAGAAGCTGGGCGGCAAGATCCCGCGCGGCGTGCTGATGGTCGGCCCGCCGGGTACCGGCAAGACCTTGCTGGCCCGCGCCATCGCCGGCGAGGCCAAGGTGCCGTTCTTCTCGATCTCGGGCTCTGATTTCGTCGAGATGTTCGTCGGCGTCGGCGCCAGCCGCGTGCGCGACATGTTCGAGACCGCCAAGAAGCACGCGCCCTGCATCATCTTCATCGACGAGATCGACGCCGTCGGCCGCCACCGCGGCGCCGGCCTGGGCGGCGGCCATGACGAGCGCGAGCAGACCCTGAACCAGCTGCTGGTCGAGATGGACGGTTTCGAGGGCGGCGAAGGCGTGATCATCATCGCGGCCACCAACCGCCCGGACGTGCTCGACCCGGCGCTGCTGCGCCCGGGCCGCTTCGACCGCCAGGTCACCGTCGGCCTGCCGGACGTGCGCGGCCGCGAGCAGATCCTGAAGGTGCACATGCGCAAGGTGCCGCTGGACGGCGACGTCGAGGCGATGACCATCGCCCGCGGCACGCCCGGCTTCTCGGGCGCCGACCTGGCCAACCTGGTCAACGAGGCCGCGCTGTTCGCCGCCCGCGAGAACGCCAAGACCGTGCGCATGGAGCACTTCGACCGCGCCCGCGACAAGATCCTGATGGGCACCGAGCGCCGCTCGATGATCATGAGCGAGGACGAGAAGAAGCTCACCGCCTACCACGAGGCCGGCCACGCCATCGTCGGTCGCGTCGTGCCCGACCACGACCCGGTGTACAAGGTCACGATCATCCCGCGCGGCCGCGCGCTGGGCGTCACCATGTACCTGCCGGAAGGCGACAAGTACAGCTACAACCGCACCCACATCGAGTCGATGCTGAGCTCGCTGTACGGCGGCCGCGTCGCCGAGGAGCTGATCTTCGGCGCCGACAAGGTCACCACCGGCGCCAGCAACGACATCGAGCGCGCCACCAAGATGGCCCGCAACATGGCCACCAAGTGGGGCCTGTCGGACGAGCTCGGCCCGATCGCCTACGGCGACGAGGAGGACGAGGTCTTCCTGGGCCGTTCGGTCACCCAGCACAAGTCGGTCTCGGACGACACCGCCCGCAAGATCGACGAAGTGGTGCGCGGCATCCTGGACCGCGCCTACGCGCGCACCAAGACGATCCTGACCGAGAACATGGACAAGCTGCACCTCATGGCCGAGGCGCTGCTGACCTACGAGACCATCGACGCCGTGCAGATCGACGCCATCATGGAAGGCCGTCGCCCGGGCCCGCCGGCCGACTGGGCCAAGTCCGGCCGCATCTCCAAGGACGACCCGGGCCCGGGCAACGCCGCCGGCCCGCTCGGCGGCCCGATGCCCCAGACCTGATCCACGCGCCAACGCTCCCCTGTGGGAGGGACTTCAGTCCCGATGCTTTCCGCCGCGAAGCATCGGGACTAAAGTCCCTCCCACATCGTTTTTGAAAGGCCCATGACATGTTCGACCTGACGCCGCAGCTCGACTGCGCCGGCCGCCTGCTCAAGCTCGACCGCCCCCGCGTCATGGGCATCGTCAACGTAACGCCCGACTCGTTTTCCGACGGCGGCCAGCACGCCGATGTCGATGCCGCGGTCGCGCACGGCCTCCAGCTGGCGGAAGAGGGCGCCGACCTGCTCGACGTCGGCGGTGAATCCACCCGCCCCGGCGCCACGCCGGTGTCGCTCGAAGACGAGCTGCGCCGCGTCATCCCCGTCATCGAGCGCCTGGCCCGCGGGACCTCGCTGCCGATCTCGGTGGACACCTCCAAGCCCGAGGTGATGCGCGCCGCGGTGGCCGCCGGCGCCGGCCTCATCAACGACGTCTACGCCCTGCGCCGAGAGGGCGCCCTCGACGCCGCCGCCGCACTCGGCGTGCCGGTGGTGCTGATGCACATGCAGGGCGAACCGGGCGGCATGCAGGCTGCGCCGCACTACGACGACGTGGTCGGCGAGGTGCACCGCTTCCTGGCCGAACGGATCTTCGCCTGCGAAATGGCCGGCATCCCCAAGTCGCGGATCCTGCTCGACCCCGGCTACGGCTTCGGCAAGACCACCGACCACAATTTCCTGCTGCTGCGCCAGCAGTCGCGCCTGCTCGACCTGGGCCTGCCGCTGCTGGCCGGCCTGTCGCGCAAGCGCAGCCTGGGCGAGGTGACCGGCCGCGAGGTGGGCGATCGCCTGCATGCCTCGGTGGCCGCGGCGGTGCTGGCGGCGGAATACGGCGCGCGGATCCTGCGCGTGCACGACGTCGCCGCCACCGTGGATGCCGTCAAGGTCTGGGCGGCGGTGGCCGCGCATCCGGCTCCGAAACCGGCGGCCACCAAGGCCACGATCCGCTGGCCGGACGAAGACTAGTCACACGCTGGTCATGAATTGACCAACCCGGTTGACACCCGCGCCCCGCGGGCCTGGCGTGAATCCGTCCACAGGACTTCTCCCACACTTGTCCACAGGCTGTGTGGACATCGCCGGCCTCAGCCGGCGGCGGTTCGCCGGAAGGCGCGCACCCGCGGATCGATCACGCGGTGCCACAGCGGCGGCACCAGGGCCAGCACGAACATCGCCGAATAGCCGCCCGGCAGCTGGGGGCTGTCGGGGTGGTGGCGCAGGATGGGGTAGCGGCGCTTGGGGAAGGCGTGGTGGTCGGAATGGCGCTGCAGCTGGAACAGCAGCAGGTTCGACAGCGCGTAGTCGGAGTTCCAGCTGTGCAGGTGGGTGGTGCGCTCGTAGCGCCCGTCGGCGCCGCGCTGGCGCTCGAGCCCGTAGTGCTCGATGTAGTTGATGATCTCCAGCGAGCCCGCCGCGAACAGCCCCTGCAGAAGGAAGAAGGCCAGCCCCACCGGCCCCAGCCACAGTGCGAAGGCCGCGGCGAAGCCCAGCCACAGCGCCGTCCAGCCGATCATCTCGTTGCGCCAGTGCAGCGCCGGCAGCCCCAGCCCGCGCAGCCGCCGCGCCTCGAGCCGCCAGGCGTTGAGCGTGTTGCGCCACATCGCCCGCGGCAGGAACTGCCACACCGACTGCCCGAAGCGCGCGCTGGACGCATCCTCGGGCGTGGACACGTGCACGTGGTGCCCGCGCAGGTGCTCGATCTTGAAGCCGTGGTAGCCGACGCTGGCCAGCAGCACGCCGCCCACGAACGGCTCCAGCCGGCCGTCCTTGTGCACCAGCTCGTGCGCGGTGTTGATGGCCAGGATGCCGCCGACGATGCCCTGCGACAGCAGCCAGCCCGCCACGCCGGCCGGGCCGAAGCCTGCGTTCGCGAACCAGTGCGCCGACCAGGCCAGCAGCGCCAGCTGCACCGGCAGGCAGGCGAGGGTGAGCGCCTTGAACCACGGCCGCAGCGCGAGCTCGCGTTCGCGCCCGGCCGGCACGTTCACCGGGTCGTGGCCCAGCGCGTAGTCGGCGGCCGGCAGCAGCACGAACAGGAAGAACAGCGGGAACCAGGCCATTGCGTCGGGCCGGCCCGTGGCCACGCCCAGCCAGGCCGCCGCCGGCATCAGTGCCGGCACCAGGAACACGAGCAGGAAGGCGAGCGCTTTGCCGGACGTCATGGCGGAACCGGGCGAGGGGGCCGGCCCCAGCATACGCCGCCGGCCGCGCCGTTCAAGCCGCGGCGGGACAGGCTAAGCTTGCGCCCACACCGCCCATCGACGAGCCGCCATGAGCCAGCTGTCCCCGTTGCACATCACCTTCGCCATCTACATCCTTGGCATGGTCGGGATCGGCGTCGCCGCCTGGTACTACACGCGCAGCTTCGACGACTACATCCTGGGCGGGCGCTCGCTGGGAAGCCTCGTCACCGCCCTGTCCGCCGGCGCCTCGGACATGAGCGGCTGGCTGCTGCTGGGCCTGCCCGGTGCGCTTTACCTCGGCGGCGTGTCGGAGGCGTGGATCGCGATCGGCCTGGTGCTGGGCGCCTGGGCCAACTGGCGCTACGTTGCCGCGCCGCTGCGGCTCTACACCGAGCGCAGCCAGAACGCGCTGACCCTGCCCGACTACTTCACCCACCGGTTTGAAGACCGCGGCAAGCTGCTGCGCGTGCTGGCAGCGCTGATCATCCTGGTGTTCTTCGCCGTCTACTGCGCCTCGGGCATCGTCGCCGGCGCGCGCCTGTTCGAAAGCGTGTTCGAGATTCCCTACGCGCAGGCCATGTGGTGGGGCGCGGCGGCCACCATCGCCTACACCTTCATCGGCGGCTTCCTCGCGGTGAGCTGGACCGACACCGTGCAGGCCAGCCTGATGATCTTCGCCCTGATCCTGACCCCGGTGGTGGTGGTGCTGGGCCTGGGCGGTCCGGCCGAAAGCCTGGCCCTGGTCGAGCAGGTGGACCCGACCAAGCTCGACTTCTTCAAGGGCGCCAGCGTCGTCGGCGTGGTGTCGCTGCTCGCCTGGGGACTGGGCTACGTGGGGCAGCCGCACATCCTGGCCCGCTTCATGGCGGTCGAGTCGGTGCGGGCGATCCCGGCCGCCCGGCGCATCGGCATGACCTGGATGGTGCTGTGCCTGGCCGGCGCGATGGCGGTCGGCTTCTTCGGCGTCGCCTATTTCTCGGCGAACCCGGGGCAGGCCGCGGCGGTGGCGGCCAATCCGGAGCGGGTGTTCATCGAGCTCTCGACGCTGCTGTTCAATCCCTGGGTCGCGGGCATCCTGCTGTCGGCGATCCTGGCGGCGGTGATGAGCACGCTCAGCTGCCAGCTGCTGGTTTGTTCCAGCGCGATCACCGAGGACTTCTACAAAGGCTTCCTGCGGCCGCGGGCCGGCCAGCGCGAGCTGGTGTGGATCGGCCGCCTGGCCGTGCTGGCGGTATCGCTGCTCGCGATCTGGCTGGCGTCCGATCCCGAGAGCCGCGTGCTGGGCCTGGTCAGCTACGCCTGGGCCGGCTTCGGCGCGGCCTTCGGCCCGGTGGTGGTGCTGTCGCTGTACTGGCGGCGGATGACCCGCAACGGCGCGCTGGCCGGCATGTTCACCGGCGCCGCGACCGTGATCCTCTGGAAGGAGCTGCTCGCCGACACCGGCCTGTACGAGATGGTGCCCGGCGTGGTGCTGGCGACGCTCGCCATCGTGGTCGTCAGCCGCCTGGGCCAGCCGAGCGCCGCGATGGCGGGCCTGTTCGACAGCGTGAAGGGTGAGCTGCGCCGCAGCGGCACCTGAGGCATGCGCGACCCGCGTCCGCTGGCCATCGCCCTGATGGGCCCGACTGCGTCGGGCAAGACGGCGCTGGCGCTGGACTGGGCGGCGCGCCTGGACACCGACGTCGTCAGCGTGGATTCGGCCCTGGTGTATCGCGGCCTGGACATCGGCGCGGCCAAGCCGTCGGCCGACGAACGGGCCCGGGTGCGCCACCACCTGCTGGACGTGCGCGACCCGCACGAAATTTTCTCAGCCGCCGACTTCGCCCGCGAGGCGCTGCCGCCGATGCAGGCGTTGGCCGCGCGCGGCCGCGTGCCTTTGCTCGCAGGCGGCACGGGGCTCTATTTCAGCGCGCTGCTCGACGGGCTCTCCGACCTGCCCACGGCCGATCCGGCGCGGCGTGCCGCCATCGCCGCCGAAGCCGCCGAGCGCGGCTGGCCGGCGCTGCACGCCGAGATGGCCGCGGCCGATCCCGCCGCGGGCCGCCGCATCCAGCCGCAGGATGCCCAGCGCATCACCCGTGCGTTGGAAGTCTTCCGCCTCACCGGCCGGCCGATCAGCGCATGGCAGGCCGAGCATCCGCCCCGGCGTTTTCCCTTCCGCGTGCTGAAGCTGGTGCTGGCCCCGGCCGACCGCGCGGTGCTGCACGAACGCATCGCGCGACGCTTCGACCAGATGCTCGCGGCGGGTTTCCTGGACGAGGCGCGGCGCCTGAAGGCCGACCCGCGCCTGCATCCGGACCTGCCGTCCATGCGCGCGGTGGGCTACCGACAGGCCTGGCGCCACCTCGACGGGCTCACCGACGCCGGCACCTTCCGCAACGAAGCCATCGCCGCGACCCGGCAGCTGGCCAAGCGCCAGCTGACGTGGCTGCGCGGCCAGCATGATGCCCGCTGGTTCGACCCGGCCCGCGACGCGGCTGAACTGGAGCAGGCGCTCGCGGCCTTCATCGCCCGACCCTGACGCCGGGTGCTGCTAGAATCCGAGGCATTCGCGGCCACGGACCCTTTTGGCCGCAAATCGCGCCAGCTGGCGCGCCACAACAAGAAAAACGGAGTCCGTATGTCCAAAGGCCAATCCCTGCAGGATCCTTTCCTGAACGCCCTGCGCCGCGAGCGCATCCCCGTGTCCATCTACCTGGTCAACGGCATCAAGCTCCAGGGCACCATCGAGAGCTTCGACCAGTTCGTCGTGCTCCTTCGCAACACCGTCAGCCAGATGGTCTACAAGCACGCGATCTCCACCGTGGTGCCGGCGCGCAACGTGCGCGTGGGTCCGGGTGGCGGCGCGGTCGCGGGTGGCGGCGACGAGGACGAGGCGGGCCAGGACGATTGACCGCCCTGGCTTCCGGCGTGACCGCTGATGTTTGAGCGCGCCCGCAAGGGCGAACGGGCCCTGCTGATCCAGCCATATGCGCCGGGCCAGCAGGACCCGGCCCTGCTCGAGGAATTCTCGGAACTGGCCCGCTCGGCCGGCGCCACCGTAGTCGGCACGCTCACCGCGCGGGTCGAGAAGCCCAACGCCGCCTACTACATCGGCACCGGCAAGCTCGAGGAGGCGCAGTCGGCCTGCGAGGCCACCGGCGCCGACCTGGTGCTGGTGAACCACCTGCTGACGCCGGGCCAGGAGCGCAACCTCGAGAAGATGCTCAAGCGCCGCGTGGTCGACCGCACCGGCCTGATCCTCGACATCTTCGCCCAGCGCGCCGCTACCCACGAAGGCAAGCTGCAGGTCGAGCTGGCCCAGCTCAAGCACTGGGCCACCCGCCTGGTGCGCGGCTGGACCCACCTCGAGCGCCAGCGCGGCGGCGCCATCGGCCTGCGCGGCCCCGGCGAAACCCAGCTCGAGCTCGACAAGCGCATGCTGCAGAAACGGCTGGAGTCGCTGCAGGCGCGGCTGGACAAGGTCGAGGTGCAGCGCACGCAGATGCGGCGCGCGCGCATGCGCAACGAAGTGCCGCGCGTGGCCCTGGTCGGCTACACCAATGCCGGCAAGTCCACGCTGTTCAATGCGCTCACCGGTTCGGGCGTGTACGCCGACGACCGCCTGTTCGCCACGCTCGATCCCACCGTGCGCCGCGTCGAGGGCGTGGCGCCGCTGGTGCTGTCCGACACCGTGGGCTTCGTGCGCGACCTGCCGCACGAACTGGTCGCCGCCTTCCGCTCCACGCTGGCCGAGGCGCGCGAGGCCGACCTGCTGCTGCACGTGATCGATGCCGCCGACGAGCTGCGCGACGAGCGCATCGGCCAGGTCGACAAGGTGCTCGAGGAAATCGGCGCCGGCGACATCCCGCAGGTGCTGGTGTTCAACAAGATCGACCGGATCGAGGGCGCCACGCCGCGCCACGACCCGGAAGTGGAGGGGCGCGAGCGGATCTGGCTCTCCGCCCGCGCGGGCGACGGCCTCGGCCTGCTGCGCGACCTGCTGGCCCGTCGCTTCGTCGACCGGCGCCTGTCGGGCCAGCTGCGCCTGGGCCCGGCCGACGGCCGCCTGCGCGCCCGCCTGCACGCGCTCGGCGCGGTGAAGGCCGAGCAGGGCGACGAGTCCGGCTGGGTGCTGGACCTGGACCTGCCGCTGGCCGCGGCGGAGCGGCTGGCGGAGGAATCCGGCGGTCATCCGCTTCACGCGCTCTTGCTTGTGGCCCCCGGCGCCCCTACCTACAATCCGGAAGACTGATAAAGCACGCCGCCTCCCGCGGCGCGCGACGGAGCAAGCATGGCCTGGAACCAGCCTGGAAAAGGCAACCAAGATCCCTGGAAGGGGAAGGACCCCGGCAACGAGGTCGAAGCCTTCGTGAACCGCCTCAAGGGCATGTTCGGCGGCGGCTCGGGCGGCGGTTCCGGCCGCGGCAGCCCGGCGGCGGGCGGCTTCAACCCCGTGCCCTGGGTGCTGGGCCTGGTCGGCATCTGGCTGGTGTTCAACAGCTTCAAGCTGATGGACGAGCGCCAGCGCGGCGTCGTGCTGCGCTTCGGCGAGTTCGACCGCATCATGACGCCCGGCCCGAACTTCAAGTGGCCCTGGCCGATCGAGACGGTCACGATCGTGGATGCGACCCAGGTGGTCGAGCTCAGCGACCAGGTGCGCGTGCTCACCCAGGACGAGAACCTGATCGACATCAAGTTCAACGCCCAGTACCGCCGCGACGACCCGCGCCTGTTCCTCTACGGGTCGGTGAACCCCGAGCAGACCCTGCGCGACGCCGCCGAGAGCGCCGTGCGCGAGGTCGTGGGCCGCAGCACCATGGACACGGTGCTGTTCGACCGCGCCGCGCTGGTGATCGCCTCGCAGGAGCGCCTGCAGGAGTCGCTGAACTTCTACCAGACCGGCCTGACCGTCGTGAACTTCAACCTGCAGGACGCGCGCCCGCCGGAAGAGGTGAAGGAAGCCTTCGACGATGCCATCAGCGCCCGCGAGGACAAGAACCGCATCGAGAACGAAGCCCGCGCCTATGCCAGCAAGGTGCTGCCGGAAGCCCGCGGCGTCGCGGCGCGCCTGCGCACCGAGGCCGAGGGCTACCGCGTCGCCACCATCGCCCGCGCCGAGGGTGATGCCGAGCGCTTCAGCCTGCTCGCCGCCCAGTACCGGCAGGCGCCGGAAGTGACCCGCAAGCGCCTCTACCTCGAGACGATGCAGCAGGTGATGGCCAGCAACCAGAAGGTCGTCGGCGGCAGCGACAACATCCTGTACCTGCCGATCGGCGGCACCCCGGCCCGCGCCGGCGTGCCGACGGAAGCGCCGGTGGTGCGCCTGCCGGCCACCCAGGCCGCGCCGGCCACGCCGGAAGACGCCGCGCCCACGCGCAACGAACGCCGTCCGGGAGGTCGCTGAGATGACGCGCAATTTCACCCTGATCGTCCTGCTCGCCGCCGCCGCGCTGCTCGCGGCCATGGGCTCGGTATTCGTGGTCAACGAGTCCCAGACCGCGATCGTGCTCAACCTCGGCCGCGTCGTGCGCGCCGACCTCGAGCCCGGGCTGCACTTCAAGTGGCCGCTGGTGGAAGAGGTGCGCCGCTTCGACCAGCGCATCCTCTCGCTCGACGACGCGCCCGAGCGCTACCTGACGTCCGAGAAGAAGGACGTCAGCGTCGACTTCTTCGTGAAGTGGAAGATCGCCGACGTGGCGACCTACTACCGCGCCGCCAACGGCGGCAACGAGGACGCCGCCCGCCAGCGCCTGACGCCGATCGTCAAGAACGCCCTGCGCAACGAGATCAACCAGCGCACCCTGCAGGAAGTGGTGTCGGCCGGCCGCGCCGAGCTCTCCGGCAGCTTCCTGGAGGTCGTCAACCGCGGCGCCAAGTCGCTGGGCATCGAGGTGGTGGACGTGCGCATCAAGCGCATCAACCTGCCCGACGACAGCAACATCCTGCGCACGGTCTACAGCCGCATGAGCACCGAGCGCACCCAGGTGGCCAACCAGCTGCGCGCCGAGGGCGTGGAGCAGAGCGAGACCATCCGCTCCGAGGCCGACCGCCAGCGCCAGGTGACCATCGCCGAGGCCGAGCGCGACGCCCAGAAGCTGCGAGGCGAGGGCGACGCCAAGGCCGCCGAAATCTACGCCCGCGCCTACGGCCAGGATGCCGAGTTCTACGGCTTCTACCGCAGCCTCGAGGCCTACCGCGAGTCCATGGCCGACGGCCAGACCGTGTTGGTGCTGGACCCGGATTCGGAGTTCCTGCAGCACTTCGGCACCGACAAGCGCTGAGCCGGGCGGGCGGCCCCCCGGGGCCGCCACGCGGGGCTGGCCCCGGCCCGCCATTCCGAGGATAATTTCGCAAAGCCGGGGCGACCTCCGGCTTTTTGCACGTCTGGGCCCCGCGAGGGCGCCCGGCGACCGTCGCCCCCGGGTCTCAATTCACTCTTGGAGTCAGGGTCATGGGTCAGTCGGTGGTGGTGCTGGGCGCGCAGTGGGGCGACGAGGGCAAGGGCAAGATCGTCGACCTGCTGACCGAGGAAATCGGCGCGGTCGTGCGCTTCCAGGGCGGCCACAACGCCGGCCACACCCTGGTGATCGGCGGCAAGAAGACCGTGCTGCACCTGATTCCGTCCGGCATCCTGCGCGCCGACGCGCTGTGCCTGATCGGCAACGGCGTGGTGCTCAGCCCGGCCGCCCTGCAGAAGGAAATCGCCGAGCTCGAGGGCAACGGCGTCGAGGTGCGTTCGCGCCTGAAGATCAGCCCGGCCACGCCGCTGATCATGCCGTACCACATCGCGCTCGATCAGGCCCGCGAGAAGGCTGCCGGCGGCGCCGCCATCGGCACCACCGGCCGCGGCATCGGCCCGGCCTACGAAGACAAGGTGGCCCGCCGCGGCGTGCGCGTGGCCGACCTGGCCTATCCGAAGGAACTGGCCGAGAAGCTGCGCACCACGATGGACTACCACAACTTCGTGCTCACGAAGTACCTGGGCGTGGACGCTGTCGACTACCAGAAGACGCTGGACGAGGCCCTGGCCTTTGGCGCCTACGTGGACCCGATGAAGGCCGACGTCGCCGGTATCCTGCACGAGCTGCGCAAGCAGGGTAAGCGCGTGATGTTCGAGGGCGCGCAGGGCTCGCTGCTCGACATCGACCACGGCACCTATCCCTACGTCACCTCGTCGAACACCACCGTGGGCGGCGCGATGGCCGGCACCGGCGTCGGCGCCGACGCCATCGACTACGTGCTGGGCATCGCCAAGGCCTACGCCACCCGCGTCGGCGGCGGCCCGTTCCCGACCGAGCTCAACGACGCCACCGGCGAGCTGATCCGCCAGAAGGGCGCCGAGTTCGGCGCCACCACCGGCCGCCCGCGCCGCTGCGGCTGGATGGACATCGTCGCGCTCAAGCGCGCGGTCGCCATCAACGGCATCACCGGCCTGTGCATCACCAAGCTCGACATCCTCGACGGGATGGAGAAGCTCAAGATCTGCATCGCGTACGAGTACCGCGGCAAGCGCACCGAGTACGCGCCGCTGGACGCCGCCGGCTGGGACGAGTGCACGCCGGTGTACCTCGAGTTCCCGGGCTGGGAGGAGTCCACCGCCGGCGTGACCGAGTGGGAGAAGCTGCCGCCCGCCGCGCGCGCCTACCTGCGCGCGCTCGAGGAGCTGGCCGGCTGCCCGCTGGCGATCGTCTCGACCGGCCCGGGCCGCGAGTCGACCATCGTGCTGCAGGATCCGTTCGCCTGATGCGCGGGCTGCCCCGTCGTCTCGCCGCCATCGGCCTGCTGCTCTGCGGCAGCGCCGTGGCCGTGGAGCCCGTGCTGCCCCAGCTCAAGGCCTACGAAACCGAGGACAGCTGGCGCCAGCCGGTGCCGCCGTTCGCACTTGCCGACAACAGCTGGTACGTCGGCACCGAAGGCCTCAGCGCGGTGCTGGTGAAGACCCCGGAAGGCGCGGTGCTGATCGACGGCGGCCTGCCGCAGGCGGCCGACCTGCTGCTGCAGCGGATGCGCGAACTGGGCGTGGCGCCGGCGGACCTCAAGCTGATCCTGTACAGCCATGCGCACATCGACCACATCGGCCCGCTGGCCGCGGTGAAACGCGCGACGGGCGCGCGCATGGTGGGCAGCGCCGAGTCCGCGGTGCTGCTGGCGCGCGGCGGCGGCGACGACATCCACTATGGCGACGAGCTGGTCTTCCCGCCCGTCGTGGTCGATCGCATCGTCATGGATGGCGAAGTCGTCTCGCTTGGCGGCATGGCGTTCACGGCGCACTTCACGCCCGGGCATACGCCCGGCAGCACCAGTTGGACCTGGCAGGATCGTCGCGACGGCAAGCCGCTGCGCATCGCCTACGTCGACAGCCTGAGCGCGCCGGGCTACCGGCTGCTGGCCAATCCGCGCTACCCGCGGATCATCGAAGACTATCGGCGGACCTTCGCCGCGGTGCGGGCGCTGCCCTGCGACCTGCTGCTGACGCCGCACCCGGGCGCCAGCGGCTGGACGCCGGCGCAGACGCGTGCGCCCCATGCCCGGCCGATGACTTGCGCCGCCTATGCGGACGGCGCCGAGCGCGCCCTTGACGCCGAACTGGCGAAGCAGCGCGCGGCGGCGCGTTGACCTGGGCCCGGCGTCGGCCGGGGCCGGCGGGGCTCAGCGCGGGTAGCCCAGCCTGAGTGCGTGCGCCTCCAGCACCGGCAGGACCGGCGCCAGGGATTCGCGGTAGCGGTGCCAGTGCGGACCCGAGGTATTCGTCGCCGGGCGGCGGCTGGCTTCGAGGCGTGAGCGTGCGGCGGCCAGCCAGTCCGGGTCGGCGGCCAGGCCCAGGAAGCCGCAGATCGCCGCCAGCGTTTCCGACGGCGCAGCCACCACCTGTTCGTGCCGGATCTCATGCCTCGGCAGCCGCAGCGGCGCTTGCAGCGCCTGCCATGCGCCTTCGTGCGCCTCGTACAGCGCGGCGGTGCCCTCGAGGGTCTGGAAGGCCGGGAAGGCCGCGGGCGTCGCCTGCGGCTCCATGAAATTGCGCAGCACGGCGTCGCGCGGGTCGCGCACCGCGTGCAGCAGCCGCGCACGCGGGAACAGCGCCTGCACCAGGCCGGCGTGTGCGGCGCGCAGCGAGGCGATGTCCACCACCGACTGCCCGGGCTTGGCGCCGGCGCGCTCCAGCGCCAGGCGGTACTTGCGCCGCAGCACCTGGCGGTCGGCCTTGTCGAGTCCGGCGATGGCTTCGGGGTAGCCGCCGGGCAGCCCGGCCACCGTGCCGACAACGCCTTCGAGCGTGCCCGCCTCGCTGGCCAGGGCGAGGCCCGGATGCCCGCGCAGCAGGCGTTCGACCAGGAACTGGCCGGTGCGCGGGAAGCCGACCAGGAAGCACAGGTCGGCGCCCAGGTCGCCGCCGTCGTCCCCGGCCTGCGCACCCGGTGCGCCGGTGGCCGCCCAGCGGGCGATCGCGGCGAACTCCCGGGCCACCGCTTCCGGCGCGCGCCGCGGACCGCGCATTTCCTGCATGGCCAGCGCGTTGGCCTCGGCGAAGGCGGCGAAGGCTTCGGCGCCGGCATCCGTGCCGGCCGCATCCAGCGCCTTGCCGCGCTCGTAGTGGAAGCGCTGGCGCACGCGCGCGGCAAGCCGGCGCGGATCCACCGCGGTCAGGCGGCGCAGCGCCTCGGCCGGTTTGCCGGCGCGGCGCTCGATGCGCGCGGCCTCGAGGTTGAGCACGGCGTGGTGCGGCGCCAGCGTCAGGCCGGTGTTCACCGCCATCGCGGCCTGGGCCGGATCGCCGGCTTCCTCGGCCACCGCGGCCAGCGCGGCCCACGCGTCGGGGCTGCTGGAATGGATCTTGAGCGAGCGCTGCAGCGCGGCGCGCGCGGCGGGCAGCTCGCGCAGCTCGTGCAGCAGCAGGCCGAGGCAGTAGTGCGCCCAGGGATTCTGCGGGGCAAGTTCGATCGCGCGTTCGAAGCGCTGGCGCGCCTTGGCCGGCATCGCCAGCGCCTGCAGGCTGAGCGCGGAATGCAGCAGGGCCTCGGCGTGGTCGCGGTCGCGGCGCAGCACGTCGTCGAAGGCCTCGAGCGCCTCGGCCGGTCGATCCATCGCCAGCAGGGTCACGCCCAGGCCCTGGCGCGCCGACAGGTAGCCGGGCGCGATCTTCAGCGCGCGCCGCAGCGCTTCGCAGGCGCGCTCGAACTGGTTGGCGGCGCGCAGGGCGTGGCCCAGGTTGTGCCAGGCCTCGGGGTAGTGCGGATCGATCGCGACCGCGCGTTCGAACTCGGCGATCGAGGCCGGCGTGTCGCCGAGGTTGTGCAGGGCGCGGGCCAGGTGGTTGTGGCCCGGCGCATGCGCCGGCGCCAGCGCCAGGGCCTGGCGGCATGCCGCCACCGCGCCGGCATAGTCGCCGTCCAAGTGGCGCTCGATGGCGGTCGCTACCCAGCCGGCCGGACGGGGCGGCTGCCGCGGCACGCGCTGCAGCAGGGCCCGGGCTTCGTCGTTGCGGCGCTGGCCCACCAGCAGTTCGCGGGCGCGCTCGCTGCAAAGCGCGTCGTCGGGGAAATCGGCCAGCGCGGCCAGCGCGCCGTCGGTATCGCCTTGCCCGATCCGCAGCCAGGCCAGGTGCCAGGCCGCCATCGGGTCGCGCAGCGTGCGGGCCAGGTGGGCGAGCAGCGCGTCGGCCTCGTCGTGTCGCCCGGCCTCGGCCAGCGACAGCGCGTGTTCCACACGATTCGAATCAGGAGACATCGGCACGTCCGTCCCGGCGGGTCGGGGCGATTGTAGGGCAGGGGGCGTGCGCGCCGGGCAAAGAAAAAGGCCCGCCGAAGCGGGCCTTTCTGATTTGGTGCCCAGGAGAGGACTCGAACCTCCACGGTTTTACCCGCTAGTACCTGAAACTAGTGCGTCTACCAATTCCGCCACCTGGGCAGGTGCTTCCCGGCGAAGCCGCGAGGAAGCCGCATAAGTTAGTCGCGGGCGCGGGCCTTGTCAATTGTTCCGTGCATCCGCGCGGTCCGGTACAGGCGGCCGGGTGTACCATGGCCGCCATGACACCCCCTGCCAAGAAGCGCGGCACCGGCGGCAAACTGCCGCCGTGGATGCCTGGAAGCGCAAGCACGTCCGCCCCGGGCAAGAAGCCGGCCGCGAAATCCACCGCCGGCAAGCCCGGCAAACCCGGCAAGGCCGGCAAGCAGGCCGGCCCCAAGCCGCCGCGGCCCGGCAAGCCCGGCCCCGCGCCCGCGGGCCGGGGCCTGAAGCCGGCCAAGGCCGGCGGACCCGGCGGCCGCAACCCCGGCGCGCACGCCGCGCGCGGCCCGCTCGACCCCTTCGCGGCCCGCGAGGCGCAGAAGTACGAGCAGCCGATCACCAGCCGCGAGGCCATCGCCGAGTTCCTCAGCGACAGCGACGGACCGCTCACCGCCGAGGACCTGGCCCAGGCCTTGGGCCTGGCCGCGCCGGATCGCTTCGACGCGCTGTCTCGCCGCCTCAACGCCATGGTCCGCGACGGCCAGCTGCTGATGAACCGCCGCGGCGGCTACGCCGCCGCCCGCAAGCTCGACCTGATCGCCGGCACCGTGATCGCCAATCCCGACGGCTTCGGCTTCATGAAGGCCGACGACGGCGGCGAGGACCTGTTCCTGCCGCCCAACGAGATGCGCAAGGCCCTGCACGGCGACCGCGTGCTGGCCAGCGTCACCAACATCGACCGCCGCGGCCGCCGCGAGGGCGCGATCGTCGAAGTGCTCGAGCACCGCCTCACGCGCCTCACCGGCCGCTACTCCGAGCGCTCGCGCATCGGCATGGTGGTACCCGACGACCGCCGCGTGCTGACCGAGGTGCTGATCCCGCCGGAAGAGCGCAACGAGGCGCGCGAAGGCCAGCTGGTCGTGGTCGAAGTGACCGCGCCGCCCGAGAACGGCCGCCCGCCGATCGGCCGCATCCTGCTGGTGCTGGGCGACAAGCTCACGCCTTCGCTGGTGGTGGAGGCCGCGATCCATGGCCACGACCTGCCGCACGTGTTCCCGCGCGAGGCGCTGGCCGAGGCCGCGCTGGTGCCGGTGGAAGTGCCCGCCGCCGAGACGCGTGACCGCGTCGACCTGCGCAAGGTGCCGCTGGTCACCATCGACGGCGAGGATGCGAAGGACTTCGACGACGCCGTCTGGTGCGAACCGAACAAGGATGGCTTCCGCCTGATCGTCGCCATCGCCGACGTGTCGCACTACGTGCGCCCCGGCACCGCGCTCGACGACGAAGCCATCAAGCGCGCCACCTCGGTCTACTTCCCGGGCTTCGTGGTGCCGATGCTGCCCGAGACGCTGTCGAACGGCATCTGCTCGCTGATGCCCAAGGTCGAGCGCATGTGCTTCGCCTGCGACATGCAGGTGGACTTCGAGGGCAACGTCACCTCCTCGGAGTTCTACGAGGCGGTGATGAAGTCGCACGCGCGCCTGACCTACACGCAGGTGTGGAAGGCCGTGGGCGAGGCCGACACCGAGGCCGGCGCGGAGGCCATCGCCCAGATCGGCTCGCTGATGCCGCAGGTGCAGCGCCTGCACCAGCTCTACAAGGTGCTGGCCAAGGCCCGCACGCGTCGCGGCGCCATCGAGTTCGAGTCGGGCGAAGTCCGCTTCGTGCTCGACAACAAGGGCGAGGTCATCCAGGCCGGCATGCTCGAGCGCAACGACGCGCACAAGCTGATCGAGGAATGCATGATCGCGGCGAATGTCGAGGCCGCGAAGTTCGTCACCGCCAAGCAGATCCCGGCCCCGTTCCGCGTGCACCCGCGCCCGCCGGAAGGCAAGTACGCCGACCTGCTCGAGTACCTGAGCGAGTTCGGCCTGAGCCTGCCGCCGTGGTCGAAGGTCAAGCCGAAGGACTTCACCCAGCTGCTGCGCAAGATCCGCGAGCGCCCCGATGCGCCGCTGCTCGAGACCGTGCTGCTGCGCTCGCAGAGCCTGGCGGTGTACCAGACCGAGAACCTGGGCCACTTCGGCCTGGCGCTGGAGGCCTACGGCCACTTCACGTCGCCGATCCGCCGCTACCCCGACCTGCTGCTGCACCGCTCGATCAAGCACGCGTTGCTCAAGGGCGACCCCGACGGTTACCGCTACTCGGCCAGCGAGATGTCGTCGCTGGCGCTGCACTGCTCGACCATGGAGCGGCGCGCCGACGAGGTGGAGCGCGAGGTGGACGAGCGCTACCGCGGCGCGTGGATGGAGAAGCACGTCGGCGACGAGTTCGACGGCGTGGTCAGCGGCGTCACCAACTTCGGCCTGTTCGTCGAGCTGGCCGGCTCCAAGGTCAATGGCCTGGTGCACGTGACCCAGCTGCCGCACGACTTCTACCACTTCGACCCGCTGCGCCGTTCGCTGGCGGGCGAGCGCCAGGGCCTGAAGTTCCGCCTGGGCGACCCGGTGCGGGTGCTGGTGCTCAAGGCCAGCGTCGAGGACAAGCGCATTGATTTCAAGCTGGTGGTGCCGGACGGCCCGCCGAAGAAGCGCAAGAGGTTCTGATGAGCAAGAAGGACAACTGGATCGCCGGCATCAACGCGGTCGCTTCGGCGCTCGAGCACGACCTCGAGCACGTGCGCGAAGTGCTGATCGAGGCGGGCGGCAAGAACGCGCGGCTGACCGAGATCGAGGAAACGGCGCGCCGCCGCGACGTCTCGGTGCGGCGCATCCCGCTGCAGTCGCTGGAAGGCATCGTCGGCAGCCTGCGCCACCAGGGCGTGATCGCCCGCTACGAGGCCGCCAAGCCCACCGACGAGAAGGAACTGCCGGCGCTGGTGGAAGCCGCCGCCGGCAAGGCCCTGGTGCTGGTGCTCGACGGCGTGCAGGACCCGCATAACCTCGGCGCCTGCCTGCGCAGCGCCGCCGCTGCCGGCGTCACGGCGGTGGTGATCCCGAAGGACAAGGCTGCGCCGATCAACGCCACCGTGCGCAAGACCTCGGCCGGCGCCGCCGACCGCATCCCGGTGGTCAGCGTCACCAACCTGGCGCGCACGCTGCGCGCGCTGCAGGAGCTGGGCGTCTGGATCTACGGCCTGGATGGCGCCGCCACCCAGTCCATCCACGCGATCGATTTCACCGGCAACGTCGCCATCGTGATGGGCGGCGAAGGCGAGGGCATGCGCCGCCTGACGCGCGAGCACTGCGACGGCTTGGTCAAGATCCCGATGCCGGGCGAAATGGAAAGCCTCAACGTGTCGGTGGCCACCGGCGTGGCCCTGTTCGAAGTGGTCCGCCAGCGGGGAGCGAAGGCATGAGCCTGCAGTGGTACGACTTCGTGGGCCTGGCCGGCGTCGGCTTCGTGCTGGTGTCCTTCTTCCTGCTGCAGGCCGGCAAGCTGGCGGGCGACGCGCTGGGCTACCAGCTCGCGAACCTGTTCGGCGCGGTGTTCATCCTCGTCTCGATCTTTGGCCCCTCGCCGGATTTCAGGGACGTGATTTCGACCACCATCATGCAGCTGGCCTGGATCGCGATCAGCCTCTACGGCCTCTGGCGCGGCCTCAAGGCCCGCGCCGCCCGCTTCCGCAAGCCCAAGGATCCGGCTTAGGGCTTTTGGACGCGGATTTGCGCGGATAAACGCGGATAAAGCAAAAGCGATATTGATGGGTGCATGGCGGAATGGACCGGCACGCCGGGTCCACTCCAATCTTTTGTTCTATCCGCGTTTATCCGCGTAAATCCGCGTCAAATAGGCTCTAAAGTGCAGCGGCCCAGTCTTCGTCGGAGCCTTCGTTGATGCCTTCGAAGAGGAAGGTGCTGAGGTAGCGTTCGCCGGTGTCGGGGATCATGGCCAGCACCACGCTGCCCGGTTCCAGGGTCTTGGCCACTTCCAGCGCCGCCGCGAAGGTGCCGCCGCCTGAGATTCCGCAGAAGATGCCCTCCTGCGTCGCCAGTGCGCGCGCGGTGTCCCGGGCCAGCACGTCCGTCACCGGCACGATCAGGTCGAAGATGTCGCGGTTGAGCACCGCCGGGACGAAGTCCGGCGTCCAGCCCTGGATCTTGTGCGGTTGCCAGTCTTTTCCGCTCAGCAGGGCGGCGCCGTCGGGCTCGGTGACGGCGATCCTGAGGTCGGGACGCGCGGCCTTCATCACTTCGCCCACGCCCGTGAGCGTGCCGCCGGTGCCATAGCCGGTGACGAACCAGTCCAGCCGTTTCGCCGCGAAGTCGCGCAGGATCTCCGGCCCGGTGGTGCTGCGGTGGTAAGCGGGGTTGGCCGGGTTTTCAAACTGGCGCGCCAGGAAGGCGCCGTGCTTTTCCGCGAACGCCGCCGCCCGCCTGACCATGCCGCTGCCGCGCTCGGCCGCCGGCGTCAGGATGACCTTTGCGCCCAGTGCCCGCATCAGCTTGCGGCGCTCGACCGAGAAAGTCTCGGTCATGAAGGCCACGAAGGGATAGCCGCGCGCCGCGCACACCATCGCAAGCGCCACGCCGGTATTGCCCGAAGTGGCTTCGACCACCATCTGGCCGGGCTTGAGCTCGCCGCGCTGCTCGGCGTCCAGGATGATCGCCAGCGCGAGGCGGTCCTTCACCGAGGACATCGGGTTGAAGTACTCGAGCTTGGCGTACATCGTGACGCCCGCGGGGGCGAGGCGGTTGATGCGGACGATCGGCGTGTCGCCGACGGTGCCGAGGATGCTGTCGTGGATCATGGCGTGACTCCCGGTGGAGGTGCGGCGATCAATCCTCGTGCGCGGCTTCCAGGTCCTTCTCGGCGAACTGGCGCCAGCGGTTCAGCACCGCGCAGAACAGCTGCGCCGTGCGTTCGGTGTCGTACACGGCCGAGTGGGCCTGGTCGCCGTCCCAGGGCAGGCCGGCGGCCTGCACGGCGCGGCTGAGCACCGTCTGCCCGTAAGCCATGCCGGCCAAGGTTACGGTGTCGAAGGTGCTGAAGGGATGAAACGGGTTGCGCTTGTGGCCGACGCGCGCGACCGCGGCGTTGAGGAAGCCGAGGTCGAAATGGGCGTTGTGGCCGACCAGGATCGCGCGCTGGCAGCCGTGGCGTTTCGCGGCGGCGCGCACGGGCGCGAAGATGTGGTCGAGCGCCGCGCGCTCCTCCAGCGCCCCGCGCAGCGGTGAGTCCAGCCGGATGCCGGTGATCTCCAGCGAGCGCGGGTCGATGACGGCGCCTTCGAACGGCTCGACGTGCGTGCTGACGGTTTCGCCCAGCACGTACCAGCCGTCGCCGTCGAGTTCGATCGGCACCGCGGCGATCTCGAGCAGGGCGTGGCGGTTACAGTCGAAGCCGCCGGTCTCGACGTCCACCACCACGGGAAGGAAGCCGCGGAAACGCTCGGCCATGCGCGGCGGGGAGGAGGAATCCATGCCGCGCAGGATAGCAGAGGGTCAGGCGAGCAGCAGGCGATCCACCGCGACCAGCACCGCGCCGGCCACGATCAGGGCGATGCCCACGGTGGGCACGAGCAGCGCCAACGGCAGGCCCAGCACCCCCAGGGCGACGCCCCAGGCCAGCACGTCCTGCACCGGTTCGCGCGGCGTGGTGCCGGTGCGTGCGGCCAGCACCGCGTCCAGGCTCAGCTTGCCGCCGCCCTGGAACACCAGCGGCAGCAGCATCAGCGCGAACAGCAGCGGCAGCTTGAAGTTGCCGAAGCCCTTGTCGGTGATCGCATAGCCGCGCCACAGTTCGGACAGGCTACCGAACTCCGCCGGCCAGTGCACCGACACCGTCGCCACCGCGGTCAGCACCAGCAGCGCGAAGGCGAAGAAGCGCGTGCCCAGGCCCAGCAGCAGCGCGACCGCGCCAATCAGCTCGGCCCACGTGGCCAGCGTCCAGCTCAGGTCCACCGGCGCAAGGTTGAATGGCACGGGGAACTTGTCCTGGATGCCGGCGAACCAGTTCTCGCCGCGAAGCTTCTGCATCCCGGCCTCCCAGAATTCCCAGGCCAGGACCAGGCGCAGGCCCAGCGGGGCGAGCCAATGGCCGGTGCCGTCCAGCCGTTCGGTCAGGGCGACCCAGCGGTCGCCGAGGGAAATGCGCATCGGGGTGTCTCCGTCAGGAAGTGGCGGTGCCGGGGACGATGCCCGCGGCGCGGAACTGCTCGAGCATGGCCAGGCCCTGCGCGAGGAAAGCCTCGGTATCGACGGCGCCGGCCTCGGCGGCCAGCGCCAGCAGCTGCTCGCGGCCGCTGAGCGCGGGCTCGTCGGACAGGCGCTGCAGCAGGCGGAAACTCAGCGCGGTGAGCTCGTTGAAATGCACGCGGTGGTCGGCGCCGCGCTGCACCAGCAGGAAGGTCGGCTGCGGCGGCGCTTCGCCCGGCTGGTACGCGGGCGCGAGGCGATGCACCGGCCAGGCGTAGGCCAGCGGCCAGGCCAGCGGCGACAGCAGCGGGCGGCCCAGCAGCAGGTCGCCGGCGGGGTCGTGCGGCGCCGTCACGGCATCGCTGAGGTCGAGCGCCAGCTCCACCCACTCGTAGTGCGCCAGCTCCAGCAGCCAGGGCGGATCGCCCGCGCGCACGCCGCGCTGCTGCAGGTACTGCAGGAATTCGCGCGGCAGCTCGGGGAAGATCGGCGTGGCGCAGCGGTGCTCGCGATAGAAATCGCGAACCAATGCCTGCCAGCGCCCGCCGTCGAGGATCCTGCGGATGATCGGGAAGTTGCCCGCCAGCAGGCCCTCGAGGCTGTTGAAGAACAGGTCGCGGTAGACCTGCAGCCGGCGGTCCTCGATGCCCGGCGGCGGGGCCGCGTGCTCGGGGTCGCGGATGTGCGCGGCCAGCGTGAACTGCTGGCGGCGCAGCGCCTCAGGCGCGGGCATGGCGGACCTCGGCCGGCGCGTGGCGGCGCAGGGTGTCGCGCACCGTGGCCACTTCCGCCACCAGCTCGGCGTAGGGCGGGAAATTGAAGTCGCGCTCGAGCAGCGCCGGCCGCGGGCCGAACTGCGCGCAGGCGGTGTCCAGCAACTCCCACACGCCCGGCTTCACCGGCGCGCCGTGGGTGTCCACCTTCAGGTCGTCGGCCTCGTCGTAGTGGCCGGCCACGTGGTAGTAGGCGATGCGCTCGCCCGGCAGGCGGCGCAGGAAATCGTGGGCGTCGTAGCGGTGGTTCACCGCGTTGACGAAGATGTTGTTCACGTCCAGCAGCAGGTCGCAGTCGGCTTCGGCCAGCACCGCGTTGACGAAGTCGATCTCCGGCATGGCCTGGTAGGGCGCGGCGTAGTAGGAGATGTTCTCGACCGCGATGCGGCGGCCCAGTGCATCCTGCACCTGGCGGATGCGCCCGGCGACGTGGTGCACGGCCTCCTCGGTGAAGGGGATCGGCATCAGGTCGTAGAGCTGGCCGTCGTCGCTGCAATAGGACAGGTGCTCGCTGTAGATCGGCACCCGGTGTTCGTCCAGGAAGCGGCGCAGCTTGAGCAGGTAGGTCTCATCGAACGGCTCGACCGCGCCCAGCGACAGCGACAGCCCGTGGCAGACCAGCGGATGCTTCGCGCTGAGTTCGCGCAGGCCCTCGCCGAAGCGCCCGCCGACGCCGATCCAGTTGTCGGGGGCGCACTCGAGGAAATCGAAGTCTCCCGGCGCGGCGGCCTGCAGCGAACCCATCAGGGCCCGCCGCAGGCCGAGGCCGGCGGCCACCGGAGAGAGGGTGGGGATGGCCGTCATTTCGATCTCAGGCCCGGCCGCCGCACTTGCCTTCGCCGCACTTGCCCTCGTGGTCGGCCTTGGCTTCGCCTTCCGCCGCGGCTTCGCCCTCGGCGGTGTCGGCGCCGCACTTGCCCTCGCCACACTTGCCTTCGCCGCACTTGCCTTCGCCCTCGGCCTTGTCGGCGCCGCAGGCACCCTCGTGCTCGCCCTTCTCGGCGCCGCAGTGGCCTTCGCCACACTTGCCTTCGCCTTCGGCCTTGTCTTCACCGCACTTGCCTTCGCCGCACTTGCCCTCGGCGTGGTCGCCGTGGTCGCTGGCGGCCAGCGCATAGCCCTGGCCGAGCGGGCTCATGGCGAATGCGGAGTTGGCCAGCGCCATGCTGCCCAGGACCAGGGCGCCGGCGACCATCACGACGGATTTCGAGGTTTTGTTCGACATGATCATTCTCTCTCTTGGGATGGTGCGGGCGGGCCCGCGGGGTGGGTCAATGCTTAAGGTACTCGCGTGCCAATGAACGCGCACGGTGCAGGCGCGCCTTGGTGGCCTCGCGGGTGAGGCCGAGCCGTTCGGCGAGTTCTTCGATGGTAAGGCCCTCGAGGTCGCGCAGCAGCACGATCTCGCGGTAGTGGGCGGGCAGCGACTCCAGCGCGGCGGCCAGGTCGCGGGCCAGGCCGCGGTGCTCGATCATGCACACGGCGGCGATGTCCTCGGTGATCGGCTCGTGCAGGAAGGTGCGCATGCCGCGCTTGAGCCGGTTGCACTCGCGCTTGACGATGCGGAACAGCCAGGACGCGAAGCACTCGAGCTGGCGCAGGTCCACCAGTCGGCGCGAGGCGGTGAACAGCGACTCCTGCACGGCGTCCTCGACGTCGTTCACCACGCAGTGGTGTTCGGCGTAGCGGCGCAGGTCCTGGCGGGAGCGGGTGAGCACGCGCTCCAACGCCAGCCGGTTGCCGGCACGGGCGGCATCGAGGTCGTCGAGCCAGGCCTGGTTTTGCATGGTCACCGCCGGCGAGGTCGCCATGAGCATCGAGGGGAACAATGAAGTCGTCATGCCCCCTAAGAGACTACCGCCGCGGCGGAGGATGCGGCGGGCCTGGCCCGAAATTTAACAAGCGTTCAGTTTTGCGGGCCCGGGGTCAGTCCGGGGCGAGGTCCGGGCCGCCGGGGCCGGGCGCCGGGCGGGGCAGGGCCAGCACCACCGCCGCCGACAGCGCCAGGAAGGCCGCCGAGAACCCGAGGCAGGCCGCCAGCCCGAGGGTTTGGTAGACCGCGCCCGAGAGCACCGTGCCCAGCAGCCGGCCGCCGGCGTTTGCCATGTAGTAGAAGCCAACGTCCAGCGAGACGCCGTCCTCGCGGGCGTGGGCGACGATCAAATAGCTGTGCAGCGCCGAGTTGACCGCGAACACCGCGCCGAACACCAGCAGCCCGGCCACCAACACCGCCTGCGCCGGCCAGCCCGCGCCCAGCGCCCACGCCAGGCCGGCCGTGAGCACCGCCAGCGCCAGCGCCCAGGCAAACGCCGCGCCGCCGCCGGGCGGATGCCCGCCGCGCTGGCCGGTGACCGCCGGTGCCAGCGCCTGCACGGCGCCGTAGCCGATGATCCAGGCGGCCAGGAACCCGCCGATCGCCGCGTGCGACCAGCCCAGCGTGGTGGCCAGGTACACCGGCAGGGCCACCACGAACCAGACGTCGCGCGCCGCGAACAGCAGCAGGCGCGCCGCCGACAGCCGGTTGATGGCCGCGCTCTTGGACAGCAGTTCGGTGAACTTCGGCTTGGCCTTGGCCTTGCCGAGGTCCTTCTGCAGCAGCGCCAGGCTGAGCAGCCAGACGGCGCCCAGCGCCGCCGCCATCGCCAGCACCGCGCCGTCGAAGCCCAGCGCCGCCAGCAGCACGCCGCCGAGGAAGAAGCCGACGCCCTTGAGCGCGTTCTTCGAGCCCGTCAGCACCGCCACCCACCGATACAGCCGCGCCTGCTCGGCGCCCGGCACCAGCAGCTTGATGCCGCCCTTGGCGCTCATCTTGTTGAGGTCCTTGGCGATGCCGCTCAGCGCCTGCGCCGCCATCACCCAGGGCACGGTCAGCATCGCCGCCGGCACCGCCAGCATCAGCAGCGCGCCGATCTGCAGGAAGAGCCCGAGGTTCATCGTGCGGTTCAGGCCCAGCCGCGCGCCCAGCCAGCCGCCGACCAGGTTGGTGACCACGCCGAACACTTCGTAGAACAGGAACAGCATCGCCACCTGCAGCGGCGAGTAGCCGAGCTGGTGGAAATGCAGCACCACCAGCATCCGCAGCGCGCCGTCGGTGAGGGTGAAGGCCCAGTAGTTCCCGGTGATGACCAGGTACTGGCGCGCCATCGTGTTGGCGGCGGTTGGACTCACGCGCGGCCCACTTTCAGGGCGAGTTCGGCGGTGCGGTTGGCGTAGCCCCATTCGTTGTCGTACCAGGCGAACACCTTCACCTGGGTGCCGTTCACCACCATCGTGAAGTCGGCATCGACGATGGAAGAGCGCGGGTCGGTGCGGTAGTCGATCGACACCAGCGGACGCGTCTCGTAGCCGAGGATACCCTTGAGCGGCCCTTGCGCGGCGGCGGCGAACAGCGCGTTCACTTCCTCGCGGGTGGTGGCGCGCTCGACTTCGAACACGGCGTCGGTGAGCGAGGCATTGGCCAGCGGCACGCGCACGGCGTGGCCGTTCAGGCGGCCCTTCAGTTCCGGGAAGATTTCGGTGATCGCAGTGGCCGAGCCGGTGGTGGTCGGGATCAGGCTCATGCCGCAGGCGCGGGCGCGCCGCAGGTCCTTGTGCGGCTGGTCCAGGATCGACTGCGTGTTGGTGAGGTCGTGCACGGTGGTGATGCTGCCATGGCGGATGCCGAGGCCTTCGTGGATCACCTTCACCACCGGCGCCAGGCAGTTGGTGGTGCAGGATGCGGCGGTGACGATGCGGTGCGTGGCCGGATCGAACAGGTGGTCGTTGACGCCCATCACCACGTTCAGCACGCCGGCCTCCTTCACCGGCGCGGTGACGACCACGCGCTTCACGCCCTGGTCGAGGTAGGCCTGCAGCGCGGCGGTCGTCTTCATCTTGCCGCTGGCTTCGATCACCACGTCGCAGCCGGACCAGTCGGTGTCTGCGATGGCCTTGTTGCGGGTGGTGGCGATGCGCTGGCCGGCGACGGTGATGGCGTCGCCGTCATGGCCGGCCTCGCGCTGCCAGCGCCCGTGCACCGAGTCGAAATTGAGCAGGTGGGCGAGGGTGGCGGCGTCGCCGCCCGGGTCGTTGATGTGCACGAATTCGACGCCGGGCTGGCCCCAGGCTGCGCGCAGGGCCAGGCGTCCGATGCGGCCGAAGCCGTTGATGCCGATCTTCAGGGTCATGTCGGGGTCTCGAGGGGAAAGGGGTCAGCAGCAGCCGGCGGCCTTGGACGGGGCGGCGGGCGCGCACAGGGCCTCGTCGCCGCCGCAGCAGTTCTCGGTCAGGAAGCCCACCAGCCCGCGCATGGCCTCGAAGTCGGCCCGATAGCGGATGTTCCTGCCCAGCGGCTCGGGCTGGATCAGGCCGGCCTGCTGCAAGGCCTTCAGGTGGAAGGACAGGGTGTTCGGCGGGATGGCCAAGTGCGCGGCCAGGTCCCCGGCAAAGGCCCCGTCCGGCCCGAGCTGGACCAGGTGGCGGAAGACGGCCAGGCGGTGGGGTTGGGCGAGGGCCGAGAGGGCGGCAAGGGCGATGTTCGTTTCCATGGTTCAAGAATAATCGAACTATGTGACAGGAATCTTTCCCGACAAAGGGGAATGGCCCGATCCGGTTGATAGCCTGGAATCAGACAGGGGGGCTTCGTGCGCTCTGCCTGGCGGTCTATCGCGAGAGAATTGGATCGCAAGGGCTGGTCGCCCTCTGACGAAACCTGCAGGTTGATGGTCGCCTAGCGGGCGAGGAAGCGGATGAGGGCTTCGGCGGGCGCGGGGTCGGAGAAGACGGCGTCGTGGCCGGCATCGGACACGGCCACCACTTCGGGCGGCGTGGGCAGCGCGGCGATCAGGGCGTCGGTGCGGGCGGGCGGCACCACGCGGTCCTTGCCGGCGCGGATCACCAGCACCGGCCCCTTGAAGTCCGCGAGATGGCGGTCGGAGTCGTAGCGGTCCTGCAGCAGCCAGTCCACCGGCAGCCACGGGTAGTGGCCTGCGGCGACGGCGGCGAGGCTGTCGAAGGGTGTCACCAGCACGAGCTTGGATACCGGCCGCTCGGCGGCCACGTAACTCGCCACGCCGGAGCCCAGGCTCCGACCGATCACCGTGATCTCGCCCTTGGGATGCCGGCCCTTGGCGTGGTCGAACAGGGCCAACGCATCGGCGAACAGCGCCGCCTCGCTGGGCGAGCCGTCGCTGGCGCCGTAGCCCCGGTAGGCGACCAGGTAGATGCTTCGGTCGGGGAACCAGCGCGTGAGCCGCGTGCGCATGCCCTCGACGGCCTCGGCGTTGCCGCCGAAGTAGATCAGCGCGTCTTCCTGCCCCGGCTGGAGCCGCCAGCCGCGCAGCGTGGCGTCCGGGCGACGCAGCTCGAAATCCGTGTGGATGGCATCGAGCCGCGTCGCCTGCGGGTAGTACATCAGGTCGCGCTGCTGGGCGTACATCAAGCCGCACAGGCCCAGGTAGCCCAGCAGCGGCAGGGCAAGCGCGGCGAGAAGGAGCTTCCTCGTGCTGCGCTTGCCCCTCGCCATCAGGCTTCGGCCTCGTCCTTGTAGGCATCCACCGGGATGCAGGCACACATGATGTTCTTGTCGCCGTAGACGTTGTCCACGCGCGCCACCGGCGGCCAGTACTTGGCCTGGCGCAGGCTGGCGAGCGGGAACGCGGCCAGTTCGCGCGGGTAGGCGTGGGTCCACTCGCTGGCCGTGACCGCGGTGGCGGTATGGGGTGCGTTCTTCAGCGGATTATCCTCGCGGTCGAGCTTGCCTTCCTCGACGGCGCGGATCTCGTCGCGGATCTGGATCATGGCGTCGATGAAGCGGTCGAGCTCGTGCTGCGATTCGCTCTCGGTCGGCTCCACCATCAGCGTGCCCGAGACCGGGAAGCTGAGCGTGGGCGCGTGGAAACCGAAGTCGATCAGGCGCTTGGCCACGTCCTCGGCGCCGATGCCGGTGGCGTCCTTGAGCGGGCGCAGGTCGAGGATGCACTCGTGCGCCACCAGCCCGTTGCGGCCGGTGTAGAGCGTCTTGTAGTGCGGGGCGAGGCGGGTGGCGATGTAGTTGGCGTTGAGCAGCGCGACCTGGGTCGCGCGGCGCAGGCCTTCGGCGCCCATCATCACCACGTACATCCAGCTGATCGGCAGGATCGAGGCCGAGCCGAAGGTGGCGCCCGAGACCATGCCGACGTCGCCGGCGCCGAGGCCCTGCGTGCGCAGCGAGGCGTCGTTGAGCGGGCGCGGCAGGAACGGCGCCAGGTGCGACTTCACCGCGCACGGGCCCACGCCCGGGCCGCCGCCGCCGTGCGGGATGCAGAAGGTCTTGTGCAGGTTCAGGTGCGAGACGTCCGAGCCCCACTTGCCGGGCTTGGCCACGCCCACCAGCGCATTCATGTTGGCGCCGTCGGTGTACACCTGGCCGCCGTGCTTGTGGATGATCTCGCAGATCTCGACGATGTCCTCCTCGAACACGCCGTGCGTGGACGGGTAGGTGACCATCAGCGCGGCCAGGCGGTCGGAATACTTCTCGGCGGCGCGGCGCAGGTCTTCCACGTCGACGTTGCCGTTGGCATCGGTCTTGGTGACCACCACGGTCATGCCGCACATCTGCGCGCTGGCCGGGTTGGTGCCGTGGGCCGAGTCGGGGATCAGGCAGATGTCGCGGTGGGCCTCGCCGCGGCTGCGGTGGTAGCCGCGGATCGCCAGCAGGCCAGCGTATTCGCCCTGCGCGCCGGAGTTCGGCTGCAGGCTCACGGCATCGTAACCGGTGCACTCGACCAGCATCGCCTCGAGCTCGGTGATCAGCTGGCGGTAGCCTTCGGCCTGCGCGGCCGGGGCCAGCGGGTGGATATTGCCGAACTCGGGCCAGGTCACCGGGATCATCTCGGCGGTGGCGTTGAGCTTCATGGTGCAGCTGCCCAGCGGGATCATGGTGCGGTCCATGGCCAGGTCCTTGTCGGACAGCTGGCGCAGGTAGCGCAGCAGCTCGTGCTCGCTGTGGTGGGTGTTGAACACCGGGTGCTGCATGAACTTGCTGGTGCGGCCCAGCGAGGCGGGCAGCGCGTCGGCCGTGGCCGCGTCGAGCGCGTCCACGTCGGCCTTGGCGCCGAACAGCGCGGCCAGCGCCACCACGTCGTCGCGGGTGCTGGTTTCATCGAGGCTGATGGCCAGGCTGCTGGCGTCGATGCGGCGCAGGTTGATGCGCGCGGCCTCGGCCCGGGCGTGGATGGCCGCGGCGTCGACGCCGACCACGTGCAGGGTGTCGAAGAAGTCCGGGCCGACCGTGATGCCGGCGCCGCGCAGCGCGGCGGCCAGCAGGCTGGCCAGGCGATGGGTGCGGCGGGCGATGCGGGTCAGGCCTTCGGGGCCGTGGTAGACGGCGTACATCGAGGCCATCACCGCCAGCAGCACCTGCGCGGTGCAGATGTTGGACGTGGCCTTCTCGCGGCGGATGTGCTGCTCGCGGGTCTGCAGGGTGAGGCGGTAGGCCGGCTTGCCCTCGGCATCGATGGAGACGCCGATCAGGCGGCCCGGCATCGAGCGCTTGAACGCGTCCTTGCAGGCCATGAAGGCCGCGTGCGGGCCACCGAAGCCGAAGGGCACGCCGAAGCGCTGGGTGTTGCCGACCACGATGTCGGCGCCCCATTCGCCCGGCGCCTTCACCAGGGTGAGCGCGAGCAGGTCGGTGGCGACCGCGACCAGGCCGCCGCGCGCGTGCACGGCGTCGGCCAGGGCCTGGTAGTCGTTGAGCTGGCCGAAGGTGTTCGGATACTGCAGCAGCACGCCGAAGACGTCGTGGTTGCCGGCGTCGGCGTCGTCGCCCACCACCAGTTCGATGCCCAGCGGCTCGGCGCGGGTGCGCAGCACTTCCAGGGTCTGCGGGTGCACGCCGCTGGAGACGAAGAACAGGTTCGACTTGCTCTTGCACGAGCGCTTGGCGAGCGTCATGGCTTCGGCGGCGGCGGTCGACTCGTCGAGCAGCGACGCGTTCGCGATTTCCATGCCGGTGAGGTCGGCGCACATCGTCTGGAAGTTGATCAGCGCTTCCATGCGGCCCTGGGAGATCTCGGCCTGGTAGGGCGTGTAGGCGGTGTACCAGGCCGGGTTCTCGAGGATGTTGCGCAGGATCACGTTCGGCGTGTGGGTGCCGTAGTAGCCCTGGCCGATGAAGCTGCGGAAGACCTGGTTCTTGTTGGCGATGGCGCGGATCTTGGCGATCGCCTCGACCTCGGTGACCGGGGCCGGCAGGGCCAGCGGGCCGGGCGACTTGATGCTGGCCGGCACGATGGCGTCGGTCAGGGCGTCGAGGCTGGGCTGGCCGACCACGCGCAGCATGTGCGCGATCTCGGCGTCGTTCGGGCCGATGTGGCGTTCGAGGAAGGCGTCGTGGTGCTCGAGGGAACGCAGGCTTTCGCGGGTCATGGCAAGTCCGGACCGATAGGGGAGGGCCGCGCACGGATGCACGGGGGCGCCCCTCTGTCCTTTTGCCTGAGAGTTTTGGGCCGCGTCCTGCGGTCCCATGCCCCTTCGGCGCCGGTCGGTTCCGGTCTCTCCAGAGTTGCTCGCGCGGTACGGTTCCGGGTCCTGAGCGATTACGGGCGTTACGCCTTCGGCGCTGGCCTTGGCCAGCCTCTCCCGCACCACGCATCGAGCCCGGCCATTCTACCCCCGGGCCGGGTGAATTTGGGGGCATGACGCCCCCAAAACCCTTACTGGCTGGTGAGGTCGCGCTTCTCGCGCTCGCCCTCGGGCTGCTCGCCGTGGACCAGGAACCAGGTGTTCTCGGCGATGTTGGTGGCGTGGTCGCCGATCCGCTCGATGTTCTTGGCCATGAACAGCAGGTGGGTGCAGGCCGTGATCTGGCGCGGGTCCTCGGCCATGTAGGTCAGCAGCTCGCGGAACAGGCCGGTGTACTGCGCGTCCAGCTCGGCGTCCCGGCTGCGCACGGCCATGGCGCGCTCGGCGTCGCGGTCGGTGTAGGCGGCCAGCGCTTCCCGGACCAGGGTGTTGGCCAGGTGGGCCAGGGCGGGCAGGCCGCGGCCAGCCGAAACCGGGGCGGTCTGGTTCAGCACGATGCTGCGCTTGGCCACGTTGGCGGCGTAGTCGCCGATGCGCTCGATGTCGGCCGAGATGCGCAGGGCCGCGTAGACCTCGCGCAGGTCGCGGGCCATGGGCTGGCGCAGGGCCAGCAGGCGCAGCACGTCGTGGCTGACCTCGTGCTCGAGGGCGTCGATGGCCTCGTCGTTGGCCACCACGCGCATCGCCGCCTGGCTGTCGCGGCGCTGGAACACGTCCACTGCGGCGTCGAGCTGGGCCGTGGCGATCTCGCCCATGCGCTTGATCTCGCCGTCCAGGCGCTTGAGCTCGCTGTCGTAGCTCTTGACGATGTGGTCGTTCATGGCGGTGTCCTGTCCTTAGCCGAAACGGCCGGTGATGTAGTCTTCGGTCTGCTGCTTGGTCGGCTTGGTGAAGATGGTGGAGGTGACGCCGTGCTCGACCAGCTCGCCCAGGTACATGAAGGCGGTGTAGTCCGAGCAGCGCGCCGCCTGCTGCATGTTGTGGGTCACGATCAGGATCGTGAACTGCTGCTTGAGCTCGGAGATCAGCTGCTCGATCTTGCCGGTGGCGATCGGGTCCAGCGCCGAGGTCGGCTCGTCGAACAGGATCACCTCGGGCTTGAGCGCCACCGCGCGCGCGATGCACAGGCGCTGCTGCTGGCCGCCGGAGAGTCCGAGCGCGTTCTGCTTGAGCTTGTCCTTGACCTCGTCCCACAGCGCGGCCTGGCGCAGCGCGCCTTCCACGCGGGCGTCCATGTCGGCGCGCGAGAGCTTCTCGTAGTGGCCGATGCCGTAGGCGATGTTGTCGTAGATCGACATCGGGAACGGCACCGGCTTCTGGAACACCATGCCGATCTTGCTGCGCAGCTTGTTCAGCGGGTACTTGGGGTCGAGGATGTTCTCGCCGTCCAGGATCACTTCGCCGCTGGCCTTCTGGCCCGGGTAGATCGAGTAGATGCGGTTGAAGATGCGCAGCAGGGTCGACTTGCCGCAGCCCGAGGGGCCGATCAGCGCGGTGACGCGCTTCTCCGGCACCACCAGGTTGATGTCGCGCAGGGCCGCGAATTCGCCGTAATGAAAGGCGAGGTTGCGGGCCTCGAGCTTGGCCGCGCGCGGCGCCAGCTCGTCGGCGACCTTCACGGCCGTGTTGAAGGCGATCGATACGTCAGTCATGGCTCATCTTCTTGCGCAGCAGGAAATAGCGGGCGGTGAGGCTGACCAGCAGCACGAACACCGTGATCAGGAAGGCGCCGGCCCAGGCCAGCTGGTTCCAGTACTCGAACGGGCTGAGCGCGAACTGGAAGATGGTGACGGGCAGGTTCGGCACCGCGCCGGTCAGGTCCATGCTCCAGTACTGGTTGTTGAAGGCGGTGAACAGCAGCGGCGCGGTCTCGCCGCTGATGCGCGCCAGCGCCAGCAGGATGCCGGTGAGGATGCCCGGCGCGGCGGCGCGGTAGAGGATCTGGGTGGTGACCTTCCACTGCGGGATGCCCAGCGACAGCGCCGCCTCGCGCATCTGGGTCGGCACCAGGCGCAGCATCTCGTCGGTGGTGCGCACCACCACCGGCAGCACGATGAAGGCCAGGGCCACCGCGCCGGCGAAGCCGGAGAAGCCGCCCGTGGTCCGAACCACCAGCGTGTACACGAACAGGCCCAGCACGATCGACGGCGCCGACAGCAGGATGTCGTTGACGAAGCGGATCACCTCGCCGAGCTTGCGGTGGTTCACGTACTCGGCCAGGTAGGTGCCGGCCGCGACGCCGATCGGCGCGCCCAGCAGCACGGCCAGGCCGCTGATCAGCAGGCTGCCGGCGATGGCGTTCTTCAGGCCGCCGAAGTCCTGGCCCGGGGGCGGGGTCATCTCGGTGAACAGCTGCAGGCTCATCGCGTCCACGCCCTTGGTGAACGTGGTCCACAGGATCCACACCAGCCAGAACAGGCCGAACAGCGCGGCCAGCCCGGACAGCACCAGGGTGACGCCGTTGACGATGCGGCGCTTGAGGAACAGGCGGTCGGCGACGGTGGACATCAGTTGCCCTCCCGCTTCTTGAGCTGCATGAGCATGAGCTTGGCGATGGCCAGGACGATGAAGGTGACGGCGAACAGCAGGAAGCCCAGCGCCAGCAGCGCCGACTGGTACATCGAGGTGGTGGCCTCGGCGAACTCGTTGGCGATCGAGGCGGCGATCGAGTTGCCCGGCTCGAGCAGCGAGGCCGAGATGCGGTGGGCGTTGCCGAGCACGAAGGTGACGGCCATGGTCTCGCCGAGCGCGCGGCCCATGCCCAGGAAAATGCCGCCGATCACCGCCGAGCGGGTGTAGGGCAGCACGATGTCCCACACCACCTCGGTGGTGGTGGAGCCGAGCGCGTAGGCCGACTCCTTCAGGCGGGTCGGCACGGTGAGGAAGACCTCGCGCATCACCGAGGAAATGAAGGGGATGACCATGATCGCCAGCACGATGCCGGCGGTCAGCATGCCGATGCCCAGCGGCGGCCCGGCGAACAGGAAGCCGATGCCCGGCAGGGTGCCGACGTTCTCGTCGAGCCACGGGTAGACGTGGTTGCCCAGGATCGGCGCGAGCACGAACAGGCCCCACATGCCGTAGATGATCGAGGGGATGCCGGCCAGCAGTTCGATGGCGGCGCCGAGCGGCTGCCGGATCCAGGCCGGCGCCACCTCGGTGAGGAAGAGGGCGATGCCGAAGCTCACCGGCACGGCGATGATCATCGCGATGGCGGTGGTGACGACGGTACCGTAGATCGCGACCAGGGCACCGTATTCCTCGGTGACCGGGTTCCAGTCGGTGGAGGTCAGGAAGCCCCAGCCGAACTGGTTGAAGGCCTCGCGGCCGCCCCAGTACATCGACAGCGCCGCCAGCGCCAGCGTGATCAGCACGAACCAGCCGGCGATCGCGACGATGTTCCGGAAGATCCAGTCGCCGGCGCCGTCGATGAAGCGCGAGGGCGGGGCGGGCTTGGCGGTGGCGGTGGTCATTCGCGGCGTTCTCTGGGGTGGGGCGCGGCGTTGCGGTCTTGCTTACAAGAACGCGCGCGCCGGTGAGGGCGCGCGCGTCCGGGCGGAACGGATTACTTCAGCGACGCGGCCCAGTAGGCCTTGATCTGCTCCACCAGCGGGGCCGGCAGCGGCACGTAGCCGAGGTCGGTGGCCTGCTGGGCGCCGTTGGCGTAGGCCCAGGCGAAGAACTCACGCGCCTGGCGGTTGTTCTCGACGTTCTTCGGGCGCTTCGACAGCAGGGCGAAGTTGGTGGCGGTGATCGGCCAGGCCTGCTCGCCCGGGGCGTTGGTGACGACCAGGAAGAAGTCCTTGGCCTTGGTCCACTCGGCGCTGGCGGCGGCGGCCTGGATCGAGGCGTTCGACGGGGTGATGAAGTTGCCGGCGGCGTTCTGCAGCTGGCCGTACGAGACCTTGTTGGTCAGCGCGTAGGACAGCTCGATGTAGCCGATCGAACCCTTGATCTGCTTCACGTAGGCCGTGACGCCTTCATTGCCCTTGCCGCCCACGCCGACCGGCCAGCGCACCGAGGTGCCTTCGCCGACCTTGGTCTTCCACTCCGGGCTGACCTTGGACAGGTAGTTGACGTAGTTGAAGGTGGTGCCCGAACCGTCCGAGCGGTGCACGACGGTGATGCGCTGGGTCGGCAGGGTAAGGCCCGGGTTGACCGCGGCGATCGCCGGGTCGTTCCAGTTGGTGATCTTGCCCAGGTAGATGTCGGCCAGCAGCGGGCCGGTGAACTTGATCTGGCCCGGCTGCACGCCGGCGAGGTTCACGACCGGCACGATGCCGCCCATGACCAGCGGGAACTGCACGAGGTTGGAGGCGGCCAGGTCTTCCGGCTTCAGCGGCGCGTCGGTCGAGCCGAAGTCGACGGTGTTGGCCTTCATCTGGGCGATGCCGCCGCCCGAGCCGATGGACTGGTAGTTGATGCGGTGGCCGGTGGCGGCGTTGTAGTCGGCCGACCATTTGGACATGACCGGGAACACGAAGGTCGCGCCGGCGCCCGTGATGTCGGCGGCCTGGGCGGCGGTGGTAAGGCTGGCGGCCAGGGCCAGGGTGGCCAGGCTGCGCTTGAAGGACTTGAGCACGGTAACGACTCCTCGGGATGGATGGCGGCGTCGGAGGGGGTCCTCCGATGGCGGCCATTACAGGTCGCTTGGGTGACAAGCCTGTTGCTCGAACATGACAGGCGTATGACAGTGGCGGCCGGGCGCCCGGCCAGGGCGTCACCGGGCTGTCATGAAAGTCTCAACGGGCCGTCACATCCCGGGAGCAGCCTGTGCACGCTTAACCGCCCCGTAACGGGCCGGGGCAGGGGCCGTCGATCACGGCGCTGCGCCGGACCGCACCTTACCTACCAGGAGTTACCGTCATGCGTCTGACCACCTTGGCCGCCGCCGTCGCCCTCGCGATCACCGGCCTCAGCACCGACACCGCCTTCGCCCAGAACAGCGCGGCCAGCGAGCAGGAAATCGCCGAACTGCGCGCCCAGGTCGCCGCCCTGATGACGCGCATCGACGACCTCGAGGCCCGTGACGAGGCCCAGACCGGCATCAACATCGATACGGCCGATGCGCTCAAGGCCCAGGCCATGACCCAGCCCAAGGTCGAGACCAAGGGTGGCCTGAAGGTCACCTCGGCCGACGGCGTGTTCGAGATGTCGGTCGGCGGCCGCCTGCACTTCGACGGCTATGCCTTCGACGACGACCTGGTCACCAACACCGGCACCACTGAGTTCCGCCGCGCCCGCCTGACCCTCGGCGGCAAGGCCTGGGGCTGGGAGTACAAGGTCGAGCAGGACTTCGCCGCCGGCACCAACCTCGACGGCCTGCGCGACGCCTACATCGCCAAGCAGTTCGGCCTGGGCAAGCTGACCATCGGTCACTTCAAGCCGTACCGCTCGATGGAAGAGCTGACCAGCTCGAACGAGATCCTGATGATGGAGCGCCCGTTCGCCTCGGCCACCGGCCTGTTCAGCGGCCGCCAGTTCCAGCAGGGCGTGGGCTACCAGGTCCAGGGCCTGAACTACTCCCTCGGCGCCACCGCCTTCAACCTGCGCGGCGCCGCCAGCGCGCGCACCGAAGGCATGGGCTTCGCCGGCCGCGGCACCTGGGCGCCGATCATGAACGGTGACCGGATCCTGCACGTGGGCGGCTGGATCAGCCACGAGAACGCGAACGAGGGCTCGGCCAACCTGTCCGCGGTCGCCAACTACGCCGGCCGCCGCGGCCCGGCGCAGACCCTCGCCACCACCACCGGCGCCAGCCGCAACCAGGTCGACGCCTACGGCCTCGAGCTGGCCGGCCAGTACGGCCCGCTGTTCATCCAGTCCGAGTACGTCACCTCCACGTTCGGCCAGCCGATCGGCCCGGACCAGGACGTCGAGACCTTCTACGTGCAGGGCAGCTGGATGCTCAATGGCGGCGTGAAGACCTACAAGCCGGGCACCGGCGTGTTCGGCTCGCCCAAGGTCGGTGAAGACGGCCTGTGGGAGCTGACGGCGCGCTACGACCACATCGAGAACCAGGACCTCATCAACCGCGAGGCCACCTCGATGCTGCTGGGCGTGAACTACTACATCAACTCGAACCTGCGCGTGATGTTCAACTACACCCAGGGCGAGAACGAAGTGACCGGCGACGAGACCGACCAGTACGCGATCCGCACCCAGTTCAACTTCTGATCCGCGCCTGAAGGGATGGGTTCCCGGACACCCCCGGCCTTGGCCGGGGGTGTTTTTTTGGACGCCCCAAAAAAAGGGGTCAGAGTAAATATTTGCTTCAAACAAATATTTACTCTGACCCCTTTTTTGTCTTGTCGCGGTAGCGGCAGAGGTCGCGGATGACGCACTGCGGGCAGTCGGGCTTGCGGGCCTTGCAGACGTAGCGGCCGTGCAGGATCAGCCAGTGGTGGGCGTCGAGCCGGTATTCGGCCGGCACGGCCTTGAGCAGCTTGTCCTCGACCGCGCGCACGGTCTTGCCCGGCGCCAGGCCGGTGCGGTTGGAGACGCGGAAGATGTGGGTGTCCACCGCGATGGTGGGTTCGCCGAAGGCGGTGTTGAGCACCACGTTGGCGGTCTTGCGGCCGACGCCGGGCAGGAACGTGCGCGAGGTGGAAGACCGGCTGGTGAAGACCACGCCGCCGGAATTCGCCAGGGACGCCCACCACTGGCTGATCCTGCACGGCCGCTACGTCTGCAAGGCCCGGGTGCCGGACTGCCCGCGCTGCGCGATCCGCGACCTGTGCGAATACCGCCGCAAGACGACCCCGCAGGGGTCGCCCCGGCGCAAGCCGGGGCCCAGCGTCTCTTGAGACACTGGATTCCGGCTCGCGCCGGAATGACAATGCACCCCCGCTTTCAACCTGATCCCCCATGAACGACGCCGCCTCCGAGCTCGAGCTGTTCCGTGACAACGTCAAGCGCTTCCTCAAGGAGCACGTCGAGCCCCACTACGAGAAATGGGAGAAGGCCGGGATCATCCCGCAGGATTTCTACCGCCAGATGGGCGAGCAGGGCCTGCTGTGCCTCGACGTGCCCGACACCTACGGCGGCGTGGGCGCACCGTTCGAGTTCTGCT
>NZ_DASUDO010000038.1:0-3010 GCF_036275555.1 Arenimonas sp.
TCCAGGCGATCGCCGACGCCAATAACGGCACCCGCGTCTCCGGCACGCCCGGCTACGACGCGTCCAAGGACTACGTGGTCCAGCAGATGACGGCGGCCGGCTACAACGTGACGGTGCAGCCGTTCCAGTTCAGAACCTGGATCGACTTCGGCCCTTCGGTTCTGGCGCAGACGTCGCCGGGACCAGCGACCTACGTCGAGGGCATCGACTACAACGAGATGACGGAATCCGATCCCGGCGACGTCACGGCGGCAGTCAGCGCAGTGGACATCCAGCTCGGCCTGGGCAACACCTCCACCAGCGGTTGCGAGGCGGCCGACTTCGCCGGCTTCCCCGCCGGGAACATCGCGCTGATCCAGCGCGGCACCTGCACCTTCGAGCTCAAGGCCGCGAACGCCGCCGCCGCCGGGGCGGTGGGCGTGATCATGTTCAACCAGGGCAACACGCCTGCGCGCACCGGTCTGATCAACGGCACGCTCGGCGTCAGCAATGCCAGCGGCATCCCGGTCGTCGAGGCCACCTACGCACGCGGCGCCGAGTGGGCCGGCACACCCGGCCTCGTGATGCGGCTGTTCAACAACGTGTTCCGCGGCAACGCCACCAGCTACAACGTGCTGGCCGAGTCGCGCAGCGGCGATGAGAACAACGTGGTCATGGTCGGCGCGCACCTGGACTCGGTGGCCGAAGGCCCGGGCATCAACGACAACGGCTCCGGCAGCGCGGCGATCCTCGAAGTGGCCCTCCAGATGGCCAAGGTGAAGCCGCGCAACAAGCTGCGCTTTGCCTGGTGGGGCGCCGAGGAAGCGGGTCTGGTGGGGTCGACCCGGTATGTCACCACCCTCCCCGACGCTGAACGTCGGCAGATCGCGCTGTACCTGAACTTCGACATGGTCGGCTCGCCCAACCATGTGTTCTTCATCTACGACGGCGACGACTCCGACCAAGTAGGTTCCGGTGTCGGTCCGGAGGGTTCGGCTCAGATCGAGAAGACCTTCGAGGCCTTCTACAGCGGCCGCGGCCTGCCGTTCAAGGGCACCGACTTCTCCGGACGCTCCGACTACGGGCCTTTCATCACCGCAGGCATCGCCTCCGGCGGCCTGTTCACCGGCGCAGAAGGCGTCAAGACGGCTGAGGAAGCAAGCCTGTGGGGCGGGACGGCGGGCGTCGCCTACGACCCCTGCTACCACCAGGCCTGCGACACCTTCGCCAACAACAGCAACCTGGCACTCGACGTGAACTCGGACGCGATCGCCTACGCCACGCTGGGATTTGCGATGAGCACGGAGGTGATCAACGGCAAGCGCGGCAAGGGCAACTTCAAGGTGCCGCCGTTCAAGTCGCCTGATCCGGCGCCGGCCGCTCAATAGCCGGCGGCGACCCGCTGGCGGCGCATCGAGCACCGCCAGCGGACGCCATCAGAAGCTCGTCTCGCGCCTGCAGGTAAGCCGGCGCGAGACCGAACTGACGGCCCTGCTGGCCGCCGCGGCGGCGGTGCTGCTGCTGGCCGGCGCGGGGCTGTCGGTGCGGTGGTTCGGGCGCGTGGCCTGAGGGGCTGAGCGCACGCCGCCTTACGTCACTGCTTCAGGATCCAGGCCGCGAGCCGCTTGGCCTCGGCCTGGCTGACGAGCGGCCGCTCGGCCTGGTCGGGCATCGTGGCCTTGTTCCAGTGCGGCCCACCGGTCCCGGACGATCCCTGGCGGATCGTCCGCACCAGCATCGCTTCGGCGTCCTTGCGGCCGCGCCACAACGTCGCGACCTTCTTGAAGGCCGGGCCGGCGCCGTCGGTGGCCACCGCATGGCAGCCGAAGCACTGCTTGTTCTCGGCCAGGCGCTGGTTGGCAAGCGCGGGCACGCTGCACGCGGCCGCGAGCGCGGCGAGCATCAGGATTCGGGACCTCTTCATGTGCAACCTCCTTCACCGCCATCGGTGAAGCCACAGTAGCCGGGCCGCCCGGCAGTGCGTTGCGCATGCTCAACCGACCTCACGACGGGCGCGGCCGCCGCAACCTCGAGCGGGCGTCATGCGGCCGGGGTCGCGGCGTCGACCACCTCGGCCGCCGTGCGGAAGGCGTCCACCGCGGCCGGGAAGCCGCAGTACACGCTGGCGTGCAGGAAGATCTCCTGCAGCTCCTCGGGCGTCACGCCGTTGTTGAGCGCGCCGCGCACGTGGATCTTCAGCTCGTGCATGCGGCCCTGCGCCACCAGCATCGACACCGTGACGATGCTGCGCGTGCGCAGGTCGAGGCCGGGGCGTTGCCAGGTGTTGCCCCAGGCATGGCGCGTCACCAGCTCCTGCAGCGGCGCGGTGAACGGCGTGGCCTTGGCCAGTGCGTTGTCGACATAGGCATGGCCCAGCACGGCGCGGCGCGTGGCGAGGCCTTTTTCATCGAGGTTCATGCGGGCTCCTTGACAACAAGACGCTCAGCTTAAGGCGCGTCACCGCGGCGTGCGCGCCTACCTTCGCCGGCACCGCGCAACGATGCTGAGCTTGGCCCGGCAGCCGGCCGGCCCCTCACCGCTCCGCCAGGTAGTGCCGCATCTCGATCGCGCTGCCCTCGGCGAGGTGCGCGCGCAGCGCCGCCTCGAGCTCGCGGTCGGCGATCGTGCGCCGGCTGCGCTGGTGCAGGTAGTCGGCCCAGCTCTGCACGATGAAGCGCTCGACGTAACGCTCGCCGTCGCCGAGGTCGCGGTACAGGCGCCAGAACAGCGCGCCGTCGCGCTGGCGCGGCGCCTTCAGCAGCGCGACCGCGGCGGTGAAGGCCTCCACCGCCTCGGGCCGCACGCGGTAGATCAGCTCCACCGCCACCGGGCCGGCCTCGGGGTCGGGCTCGTTGGCGATCAGCAGGTGTTCGAGCGGCGCCGGCGTGACCTCGAGGTCCGCGCCCATGCGCAGCGGAAACCGCTTGGCCAGCAGCAGGCCAGCGAGCATGGCCACCGTGGCGGCGAGCAGCGCCGCGGGCAGGCTGGTGAGGCTGGCCACCGCGCCCCACAGCGCCGAGCCAAGCGCGAA